>NZ_CAKKLY010000021.1 GCF_918698095.1 Arthrobacter sp. Bi83
GTTTCGGGGGTGGGTGGGCGATGGTTATCGGCCGTGCCGTCATCGTCGACCTCGCCCACGGTTCGCAGCTGGTCCGGGTACTCAACCTCGTCATGGGCATTGGCGGCGTGGCCCCGATCATCAGCCCCCTGCTCGGGGCGGTCATCCTGCAGCTGACCGGCTGGCGGATGACGTTCTGGGTACTCGCCGCTCTGGGCATCCTCATGATGCTGTGCGCCCTGTTCGTGGTTCCCGAGTCGCTGCCGCCCGCCAAACGGCACGCGGGCGGGCTGCGTGAATTCGGGCACGCCGCACGCACCGTGCTGTCAAACCGCCGGTTCGTTGGCTACGTCGTGGTGGCATCCTCTGCGTTCATCGCACTCTTCGCTTACGTCGCCACGTCCGCGTTCATCCTGCAAAACATGAACGGTCTGTCACCGGTGGCGTACTCAATCGTCTTCGCCGCCAACGCAGGCGGCATGACCATCGCCGCCCTCGTCTCGGCGCGAATGGCCGGCCGCGTGCCCACCCGCCGGGTCATCCTCACCGGACAGGTCATCGCCCTGGTCGCCGGTGTGGCCATGCTGGCCGGAGCCCTGTGGTGGGCCACTCCCCTCTTGGTGGCCATGGGCAGCTTCTTCGCCCTCATGGTCGCGCAGGGTCTCATCAACACCAACGGGGGCGCCCTCGCTTCCGCGGAAGTACCCGAGCACCCGGGTACCAGTTCAGCAGTTCTCGGCCTCGTGCAATGGACCACTGCCGGCATCGTCGCACCGATCGCCGGCCTCGGCGGTTCCAGCACCGCCGTCCCCATGGCGGTGCTCATGATCGCCGGTGCACTGCTCTCCCTGTTCGGACTCCTCATCCTGGCCCGTCCGAGCGCCTCACAACCGGGGACATCTCCCCGGCACCCACAATCTGAAGGAGCCACCCTCTCATGACGACCATCGCAATCATCGGCGCCGGCACTGGCCTGGGCCTCGCAGTCGCCCGTCGCTTCGGACGCGAAGGTCACGCGGTCGCCCTTATCGCCCGCAACCGCACCCGCCTGGACGAGCTCACCGCGGCGCTGAGCAACGAGGGAATCACTGCCCAGGGTTTCACCGCGGACGTCCGGGACACCGTTTCCCTGGAAACCGCCCTCGAACAGGCAGCCACGAGCCTCGGGCCGATTGAAGTGCTGCAGTACAGCCCCGTCCCCGCGAAGGACTTCATGCGCCCGGTCCTCGAAACCGCTGCAGCAGACCTCGTGGGCCCGGTGGAATTCTCCATTTACGGCCCCGTGACCGCCGCAAATCAGGTCATTCCCGGCATGCGGGCACTGGGCCGTGGCACGGTTCTTTTCGTTAACGGAGCCAGCGCGGTCAGGCCCAGTGGGACTGTTACGGGCACCTCCATCGCCTTCGCCGGCGAGAGCGCCTACGCCCAGCTGCTCCACGACGCCCTCGCCCCGGAGGGAATCCACGTCGGCCAGCTGATCATCCCGCTCGGCATCGGCGGCGGCGACCCAGCACACGAACCCGCGGCCCTCGCCGATACCCTCTGGCACATCCACACCGACCGCACGGACTTCCGCACCTTCGTAGCACCCCTCGACTGAGCACGCGTGGTTCTTGGCGTCCTTGGCCTGTGGGTAGTGCTAGCGTGACAGCACGCAGTACCCGTCCTGACATGCGGTAACCGTCCTGCAAGGAGCAACCTGTGTTCATGATTGCCGGCCTTCCGGCCCACATTCTTCTTGTCCACGCCGTGGTGGTCTTCGGGCCGCTCGCCGGGCTCGGCGCCGTGGTCTACGGCCTTGCCGCCCGGACCCGCAACTATCTGGCGTGGCCGCTCGGAGTCCTGACCCTCATGCTCGCTCCCCTGGCCCTGATCACCGCCCAGGCCGGGGAACAGCTGCAGGCGATCCGGGGCGCCACCGACGCGATCCAGGCGCACGCCCGGCAGGGTGACATCTTCAAATACACCTCGGTGGTTTTCCTGGTGGTGGTGGCGCTGATGCTCGCAGCCACGTACGCGCCGCTGGCCCGACGGGTTCCCGCGCTGGCAGGCCTTCAGGAATCCCGTCCCGTCAGGATTGCCCTCCTGGCCGTAGGCGTGCTGGCTGGGCTGTTCCTCATCTACCAGAGCATCATCACCGGGCACTCCGGCTCGTCCTCGGTCTGGGGCGGGTAAGGCTCTTCATTAGCGTGGCCGTCTGCCTCTTGCCAGCTGTGGGGCTGGCGGGGTGGGGGCAGTGAAACTAGGCTCGGTTGCAGGGGCCTTATGAAGGGACCGAACATGAGAACAATGAGTCATATCCCTCTGCGCGTGACCACCGGGGCGTTCATCCTGAATGCCGGCTACGGCAAGCGGAACCTGGATAAGGACAGCGCAGCCGGGCTTCAGGCTATGGCGGCGAGGGTCATTCCGCCTGTCAGCCGGATCAAGCCCGAAACGTTCGGCAAGCTGCTCAGCTATTCGGAAATGACACTGGGCGCGGCACTGCTGGCACCTTTCCTTCCCAGCCGCCTGGTCGGAGTGGGTCTCGGGATCTTCTCCGGGTCCATGCTGGCCATGTATCGGAAGACCCCCGGCATGACCGAGGCAGACGGCGTCCGCCCCACTCAGAAAGGGACACCGCTGGCAAAGGACGTCTGGATGTTCGGCATCGCTGTCGCCCTCGTGCTGGACCGTAAGCGCAGGCCCGGAGGCGCACCCAAGTGAGTGGATGCGGGGCTGTCTCGCGACAGTATCGCGTCGGCTGAGCGTTACGAGCCTGGTTTAGTCGTCGCTGCCGTGGCCGCCGCTGCCTCCGCCGCGGAGACCGCCCTTGTCGTCACCTGGCGGGATGACGATCTGGCCACCGCCCGACGGCGGTTGGGTGGCGATGGTTCCGCCACTGCCCGCACCCGGTTGCGCCGTGACGGGACCGCCCTGGTTGCTCCCCGGAGCAGGAGCGGGGGAAGGCTTCTTGGACGGCGCCGTTTTGCTGTCGTCCACCTTCTTGCCGCTGCCCGGTTTGCTGCCCGCTTTGCTCGTCGCCTGCGGTGTTGCCTTGGGGCTGGCCACCGTGCTGGTCGGCGCCCGGCCCGGAGCGGGGCTCGCCGTGACCGAAGTGTCCGGCAGCAGGACGTTGCCGGCGTTGCCGAGGGTCGACGTCTGCGAGCTGTTGAGCGTGTAGGTGTTCGCGGCCAGGGCGGCGGAGCCGGTGACGAGGATGCCGGTAATTGAAAGTGCGAGTGCTGCCCTGCTCTTCATGATCCAACTGTAGGACGGCTTTGGAAAAGATAGGTGCAGGGGAAATCCAAGACTTGTCCAAGACTGGTTCCGCTTCGATGCTGCGCAGGACTTTGGCGAACCAAAAGGCGGTCCTCCTTTATTGGGAGGGCCACCCTTTGCGTTCCAGGAAGTTGCTGGATGAGTCGGGTCAGGGTTCAGTCGTCGCTGCCGTGGCCGCCATGGCCGCCGCTGTCATCTCCGGGTTCTGTCGCCTTGCTGGCTCCGCCCTTGTCATCGCCAGCCTGGGCCGCCCGGGACGTCTGGGCTGACCGCAGTCCGCCGTTGTCATCACCCGGCTCCGGCGTTGTCCTCAGTCCGCCCTTGTCATCGCCCGGTTCTGCCGTGACGGCGGAGCCGCTGCCGGTGGATGTTTGAGCGGTGGCCAGCCCACCGTTATCGTCTCCGGGTTCAGGCGTGGTCCGGGTCCCGCCGTTGTCATCGCCTGCTTCGGCGGGACGGGCGGCTTTCTTGGCTGCTGATGCTTTCTTGTCGTCGGCTTTCTTGTCGTCGCTGGCCTTGGTTGCCGCCTTTGGCGCTGCCTTGGCCACGACTTTGGCGGTGGCAGGAGTGGCGGTTCTGGTGGCCGAATCGTCCGTGATGAGGACGTTCTTGGCGTCGTCGCTGGTACCCGTGTTGGAGCTGCCGAGGGTCTGGGCGTTGGCGGCGAGAGCGGCGGATCCGGAGAGGAGGATGCCGGTGAGGGTTAGTGCGAGGGCTGCTTTTGTTTTCATGTTTCAACAGTAGGAATCCGATGGAAAGGATAGGTGCAGGACAAATCCAAGAGTTAGCCAAGATTGATGCCGCACTCGTCCCGCCCGCCTGTTCGGTCGGTCCCCTGGCGGTGAATGGGCACCACCGGACCGGGCACCATTGACAACCCGCATGGCGGGGTCTATTGCTTGGCATGTCCAACACAAACCAGACTATTCAAGGAGCAGAAATGGACGCCGCGCCTTACGGAATCGTGCACTTCTTTGCAGGAGGCACCAAGGACCAGTACGAGGCCTCGATTGCCGCTGTCCACCCAGGCGAAGGGCGCCTGCCCGACGGTCAGATCTATCATGCTGCAGGCCGTTCTGCGGGTGGTTGGACGATCATGGCCGTCCATGAGTCGAAGGAGAGTTGGGAGAAATTCCGCGACGGCATCCTCCTTCCCCGGATGCAGCAGGGCATCGAGGGCGGATTCACGTCGCCGCCGGAAGAGACCGTCGTCGATCTCTACAAGATCCTGCCCTAGCGATTCGGGGGACGCTGCCGAGGGTGCCGGAGGGCGGCCACCCAAGCGCTTGTGTTGAGTACGGAAAGGAGAAGGCGATGTCCGCCATAGTGAACTACTTCGAGATCGGCTCGGGCGACCCGGATGCCGCACGGAGCTTTTACGGCTCACTGTTCGACTGGACCTTCGGTGAGCTCTCGCCGGCCGGATACCGGACGGTCGACGGCGACAAGGGCGGTCTGTGGGACACCACCTCGCTGGGCGGAAACGCCTGGGCGATCTTCTACGTGCAGGTGGACGATGTGAAAGCCGCGATCGCCCAAGCCGAGTCGCTCGGTGCGAGCGTCGCCGTCCCGTTCGTTGACAACGGCGCCATCGAGTTCGCGCACCTCCTTGACCCGCAGGGCAACCGCTTTGGCGTGTGGCGGCCCAAACAGCCGGGCTAAGCCGACGGCGGCGCCGGCCCCGCGGTCAAGTCTCGGGACCGGCGTCCGCAACCCCTCGCCGTCGTCCTCTAGCAGAACCGGTGCGCAAAGCCCGCCCCCCACGGTTACCGGCGGGTAGAATTGATGTTATGCCGGTCACACTCAATGTTGCCTGGGATGGACGTTTGGAGCCCTATAAGGGCAGGGACACGACGCGCTACGTGGCTACCGCGGCCGCCGTCGCTACGAGGTGTGCCGAGTGCCGACGGCCGCTGCGGGCCGGTGAGCCTCTCTCGCTGATAGTGGATATCACCGAAAGCAAGGCCCCAGACGGGACCGAATACCGGACATTCAGCGACTGGGTCTGCCACCGTCACTGCGGAGAACCGGCAGTGACGGTCCATGAGTCCCCCTACAGGCCGGAAGGGCTGGCGCCTCTGGCAGCTCGGGTGATGCTCACGCACGGGACGGATTCGGGAGCTTCACGAATCGTTCCGGTGCTGGCATACACCGTGGTCCCCGTGGTGAGCTTCCGGGAAAACGGCGGCGAGCTGACCTCCGCGTTGGTCGCGATTCTGCTTTCCCACGGCTTCCAGCTGGCGATGAGCGGTGACTACTCAGACATTCTGGACCAGGCCCGCCAAACCGGGCAGGCCTGCAGCTTCAGTGTGTCGCGCGGGGGCCTGATCGCCCTGGATGTCGGCGGCGAAACAATGTACCGCGAGCAGCTTGACCCAGAGAGCCCGGATGATGCCGGGTGGCTTCAGGCGGCAGGGAACGGCAGCGTCCTGGTCATCGGCGGGGACAACCTTCTCATCAGCGATTCCTCTGTGGACATCGTCGCAGCAGCGCGGTTGGGCACGTTGGTGATTGGGAACGTAAGCGTCCGGTCTGCGAGCTGACACGGGGGCGCGCCGGTACCCGCGGTGCGGGGTCCCCGCGTGCCCGGGGCGGTTACGGCCGCCCGGCCGGTGGGTACTGGGACCGGCGACGGGCTGGGCGTCCATCCGGCATTGGGGGAATCCAGTGGACCGACCGCCGCCGGCCTGTGTCTCAGCGTACGCCCCTGCGAGGCGGCCGGTGCCGCCGCCCGGCGTCGTTCCTCCCGGCGTCACTCCAATGACCGGCTCTCCCGCGCCTGCCAATCACGGAGGTGGGCCAGCAGCGCCTGTTCGGGGCGTCCGGGGTTGTCGTCCAGATGCTGGTGCAGGCCTTGCCGCACCTGCGGCTCGGTGTCCGGTCCGTTGATGACGTCAATGATGATGCTCAGGACCTGGCGCCGCAGCACGGGGGCTGGCCAGACGGGACGAGGCCCGCCGGGTACCGGCGGAGTGCGCGGCCCCCGTTCTTCCCTGTAGTCCTCGGCCGCCGGATACGGCTCCACGGCAGTCACCGGATGCCTCGACCCGGCGCCGAATGCCTCCCGGGGCCCGTGCAGATCCCCGGCGACGTTGCCGGCATTTCCCGCTTCACCATAGTGACCACGCTCCTTGTCTCATGCCCGCATCCTGTCCCGGCACCATGGTGAACACCCGGTGCCTGCAGGGGTTGTCAGGGGTGGTGAGGCCCCCGATGGGGGGCCTTGTTCCTGTAACCGACCGTGGAGGGGGTGGCATGTGGGGAGGGGGTCTGAGATTTCATAGGGTCCCGCAGGCTTTCCTGAAGGTCGGGCCGCCACGATCTGGGTATCTGGTCGTTAGGTGTCCTCCAACCGATCAGTCCGCCGGACCCGGCAATGCACTCCCCCCTCGTCAATGCCGGGTCCGGCGACCTCCTGCACCGGGCAGGAAGGTCCCTTTGCCGCCGTCGTCCTGCGCCCTGGGGTTTCAGGTGACATCGATGGTCAGGTTGTGCCGTCGGGTTCCTGGCTTTGTTCGGCGTCTTGACCTTCGCTGAGTGCCTGGTTGGCGATCAGGTCCACGCGGTCGGCTGCGGTGAGACGGTCGTCGTTCTGGATGGCGGCTACGTCCCGGCTATCGACGGCCCCGGCGGCTTCCTGTCCGGCGTCGCCGTCGTGTCGGGCGTCGTTGGCGTGATCGTGGTCGCCGTCGTCGTCGTGGTGCGGATCATCCTTGTGGCGGGCTTCCTGGAGATGGTGTTCCAGCTTCTCTTCTGCGTCGCGGCGGCGTTGGCCCACGGTACGCATTTGCTGCGTCGTCGGTGCGGCATGGGCGTGCTGGTGCGGGCCATGGTCCGCCGAAGTGCCGCTTAATTTCTCGCTCATAGTGGAATCGTCTCACTGGACCTCACCCTTCGGAAGGTCCGCCAACGCGCAGCCGCAAGGGGCAGCGGGGCCGCCTAACGCCACGGCCGGCCGGTCCTCGGCCGGCGGCCCGGAGCTGAAGCCGGAACCGGAACAGTGGTATCCAGGAGGCATTCTGATCATTGACGGCCGATACTTACCGATATATCGTTAAGTATCGCCGATTATCGGCGTGTTGATTCGGATTGAAAGGACGTGCTGCCATGAAAGGCATCCACGACGACAACAGATTCACAGAAAACAGTTTCACTCAGGACGGGCCAGGCAAGGGCCGCTTCGAACGCGGAAGGGGCCGCCGCGGACCCCACGGACACGGCGGCGGATTCGGTCCCGGTGGTTTCGGCCCCGGTGGTTTTGGTCCCGGCGGCTTCGGGCCGCGGGGTTTCGGACCGGGCGGTTCGCGCCGCGCCAACCGGGGCGATGTCCGCGCTGCGATTCTTTCGCTGCTGGCCGAAGCGCCCTCCAACGGATACGGGCTGATCAAGACCATCGCAGAAAAGACCTCCGGCACGTGGCGCCCCAGTCCGGGATCTGTTTACCCCACGCTCCAGCAGCTCGTTGACGAGGAGCTCATTGCCCCCGTGGGCGAGGGCCGCCGCACGGAATTCACCCTCACGGAGGACGGCCGCGCCTACGTTGCCGAACACGCCGAAGAGCTCGCCAACGCCTGGAACACCGACCCGCACGGCTCCGGGACTGCGTTTCACCACAGCGTGGGAAAGCTCATGGGAGTCATCCAGCAGTTCCGCGTGGCGGCAACCGAAGAGCAGCGCCAGGCAGCCATAGAAAAAATGGATGAAACCCGCCGCGCTCTCTACCTCATCCTCGCCGACTGACCCGGACGACCGGCACGGACCCGCGCGCCCGGGAGTGCGGGCCAAGCCTTCGAGTGTGATCAGCAACGTCAGAGTCGGTGAAGCTGGTTGCCTAGCTTTGCTGGGCGAATTTGGTGAGGCTTGACGAGCGCGATCTGATGCCTTCGATGTGATCGTTCATCGCAGCCATAGCGGCGCCAGCGTCGCGTGCCTGAAAGGCGTCGATAACGGCTTGGTGTTCCCGAACCGTGTGTTCGCCGCTCATGTCGTTGTGCACCATGAGCCTGAACCGCTGAATGTGGCCTTCGATTGAACCGTAGGCCCTCAACAGGAACTCATTGTCGGTAGCTTCCGCGATGCGACGGTGGAAGCTCTCATCCGCCTTCCAGTACGCGCGGTAGCCGGGGAAGGTGTCTCCGCCAAGACGAGAAGCGTCGAGGTCCCGATTGAACTCCTCGAGTTCGGCTACCAAAGCATCTGTCACGTTGGTACAGGCGATCCGGGTGATTTCCGGCTCAAGTATGCCCCGGGCGGTCAGGAGCGCGTCCACATCGGCCGCCGTCGGTTCCGGCGCAACCTTGTAACCCCGGAGCGCCTCGCGCCTGACCATTCCCGTTGCCTCGAGCCGTGCCAGGGCTTCCCGTACGGGGGTGGAGGACACCTTGAAACGCTTGGCCAAGCCGTCGATGCTCAGCGGCGAACCGGTGGGGATCTTGTCGTCTAGCAGCAAGGACAAGACGGCCTCGAATACCTGATCCACCAACATCGGCCGTGCGGCAATTAGCCCCTCTTCTTCCTCGTACGACATGGCGTTCATGTGGACATCCTCTACGAATCGTTCTGGTTTCAATTGAAGGGCGCTAACGGAGCCCGTCTTTGCCTGAAGGCTACGCGACTGCGACCCGTTGCCTCGCGATCATGCATGATGTACGGTACAGGATATCAAGCGCCAAGGTGATCTGGAACACAGACGGCGTTGTTGCTGCGGCAAGATCGGCCGCTTGGCCTCGTGGTTTAGTCCTTCCCGCCTCGGCATGAACTCGACTCTAAAAAGGTGTGCAGATGAATCAGCTCCGAACTACGTTTTTGTCCCTCGCTGCAGTCTCCCTGGCAGGCGCACTACTCACGGGGTGCTCCAACCCTTCAACGGTCAGCGAAACTGCTCCAGAAGCAGCAAAAACTTCGGGCTCCACCGCGGCGGTTGAAACCGACGCCGCCGCTGCAGCAGCACTTCCTCAGGCCACCCGCGACAAGGGAACGCTCACGGTGACCATGAGTCAGAGTTCGCCGCCGCTTCACTTCATGGCCGGAGACGGGACCACCACCGTCGGTGTGGACCCCGAAGTCGCGGCCGCTTTGGGGCAGACACTTGGACTCAAGACCACGGTCGTCAGTGGACCGTTCGACGGAATCATTCCCGGCATCGCCGCCGGTAAGTTCGACATGGCCATTTCGCAGATGTCGCCCTCTGCCGAACGGATGAAGGTGCTCGATTTCGTCGATTACTATCAGTCCGGAAGCGGGATCGGTGTCGCCCCGGGAAATCCCCAGCACCTCACCGTGGACACTTTGTGCGGCAAGCGCGTGGGCGTGCTGAAGGGATCATTCCAGGACCTCAAGAGGCTTCCGGCGCTCTCCGAAGCATGCACAGCCGCGGGCAAGGAAGCCATCCAAGCCATGACCTACCCCGATATGCAGGCACCCAACCTTGCGCTCACTGCCGGCCGCATCGATGCCGTGTACGTTGACGGCCCTACTCTCGGATACGCCATCAAGCAGGGCGGCCAGATTGAGTTGCTTGGTGAGAGGGACGTGTCGCCCGTCAGCATCGGGTTCAAGAAGGGAGCCGGCCTGGAGAAGGCGGTGCAACTCGGTATGAAGTCCCTTGCCAAGAGCGGCAAGTACAAGGAGATTCTCGACAAGTGGGGTGTAGGCACCGGTGCCATTTCGGACTTCGCGTTCAACAAGGCTCAGTAGGACGGCCATGAGCGACACAGCCACGGCGTCAGGCGCAAGCGCCCTTGACAGTGACGACGGCATAGACCGTCAACTTCTTCTGGGACGTCCACATCAGCACCACGGGCTGCTGTGGTTGACTGCTGCAATTGTCCTGTTTGTGATTTTTTTGGTGGGCTACTCGCTGGTTACCAATCCCCGCTTTGAATGGGGAGTCGTCTTCGGCTGGTTCACCTCCGAGCGACTGTTTACCGGCCTGCTGCGCACTCTTCAGTTGACAGTCATCTCAATGGCTGTCGGTATTATTGTCGGGGTCTTGCTGGCACTTGCCAGGCTCGCCCCGAACTTCATCATTGCCGGGGTCGCAGCTTTCCTGGTCTGGATCTTCCGTGGTGTGCCGGTGTTCGTCCAACTCCTTTTCTGGGGTTTCATCGCCGCCATCTATCCGCGGCTCGCTGTCGGGGTTCCGTTTGGACCCGAGTTCTTCTCAGTTGACGCCAACGTGATAATCACCCCGTTCCTCGCCGCGATCCTGGGTCTCGGCCTCAATGAGGGGGCCTACATGTCCGAGATCGTTCGGGCAGGCCTCTTGAGCGTCCACCGCGGCCAAACGGAGGCCGCCAAGGCGCTCGGGATGAGGCGGGTCACCATACTCTGGCGGATCGTCCTGCCCCAGGCAATGAAGATCATCATTCCGCCCACAGGCAACCAGACTATTTCGATGCTCAAGACGACGTCCCTGGTCAGCGTGCTGGCCTTTCCGGAACTGCTGTACTCCGCACAGCTCGTCTACAGCGCGAATTTCAAAACCATCCCGCTCCTCATTGCTGCAAGCCTTTGGTACCTGCTGGTCACCAGCATTCTGAGCCTGGGCCAGTTCTACATCGAACGGCATTTCAACAGAGGAACGGCAACACCGGGACGCATGTCCCGCCGTCGCCGCAAAGCCAGAGCATTGTGGTCCCGCACCACCGCCGCGCAGGAGGTCCAATCGTGAACGACACAGTGGTCGAGGCCAGAGGCGTTGCCAAGCAGTTCGGCGACCTCAACGTCCTTAAAGGGATCGACCTGACGATCAATAGAGGCGATGTCACCTGCATCATCGGACCGTCCGGCTCCGGCAAGTCCACGTTCCTGCGCTGTATCAACCAGTTAGAGACGCTCGACGGCGGCTACATCCTCTTTGAGGGACAGCCGGTTGGGGTGAAGATCAAGAAGGGTCGGGTGCACGCGCAGAGCAACGCCGAGGCCGCGAGGTCCCGCGAGAACATCGGCATGGTTTTCCAAGGGTTCAACCTCTTTCCCCACATGACTGTGCTCGAAAACGTCTGTGAGGCACCCATCAGGGTGAAAAAGGAAAAGCGCAAGGTCGTCCAGGAGCGGGCCCGGGCCCTCCTGGAGCGGGTTGGACTGGCAGCCAAGGCGAACGCATATCCGGGTTCCCTGTCCGGCGGGCAGCAGCAACGCGTAGCGATCGCTCGGGCTCTGGCAATGGAGCCGCGGTTGATGCTCTTTGACGAGCCGACGTCCGCCCTGGATCCGGAACTGGTGGGCGAGGTGCTCGACGTCATGCGGGGCCTGGCCGATGCCGGGATGACGATGATCGTGGTAACCCACGAAATCGGGTTTGCCCGAGAAGTCAGCGACCACCTGATTTTCATGGACGACGGCCGCATCGTCGAGCAGGGCGATCCGCGCATCGTCCTGCGAGACCCCCGGCACGAGCGGACCAAGCAGTTTCTGGCGAAAGTACTTTAGACCTTCACATTGGGAGCAGGAATCTTGAGAAAAAAATGGATTGTCAGCATCGACGACTACCGCAGAGCGTCCCGGAAGCACCTTCCGAGGATGATTTCTGACTACCTGGAGGGTGGCGCGCTGGACGAAACCACCATGCGGGCCAACGAGGAGCGGTTCGACGCCCTGATGCTTCGCCAGCGTTCCATGGTGGACGTCACGGGGATGAACACATCCACCACAGTGCTCGGACACTCCCTGGCGATGCCGCTCATGGTGGCGCCGATGGGAATGCTGACAATATTCCACCCGGGTTCTGATCCTGCCGTTGCCCGGGCGGCGGTCAGGGCGGGATCGATTTTCATTCACAGCGCCTGGGCAGGATGCTCGCTTGAAGAAGTTGCCAAGGTGGCTCCAAACAACCTGTGGGCCCAGGTTGCTTTCTGGAAAGATCCCGCAGAAACCGCCAGCTACATCAAGCGGGCACGGGCAGTTGGCGTGGATACGCTGGTGGTCGCCGGCGACGTCGGGTCTTCAAGCAAACGCGAACGCGATCTCCATCACGGGTTGTCCATGCCGCCACGCCCTCCGGTTGCAGACTACTTCAACGCGGCAACCCGCCCGGGGTGGCTGTACCGCTGGCTCACTGGCCGGCAGATGACTTACGGAAACTACCAGGTAAACGGCCGTCCGCTCCGGATGGATGAAATGAACAGCTGGATGGCGTCCCACAAGAATCCCGCAGCCACTTGGGACGACTTCGCTAAGCTCCGCTCGGAATGGTCGGGAAACCTCGTAATCAAGGGAATCATGGATCCCGAGGATGCTGCGCGGGCTGCGGACGAAGGGGCGGACGGAATCTTTATCTCCAACCACGGCGGCCGGCAGTTCGATTCCCAGCCTGCCACCATCGCCGTCCTGCCTTCAATCGTGGAGGCCGTCGGCGGCCGGGCGGAAATCTATCTTGACGGCGGAGTGCGGCGCGGCCACGACATCGTGAAGGCAGTGGCACTGGGAGCTCGGGCAGTGCTTGCCGGCCGCCCGTTCGCCTACGCCCTTGCCACCGGCGGAGAACCCGCAGTTGACCACGCATTCGGCATTCTCCATGAGGAACTGAAGGGGGCCATGGGCTTCGTCGGCAAGGCCTCCGTTGCGGAGCTGGACAAGACCGTCTTCGTGGGCCCGAGCCACTCCCAGATATCTGAAAGCATGCTCGTGTAATCCCGGTGCATGGGGCATGCATATTGCAGCACAGGTCGACGAGCAACGCGCACGTGGCAGCAGCGTCGAACCGATCTTTCCGGACAGCAACTCTTCTCTGCACTTTGCAAGTGCCCACACTTTGGTCAGTTGGAGATGTCTTTTGAATTGCCGAGCCCGGCGAGAGCTTTGCGGAGTCGGGCATCAGCATCGTCGGCGACCTCCCGGACGACTGGACTGTCACTGAGCTGGACCATGGTTTGTGGGTCTATGGCTTCGACGGTGGTTTCGCGCGCGTCCTTGCCTCGTCGGATAACGACATTGCATGGAAGCAGTGCGCCGAGTTCCGGTTCGGCTGCGAGGGCGCGGCTCGCCAGGGTGGGGTTGCAGGCGCCAAGGATTACATAGTCGCCGACGGCGTCGGCGGCCTCGGTGCCGAGTTTCGACTCAAAAGTGGCGCGGACATCGATTTCCGTGAGTATGCCAAAGCCTTGTTCACCAAGCGCCTCGCGGGTGCGCTGGACAGCGTCTTCCCAGGACAGCGGGACGGTAACGGTGTGGGTATAGCTCATGAGCCTGCTCCTCATACGTCGTGCCAGATATGTCCGGGTTCAGGTCGGGGCCGTGCCGGGGGAGCTTGGGGGGAAATCGCCCCGGCACGGGGGTTCTGGGGTCCCTGCTTTTTAGGCGAGGGAGAGATAGAGCTTTTCCAGTTCTTTTTTGTCCATCGTGGTGTCTTCGCGGACGATGCACTGCTCCAGGCCGCTGGCGATGATCGCGAAGCCGGCCCTGTCCAGGGCCTTTGAGACGGCAGCCAGCTGCATGACGATGTCCTTACAGTCCTTCCCCTCCTCCAGCATGCGGGTGACAGCAGCGAGCTGTCCCTGGGCGCGCTTGAGGCGGTTGACCACAGGGGTCAGTTCGGTCGGATCGAGTTGCATGAAGTCTCCAAAGGCGTGGTCGTCTTGCCATCCACTATATACCCCCTAGGGTGTTTTGCATACCCCCTTGGGTATCTGCAATACTCGGTGGGGTATCCACCAACGACTCCTCTTGAGAGGCCCCCATGACTTCCCCTTCCCCCTCCACCGCCATTACCGCCCTGGCGCCGGAGACCTTGCGCAGCTGGATCGCCGAGCATCAGGACCTTGCGGTCATCGACGTGCGCTCCGCCGCTGAGTTCGAGTCCATGCACATCCGCGGCTCCTACAACGTTCCGCTGCCGCTGCTGTCCGAACACACCGACGAACTGGCCGCCCGCCTGGGCAGCCGCGTCGTCCTCGTCTGCCAGTCCGGAGCCCGCGCCGAGCAGGCACGTCAGCGCCTCGCCGGTTCCGGCATCGATACGGCCTACGTTCTGACCGGCGGCGTCCCCGGATTCGCTACCGCCGGCGGCGACGTCGTCAAGGGCAAAGACCGTTGGGACCTGGAGCGCCAGGTCCGCCTCGCCGCAGGGTCCCTGGTCGTTCTTGGCCTGGCCGGCGGGAAGTTCGTCTCCCCTAAGATCCGGACGCTTGCCGGCGTCATCGGGGCAGGTCTGACCTTCTCCGCGGCCACCAACACCTGCGCCATGGGCCAGGCCATCTCGGCGATGCCATGGAACAGGGCCGCCAAGGAACCCACTCGCGAAAGCGCCATCCTGCAGCTGCCGGTGGCCGACGCCAGGCAGACACCGGCAGCATGATTGCGGCCCTGTCACTGGGGCTCTTCGTCGGGATCGTTCTCGGTGTAGTCGGCGGCGGGGGGTCGATCATCGCCGTCCCTGCCCTGGTCTACGGCGTGGGCATGACCCCTGCTGAGGCCATCCCAACCTCCCTGCTGGTGGTGGGCATCTCCTCCCTGGCGGCGCTGATCCCTCGGCTGCGCGAAGGCATCAACTGGCCCGTGGTCCTGATTATTGGTACCGCGGGAATCCCCGCCGCGTGGGGCGGGACTGCAGTAGGCCGGCTGCTGGATCCAAACATCCTGATGCTCGCCTTCGCCGTGATCATGGTGATTGCGGGGATCCGGATGCTCATGCGGACCACGGAAACGGAGGGTTCGTGCAGCACCGGGCCCAACCGCTCCTTCCGCTCCTGTGCCCCCAAGGCCGTGGGGGTAGGTGTCCTCGTCGGGTTCCTCACGGGACTGCTGGGTGTAGGCGGGGGTTTCCTGATCACCCCGGCCCTCACACTGTTTCTGGGATTGCGGATGAAACAAGCCGTCGGGTCATCCCTGGCCATCATCGTGATCAATTCGGCCGCAGGCTTCGGTGCCCACGCCACCGGATTTACCATCGAGTGGCCCAGCGTCCTGTCCTTCGCGGTCCCGGCGATCCTCGGATCCCTCTTCGCTGCCCGGCTCGCCCGCCACCTCAACGACAAGCACATCCGCATCTCATTCGCGGTGCTCATCTTTGCCGTCGCAGCCTGGGTCACTGCGGGCACCGTTACCGCCTGAAAAACCCACCCTGCCGAAACAAAGGAGAACGTCATGGGACTCATCAGCTCCCTAAAGAAGGCCTTCAGCAAGCCCTACAAGAAGGTATCCGTCGCTGAGGCGAAGGAACTCTTGGCCTCCGGTGCCGCCCTGATCGACGTTCGCACCGTCCAGGAATGGCGCTCCGGACGGGCCCCGCAGGCCAAGCATGTCCCCATGGACAGGCTCCACAGCAGCACGACCGGCATCCAGAAGACCGGACCCGTGATAGCCATGTGCCAGTCGGGGGTCCGGTCCGCTTCCGCCGCCCGGATGCTCGCTGAAAAGGGCTATGAGGCGTATTCCCTGCGCGGCGGCATGGGCGCCTAGCGCCAGGCCGGCCAACCCGTCCGCTAAGAACAACAGCCGAACCCGTTCGAAGGAGAAGCCCATGGCTGAAATCACTGTCAACGAAGCCGACCAGCGCCGTTCCACGGCCCGGATCCTGGATGTCCGCGAGGACTTTGAAGTTGCCGAAGGCATGATCCCGGGAGCGTTGCATATCCCCATGGGGCAGCTGCAGGCACGACTGTCCGAGCTGGACCCCACAGTGCCCGTGATCGCGGTCTGCCGCAGCGGCAATCGCTCCGCCCGCGTCGCCGAGGCACTGAACGGGGCCGGCTTTGCCGCGGACACCATGGCCGGCGGCATGATCGCCTGGACCCGCGCAGGGCTCCCCACCACCTGACCACGCGACAAAGGGCAGGACCACATATTGGCTTTACCCAGCACCGGAAGGACATGAAGGATTCATGGCAACCATCGACATCACGGAACAGAACTTCGCTGAAACCCTGGAGGACAACGACATCGTCTTCGTTGATTTCTGGGCAGCCTGGTGTGGCCCTTGCCGCATGTTCGCCCCCACCTACGGCGCCGCCGCCGAACGGCACCCGGACATCACGTTCACCAAGGTCGACACTGAAGCCGAACAGGCCCTCGCCGCGGCGGCCAGCATCACCTCCATTCCCACCCTCATGGCGTTCAAGGACAAAACGCTGGTCTTCTCACAGCCCGGAGCACTCAACGCCACAGGACTCGAAGAAGTCATCCAGGCCGTGAAGAACCTGGACATGAACGAACTCCGGGCCCACGCCGCACCGCAACACCCATAACACCCGCAGCCCCAACAGAATGGCACATCCCTCATTGCCGCATACCCCCCGGGGTATTAGAATGAGTAAAGAACAAACACCTAACTTCCCCTCACGAAGGAGAACACCAGATGCTTATCGAGCGTATTTACGACGAGGACCTTGCCCAGGCCAGCTACCTGATCGGCTGCCAGGCCAATGGCACGGCCGTCGTTGTCGACGGCCGCCGCGACATCGCCGTTTACCAGGACTTGGCCGAGAAGAACGGCATGAAGATCGTGGCCGTCACCGAAACCCACATCCACGCCGACTACCTCTCCGGCACCCGCGAACTCGCTGCCGCCACCGGCGCGAAAATCTTCGTCTCCGGTGAAGGCGGGCCGGACTGGCAGTACGAATTCGACGGCGAACGCCTTTACGACGGTGACAAGATCACCGTCGGCAACATCAGCATCCAGGCCGTCCACACCCCGGGACACACCCCGGAGCACCTGTCCTTCCTGGTCACCGACGGCGCATTCAGCGACCAGCCCGGCTACCTGCTCTCCGGCGACTTCGTCTTCTCCGGGGACCTGGGACGCCCCGACCTGCTCGACGAAGCCGCCGGCGGCTTCGACACCCGCTTCGTCGGAGCGAAGCAGTTGTTCGCCAGCCTGCGGGATAAGTTCCTGACCCTGCCGGACTACGTCCAGGTCCACCCGGCCCACGGGGCCGGCAGCGCCTGCGGCAAGGCCCTTGGTGCCATCCCGTCATCGACGGTTGGTTATGAGCGCCTCTACGCCTGGTGGGGTCCCTACCTCGCCGCGAACGATGAGCAGGGCTTCATCGACGAACTCCTCGACGGCCAGCCCGACGCGCATGCGTACTTTGGGCGGATGAAGCGCGAAAACCGTGAAGGCCCGGCCGTCATGGGCGAACGCACCTCGCTGGCCGAGCTGGATCCCGCCGGCGTCGCCAAGAACCTCGCCGAGGACAACGTCACCTTCATCGACACCCGCCCCAATGCGGAAGTTCACGAAGGCACCGTCGCCGGTTCCCTGAACGTTCCGGCCGGCAAGTCGGTGGCCAGCTACGGCGCCTGGATCGTGAACCCCGAAACCGACAAGAACCCGCTGGTGCTCCTGGCCGCTGACCAAGAACAGGCGCAGGAGATGTGGGACCATTTGGTCCGCGTCGGAATCGACAACGTCGCCGGCTACGTCACCAGCATCGAGGGACTCCCCCCGTTCACGCCCAAGCTGATCCAGCCAGCGGACCTGGCCTGCTTCGATGCGGCCATGGTGCTGGACGTCCGCAACCGCACCGAGCACACCGCCGGGCACATCCCCGGATCCCACCAGCTCAGCGGAGGCCGCGTCATATGGCACCTGGACGAACTGCCCACAGAAGGCACCATCGTGACCTACTGCCAGTCCGGGGTCCGGAACTCCGTAGCCGCCAGCGCGCTGCGCCGCGCCGGATACGACGTCGTCGAACTCGACGGCAGCTACGCCGCCTGGACGGCCTGGCAGCAGGCACGCGAAGCCGTGTCCAGCAACTAAACACAAGCAGCATCAGCCCTGGATGAAAGCCTTGGCGGCGGCCCGAAACCCGGCCGCCGCCAAGCTGTGCCCTCCGCCGCCTCGTACTGACACCTGGAGCGTATCCGTGAGATCCGGCAGCACGTCTTCCCCACCGCGTCCCGGACAAAGGGATGCCATCACACTGGGCCTGCGGCAGAACCTGGCCCAGTTCATGCTCCTCGTTGCCGTCAACGCCCTCGTCGGCGGGACCCTCGGCCAGGAGCGCACCGTGCTGCCGCTGCTCGCCGAAAAAGTCTTCCACCTCGACCAGTACACCTCATCCCTGACCTACATTCTGGCGTTCGGGGTGGCGAAAGCCGCCACCAACTACTTCGCCGGAACCCTCTCGGACCGGCACGGCCGCAAACCGGTCCTCGTGGCCGGTTGGCTCATCGCCCTCCCGGTCCCGCTGCTGCTGATCTTCGCGGATTCCTGGGGGTGGATCGTCGCGGCCAACGTGGTGCTGGGCATCAGCCAGGGCCTGACCTGGTCCACCACCGTGATGATGAAAATGGACCTCGTCGGCCCCGGACGCCGCGGCCTGGCAATGGGCCTGAACGAAGCAGCCGGTTACCTCGGCGTCGCAGGCACCGCCCTGGCCACCGGCTACATCGCCTCCACCTACGGACTGCGTCCCGGGCCTTTCCTGCTCGGCGCGGCCTTCATCGCCGTCGGCCTCGGACTCTCGGTCCTGACCGTCCGCGAGACACACCACCACGCCAAAGCCGAAGCCGCCCGGCATGTCCCGGCCCACGCAGGAACCCAGGCCGGGCTGAGCAACCGTGAGGTGTTTACCCTGACGAGCTTCCGGGACAAGTCCCTGTCCTCCGTCAGCCAGGCCGGGATGGTGAACAACCTCAACGACGGCCTGGCGTGGGGACTGTTTCCTGTCCTGTTCGCCGCCGCAGGGCTCGGCATCGAACGCATCGGTGTCCTCGCCGCCGTGTACCCGGCCGTGTGGGGCGCCGGGCAACTGATCACCGGTCCCCTCTCGGACCGGATCGGCCGCAAACCGCTGATCATCGGAGGCATGCTCGTCCAGGCCTTGGCGCTGGGCATGGTCGCCCTCGGGAATGACTTCGGAACCTGGCTGGCAGCCGTCGTCCTGCTCGGTACCGGCACCGCCATGGTCTACCCCACACTGCTAGCAGCGATCGGCGACGTCGCCCACCCCGAATGGCGGGCCCGATCCGTTGGTATCTACCGGCTGTGGCGAGACGGCGGGTTCGCCGTCGGCGCCCTGCTCTCCGGCCTCATCGCCGACGCCTACGGCATCGCGGCAGCCGTCGCCGTCGTCGCCGGCCTGACTGCCCTCTCCGGGCTCATCGTGGCTGCACGGATGCGAAACAGCGACCACCGCGCCCAGGGATGAACGAGTGGAACCCCTTCAAGGACGGATGACCGGGATGCCCAAATCAGTCGGGCCAGCCGTTGTGCATCTGCGCGCTTGTCGTGGAGGAATCGGAGGGTCAGGTCGATGCCCTTGAGCTCATCGAGCCAGCCTTTTGTGTGGGCGAGCTCGCGTTGGGCGATGAGGTTGGTGTTGATCTCGTCGAGGCGGCCGATCATACCAGGGTCCACCTGGAGCAGGGGGCATCGGATGCAGGAGTGTTCGTGTTCACAGGGGGTGGCGTAGGGTCGCCCACAGTTGCCGAGCTCGACTTTGCGCTTATCGAAGTGCTCTTCGAATTCGGCCCATTCAGTTTTGGTCGGGGTCCGGTATTCCCGTGCGGCCCTGGCCGCCCGGGGGCCGGCGAGGTGGGTCTGGTAGTGGCGGATGACGTGTTCCTGGAAGACGGTAACGTAGCCGTGGGTGGTCTGCACGTCCACGTGTCCAGGGAGGGCGGCTGCCGATGTGGATCTGCAGGCCGTGGTTGACGAGGTCGGTGGCGAACAGGCGGCGGAAGTCGTGTGGGGTAGCCGGCATCCGGCCAGCGCCGGGTGCTCTACGGCCGGGACATCGCTGAGTTTGCCGAGTTCTGCGCGCAGCGTCCCGGGATTGATGACCTCGGTGCGTTGCCGGATTGTGCGCTGGAACAGAAACGGCTGCGGCTCACTCGTGATCCGTTCGTACGGGTCACAGCGGGTCGCCAGAGGCGCCCCGCCGGTTCCGGGTGAGGCGGCGGATAATGGTCGCGACCACATGGAACAGCTCGGCGGTCATCGGGATTACGCGTTCACGGTCGGTCTTGGACGGGGCGACCACCAACAGGGCCACAACTTCCCCGTTGGGCCGGGCATGCTGGCGGATGCTCAATCGGGGTAGCTCCAGAAGTTCCTCACAACGCAGCCCGGTGTGCCGCAAGGCCTCAACGGTTGCCCACTGCCAGAACGGGCCGTCCTCGGTGAACGTGACGTTAAGTTTCTGTCCGGTCGACTCATCGAGCACCCGCACCCGAATGTTGGCATGGCCGGGACGCTGTGCATGCCGGGCGTCACCGACGGTGAACAGCCTTCGATAGTTCTTCGCTCCGATCGTCAGTGCCTGGTAGGGTTCGGCATCGGTCGCTGCGTTCAGGAGGTCATGCAGGTGGTCCCGGCGGGCGGTCACAGCGGCCACGAAAACAGGAAGGAGCGGTTGAAGCAGGCGTATTCGGCCATCCATGCGTTCCTTGCCTCGGCGTTTCGTTTTCGCCTGTGACCTGGTTTCCCTCCTGCCAATGGGGCAGGGAAACCCATCGGGCCCAGCGTTCGGGTTCCTGGGCTGCCCAGCCCTGGATATCGACGTAGAAGGCCCGGATTGTCGTCAGAACTGCGTCCGTGCTCAGACGCGGCTGCCCGTCGCCGCGGATCTCCAGGACGGCCCTCCAGCTCTCATAATCTTCCGGCGCGAGGGCGAGATCCGCCTGCGCGGGGTTGACCTTCCGGACCCCGGTCCAGAACTTTCCGCACAGGTCCGCTGCGATATCCCGCAGAGTCGAATAGTCAATGTCATGGCTGCGGCGCGTCAGGTAAGCCACGAACAGTGCGTGAATGTCCGGGTCGGTGACGTTGTGCCGGTCAACAAGCTCTGCAGGCGTCATCGCCGGGGCACGCTTCGCTCCGCGCAACGTGGCAGGAACGTGCGCGGGGAAGTGACCGGACTCGGCCATCACCTGCCAGGCGAGGTGACCGACGTAGGACTCGTAGCCGGCGCCCCCAGCCGCCCTCGCGGGTGGCAATCGCATAATGAAGCAGCGCTTCCGCGCTCAGATCGGCGAAAGCGATGCCCTGGGTCGTCAGCGCGGCGGCAACATCGAAGCGGGCGAACCGCTTGAAATGCCCCGAGGCTTCGTGCCCGTCGACCAACGCCAGAAACCGCTCCAGATCCGGATCGTTCTGCGCAACCTCGAAAAGTTCGTGATAGCGCACGAAGCTGTTGACCCGGAACGCCGCCAAAGGCGGCCGGATCACTCGCAGGCCGCACGGCAGCACGGCAGCAGGAGCGAATGGCCCAGCTCCCCGTCCAGACGAAGATCCCCTGTAGTCAGTTCCCGGATCCGGCGGTCCCCGTCGTTCAGACCCGATGCCACCCATCGTTGCTGCCATGACCGGCCCGGGTGCCCCTCGAGGTAGCCAAGCAGCCTCCTCAAACCCGCGCGGCGCAGCGAGCACCTCGGTTGGGACCGCGGCCAGTTCTTATCGACCAGACCGCTGATCGTCTCGAGAGTCGCTGTATCCAGGTCTCCTTGCGGGCGCGGCGGGACCGCTGGCAGGGTTGCCGGGGCAGGGTTGCCGGGGCAGGCGTGATGACGCTGCGGATCTGCGTTCTCCGGCCGATGCCGGCTCGAGGCGCCGCTGTTCCGGATGCGTGAGTCCTTTAACCACCGGACACGACCGTGAAGTCGTCCGCGTCATAGCCGGGCGTCAGCGTCGGCTCCGGCCGCTGTGCGGCAAAGTGCTCCTGTACCTTTTGCAAGACCTCGTCAATCCGCGGCCGCAGATACGGTGCAATGTCAGATTCGGGTCGGTCACCACCCGGTCGATTGTTGTGTGCCGCAGATCATGCAGCGACCAGTCCGTTCCCAGCGCCGTGTTCGCGGGCTGAAGGACCCTGCGCGCCACGTGGTCATTCAACGGTCGCGGCTTCCCATGCAGGGCCCGCCAGATCGGCTCGCCCGGTCCAGGGGTGCTGTGCTCATGGAAATATGCCGCCAAATGTTGCAAGGACTCCGGAGAGGCGGGCACCGGTTCCAGGGTCCGGGACCCTTTTGAAACCACCCAGACGCGCTGCCTGGCCCAGTCCACCTGGTCACGCCGGACACCGAGAAGCTCGCTCGCCCGGGCACCCGAGGACAGGTACAGGCTCACGAGCGCCCGGTCCCGGCTTGTCCGTAATGCACCGATCAGCTCGTCAACCAGATCATCCGGCGATCTGACCCCTCGAGCAGCTTCGGCCGCATTTCGTCCACGATGACCACCTCTCCGGAAAGCCTGGGTTCAGTCTCCCCGAAGTTCAGTCAACAGGCCCGAGCACATGTTCGGCGCCAATGCGATGGATCTGGCACTGCGTCCGCCCGCTGCTCGGGCTGGTTACACCCAAGGCAGAGCCCTTGCCGAGCAGCTCACTGAGTTCTGGCGCTGACGCCCTCCAAATCAGTCGACTCGGTCAGCGTGACAGCAGCTGCTACCGCCTCGGGCGCCATGCGAGGCCGGATTTCCTCTCGTCGGTCATTCAGCCCTCGGAAAGCACCAGCGTGTCGCAGATCTTCGACGCCGACGCGCGCAGTGACTCGATGATTAGTTCGCGCTCTTCCGCATCGATTCTGTGCTCCAGCGTCACGATGCTCAGGCCGGCCACGACTTCGCCGCGCCGGTTGAAGACGGGTGCCGGGTTCGCGTGCTCATGATTTTCCTTCTTCGGTGAGAATGGTGATGGCGATTTTGCCGCGCACGTCTCCGGCTTCGAGATGGCGCATGGCATCCGGAACCTCATCGAGCGTGTACGTCCTGTCGATGCTCGGCGTCACCTGGCGGGTCTCGATGAGAGGGGTGAGCCGTTCGAGGTCGCTGGCGCGTTCCTTGGAAGCGAGCATGGTCAGGCGTTGATGTACGAACAGGGACACCAATGGTGCCCGCAGGCTCCGGCCGAAGCCGCCCGTCCACCTGCCGCCTTCCTCACCTCCGACGATGACGGCCGTTCCGGTGGGCGTGAGGGCGCGCCGCAGCCGTGAAAGCGGCGGGTTCCCTCCGATGTCCAGGATCAGGTCGTAATGACGCGTTCCGTCGGCGAAGTCATCCTGCGTGTAGTCCAAGACATGGTCGGCCCCGAGGGAACGCACCAGATCGGTCTTCGCGGTGCTGCTTACGCCGGTGACCTCCGCTCCGAGGGCCTTGGCCAGCTGCACGGCGTAGGAACCGACGCCGCCCGAGGCGCCCAGGATCAGCACCTTCTGCCCACGCTCCGCCCGCCCGGCGTCATGCAGGGCCTGGAGGGCGGTACCGGCCGAGATCGGAACCACCGCCGCCTGCTCGAATGACAGGTTCGCCGGCTTGTGGCCGAGCTTGTCCTCCCGCGCCGCGGCGTACTCGGCGAACGAGCCCCGGGCCATCCCGTACACCTCATCCCCCACGGCGAACCGGGACACCGCGGATCCGACGGCGGCGACCGTGCCGGCGACGTCGAACCCGGGCACCGGATTCTTCGGCGCACGGAATCCGAACCCCATGACGCGCATGAGGTAGGGGCGGCCCGTCATCATGTGCCACGTCCCGCGGTCCATGCCTGCCGCGTGCACGCGGACCAGCACTTCGTTCTCAGCGATCTCGGGCCGCGCGATCCTGCCGCGTCGGAAGACGTCGACGGGGCCGTATCCGTCCTGAACGATGGCCTGCATCGTGTCGGCGGTTGCCGTGTTGTCCGCGGACTTCGCGCTTCTGGGATTCGTCATGTCGGTACCTTCCAGTCAGTTTGCCGTACTAAGTACGTTTAATGTATCGTACTTAGTACGAACGGTCTATGGCCCGAACGAAACTCTGGAGTCTGGATGCCTGCACGAACGAACGAGAGCCGCCCCCGGCTCAGCCGGGCGCTGGTGCTGCGCGCCGCCGTCGCGATCGCCGATGCCGGCGGCATTGGATCCTTGACGATGCGCTCGCTGGCCAACGCGCTCGAGGCCAAGCCAATGTCGATCTACCACCACGTTGCCAACAAGGACGAGGTCCTCGACGGCATCGTGGACATCGTCTTCAGCGAGATCGAACTGCCCACAGTCGGCGGCGAT
The DNA here is from genome assembly GCF_918698095.1 of Arthrobacter sp. Bi83. Classification (GTDB taxonomy): domain Bacteria; phylum Actinomycetota; class Actinomycetes; order Actinomycetales; family Micrococcaceae; genus Arthrobacter. The sequence continues at coordinate 24,169 of NZ_CAKKLY010000021.1, forward strand.
TGGCAATCCGAGATGCGACGGCGGGCCGCCTCCGCCCGTGAAGCGATGCGGCGTCACCCCTGGGCGATCGGTCTCGTGGAGACGCGAACAAGCCCCGGCCCGGCGACGCTGAAGCACCACGACGCCGTCATCGGCACCCTGCGTGAGGCGGGCTTCTCGGTGGAGATGACCGCACACGCCTTTGCCTTGATGGACGCTTACGTGTATGGGTTCGCCCTCTCCGAAGCCACACTGCCCATCAACGGCCCCGAGACCGTCACCGAAGTCGCCGAGCAGATGATGGATCGGTATTCCGCCGAGGACTACCCGCACCTCGCCGAGTTCTCGATTGAGCACATCATGAAACCCGGCTACGACTACGGTGCGGAGTTTAACTTCGGGCTTGACCTGGTTCTCGAAGGCCTGGCGAGGTCGCTTCAGCACGCCGGTGGAGCCCGCCACACCTGACCGCTCGCGAACGTGATCCTCGACTACCGATCACCAAAACCATCATCGACCACGGCGGGGATACCTTCTCCAGTCCCTCGTGGCAGTGGCCGCTCAACCACTCACGGACCCGCTACGAAGCCGGGTGCGTGAACGGGATCCGGTCGAACGACATGACGCTCTCTGAACCCTCCGGATTGACGGTGACTTTGAGCCAGTCCTTTGCATTGTTGGAGCCATCCACAGTGACTCGCGTCAGGTTCTTCGCCGCTGTGGCCTGACCGTAGAAGGATAGCCACGCAGAGCCAGCCGCGAGGGGGTGGTCCTGGTTGTAAACGTGGCTGTCGCCGTTGATCAGATAGACGGGACCGCTGAACGAGTTCGATTCCTCGATCAAGGTCTGCACCAGGGTCCTGTAAGCACCGAAATCAGCCTGGGACGGAGCCGCGATTGTCGGGTCGAACATGTCGGCCTGAGTCATCACGACGACGGCCCGGTCACCGCGGTTCTGCGCCTTCCGTAACGTGGCCTTCAACTCCTCGATATCCGCTCGGGTCCGCTGCTGGACCTCATTCAGTTGGGCGGCAGTGGGCTGAGTTTGGCCGAGTCCGGTCCAAGGCAGCATCGAGTTGTTGCTGCCCGGAATGTTGACGGCCGTGAAGGCGACCTCATGCTTGCGGAAGCTGACGTTCTCCGGGAAGCCTTCCTTGGCCTGCGACTTCACCTTCATGGGTGCACCGAGTGTGAACCCGGCCTTGGGGAAGAAGAGTTCCCGAACCTTGGCTAGTCTTTCCAAGGGGTTGTAGGCTCCGTTGTTCGAGCGGTGGCAGTCTGCCCACTCGTTGTCGCCCGGGGTGTAGACGAGCGGTGCGGTGAAGCTGTCAAAGTTCTTCCTGATGGCTTCGAAGTACTGGTCAGAGCACTGGGAAGATCCATTCTTGATGTCGCCGGCGTGTGCGACAAAGCTCAGTTCCTTGTGCGCGTTGAGGTCCTCAATGTAGGACGGGAACGCCTGGATTTCAGCGTCACCGTAGGGCACGTCGCCGATCACTCCGAAGCTGAAGCCATTGGTGTTGCCCTGGTGCCCGTCGCCGTTAATCTGACCTGCGTCGTTGCCGTTGTTGGCCGCCAGCGCGGGCGGAGCCAGCAACGTGGTCGACAGCAGGACGGCCCCGGCCGTTGCGATCGCGAATCTTGTCATTAAACGCATGAAAACTCTCCTCGTCGTTGGTCTCTGAATCCCCGGACGAGGCTATTGGCACGAACTGAACTCCAAGAGTCGGCGACATGAATCTTCGCTGCCAGAATCCCGCCCGGCTTCGGTCGGTGCTGTCAGAATCACCCCTTCCCAGACGCGTCGTGCCCTCCACCGAGGCGGGCCACGGATGCATGGATTTTGAGGGAAGGCATACTGTGAACATGAAATTCACCACCACCATTCAAGGCAGCGGCAACAAAGCGGGCATTAAGATTCCTGAGGACATCGTCAACGCACTCAATGCAGGCAGGCGGCCGCCGGTAGTCGTGACCATCAACGGCCAAAGCTACCGCAGCAGCATCGCGGTGATGGGCGGCCACAACATGGTGGGGGTCAGCGCGGCCAACCGGGAACTGACCGGCACGTCGGCCGGAGACACTGTTGAGGTCGACGTCGAACTGGACACGCAGCCGCGGGTCATCAATGTTCCCGAAGACCTCGCCGCCGCCCTGGATGCCGAACCCGAGGCGAAAGCGTTCTACGCGACGCTGAACTACAGCAGCCAGCGGCGATACGTGGAGCCGATCGCGGATGCAAAAACGGAAGACACGCGCTCACGCCGGATCATCAAGATGGTGGCCGACCTCAAGGCAGGCAAGAAGTAAGCCGGCCGAAGCGGCCGGAGCCCGTTAACGCAGAGCCCGTGTCCTGCGCCAAGGGCTACGATCCAATCGGCGCATGCCACTTCCTTCAGGCTGGGCGCGCAGGGTGGTAGTGCGGGCGCCCGGCCGGTCGGTAGACCTGAATCGTCACGCCCTTCGTGTCGGCTCGCGAATCAACCAGGTCGAGCGCGACGTCCAAGCCCGCTTCGGGGAACAGTCGTGTGCCCTGACCCAAGACCACCGGGACAATCAGCAGCGTGAGCTCGTCGACTAACTCGTGCTCGAGCAACCACCGGACCAGGGCTCCGCTGCCGTGCACCTGCAGCTCACCTCCTGGCTGGGCCTTCAATTCGCCGACGGCCGCCGCAAGGTCGCCCGAGAGGACGGTCGTGCCCGCCCAGTGCGGATCGGTTATCGTGTTCGATGCAACGTACTTGGGTGCCTTGTTCAACGCCACACCGATCGGGTGTGCGCGCATCTGCTCGTTCGAGCCCCACGTGTCCGCGAAGATCTCATAGGTTCGCCGGCCAAACAAGAAAGCATCGGCGCGCCGGAACGTCTGGGTGATAAACGCCCCGGTCTCGTCATCGAAGACCCCCATGGCCCACCCGTCGCGCTCGAACCCGTCTCTGCGCTCATCATCGGTCGCGTGGCCGTTTCCTTGCACCACTCCGTCAACGGTGATCTGCGTCATTGTCGTCAGTTTCATTGCCGCCGCTCTGTTCCCTCGGAGACGCTTCATCGGCGATCCCGGACCTTGCTCCGAAACTCTGCCCGAAACCGAGCCATACCGCTAGCCTTGGGCACCTCCCGCGGAGGTCGCGGTCAAGGGCGGGCTACCGAATAACGCACATGGACTGCTCCCTAGCCTTAGATGACCACCTCCGGGTCAAGCAGCATCAGTGGGCGGTTAAGCCTTCCCCAGCTCAAAGCGATTCGCACCAGACGCTCGTCACTGGCGCCGTCGGCCGAGGACACAGAACTCGTTCCCTTCGGGGTCGGCCAACACGACCCAAGATTGCTCACCCTGGCCGATATCGACACGCTTTGCGCCATGAGCCACGAGACGAGCCACCTCGGCGTCCTGGTCATCCGGCCTGAAGTCCAGATGCAGTCGGCTCTTGCCCTTCTTGGGCTCATCGAGCCGGACGAAGTCCAACCCCGGCAGGCGATCCGGCTCGGCGCGGATCTCGAATTCGTCATTGGAGGAGTGGACCACCATCCAGCCGAGCGCCTCGGCCCACCATTGCCCCAAGGTCATCGGATCGAGCGAGTGGACGATCACCTGTTCCCATTCCAAGGTCATCAGCCCAGCCTATTGGTCAGGAGCCGGGCCGGGGACAATGACACGAGCAGCACACCAACTGTCCCGGCCGAGGAATACGAGCTGGGAGCTAGGTGTGGGACACACGGAACACTCACCTGCATGTTGAGGACCCGCGCGGACCTATCGACGGAACCTCTTAGTTTCTTGTCTAATAGTTGCGAAACATCACTCGATAGAGTCCAGCCGCGGCCTCGCCAACCCAGCCTTATCTCATGGAGGATTCAACCGTTGAAAACGCTGTTTCCCGCCTACCGGGTCTCCGATCGGGAGGCTTCGCTGACCTTCTACTCCATCCTCGGCTACCAGGTCCTGAGCACCGTCGAACTCGATGGTGAGTCGACTCTCTCCCTGCTCAAGCTTCCCGAGGAGCCGGCTGTCTCTTTGGAACTGGTCCATCGCCCGGCTGCCGGACCGGTGGACCCCGGCGGCTTCGAGCACCTTGCGGTGCAGGTGGACAATCTAGGGGCAACCTTGGACCGGTTGACCATCGCGGGCCTGAAACCGGGGCCGGTGGTTCGACACGGTGACGCCGACGGGCCGCCGTTTACGGCGATTCTCACTGACCCCGACGGATACGAAATCGAGCTGGTCGAGTGGCCTCCCGGACACGCGGACGGCATCACGGAGGCAGACGTCGTCACTGGCTGACATGGAAGCGTCCCACTTCGTTGAACCCGCGACACTTCACTTAGGCACTTCCCAAGCACGGTTTCAGTCCGTTTGTGGTCGGTGATGAGTGCTGCTGCAAGGCTGCGCGCGGCCCACTTACCGCCCACCATGGGCTGATTTTGGTCAAACCGCCACGGTTCGACCGCCAAAAACAGGAATGACCGACAGCGGTCATGTGAATCGCAGCGACAAATGTCACCCCCGGCCGCCCGTTAGCCGATCGGCCAACGGACAGACAGTGGCGTCTCGCCACTGGAGCTAATAGCTCCGCTTTGGTAGCTTTCAACGCATGGCCATCAAATTTGAGAATGTGGGTATCGCTGTTCGCGACATCGAAGCAGCAATCGCCTTTTTCACCGATCTCGGTCTTACACTCGTCGGCCGTGACACGGTCAAGGGCGAGTGGACCGATACTGCCGTTGGACTTGATGGAAACCATGCCAACATCGCGATGCTCCAGACCCCAGATGGTCATGGTCGACTCGAGCTCTTCGAATACATCCATCCCGAGGCGATCGAGTCGAACCCGACTCGGCCCAACGACATTGGCATGCACCGCGTGGCCTTCTCGGTAGACGACATCGATAAGGCCCTCGAGGTAGCTGCAAAGCACGGATGCCATCCGCTACGCGGTGTGGCGACCTATAAGGACGTCTATAAACTCACGTACCTCCGCGGCCCCAGCGGAATCCTCGTGATGCTCGCCCAGGAACTGAAGAAAGACTGACACCCGAATCGGCCCAATTGGCCTGTATTGCCAGGCCTCAGGGTCCAGAGACTGTCCGGTGAAGGACGGGCTTGCGGACGCTCACTCGGTCTCCTCGTTGCCGGGCAGGCACCCCACGTGAGACGGCCCCAACCCGGTATCAGGGCGATGTGAATCAGAGCTGGCCAGTGGCCTTCCGTACCAGCTCCGCGACGACCTTCTCGTCGGCCGATGAGAGCTCGGTGATGGCGTATGACGTGGGCCACATTGTGCCATCGTCGAGCTGTGCCGGCCCGAAGAACGTGAGGTTGCCGTAGCGAGCCTTGAACCTCGCGCGCTCCTGGTAGAACAGCACGGGCTTGCCGTCCGCGTTGGCATAGGCGGGGCTGCCGTAGAACAGCTTCGGGGCCAGCGACGGGGCGACCCCCATGACGATCGAGTGAATGCGCTCAGCGTTTTTCTTGTCCGGCTCGTCAAGTGAGGCGATCTTGTCGAGAACCGACTGTAAGGCCTCGGCGGCGCTCTGCCGCTCCTTTAGCTCCTTGGCGCGCTGCTTCATTGCGGCCCGCTCCTCGGGGGTGAACTTGGACCCAGAACCTTTCGACTCAGCCATGCGCCCATTCTTGCAGGCGAGGGTGAGCCCAGCGCTCCGTAGCGTCGTTCCGCAGGGCTGCGTGTCACGCTTGGCGTCGCCTAGGGGGATGGGTCTGCGAGCGGTGTGTACGGTACTGATATGGCTTCTCCGCAGACGCTAAGCGAGGCCGAGCGCCGCGTCGTCGCGATTTGGGCCGCAGACTGCGCTGAGCGAGTCCTGGCTTTATTTGAGGCAGAGGCACCGGCAGATGGCCGCCCCCGCGACGCCATCGCCCGAGCCCGGGCCTTCGCTCGCGGTGAGCGCAGTGCCGCCGAAGAGATCCGCCGGCGGTTTGTTGCGGGCCGTGCCGCACGCGAGGTGAATAGCCCTGCTGCGGTGGCTGCCGCCCGGTCTGCCACGCAAGCCGCATCCGTCGCCCACATGGGCGCGCACGCCTTGGGGGCAGCAGCGTATGCCGCGAAAGCGGCCGGACTGGCAGCGCCCGATCGGCCCCAGACGGTCGACGACGAGGTCCACTGGCAACTCGAGCACATGACTGCCGAAGCCCGGTCCGCGCTTCGGCGCTTGCCACCGCTGGGTGGGAATTCCGCCGGCCCGCTGGGGTCAGGACTTCTCGCGTCCGGAATCCTCGCCTCGATTATCCGCGCGATCCAGGCCGATTTGGCTCGCCCTGACCAGTCTGCCTCCTCCAGCTGAATCCGCCGCCCGTAAGCCGGTCGATCACCGTACTGTTGGTGCCCGGTGGCCGAACCTTTAGCGGGCAGCGGCAGCGGCAGCGGCACCACCGTCACAGCAGAACCTGGCGATGACAAGGGCGGTGCCAGCAAGGCGTCCCAACCAGATGATGACAAGGGCGGTGCCAGCAAGGCGACCGAACCGGGAGATGACAGCGGCGGCCATGGCGGCCACGGTACGGACCTCCCCGCATATGAAACGCACCCCAGAGGGCTGGCTGCTAGAGCCGCTAGAGGCCGGGGCGCAGTGGGGACGAGCCGTCGGGGCGGCTATGCGTCAGGGCGACCCACGAGGTCCAGTCAGCGGGGTTCGCCGACGGCCGCCCCAGCAGGAAGCCCTGTCCGGCTGTCACGCCCGCTTCGATGACTGCGTCGAGTTCGGCCTGCGTTTCAATTCCTTCGGCGACCAGCACCGCTCCTGTTTCACGGGCCAGTCCGCGCACCGCGGCGGCGGCCTCCCCGGCCTGACCGTGAACCAACCCACTGATGAAATCCCGGTCAAGTTTGATGATGTCCGGACGGATTTCGCGGATGCGCGGGATGGAACGGTCCTCACTGGAGAAGTCCATGGACAAGCTCGCGCCGTTGCGGCGAAGCAGATCCAGGGCGACGCTAATGGCTTCCCAGTCTTCCCCTGCACGCTGCCCTTCGCTGTCATGCCCGGTGAAATCGATGACCATCCTCTCCGGCGGCAGGGCGGATGTGAGCAGCAGGTATTGGACCCTGGGATCGGTGATGGCGGCCGGGCTGAGGTTGGCGGCGATGAACAGCGGGGAAGGGATCTCCTGCCCGGCAGTGATCGCACTTTCAAGGGCTGCTATTTCCAGGTCCATGCCGAGGCCGAGGGCAGCTGCGTCCCGGAACCAGGCGGCAGCGCGGGAGCCGTCGGTGCTGACGAATCGTGCCAGTGCCTCGAACCCGAGGACGTTTCCGCTGGGCAGTCTTCGGATGGGCTGCAGGGCCGTCAGCACCATCCGATTCTCCAACACGTCTTCAATCCGGTGTATCCGGCCGGCATCCAAGGAGCCCTGGTCAAGGTCATGGGTGCCGAACGGGAACGCCGTCTCGGCGGAGCCCTCCCCCGGGCGGGGTGCGGTCGCGTCCTCGGCCGCACCCGTCAGGCTTCTGGTCAGGATCAGATGTTCCAGCAACGCCCGCTCAGGGTGTCCCGGGTAGGCGGCGAGGCGTTCACGCAGCTGGCTTCTGGCCCACTCGCCTTCAGGATCCGGATCCTCCAGCACATGGCGGATGACCTCCGCCACCTGCCTTTGCAGACCACTGCCAAGACCCCTTGGCCGTGATCCTGGCCCGCCCGGATCCGGTACGGGTGACGCGCCAGGAGTCGGCGGGAAGGTGAACTCGTCGTTCGACATCGGCTATTTTCCTTGCTCCGGTGTTCGTACCGCTGCTGACTGGTGTTCCGGATCCGTGGAGGCCACCGGGTGTGATGACAATACCGTCAACAGTAGGCAAGATGCGCCCTAGGCGGTGCACGGCTTCACTGGTCTCCTGCTCTGCCGCGGCCGGCTCAAGGTCGTCGGCAACGAGCAGGATCGCAGCAACCTGGCGACTTTGGGCTTGCGGGCTACAGTCGGCACCGCCGTCGAGGGGGTCGACCTCGTACCAGCGTTCATCGAGCAAGCGACAGCACGATTTCCTGGTATCCCGTTCCGTGTGGCATCACTAACCAGCCACACGCCATACCCCCGGATACTCATGGCCCATTAAAGAGGCCGTTCAGATGCTCGCTGCGGCAGGTTTCGAAGTCGTCTCATATGAAAACCGAACTGGCCATCGACCTCATGCCGGCATTGCCGCACGCCTGCATAAGCGCCTGACGGCAATGAGCACAGTGAAGCAACAAGCCGCTATAGATGGGAGAGACTAACCTAGGCCTGCCGGCGGTACACGGCTTCGACCACTTGGTACGGATCACGTTCGGGCACCAGGTTGTTCATGGTGATCCGTCCGCTGTTGCCGTCGCCGGGCTCGATGTGGATCTCCCAGCCCCAGTCAGGCCCGGACGGGGCGGCGTACCAGCCGGTCAGCCTGACCACGCCGTCGTCGCCGATTTCCCCGGCAAAGTTCATCCATTCCGGCCCGGAGTGGAAGGAATCAACCCACACCGCTGCCGCACCAGGTCCGGAGGCAGGGCCGGAGCCCAGGAGCAGCAGTCCGCTCTGCGGCTTGTCCTCATGCGACCACGTGTACTCGATGGTCACGAACTCCCGGGCGGTCACGGTGACGGTCGCAGTCGCCACGGATTCCTGGAACTCATCCGTGGGCATGATGCGCAGCCGGTTGTGGCCCTGCCAGGTGCCCACGAACGGGGCCATGGTTTCGGTAATCGTCATACCGGCAGTCTGGCCGGGATGCGCCGGCGCCGCCAGTAAGCGCACGCCTTTAGTTACGCGTGTCCTGCGTTGACACAAAACGACGCTTCGCCCCAGTCGTCCGCCAGTCAGCCCGGCCGGCGGTCGCCGGTCAGGCCGTGTTCGTAGGCGAAGATGACGGCGTGCACGCGGTCGCGCAGCCCGAGCTTCATCAGGATGCGGCCCACGTGGGTTTTCACCGTTGATTCGGTCACGAACATTCGTGCCCCGATCTCCGTGTTGGTAAGTCCTCCGGCGATGGCCGAGAAAATTTCCAGTTCCCTCGGTGTCAGGGCCGCGACGGCTTCGTCATCCCCGGAGGAGGGACCGGAGGGAAGCCTTTGGCTGAAGAGGTCCAGCATGCGGCGGCTGACCCTGGAGGAAATGGCGGCGTCTCCTCCGGCGACGGCTCTGATGGACGCGAGCAGCTCAGCTGGTCCCACATCCTTGAGCAGAAAACCGCTGGCACCGGCCCGGAGCGCCGCGAAGGCAAACTCGTCGAGATCGAAGGTCGTGAGGACAATGACGCGAGACTGCGGGCAGTCCTGGGCGATTAGCTCGGTCGCGGCGATGCCGTCAGTGTCCGGCATCCGCACATCCATCAGCACCACGTCCGGTGACAGGGTCCGACACATGTCGATTCCAGCCCTGCCGTCAGCGGCTTCGCCAACGACTTCCACCCCGTCCTGGGCATCCAGCACCATGCGGAATCCCATTCGGACAAGGGTCTGGTCATCAACGAGCAGTACTCGGATCGGGCGCGCGGGCGGGGTGGTCACCGTTTCCATGGGGCTCTCTTCTGCGGCGGGAACCCTGCGGTCACGGACCATCCTCCGCCGGCCAGAGGACCTGCCTGCACCGTGCCGCCATACAGTGCGACGCGCTCACGCATGCCCACGATGCCATGCCCGGCACGTTCGGCAGGAACGCCCCCTGGTTGCCCGTCGTCCGTCACCGAGACCATAATCGCCTCGGCGCTGAACTGCATGCCAACCGTGATCTCTGTGGCGCCTCTCGCGTACTTAAGCGCATTGGTGAGCCCTTCCTGGATGACCCGGTAGATGACCAGCTGTATCCCGGGATCGGCCGGAGGAACACCGGCCGACTGCAGGACCACGGGAAGGCCCGTAGAACGAAAAAGCTCTACCAGCGCCTGGACGTCCCCCACCCCGGGCGCAGGCGCTACTGCGCCCGCGGACTCCCCCTTGTCGCCTTCGTTCAGAACTCCGAGCATCCGGCGCATGTCCGCCACTGCAACGCGGCCCGTCTCGGCGACCTGGCGCATGGCTTGCACGGCGCGGGCAGGATCGGTAGGGGCGATCTCTGCCGAACCATGGGCCAGGGAAATCATCACTGCCAGCCCGTGCGAGACGATGTCGTGCATCTCCCGGGCGATCGCGTTGCGCTCAGCGGCAGCGGCAATGCTGGCCAGGTGCTCCCGTTCACGCATCAGCCGGTCGGCGCGGTCCACGAGGGCGGCCACGTAGCCGCGGCGCGTGCGTACGTTCAGGCCGGCCAACGCCGCGATCACGAGTAAGACGATCGCCTGGCCGGCTTGGCCAAGGTCCACCGTCGACCCGGGGAGGAGGACCGCGGCGAGAAGGAGGATTCCGCCGGTCCCCAGCAGGCCAAGGACGGCGCCCCGCACTGACCGGTAGACGGCGACGGCGTACAGCGCCATGGCTGTCGCCATCGCCGCGAAACTTGCCGGAACCGCGAAGGTGGCGAGCATGATCCCTGCCGTGGCGGCCAACGAAAAGATGGGAGTTCGACGGCGGATCAGCAGCGCAGTGCCCGAACCCAGAACAGCGAGCACTGGGAGCATAAACCCCTGGCCCCCGTCGGTCGCGCCGACGTGAAAGGCGACAGCTGCCACCAGGGCCGGCACTGTGTACGAGGCAGCGACCAGGACGTCTGTGGTTCGCGGGCGAGAACGCCATCCGCCTCGCAAAATCGGTTCGTTCGACGGAACCGGCTCCGTCAAAGCCACTTCCGGCACCGCTGCCCGACGCTCAGCGTCCCCCGTCCCGGTCATGCTCCGGACTGTACCCGGCGTGGAGTGCATAAGGGTCCTTCGGTCTTCACTTAAGTAGGTGCTGTGTACCGCTGTGGCTGAACACAGGTGGCCGGTGATGCAGCCCGCCGTCGAAAACTAGTGGAGTGCAAGGACCAGGTAGAGGGCTGCGAGCGCAGCTGTGGTGGGGGTCATGACGAGGCGTTCGGGTTTGCTGCGGGAGATCCCGTTCATGAGGACGCCGAGGGCGAAGTATGCCGTCATCACCCACATGGTGATGGAAGTAAAGGATTCGCTGACCAACGCCGGGACGAGGCCGGCCTTGGCCAGCGCGGCATAGGCGAAGAGAGCATACACGCCTAGGGATACCGCGCTCCCGATTCTGAGGTTGGTCGGGAGGACACGGTGTTGTCCGCCCCAGGCCATCCTCCCGAGCGGAGCCCCGGCGATAAGCGCGCCCTGGAAGATGGTCAGGCCGGCCAGAAGCACGCAGGCGAGTATTGCGGGTGCTGCGATGGTGATCATTATTTCCCCCTGAGTGCGCGGATGTGGTGGTTCCTCCACTTGCTGACCCCTCGGCGTCGCGCCCTGTGCTCGTGGCTGTGGCTGTGGCTGTGGCGGGCATATTCGCGAAAGCGGAGAATCATCGCAACCGCCATCAGCGGGATCATTGTTGCATGGCTGAGAGACATCATCGTCCCGGCTGTCCTAGTCCGAAGAAGGTAGGGACCCGGCGTCATGTCATCCGCCCCTGTGCCCGGCGGCGGACAAGGGTTCCTATGATCGCCGGCAGGGAACCGGCGAGAATGGCGAGGAGCAGGCCGAGCGCGAGCAAGACAGGAACCCGGGCAGGCGTTCCTCCGGCCGGAAGCTTCAGATGCGCCGTGGGATAGTCGATCATCTTCGCCGCGGACAGCGCCGTGGCACGGTCGGTATGCCGCGCCAAGTATTCGAGCGCGCCGTCGAATCCGAACATTCCGTCGGTGCCCCGGAGAGCATCGACGGGCACGTTGCGGGATGCAGCCCAGTCCCTCAACTGCGGGTCGATACCCCGGTCCCCCACCGCCCCGGGAGCAATGACCCTGTCCACCGGAGGTGCCTGCCGTTCCGGGACAGTCAGCAGAACCAACCCGTGTTTGGTGGTGACCGTGTTCGTGGCGCCGACGGCCACCGCCCGGGCGGCGAAGGACATGTTGTAGACCTCGAATGCGCTGGCGACGTCAATTTCGCCTACTCCATTGAAGAGCCCGACGCCGATCGTCGGCCGGAACCACGGAATGAGGGCGTTGAGTCCGACGGGAATGTCCCCGGCGTCGAAGGACTGGACGGGTATCTCAGCTGCCGCCCCGGTGGACCAGCCCGGGTAGTCCACCAGCCGGCCAACCCGGTCGGCCTCCTCAGCCCCCGCCAGATCCTCCATGACTTTCAGCGCGCCCGGGATACCGGACGTAACACCGGCAGTGGTGGTGATCATGCCGTCCTGAACGTACCGCAGACCTCCCGTCCATTGGACCTCCGGATGACTCTTCTTCAGAGCACCCAGACGTGACCAATGGCTTGTCGCCCTTCGGCCGCTCAAGAGGCCGGTCTCGGCCAGTACGCTCGATCCGTTGCAGACGCCCAGGATGCGGGCACCCCGACCTGATTGCTCCACGATCCACTCCCGCATTGCGGTTTCCTCTGGCCCCTCCGGGGCACCGACGGCCGGGACAACGACGACGTCGGGCTGCCGGGCCCTGCCCGATGTAATGTCCTCGAACGTGTACGTGGGCACTATCGCCGGACCTCCGTCAATTGGCGCAGGGGCAGACTGCGCTGCGACTGTGTAGACGGAGAAATTCGGGGAGCTGGCAAACACTTCGTAGGGAGCCAGAACGTCGCTGCCCACGGTGCCCGACGAGCCCAGGACAACGGCCACAACCATCGCGCCGGAGAATGAGGGACGATTCGCAGGGAGTTCGTTCAGGCCTTGAATGGGCGGCGCGACGTGGCTTTCTGCCTCCGCCACCCCTCCGCCGGCGACTGCCAGCACGACTACCGTGAGGAGGGACAACCCGACCGAGAGGGCGGCGTACATAACGCGTTTTGAACGGGAAACCATGGATGAGTCTCGATTCCGGGGAAGGTGTGGGGCCGCCAACCTGTGTGGCTGGTTGCTCTTTCACGCTACGGATCCCCGCCTTCACAGGCGTCAGCCGACGGGACATTCCCCAGCCGGTACAACCTGTACCCAGGTACTACGCGTGGCAGCCCGGCGAACCCGCCGGCGGCGGAACCGCCCACCTCCGACGGCGGGTTCTGCCGGCAGCGCCATGACTAGAGCACGGCAGACAAGAACGCCCGGGTCCGCTCATGCTGCGGGTTGCCAATGACGGCCTCTGCGGGACCTTCCTCAATGATCCGGCCGCCGTGCATGAACACCACGCGGTCGGCCACGTCCCGCGCGAATCCCATTTCGTGCGTCACGACGATCATGGTCATTCCCGTTCGGGCCAGGTCCTTCATGACCCTGAGGACCTCGCCCACCAGCTCAGGATCCAGCGCCGACGTCGGCTCATCGAACAGCATCAGTTTCGGTTGCATGCAGAGCGCCCGGGCGATCGCCACGCGCTGCTGCTGCCCGCCCGAGAGGTGCCGCGGGTAGGCATCCGCTTTCTCCGACAGGCCTACCTTTTCCAGCAAATCCAGTGCTCGACGGCGGACATCCGCCTTGCGCTGCTTGAGCACCCTGAGCGGGGCTTCCATGAGGTTTTCCAGCACGGTCATGTGCGGGAAAAGGTTGAAGTGCTGGAAAACCATCCCGATATCGGTGCGGTCGGCGCAGATTTCGTTGTGGGACTGTTCGTGGAGCTTGTCGCCCTTGATCCGGTAGCCCACCGCCCTGTCCGCGACCCACAGCAGGCCGCCGTCGATCTTCTCCAGGTGGTTCACGCAGCGGAGGAAGGTGCTTTTCCCGGAGCCGGAGGCGCCGATGAGGCAGACCACTTCGCCGCTTTGGACGTGCAGGTCGATGCCCTTGAGGACCTCGTTGTCCCCGAAGCTTTTTCGTACGCCTTCCGCGCGTACCAGCGGGAGCCGCTCCGGTGACGATGGCAGGGGCATGGTTGTGTTGATGGTCATGATTGCCCGGCCTTTCCTGAGCCTTGAGCGGAGTGAACGGTGAAGAATTTGCGCAGCCGCGCAGCTGCGGTCGGCGGGGCGGACCGGGATGTGCCCCGCGCGAAATGCCGCTCCAAGTAACCTTGGCCCACCGAAAACACCGTGGTGACGATGATGTACCAGATGCTGGCTACCAGGAGCAGAGGGACCACCTGCAGATTCTTCGAATAGATGATCTGGGCTGAGTACAGGAGCTCGGGGACTGCCAGCACACTGACCAGCGAAGTCATCTTGAGCATGCCAATGAACTCGTTGCCCGTGGGCGGGATGATGACGCGCATGGCCTGCGGCAGGATCACCCGGGTGAGGGTCTGGATGCGGGACATGCCGAGGGCACCCGCCGCCTCGCCTTGGCCTTGGTCGATGGACTGGATTCCTGCCCGCACGATCTCCGACATGTAGGCGGCCTCGTTGAGGCCCAGGCCAAGGACCGCCGCGGCGAGGGGTGTGATGATCTGGTTGGCGTCCAGGCTCACGCCCGGGATGCCGAAGGTGATCTCCGGATACAGCGCCGACAAGTTGAACCAGAACAACAGCTGCACCAGGACAGGCGTGCCGCGGAAGATCGTCACGTAGGCGCTTGCCGAGGCCTTGACCACCGGGTTTGCCGAGAGCTGCATGACCGCAAGCACTACGCCCAACCCAACGCCGGCTGCCATGCAAACCACCGTCAGAAACAGCGTGATACCGATCCCGTTGATGATGGCGACGTCGCGGAAATACAGGGCCACTTTGTCCCAGCCGAAACGGGGATTGCTTACCGCTGAAACAAGCAGCAAGACGACGACGGCGGCGACCGCGGTACCAGCCACCCATCGCCACGGGTGCCTGGCTGACACCACGGTGAACTGTCCGCGGGTGGTCCCCACCTTGGGGAGACTCATCAGGCTGCTCATTTCACTCCGCTCGCGTCCACGGCGTCAGCGCTGATGGTCACGGAGTCCGGGATGCCGTACTTCGTGTTGATCGCCTTATAGGTTTCGCCTGCGATCAGCGCCCTGACGGCCGCAACTATTGCTTTGGTCAGAGCCGAACCCTTCGGCATGGCGATACCGACCGGGGTCGGTTCGAAGTCCTGATTGCTGGCGAGCTCGAAGGCACCGCCGGAAAGCTTGCTTGCGTAGCTCATGCCGACAAGACCTGACAGGACGCTGTCTACGCGCCCGGAGATGAGGGCCAGGTTGGCTTCGTTCTGGGAGGGAAAGAGCTGAATGTCGATCGGCGCCTTGCCAGCGTCGACGCACTGCTTGGAAAACGCCGGAAGGGTCTCGATCCCCTGTGTGGTTCCCTTTTCGCCGCCCACCTTGGTGCCGCACAGCTTCATGGCGTCGAGGGCCAATTTCTTGGGATTGCCCGTCTTGACCGCGAGGCCGGAGCCACTGCTTTGGTAGGAGGCGAAATCGGCGTTCAGCTTGCGCTCGGCCGTGACGTTGAAGCCCGAGATGCCGACGTCGTACTTGTTCGAGCTCACGCCCGGGAGGATGGTGTCAAAGGTCGCCGGAACCATTTTCGCTTCGAGTCCCAGCGTCTCGCCAACGGCTTTCGCAAAGTCTGCGTCCCAGCCGACAACCGTCTTGCTGTCAGCCGCGTAGAACTCATATGGGGAGAAGGTGGGGTCCGTGCCAACCACCAGTGTGCCTTTGGTCTTGACGTCCGCGGGCAAGAGATTCGCTGCGGCCTGGTTGAACGGCGCCGCTGGAATGGCTGCGTCTTTGCCGGGAATGGAATTGACCGCGGCTTCTTTGCCGGCGTCGAGTGAAGCAGTGGTGCAGCCGGTGAGCCCGACGGCGGCCGCCAGTAGGAGGGTGCCTATGGAGATGTATCTAGGACGGTTCATGATTGCCTTCCGGATAGGTTGTTCCGTGGTCAACGGCGATGTTGACCACTGTGGTGCCGACATTGACGAGAGCGGGATGCCGAACGATTGCAACTACCCCGTCAATGGGTGCAAAGAAGTCTTGTGAGGGCCGGTCGAGTTCTTCAACCGAGTGAACCCGGGCCACGAGGTCGCCAGCCCTGACCTTCTGGCCAAGGTCGACTACCGGTTCGAAGAGGCCGGCCATCGTGGAATGGACCGGGGATTGTGCGGTGAGTTCAACCCACCGGATCGGGGCTTCGGCGTCGGACGAACCGCCGGCGGAGGATGCGTCCTTGAGTACTCCCCAGTGGCCAAGCAGCGAGCGAAGTCCCGTCCTGGCCCTGTTGAGGATCGGCAAGGATACGGTTCCCCTGCCACCGAGTTCGGTCGAGATCATCGGTACGCCCGCCTGGTCGGCGGCGCCGCTGATGGAGCCTGCCTTCAGCATGGGCTTCACCACCACCGAATATGGGGGGTTGAACGCGGCGACGGCCGCTGTCTTCTCGGCCCATAGCTCCGGCGTCGGTCCCTGGTAGACGAACGCGGACGGAACATATTCGGAGGCGATGCCCCCTGAGTGGATGTCCATGACGAAGTCCACCATGGGGATGAGTTCCCCGGCGATAAGCGAGGCGATCTGCTCCGCGGGTCCGCCGTCGGCGCGGCCCGGGAGGGCGCGGTTGAGATTGACCTTGTCCACGCTGGAAACGCGGCGTCCTTCGCGGACGGCTGCAATGTTGAGGGCGGGCAGAATGATCAATCTCCCGGTGACGTCGTCCGGGTGCAGGGAACGGATGAGCTCCTGGAGCAGGATCTGGCCTTCATATTCGTCACCGTGCGTGCCGGCGATCAGGAGGACCGTGGGGCCGTCTCCGCCGCTCAGGACGGCGATGGGCGAGGGGATGACTGCAGCGTCATTTTCGTTGTCCGAATGCTCAATCTCCAGGTAGCCCAACTGTTTGCCGGCGGCGGCAAAATCGATGCCGCGTATGCGGGGAATGTGCAGGCTCATTGGGCAACTTTCGTCGGGGTTGGTAGGATTGGATTCACTGTATACAGTGAATCCTGTGATGTAAAGCACGTAGGATTAAATGAGTTTTGATACCGGTGAGGGGATGAGGCGAATGGCTGCGCAAGCTGCCAAGGGGATGCGGCCGCTGAGCGAGTACGTCTACGACAGGATCAGCAATGAGATCGTCAATGGCGTGGTCGAACCTGGCGCTCCTCTGGTCCAGGAACAACTGGCTGAAGAATATGGTGTTTCCCGCACCCCGGTCCGCGATGCGCTGAACCGTTTGGTCCATGAAGGACTCGCCACCCTGGTCCCGGGGGCCGGCTTTTTCGCGACCACACTGACCCGCTCAGCCGTCGAGGAAGTTTACGAAGTCCGCAAGGCTCTTGAGGTTATGGCCATCAGGCAATGCGGTGCCAGGTACACGGACCTTCAGCTTGCGCGGCTTGAGTTGCTCATCGCGGAGGGCGCGGCAAGCGCCGATCCAGAGGAACTGTTTACCGCCACGCGGGCGTTCCATTTGGGCCTGGCGGCACCGGCGCCCAACGGGTTTCTGCTGAAAACACTCGAATCCGTGTGGGATAACCCGGTTCAGCGGCTCATCAGCCGCTCGTATCCTCTGGATGAGGCCAAGCTTGAGCGCGTGGCAGGCGCCCACCGGGAGATCCTGGCTGCGGCCCGCGCAAACGACCTCGAAACACTGATCCCCTTGTTGGATCTGTGTCACGAGAAAGACTGACCGGGAAGTACATTCCAGCCTCAGTTATAGCTGCTTCGATGGGGTGACCCTGCAGAGGTGGGCCTGGCTAGTTCCCGGCGATCTCCGCGTAGAGCTTCTGGACCCGGGCCTTGATGTCGTCCCGGACAAGGCGCATCCGTTCCATTCCTTCAATGCCGCGTTCGGAGGGTTCGTCTGTTTCCCAGACCTCAAAGCGGGTACCGTCGCGGGGTTCGAGCTTCGCCTCGGTTCCCAGCACCACCACCACGTCGACGGCGTCCAGCATCTCGTCCGCGACCGGCTTGGGGTGTTCGCCGGTGATGTCGACGCCGAGTTCGGTTAGGGACTCCACGGCCTGCGGGTTAAGGGACTTGCCGGGCTTGGTGCCTGCCGAGTAGACGCTGACGGCCCCGTTGGCGAGCTGGTTCATCAGGCCGGCGGCGAGCTGGGATTTGCCGCCGTTCTTGCTGCAGACGAAGAGCACGGCAGGGGTCTTGTGTGTACCGGGTGTTTCAGGGGTCATGAGTGCTTTGTTTCCTTTGTGTGTGAGTCGACCAAGTGGATGGAACGGGTTTGCGTCAGTTGATGCCGGAGCGGCCGTGGGTCAGTCCGGTGGGGAAACCGACCAGCACCGGTTCGGGTGTGCCGCAGCAGCCGCTCTCCACGGAGGCCGCTCCTAACATTGTCCCAGTGGCCGGGACGTCACAGCTGGCGCCGGCATCGGTGGAGCAGACGCCGGTCTCGGGGAGTTCGAGGTGGACGGTGTCCGCGGCTTCGCGGTCCCCGGCGAGGGCGGCCACGACGGAGCGGACCTGTTCATAGCCGGTGGCCAGCAGGAAGGTCGGTGCCCGTCCGTAGGACTTCATGCCCACCATGTAGAAGTCCTTCTCCGGGTGGGCCAGGACCTTGGCGCCGTGCGGAGGGACTGTGCCGCAGGAGTGGAATTCGGGGTCGATCAGGGGGCCCAACTCCACCGGAGCCTCGACGGCAGGGTCCAGGTTGAGCCGGAGTTCGCGCAGGATGTCCAGGTCCGGGCGGAAGCCGGTGCAGGGCACCACGATGTCGGCGTCGAGAGTGCGGCCGTCAACGGCTTCGACGGTCACGCCGGAATCCAGTGTTTTGAGGGAAGCGATGCCGAAGCCGGTGTGCAGTTCGATTGTTCCGGCCTCCACGAGCCGCCGGACCCGACCGCCGAGCTGGCCGCGTGCGGGAAGCCCGTCGGCGTCACCGCCGCCGTAGACCTTCGACGCGGAGTGGCCCCGGAGCGCCCACAGGATCGTGGTGTCCGGCTCCTCCTTCGCGAGGTCGGCCAGGCTGATGAGGGTGTTCGCGGCGGAGTGCCCGGCGCCAACCACCAGGACTCGGCGCCCCGTGAAGGCGGCGCGGTCGCGCCCGGTGACGTCGGGAAGCGGCGCGGAGATCCGGCCCGCTGCGGCGTCCTCGCCGATCGCGGACAGGCCGGACGTGCCCAGCGGATTGCGGCGGGACCAGGTTCCGGAGGCATCGATGACTGCAGCCACGGCGTGGTCGCGCGTTTCGCCGTCGGCGTGGTCGACCCGGACGGTGAAGGGTGTGGTGTCACGGTTGCGGGCGTGGGTCTTGTCCAGGCCCTGCCGTGTCACAGCGACGACGCGCGCGCCGGTTTGCAGCCGGGAGGCGATCTCCGGCAGCGCGGCGACGGGCTCGAGGTAGTTGTCGATGAGTTCGCCGCCGTACGGCAGGGCGGTGGGCCGGGGTGATTCCCAGCCGGACGCTTCCAGCAGGCGGAGGGCGGCGGCGTCGAGGTTGTACCGCCATGGTGAAAACAGCCTGATGTGGCGCCACTGCTCGATGGCCGCGCCCGCCGTCGGTCCCGCCTCGAAGACCAGCGGCTCCAGGCCGCGCTCCAGCAGGTGGGCCGCAGCGGCCAGGCCCACCGGGCCGGCGCCGATCACTGCAACGGGAAGGCTGTTTGTCGAATCCATGCTGTCCTCTTTCGTTCGGCGGGTGTGGCGGTTCAAGTACGGGCGGGGCCCGCCGGTCCCATCGCTTGAAGGGACCGGCAGGCAGCGGGGCGTCAGCAGCAGTCCTGATCGTCGTCGCAGCAACCCGAGTCGCCGCCGCAGCATCCGGTGGTCATTCAGCTCACCTCCTCCCCTTGTCCGGGTTTCAGGCGTGGGTGGGTTCCTCCACCAAGGCCGCGGCGATACTGTCCGCGTCGTCCCGGGCCGGTTACTTGGCAGCTGGGATGAGGGACTCGATCAGGCCCTCGATGCGGGTCTTGATCTCGTCACGGATCGGACGGACGGCGTCGACGCCCTGGCCGGCCGGGTCTTCCAGCACCCAGTCCTCGTAGCGTTTGCCCGGGAAGTACGGGCATTCATCCCCGCAGCCCATGGTGATCACGACGTCCGATTCCTTCACGGCCTCGGTGGTGAGGACCTTCGGGACCTCGGCGGACATGTCGATGCCCGCCTCGGCCATAGCCTCGACGGCGGCGGGGTTGATCTTGTCTGCAGGCTGGGATCCGGCGGAACGGACCTCGATGGCCCCCTTGGAGAGGCTGGTCAGGAAGGCGGCGGCCATCTGGGAACGGCCGGCATTGTGCACGCACACGAAGAGGACGGAGGGCTTCTTGGCGGATTCGGTGCTCACTGTTTCTCCTGGAATCAGTTAGGGATGGGCGAGAGGGTCTGCTTGAGGTCGTCACGCCCGAAGCCTTTGCGTCGCTCATAAGATATTGATGTTGATCGATATATGGAGTATCGGACAATAGATTGATGATTGTCAATATTCACGGCGAAGCGGGTTTATTGCCGGTCCTGCCCGCCAGAGTTCGCCGTTCTGTGCCGGAGACCGCCCGGGGCTAGGCGGCGTGCATCCGGGGTGCCAGGTCGCTAATGCGGTGGGAGAGGTCGGCGAAGGCGTTCTCGAAGGCTTCCTCAGTGTTGAGCCGCAGCGGATCCGGCACCGACCAGTGGACGCCGCCGAGGCCGGTAAGTTCCTCGTGGGCGTTGTCGCACACGGTCACGACGAAGTCCCCGTCACCGGCCACCTGGTCCAGCCTCCGCGGGGAACGCTTTGCGATGGTGAGCCCATGCCGGCCTGCGACGTCGATGGCTCCCTGAGCGATGCTGTCCGCGGGGTGCGTTCCCGCCGAGGCCGATGGGATTCCACTGACCTGCGGCCAGAGGGCGGCGGCCAACTGGGACCGGGCGCTGTTCCGGGTGCAGACGAACAGCACACGCCTTGCGCCGTGTTCAACACCGGGCGCGAGGCCTTCCAGTGCACCGGCGGCAAGCCGGATATAGCTGCGGCGCCTGTCGGCCTCCGAGCGGTGGCGGGTTGCCAGGCCCGCTCCTTCCAGGGTGCGCAAATGGTGGGAAAGCAGGTTCGAGGGCATCCCCAGCTCCGCCTGCAGTTCCGTCGGAGAGACGTCCCCCAGGGTCAACAGGTCGACGATGCGCAGCCGCGCAGGATCCGCGAGGGCCGCATGCTTGGCCACCCGCGCCTGAAAAGCATCCACTGACTCAGTCTTCATTGACTCAATTTTGACTGAGTTAATTTCATCGGTCAAGCTTGGTGCCATGACTTCAAACCAGCCGCCGTTGTGGCGCCGCGCCGTCGCCGAACTGCTTGGCACGAGCTTGCTCGTGATGATCGTCGTGGGCTCGGGGATCGCGGCGCAGCAGCTCTCCCCCAATGACGTGGGCCTGCAGCTGCTGCAGAACAGCACCGCCACCGTGCTCGGTTTGACCGTGCTGATCCTGATGTTCGGGCCCGTGAGTGGGGCGCACTTCAATCCAGTGGTCTCACTCGTGGACTGGATCCTGGGCCGGCGCAGCGGCTCGGGACTGACCCTGCCGGAGTTCGGCACCTATGTGGTTGCACAGACGCTGGGTGCGATCAGCGGCAGCGTCCTCGCGAATGCCATGTTTGAGGTGGGGACCTCCATCTCCTTCAAGGACCGCGCCACCGGCGGGCATCTGCTCGGGGAAGTTGTGGCGACCGCCGGGCTCATTTTGCTGATCTTCACACTTGCCGCCACGAAGCGGGGCGTTCTTGCCGCGCCGGCGGTGGGCGCCTACATCGGAGCCGCATATTGGTTCACATCCTCGACGTCGTTCGCGAACCCCGCGGTGACAGTCGGCCGCATCTTCAGCGACACCTTCGCCGGCATCGCACCGGCCTCCGTGCCAGGCTTCGTCGTCGCGCAGCTCATTGGCGCGGCAGCAGGCCTGGGCCTCCTGCTCCTCCTGTTCCCCTCGGCAGCCCGCACCGCCGACGACGTCGTACTTCCGCACGAAGCAGAAAAGACCAGCCCCTAGCCCTGGCCGCGGCAGGCATGCGGCCTGCTCCAGGATCTCTACATTGATGAACGTCTATATTGGCGCATAATGGGGTACATGAACTTGCTGCCCATTCTCGAGCCGGCCACGGATGAATGCTGCGCGCCGGCATCGGCGCCGGCCCTGGGCCCTGAAGAGGCCAAGCAACAGGCCGTGGTCTTCAAGGCGCTGGCCGACCCGAACCGGCTCCGGCTGCTCTCCATCATCAAGGCCTCATCCTCCGGGGCGACCTGCGTGTGTGACCTGACCGATCCGCTGGACCTGAGCCAGCCCACCGTGTCCCACCACCTGAAGGTCCTGGTCGAAGCCGGACTGCTGCACCGCGAAAAGCGCGGCACCTGGGCCTACTTCTCCCTTGCCCCCGGCGCCCTGGACGACGTCGCCGGCATCCTCGCAAAGCTATGACCTTGCCCGTGGCGATCCGGGCCATGGAACCAGCCGACTCGCCGGACGTACGCCGCTCCCCGGCCCTCTGAACGAGGCACGGGGCCGGTTCCCTGCCACCTACCGCTGATTTCTTGCCTGGTGTCAGGTCACCGGGTCGATGCGGCGTACCTCGATCGGCCACAGTTTGGCCTCTCCGAATTTGCCGGCAATTTCCACGGCGCGGTCCATGTCCACGCAGTCGACGATGTAGTAGCCGGCCACGATTTCCTTCGATTCGATGAACGGACCGTCGGTCACAGAGCGCCTGCCGCCGTCCATTCTTACGAACTTCGCCTCTTCATCGAGTTCATGGGCTTCCACGAACTCTCCGGAGGCTCTGAGTTCCTTTTGCAAAGCGGGCACTTGTTCTAGCTGTATTCAGATGACGACGGGGACCCGGCAGTAGTCTCCGCCAGGCGTTTGGTAAGGTAGCGCCGCTCGACCTCGGACGGTGCGAGTTCCCGGGCCCGCTGATATTCGCGGCCGGCCTCTGTCTTTCGGCCAAGGCGCCGCAGGAGATCGGCTTTCGCGGCGGGCAGAAGGTAGTAGCCCGCCAGCGACCGTGTCAGGTCAAGCTGGTCGATAAGGGCAAGCCCTGCCTCCGGTCCTTGGGACATCGCGACGGCGACGGCACGGTTGAGCTCGATGACCGGTGACGGTGCAATCTGCGCCAGGTGGTCATAGAGCAAGGCCACCTGGCCGAAGTCTGTTGTGCCGGAACTGCTGGCTGTCATGTGGCAGGCAGCAATGGCCGCCTGGATGCGGTAACTTCCGGGCTGGGAACGGCGTGAAATGGCCATTTGATCGGCGGCCGCCAGCAGCGCCACAGCCTCTGCAACCGCGGCCCTATCCCATGATTGGCGGTCCTGCTCCTCCAGCGTCACCAAGTCCCCTGCGGCGTCTGTTCGCGTCCTTCGCCTGGCATGGTGGAACAGCATGAGCGCCAGGAGACCCAGAGCTTCTGGTTCTTGTGGGGACCCGTCGAGCAACGCAGCCAGCAACCGGGTCAGGCGAATCGCTTCCCGGACAAGCGGCTCGCGGATTAAGGAGTTGCTGCCGGTGGCCGAATAGCCTTCGTTGAACATCAGATACAGCACGGCCAGGATCCCGGCCGTGCGTTCGGATATCAGCTCCGGCGGCGGCACGCGATACGGGATGCCTGCATCCCGTATCTTGGCACGGGCCCTGACGAGCCTTTTCGACATCGTGGCTTCGGAGACAAGGAACGCGCGCGCGATCTCACCGGTCGTCAGTCCCGCGACGGTGCGCAAGGTCAACGCCACCCGGGCATCGAGCGGGAGGGCAGGGTGGCAACAGGTGTAAATCAGCCGCAACCGGTCGTCGTCGGCCGCCGGATCGCTCTCGGCCTCGCCTTCCAGCCCTTCGAGCGCAGTGAGAATAGCGAGCTCACGCACCGCCCTCTTTTCGCTGGCCGCACTCCGCATCCGGTCGATCGCCCTGTTCCTGGCAACGGTTGTCAGCCACGCCGCGGGGTTCCTCGGAATGCCGCGCATCGGCCAGTCAACCAGGGCACGCGCGAACGCATCCTGGACACAATCCTCGGCCAGGCTCCAGTCGCCCGTCACGCGAATGAGGGTTGCGGTGATTCGCGCGGTCTCCAGCGCGGAGGCGGTTTCGATGGCGGTCTGCACGTCGGAGGGCTCTGGCACCACTTCATCCCTCCCTCGATCATCAGTACAGGCCACCAGGCGGATGGCTACTCCCCGAGCGGCCACACCGGCCTGATCTCGATCTTGCCAAATCTTGCCATGGGGTGTTTGGACGCCACCTCGATAGCCTCATCGAGATCGGTACAGGCGATGATGTCATAGCCCGCGATCCATTCCTTCGTCTCGGCGAACGGCCCGTCCGAGACGACCACTTCGCCCGCGCGCACCGTGACGGTGGTTGCGTCCTCGACAGGGCGCAGCCTGTCACCGTGGCGGCTGACGCCCCTGGCCTCCATTTCGGCCCCCCATTCGACGATGTTGTCCTCCGCTGCCACATATTTCGGCGCTGTGGGATCGCTACAGATAAACAGCATGTACTCCACGATGACTCCTTCTTTAGAGGTTGATACACCAGTACGACGACCGGGATGTCGCCAAAAGGACAGTGGGTGAGAAATTCTTTTGAGGTCGGCACGGGTCGTGTCGCCATCCCCCTCTCAGAGGCGGGGGTCCAGGTCAGCGGCGTAGAACTGTCTCACGCGATGATCGCCCGTCTACGTGAGAAGGTCGGAGAGGACCAGATTCCCGTTGTTCAGGGCGACATGACCGAGGCAGCGGCGGATGGGCGGGATGCACGG
The DNA here is from genome assembly GCF_918698095.1 of Arthrobacter sp. Bi83. Taxonomy (GTDB): domain Bacteria; phylum Actinomycetota; class Actinomycetes; order Actinomycetales; family Micrococcaceae; genus Arthrobacter. Next base: position 48,681 of record NZ_CAKKLY010000021.1, read on the forward strand.
ATCGGACGGACACCACACCGGTACATCTGGCCCAGCGAGCTCGATCTCATGGCGCGGCTAGCCGGGTTTGAACTGGAATCCAGGTGGGCGGGCTGGGACCGCAGCGACTTCACCGCGGAGTCTCCCAGTCACGTGTCTGTATACCGGCTCTCCGCACGCTGAGGGTCCCTACCGGGAGTGGTGTTCGCGTACGCGGTCGAGCCACTCCGTGGTCAGCGCCTTGATGAGGCCGGGCTGTTCGTGCGGCAACGCATGGCCGGCGCGGTCGAGCACGGCGAATGTGGCCCGCGGATAGTGCTCGAGCAGATCCCATTGGCTGGCGTATCCCACCGTGGAGTCCTGGCGCCCGGCGACTATAAGGACGGGGCAGGGGTACGGTGGGCCCTCCTCAGGACTGGTGCTGAGCCGCCAATGTTGGCCGATCCGCTCGAGGCCGGCTTCGTCGACCAAACCAAGGGCGGGGACCACGTACTCCTTGTATCGCTCCAGCGTGGCCTGCGTCTGCACGACGAAGTAGTCGCGGAACACACTCTCCTCGGCCGGGCCGAGCGTCCGGCCCGGATCCACCGAGGCGTTCAAGACCTGGTGCGCAGGCAAATCCCTCACGTTCTCGCCCAGCGGACAGATCAGCGCGAGCCCTGCCACCTGCTCCGGGCGCCTGCCGGCGATGGCTCGGGCATAGTACGCGCCTGCGGAATGGCCCATGAGCCGGAACTGCCCGGCACCGACCACACCGTCGACGAACGCGAGCAAGAGGTCCAGAACGTCCTCGGCGCTATTGAGCGTGACCGACGCCGGCGTCTGCCCCATGCCCGGCAGGTCCGGGTAAATGCGCCGAAAATTGGATAGCCCGCCAAATATCGGCTCCATGGCACCGACCATCTCCCGGTGATCCACGCCCGCACCATGCAGCATCAGGACCGGAACCCCGTCACCGTGCTCGACATAATGGACTGGTATTTCACGTGCTTTGTACTCCACAAAGTCAGCTTAATCCGGGCCCTTCGCTAAAGGGCGTCGTTGGGTCAGACCGGGAAACCGCTTCCGCCCCGCCGTTGGTAGTCTTTAGCCGACTATCGCCTTTCACCAGACATCACTTGAGGTGCGAACCATGACCGCGACGACACGCCCTCCGGGCACCGTCCTTCTTGCCGGTGCCACCGGCGATCTCGGCGGGCGGATCCTGCGGAATCTGGTCGACCTTGGCGCCACCGTTCGCGTCCTGACACGACAAGAGACCAGCACGGCGCGGATTGCCGAGCTACGCGCCGTGGGCGCCGAGGTGATTCAGGCGGATTACGACGATCCGGACGGGCTCCGAAGGGCCTGCACGGATGTTGACTGCGTGGTCTCTGCGATCAACGGTCTCGACAGCGCAATCCTTGGTTCCCAGTCGCGCTTGCTGGAGGCGGCGGCCGCGGTGGGTTCGCGTCGCTTCATCCCTTCCGACTTCTCCATCGATTACCGTGGTATCCGGCCTCGAAGCAACCGGAACTTACAGCTCCGCAGAGACTTCGCACGGGAACTGGACGCGACCGAAATCCGGGCCACATCCATCCTTAGCGGCGCCTTCACCGACATGCTCTCCGGGCAGGCACCAATGATCCTGCTCTCCCTGCACCGTGTGCTCTTTTGGTCCGACCCCGACCAGGTGCTCGATTTCACTACCAAGGACGACACGGCCACCTACACTGCCGCCGCCGCCCTCGACGAGCGGGCGCCCCGTGTCCTCCAGATCGCCGGGGACCAGGTCACGGCAAGGACCTTGGCATCGACGATGACCGACCTGACCGGCACACAATTCCGGCTCCTCTACGCGGGCAGTTTTGGTTCCCTGACTACTATGAGCCGGGCAGTCAGAGCCCTCATGCCGGCCTCTACCGAGCCGTTCCCGCCGTGGCAGGGCATGCAGTACTTCGCCAGCATGTTCAGCGGTGACGCGAATCTGCGTCACATCAACAACGACCGGTACGGCAGCCGGAGATGGACGACCGCCCGGGACGTCCTGGAGCAGCACCGTCAGCAGAGTTGACCGGACCCGAGGCGCGCTGGGCCAAGGGTCCTGGTAGTCCTGGTTCAAGCAGTCACGCCGATCCTGAACCGGACTGCACCTTCACCCGCTGGTCCCCGGCGCGCGTAAGTCCACCGGGACTCCCTGGCGTAGGCCGATAGAGTAGGTTCAGAATTGGTCGGGGGGACCACATGACTTCACGCCATTGCCTTGTTATCGAAGACGACCAGGACATCCGTGACCTGCTCTGCATGATCCTTACCGGAATGGGGTTCGTCGTTCACGCCGAAACCACCGGCACGGCAGGACTCCGGGCAGCCGGAACACTGGACCTAGCCCTCATCACGCTGGATCTGGGCCTTCCGGACCTCAGCGGCCTGGACGCGGCGCGTGGCCTGCGGACACTCTCGAAGGCACCGATCCTCATGATCACCGCGTGGGCAGAACCTGGTGATGAGATCGACGGCATGGCTGCCGGCGCAGACGCGTACCTCGCCAAACCCTTCCGCCCTCACATGCTCAGAGAACTGGTACAGCGGCTCTGCCCACCAGAGCACCACGATGCCCCGCCGTCGCGAGCCGAAGACACCGCCACGGGATCACCGGCCTAGGTTAGGGGCACACTTGGTGTCATGGCTGATTCTGAAGCAGTGACAACTCAGCGTTCGACGGTTGAGGATTGGACGCGCGCATTGGCGGAATCCGCCGGTTCGCCGGGCGGCGGGGCCGGGGCGGGATTGATGCTTGCCATCGCCGCGTCACTGACATCGATGGTGGCCGGATATACGGAAGCTGAGGAGCACCAGCGCGGGGAACTCGCCAATGTTCACGCGCGGGCGCGCTCACTCCGGGAAGTCGCCCTTCGACTGGCCGATGACGACGCGTCAGCCTCTAAAGCTTTCGGCGCCGCGTTTCGGCTGGAACTGGGGCCGGAACGCGAGGACGCCATACACCGGGCATCCGTCGTCGCCGCCAAGGCATCTGCCGTGCTCGGCAAGCGAGCCATCGATGCCATCGGAGATCTGGGGTGGCTTGCTTCCAACGGTAACCCGGCGCTTATCGCCGATATCGTCGTCGCGTTCGGTGCCCTGAGGGCAGCGGTGACAGGGGCGCGCACAAACGTGAGTTTCGATCTCGCGGCGCTCACCTCCGCGGGCTCCACCCTCGAGGAGGTTCGGGAACAGCACCCGGCCCTGTGGGAGACCGTCGAGCACCTCAACGCCGCGCTCGATCGGATAGACGGGCTGACCGCCGAGATAGACCACAGGGCCGCTCCCACCGACGCCGTCTGACGCGGCGCACGCCCGGGCGTCTGGCCCGACGGCGTGACAGAGCCGGACGACGTCGTAGCTGAAGTGGTTTCCGATCACGCAGTTGTTGGCCCCGGCGACACGCCGCAGGAAGTGGTTGGAACCCATCAGGTTCTCCGTGACAAGGCGGTGCCTGCCACTGCTGCGGACACCGTGAAGGCGCGTAGGACACTCCGGCGGCTTATCTCCGGGGTGGGTTTCATGTGTCTCTTGGAATTGGTGACGAGAGGACCCGAGGTTCCCCGACTGAGCGTGCGAAAGCTTGGGAGAGGCACGAACGCGAAGGATGGTCTGCGGGGCGCACAACATGCGGCGTTTTGCCAAAATGTGCCAAAACGATTTGTCGTCAGTTGTGGCTTACTGTATGGCGGCTTCCATAGCCTCGTCAAGGGTCCACAAGATTTCAAATGTGATGCTTGACACGCATCCGCCGCGGGCCCTAATCTGATGCCAAGTCGATTTGGCAAAACGGTTTTTCACTGAGACTTGAAGTTTCCAAGCCACCACCCCAACCGTAGATTCCGTTCAAAAGAAAGGGAGTCGACAGCGATGTCCTCTCGAACCACGATTTCCCGGATCACCGCCATTGGCGGCCTGTCCACCGCGGTGCTTCTGGCAGCAACCGCCTGCGGCGCGGGGGGCCCGGCAGCGACGTCGGGTAGCGCCACGAGCACCGTCAACGTCCTCGTCGAGGCCGGCGGCCACGCCGAACTGACAGGCGTCGCCGAACAGTGCAAGAAAGATACAGGCGTTAGCGCCAACTTCGTCGAACTGCCTTATGACGGCATGTTCAACAGGCTCTCAAGCGAGTTCTCCTCCGGCAACGTCTCCTTCGACGTCGCCGCGCTCGACTCCGTCTGGCTTCCCAGCTTCAAGGACGCGGTCCAGCCCATTGACGAGCTCTTCACCGACGAGGCGAAAAAGGACATCTTCCCCGCGCTCGTGAAGGAAGCGAACGTGGACGGGCACTTTATCGGCATGCCGGCCTGGACCAACGCGGAAATCATCCTGTACCGCAAGGACCTGTTCGACGATGCCAAGAACAAGGCCGACTTCAAGGCCAAGTACGGTTACGACCTCGCCGCTCCGACCACGTGGAAGCAATACCAGGACATCTCCGAATTCTTCACGAAGGACGGCATGTACGGCACTGACGTGAAGGGCGGTGTCGAAACCGAATGGCTGGCCCACGTCCTCCAGGCCGGTTCCCCGATGGTCCTCGATGAGAACAACAACGTCGTGATCGACAACGCCGCGCACAAGGACGCGCTCGACTTCTATACCAGCCTGGTCAAGTCCGCCCCTCCCGGCGCCGCTCAGGTCGACTGGGCAGCAGCGCAGAACCTGTTCAACCAGGGCAAGACCGCGATGACCCGGTTCTGGGCCCACGCCTACCGCCAGATCCCCAAGGATTCCCCGGTCGCGGGCAAGGTCGGCGCCGCTCCCATGATCGGCGGCTCCGCCGGCGTTGCCGGTGTTCCAGGCCCTTGGTACCTCTCCGTGCCCAAGGCAACCAAGAACAGCGACGCTGCCAAGAAATTCATCAAGTGCGCCTATGACCACAACGACCTGGGCATCGAATCCAGCCTCGGCCTGGCCTCCCGCATCTCGGCCTTCGAGAAGTACCAGGACAAGGCCGGCTACGAGAGCTTCAAGCCACTCATCGAGACCCTCAAGGGCCAGGCAACGGCCACGCGTCCCGCCACGGCCAAATGGCAGCAGATCGTGGACACCGCCTTGGTTCCCATGCTGCAGAAAGCCGTAGCCGGAGGCGACTCCGCCACTCTCCTGGCCGCAGCGAAAAAGCAGATCCAGGACCTCCTCAAGTAAGATTCCGCGGCCGGCGCTCGAACACAAGTGCCGGCCGCGGCCCCAACCATCGGAAGAGAAAACCGTGCGTATCTCCGATCGCCGCTTCGCCCTGTACCTTATGGCGCCGGCGGCCCTGTTCCTGGCAGTATTTGTGGCCTACCCGCTGTTCCGCCTAGTGGCAGACAGCCTCTTCAAGATCTCCCCGATCGCCGGGGGCCCCCGCGACTTCGTCGGCTTGGACAACTATGTCCGTGCCTTCGCCTCCGAAGCATTCGTGGGCGCCGGCTGGCGCACCCTGGCCTACACCTTCGTGGTGGTCGCCCTCGAGTTCGCCCTTGGGCTTGGAATGGCCCTTCTGTTCACGGCCCTTGGCCGCAAATCCGAGGTTTGGCGGACGGTATTCCTCTACCCGCTGATGATCGCGCCCATCGTCGCCGGCCTGTTGTGGAAATTTCTGATGATCGACAACTTCGGGCTCATCGGCACACTCCTGCACCAGGCGGGAATCCTGCAGAACCCCAACCAGATCGGCTGGCTGTCAGACCCAGGAATCGTCCTCTTCTCGGTAGCCGTCCCGGACATCTGGCTTACCACCTCCTTCATGTGCCTCGTCCTCTTCGCCGGCCTCCAGAATATCCCCGGCGACCTTATCGAGGCGGCCCGGCTCGACGGCGCCAAGGCCCCCACCCTCCTGTTCAGCATCATCCTGCCGCTCCTGCGCCCCGTCATCGCAGTGGCATTGGTTGTGCGCGGCATCGACGCAGCCAGGGCCTTTGACACCATCCTTATCCAGACCAACGGCGGCCCGCAGTCCGCATCCGAAACCATGAGCCTGCTGATCTACCGCACCATGATCCGCTTCGGCGATCCGGGACTGGCCAGCGCCATGGGCACCATCTACCTGCTGGCCATGCTGGGCGTCGCGTTCTTCGCCGTCGCTACCATCTGGCGCCCAGGGAAGGACAACTGATGAGCACCGCCGAAACCCCCATCAACGACCGCTTTGCCGCTGAGGCGGCAGCCTCCCGCCCCCGGCACTCAGGCGTCGTCTCTGCCATCCTGGCCACCGGCACCAAGTCGTCCGGTGCCACTGCCGGCGCTGCCCCCACCAGAGCCCTCCCGGCCGAGCCGGTGTTGCTTACTCCGGCAGCCTCGGGCACGGGCCGTCCCCGACGCAGGAATCACCACGCCGAAGGCCTGGAAGCCGGCAAACGCAGTACCCGCATCCTGCTGTGGATCGTCCTTGCAGCCGCGATGGTCCTCTACGGGTTCCCATTCCTCTACCTGCTGTTCACTTCCTTCAAGACGCCGATCGACACCATCGCGGTGCCGCCCACGATCCTTCCCAAGGAATGGACGCTGGAGAACTACGCCAACGCCCTGGGCCGCAACGGAGTTCTGGCCTCGTTCATCAACAGCGTGCAGACGGCCGTCATCAGCACGGTCCTGTCCCTCGCCCTGGCCATTCCGGCCGCGTACGGCATCACCCGCTACAAAACACCGAGCGGGCGGGTGTTCATCATGGCAGCACTTGTAACCCGCATGGTGCCGCCGGTGGCCATCGGCATCCCCTTGGCTTCCATGATGGCCTCCGCGGGGCTGGCCGATACCCCTATCGCTCTCTCCATCGCCCACACGACGATCTCGCTGCCACTGTCCATCTGGCTCATGTCCAGCTTCTTCGAAGCCGTTCCCAATGACCTTGAAGAGGCCGCGACGGTGGATGGGTGCAGCAGGCTCGGGGCCCTGTGGCGGGTCGTGATCCCGGTGGTGTCAGGTGGCATCGCGGTCACCGCGATCTTCGCCTTCCTCGCCTCCTGGAACGAGTTCCTCTTCGCCCTCCTCATGACCGCCATCCGGTCCCAGACCACCCCGGTGGTCATCGCAAACTTCCAGACCCAGTTCGGCCTGGACTGGGGATCCATGACGGCGCTGGCCGCCGTGTACTCCATCCCGGTCATCCTCCTCACGCTTCTCTTGCAGCGCAAGATCGTCGCAGGCATGACGCTCGGCGCCGTCAAGGGCTGAAAAACCCAACTGGAAAGGCACTAGTACCAGACCGGAAAGCACGCGGACCATGCCGAACTGCCACGCGTTGAGGACAGGCTTCCGCGCCGCTGGCCGGAGCACGGGCTCAGGGACGAAGAAGCCGCACGTAGAATCAGCACCAACACCATGAGGACGTGGGAGAGCAATGACCAACAGATCAGTCGGCATCAAGGACGTGGCGGCCGCAGCCGGGGTCTCTGTCACGACCGTCTCCCACGTCCTCAATGACGTTGCCTACGCCCGGGTGGGCGCGGGAACGAGGGAACGCGTCCACGAAGCGGCCCAACGGCTGGGTTACGGGCCCAACCGGCTCGCCCAGGCCCTGCGCACCCAACGCTCCGGGATGATCGGGTTCATCAGCGAGGAAATCGCCACCACCCCCCACGCAGGCAGGATCATCCTCGGAGCCGAGGAAACGGCGCGGGCCCGCGGCTACAACATCATGATCATCAACTCCACCAGCACCAGCTCCCAAGACTCCAGGGAAAGCGATGTCGCCGATCTGCTGGACAGGCAGGTGGACGGCATCCTGTACGCCACGATGTATCACCGGAAGCTGGAAGTCCCCAAGAACCTGGCCGCACTGCCAGCAGTCCTGGTGGACTCCGAAGACATCAGCCAAACTGTTTCCTCCGTCATCCCCGACGAACTGGGCGGTGCAAGGTCGGCCGTGCGAACCCTGATCGACGCCGGGCACACCCGGATCGGCATGCTCAACAACACCGACGACGTGCCGGCAACCCACTCCCGGCTCAAGGCCTTCAAGGACACGCTGGCAGATGCCGGGCTGCCGTTCCACCAAGAACTGGTCCAGTCCGAGCATTCCGAGGTGCCCGGGGGCTACCAGGCGGCTCTGCGCCTCCTGAAACCCCAAAGCCGGCCCACGGCGGTCTTCTGCTACAACGACCGGATGGCCATGGGCGCCTACCGGGCGGCGGCGGAACTGGGCCTGAAGATCCCGGAGGATGTTTCCTTCGTCGGTTTTGATAACCAGCAACTCATCGCCGAAAACCTCTACCCTGCGCTGACAACAGTCGCGCTCCCCCACTACGAAATGGGCGCGTGGGCAACCGAAAACCTGATCGACGCCATCGAGGGAAAAGCTGACCTGCAGCTGTTTGCGGCTCACCCGACCGTTTTGCCATGTCCCTTGGTCCTTCGCGATTCCGTCGCCGCCCCAAAACATGAGGACCCTTCCAGTAGAGCGACACGGGACTCGCCTACACACGCCAACACCTGACCTCGAGCGCGTCCAGTAAAGGACGCGCCCAACCCTCCAAGGACCTCAAATGAACAGCACCCCAGTTCCCCCACGCCCTGAAACGGATGTCGTCGTCGTCGGCGAGGCCATAATCGACATCATTGACACCGCCGCAGGGCCCGTCGAGTTTCCAGGCGGATCGGGGATGAACGTCGCGTTCGGACTCGGCCGGCTAGGCGTCAGCACCGCATTTCTCACCGCACTGGGCAGGGATGAACGCGGCAGGAACATCCGCCGCCACCTGGACACCGCGGGAGTGCGCCTGCTTCCGGGAGCCGAACACCTCAACCGCACATCGACCGCCAGGGCGCTTCTGGACAGCACCGGTTCCGTGGAGTACGAATTCGACTTCGAATGGAACCTCCCCCAAATCAGCCCTGCTTTCCTCCCCAAGGTGCTGCATACGGGGTCACTGGCCTCCTTCATGGAACCCGGAGCAACCCAAGTCCGGTCCTTGCTGGAACTGTTCTCCGGCCGCTGTTTGATCACATACGACCCCAACATCCGCCCGACACTGCTCCACAGCCACACTGAAGCACTCAGGACCTTCGAACACACAGTTGCCCTGGCCACCATGGTGAAGCTCAGTACGGACGATACCCGGTGGCTCTACCCCGGCACGTCCCCTCACGATGTCGCGCGGCGGCTGCTTGATCTCGGGACAGAACTGGCAATCATCACTGATGGCGCCTCCGGCTCCTATCTGCGTTCGAATGCCGCCGAGATCGAAGTGCCGGCACCGCCAGTGGTCGTCAAAGATACTGTCGGCGCAGGCGACTCCTACATGTCCTCGCTTATCGCGGGCCTCATAGAGGACCCCGAGGACTGTTTCGACTACGGCAAGCTCACCCGCCTGGGAACAGCCGCCTCGCTGGCTGCGGCAGTAACTGTCGGACGGCACGGGGCGAACCCGCCGACGCGGGCAGAACTGATCGACTCTCTGGAACTGGCCCAAACGTCCCGAAAGAACTCCGATGACTGAAACAACAACGCACCCTGCCGGCCCCGCCGAAGACACCGCCCTTAATATCCGGCCGATACTTCACTACACAGCCAAGAACACTTGGCTGAACGACCCCAACGGACTCGTGTGGCACCGGGGCGTCTACCATCTGTTCTACCAAAACAACCCCTTCGACAACGTCTGGGGCAACATGTCCTGGGGGCACGCCACCTCAACCGACCTTCTGCACTGGACAGAACATCCGGTTGCCATCGCCTGCGACGAGGAAGAAGACGTCTTTTCCGGCAGCATCGTGGTGGACCACGACAATACGTCGGGATTCGGCACAGTGGAAGATCCGGCCTTGGTGGCCATCTACACGAGCGCCTTCAAGGAAGGCTCAGTGCACCAAGGGACGCAAGCCCAGTCTCTCGCGTTCTCCACGGACGCCGGCATGACGTGGAGCAAATACGCAGGCAACCCGGTGCTTGGCCGCGGTTCGGCCCATTTCCGGGACCCCAAGGTGTTCAGCTACGAGGGACCGGCCGGTTCCTGCTGGGTCATGGTGGCGGTGGAGGCCCAGCACCAGCAGGTTGTGCTGTACCGCTCGGCCAACCTCAAGGACTGGGAATACCTGAGCACCTTCGGCCCTGCAAACGCCACAGGAGGCGAATGGGAATGCCCCGACCTGTTCCCGCTCCCCGTCGACGGAGACCCGGACAGCGTCAAGTGGGTCCTGGTGGTCAATATCAACCCGGGTGCCGTGGCCGGCGGCTCGGGAGGGCAGTACTTCGTCGGCGACTTCGATGGGGTGCAGTTCACCGCCGACTTTGATTCGCTCGTTCCAGCGGATGCCGACGGGACCACGGATCTCAGACACTGCCTGTGGCTCGACTGGGGACGTGACTACTACGCCGCCGTCTCCTTCAGCAATGCCCCGGAGAACCGCCGCATCATGATCGGCTGGATGAACAACTGGGACTATGCAAACTCCTTGCCCACGTCTCCGTGGCGCTCCGAGATGTCGCTCGCCCGCGAGGTCGAGCTCGCGACGGTGGACGGTTTGCCGCGCCTGGTGCAGCGCCCGGTGCTGCCGTTGGACTGTGGGGAGCCGGCCCGCACCATCCAGGACGTGGAACTTCACGACTCCCTGTTGCAACTGCCCGACGCGACGCCCGGATCAGCCCAGCTGATCGAGGCCGAGATCCTGCCCGGCACGGCACGGACCGTTGCTTTCAGGCTTCTCGGCGCATCGGGCGGGACCGCCGCAACGGTTCTCAGCTTCGATGCCGTTACGAGCCGGCTAACCCTGGATCGCCGCAACTCCGGAAACACCGCCTTCCACGGAAAGTTCGCGTCGGCTGAGTCGGCGCCGGTGAAGCTCGACGGCGGCGTGCTAAGGCTCCGTGTAATCGTCGACCACTGCTCGGTGGAGGTTTTCGCCCAAGGCGGCAGGGTTGTCTTAAGCGATCTGGTGTTCCCCGTGTCCGGGAACCTGGGCACCGAAGTGTGCGTGGAGGGCGGCACGGCCATTGTGCGGAAACTGGCCGTTACGGCCTTGTCCTAGAGAAACCACAACACAAAGGGAAGAACCTATGTCAAGCAACAACTACTACGACGTGACTACGTGGCCCGTCGGCAATCCGTCCGAGGACGTCGGTGAAGTGATCAACAGCATCATCGCTGACATCAAGGACCGGCAGACCGTCAGCGATGCGAACAACGGAGGAAAGCCAGGCGCGGTGATCTACATTCCGCCCGGGGACTACCACCTTCGTACGCAGGTGGTCATCGACGTCAGCTTCCTCAGGATCCATGGCTCGGGACACGGCTTTACGTCGTCGAGCATCCGGTTCAACGTTCCCGAAGACGAATGGCCCGACTTGCATGAGCTGTGGCCCGGAGGGAGCCGCATTATCGTCGACATTCCCCTCGGCGGAGACGGGGAGGAATCCAAGGGAGCCGCCTTCTACGTTGAGCGAAGCGGGAGCCCGCGGATCAGCTCGGTCGAGTTCTCCAACTTCTGCATCGACGGGTTGCACTTCAACTCGGATGGCTCGGGGATGCATCCGGAGAACACGTACGTCAACGGCAAGACCGGTATCTATGTCGCGAACGCCAATGACTCATTCCGCGTAAACGGCATGGGGTTCGTCTACCTCGAGAACGCACTCACTATCTACAACGCGGACGCGCTTTCCATTCACGACAACTTCATCGCTGAATGCGGAAGCTGCATCGAGCTGCGCGGGTGGGGACAGGCATCAAAGATCACCGACAACTTGGTCGGAGCAGGCTTCAAGGGTCACTCGATCTACGCCGAGAACCATGGCGGGCTCCTGATAACCGCGAACAACGTCTTCCCCCGTGGTGCGAGCAGCGTCCATCTCGACGGCGTCACGCGTTCAAGCGTCACCAACAACCGTTTGCATTCGTTCTACCCCGGGATGCTGATTCTCGCAGCGAATAGTTCGGAAAACCTCGTGGCCACGAATCACTTCTTGCGTGACCATGAGCCCTGGACGCCCTTCCTGGGAGTCGACAACGGACTGAACGACCTCAACGGACTTCTTTGTGTCAGCGGCAGCAACAACTCTGTTGTCGGCAATCACTTCTCCCAGATCATCGACTCACAGAGCATCCGGCCGGCAGGTGCGACGCCTGTCATCATCCGGCTGATGGCGGGGGTTGGCAACTTCGTCTCCAACAACCACGTCGTGGCGATGGACGTTCACTCCAAGTCAAGTGACTCCTGCTTCTCGGCTCAGGTGGATGCTCTGTTGACGACCGAGGCTTCGGAAGTCCTCGCCGTTACGGCCGTCATGGTCGATTCCGAATCAGCTCGCAATACGATCCTTGATTCCGGAAGTGACGCCCAAGTTATCGCAGACAGGGCTGTCAACGCCTTTAGGGCCACTCCCACGGTCGGTTTCTAAGGGCGGCACATGCACTTGTGGCCCAGTAACCCGCTCAGGCCCGCGGGAGTCTGTGGCCACGGCCTCCCAGGGTAGCGGCGAGGAAATATGAGGAGAGAATGTCTTCGGCCTGCGGGTACCGTCCACGACCTCGCGCTTGTTCGAGGTGGACACGACTGCGCCGCAACCGCGGGCCGACACTCCGGGTCCCTAGACTCATCAGATGTCTTTCGACAAGAAACCTGACGCCAGGGCCGAACACCGCTGGCCCGCCGTCATCGCACTGCTCCTGGCACTGGGTCTCTACGCCACACTGCCCAGCAGCTTCCTTCCGGCGCTCCGGTACGCGGTGGTGGCCGTCGGGCTGCTGATGCTCATTCCCTTGATCGCGCTCAACCCGGCCCGGCTTCGGCGGCAAACCCGCTGGTCCAAGTACCTCGCCACCGGCCAGGCCCTGTTGCTGGTGGCCGCCAACGAGGTGGCGCTGGTCCAGCTGATCATCCTGCTGACCTCCTCCGGGAAACAGGACGGACCCACCCTCCTGCTCGCGGCGCTTCAGGTCTGGGTCACCAACATCATTGGGTTCGCCCTGGTCTACTGGGAGCTGGACCGCGGCGGGCCCGTCTCCCGCCGGCACGCCGACCGCAAAGACCTCCCGCCCGCCGACTTCCGCTTTCCGCAGGACGAAGACCACGACGCCGTCGAGGAGGTGGCTACCAGGTCGTCCGTGAAGACGGGCTGGGTGGCCTCCTTCGTGGACTACCTGTACTTCTCGGCGTCCAACTCCATGGCCTTCAGCCCCACGGATACCATGCCGCTGTCCCCGCGGGCCAAAATATTCATGGTCCTCGAGGCAGCCGGCGGCTTTGTGCTGCTGGCCCTCGTGATCGCGCACGCGGTGGCCCTGATCAACTAGCAGCGCCCTACAAACGACGATGCTCCCGCCCAGAGACTTACGCCTGCTTCAGCCGGGCCTGGTAGCCGGGCTCCGTGCCGGTGGCGAGGCTTGCCGGCGGTATCCGGTGCAGCTGCGACTGGATTCCGGCACGGAACACCGGCGCAGCCTGCGGCCGCTTCGCCCGCAGCTCTTCCGCCGTCTGGTGCCGGATTTGCCGCACGACCCACGGCAGGAAGTAGGTCCTGGCCCAGACCAGGTCGCCGGCTCCTGCCTCCCGCCAGCTCCTTTCCGGCAGCTCCCGGGGCTCCAGGGGCTGAAGCGAATGGGCTACGTTCAGGGAATTCAACACCATGATGGCAATGGTGTGGTACCCCAGCGGCGAGAAGTGCAGCCGGTCGGGATCCCACATCAGGGGATCCCGGAGCTCCCGCAGAGCCCACAGATCAGCCACCACGCAGTCGTGCCGGGCGGCGATCGCGTGGATATTCTCGTTGAAGATCGCTACCTTGGCCCTGTTCCGGCTCAGCACGGGAGTGTGCCACCAGTCCGGCCCGGTGAAGAGCACAATGGTGGCTCCGGTGGTCTTCAGCAGCTCGACGCCCGCGTCCAGCCTGGCAGCGAGCTTGTCCGGATTGCTCCTGTGGAACACCATGTCATTTCCGCCGGCCGACAGGGTGATCAGATCCGGCTTCAGCCTCAGCGCCTGCGCCAGCTGCCGGTCCAGGATTTCCTGCAGCAGCAAACCGCGCACGGCCAAGTTCGCGTAGGCAAAATCCTCATGGTCAACGCTCAGTTCCTCCGCCACACGGTCAGCCCAGCCGCGCCAACCGCCCGGGCTGCGCTCTTCGGGATCACCGATCCCCTCCGTGAACGAGTCCCCCAAAGCCACATACCGGCTCCACGGGTGCGGGGCTGCTCCATTGCGGCCCGAGCTGAGTTCAAAGCGGCCGACGGCGTCCATCGCCTTATCCTCTCCCTCGCCGCCCGCAGGCTCCCCAGCACGTCGGGGCGTTACTGAAGTAACGCTTTCGTTTCCTGATGCATTCCAAAAGACCGGGGAAATTTGCAGAAGGCGGGCTGGAGTCTAACTGAAGAAGTTGATCAGCACAGGGGCAACAGCCTCGTTCGCGACGGCGTGGTTCTGGCCATCCAGCTTTTCCTGCTTCATTCCGGGAACGGCTGCGGCGACGGCGTTGATGGCGGCCCCCGCCCAGGACGGGCTCGCACCCCCGTAGATCCCCAGCGTAGGGATCTGAATGGCCGACAGCTTGTCGGCAGGGACGCTGCCGTCCCTCGTGAGCGTGAGGTCATAGGGCAAGGTGTGCGCAACGCCGAGGAGGGCAGGCCACCACGGCATGCTCGTCATTCCTTCGTCGAAGTCAGAACCGGTGTGGCGGATAAACAGTTCGACGGCGGCTCCGCGGTCTCCCGCATCCACCGCCGCCTGGACCCGGTCCCGGAAGGCTTCCCAAGGTTCGTGAGGGGCCTGCGTGGTCAGATACGGCGGCTCATAGGCAGCCAGTTTGGAAATGGGTGCCCCGGTGGCCGCAGCTTCAAGCGCCAGGATGGCACCCGAAGAGTGGCCATAGGTGTAGGCCGATCCGCCCGCGGCATCGATGAGAGCCGTCAGGTCCTCTATTTCTCGGTCCGAACTGTAGGGCGGCGTGTCCGTGCTGTCGCCCCGTCCCCGCCGGTCATACGCGTAGACGGTGAAGTGCGGTGCCAGCAGGGGCACGAGCATGTCGGCCGAACGTCGGCTGTTCAATGCGCCACCGATGATGATCAGGGCTGGTCCTTCACCTGTCCGCTCGAAGGCGATCTTCGTGCCGTCGGCCGAGGTCTGGTGTTCGATCATTTGCAGTTCCTGTTCTTCGGTGCCGGACGTCTGCAGCCGACTGTGGGGGTCGATGAGGATTCTGACAAATTTCACACTGGCATTGAAGGGCGGTAGAGGCAAGGAATTGGACGCCTCCGTATCAGTGGTCCTGTGGGTTCGTCCCGATGAACGTTCCCGGCGGCATCCCCGCACCAAAAACCGGGCCCGCCAGAGGCCGCTTCGCCCGCAGCTGTTCCTCCGTCTCGTGCATGATGCGCCGCAGCACCCAGGGGAACAGGTATTTCCGTGCCCAGACGAGGTCCTCGGCCCGGGCGTGGCGCCAGCTGCTGTCCGGCAGGATCTTGGGCCGCAGGGGATGCAGCGTGTGCGCGACGTTCAGCGTGTCCAGCACCATCATGGCGATGGTGTGGTAGCCCAGCGGGGAGAAATGCAGCCGGTCCGGGTCCCACATCCGGGCGTCGGTCAGCTCCCGCAATGCCCACAGGTCAGCGATCACAGCATCGTGCCGGTGGGCGATGGTCCGGATGTTCTCGTTGAGGATGGCCACCTTGGCCCGGTTGTGTCCTATTACCGGGGTCCCACCCCAGTCCGGCCCCGTGAACAGCACGATCGTGGCTCCCGTGGTACTCAGCAGCTCCACGCCGGCATCCAGTTTGGCGGCCAGCTTGTCAGGATCGCTGCCGTGGAAGACGAGGTCGTTCCCGCCGCCTGACACGGCGATCAAGTCCGGTTTCAGGGCCAGGGCGGGCTCCGTCTGCTGGTCCAGGATCTGCTCCAGCAGCAGGCCACGAACCGCCAGATTGGCGTACGCGAAATCGTCGTGACCCACGCTCAGCTCTTCCGCCACGCGGTCCGCCCAGCCCCGCAGTCCGCCCGGGCTGCGCGGCTCCGGATCCCCCACCCCTTCGGTGAACGAATCCCCCATGGCCACGAACCTGCTCCACGGGTGCTGGGCCGTGATCCCCTCAACGGAACCGCGCGTCTCAAGGCCGAAGCCGGCGGCGTTCATCCCCGCAGGTCCCGCCCCGACGCCCGCTTCCGTCAGGGAAGGACGGACGACGCCGGCCCCGTCACCTTGGGAGGTGACCGAACCGGCGTCGTACTTCTTGAAAGGACGGTGCATGGCTGTGTCCTGTGTCTAGTGTCAGGTGCCCGCCGGGTAGGCGGCCTTGTAGTTCGACGCGTAGTGCCCCTCGACCTCTGTCTCTCCGACGGGCATGTCGGCATTGATGGGATCGTTGTTCTTGAGATCGCCCACGGCGAACTGGACCATCATGTCGTGGTCCTCGTGCACCAGGTTGTGGCAATGGACCATGTAGCGGCCGCCCTCGTGCTTGCCCGTGTCGAACTGCATCAGGACCGTGACGGACTCGTTCTCCCCCGCGTAGAACACGTCCTTCGGACCGCCCTCCCAGGCGAACGGCTTGCCGCCGTTCGTGTTCCGGCCGATGATCTTGCCGTCGATCAGGTGGATGTGGACCGGGTGGAACCAACCGCCTGATTCATTGACGATGGTCCACTGCTCCACCTGCATGCGCTGCGGGTTGGCGAAGCAGCGGGTGAAGTTGGACCTCTCCACGTCATCCCAGGTCTCGCCGTTGATGGTCCACTCCCCGCCCTGGCGCTGAACCCGCAGGATCCTCTTGGCCACGGCCATATCGGGGGTCAGCGACATCGGGTCCAGGCCTCCGCTGTCCTTGGTGGGATGCTCGCCCGGGTCCAGGCTGGAAGGGATCGAACCGATGGAATGGGACCCGGGCATCAGCGACGGCGAATCCTCCACCACCTGGAACTTCATGACCTTGCCGGTGTTGGCGAAGTTCACGTTGTTCTTGTTGCTCAGGTTCTTGAGCTCCACGGTCTGCCCGGCCTTGTACTTCCGGAAGTCGATCAGCACCTCGACCCGTTCGGCAGTGCCCTGCCGCCAGGATGAGACCGCCTGGACCTTCGGCGTCATCCCGGCGTCGGTGCCCACCACGTAGAAAGGAGCATTATTGGACAGGGCGAACCGGTAGGACCGGGTAATCGAGCCCACCAGGAACCGGAACCGGTAAATCTGGGGCTTGACCTTCATGGTGGGCCACGGCACGCCGTTGACCATCACGATGTCGCCCCACAGCCCGGCATGGCCGTTGTCGTTGTAGCCGAGGGAACCGTCCGCGTTCAGCATCACGTCAGAGACCAGGATCGGCACGTCGAACTCGCCCTGCGGCAGCTGCTCCCGCTCCTGCTCGTTGGTGATGGAGTAGTACGCGGCCAGTCCGGAGTACACGCCCTGGGCGGTGAGCATGTGGTTGTGGTCGTGGTACCAGAGCGTCCGGGCTGCCTGCCAGTTGGGGTAGTGGTAGTTCTTTACCTTGCCGGGGGCGGTGCGGTCATTGGCGTAGCCGTCGTACTGCGGCAGCGAAGCCGAGCCGTGCAGGTGCGTGACCGTGTTGGACGGATCGGGATACAGGAGGCCCTTCGTGGAAAGCCGGTTGCTGATCCGCAGTTCGGTGCGGGTGCCCTGCTCGACCCGGATGGACGGGCCCGGGAAGACTCCGTTGTAGCCGGCAAGGGTGGTGTTCAGGCCCCGGGCGATCTGGGCTGTCCCCGTCTTCTGGGTGAGGCAGTACTTTTCGAACGGCTGGCCGTCCGGATCCCAGCCCTGCTCATAGGGGATCAGCTCCGGCGGCCGGCGGAACGCCTGGGCGAAGGGAATCGGCATGTTCTTCGCCGCGAGCCGGCTCGGCGTGCTGATGGGCGTGGTTGCGGCGTCTGTGCCGCCCTTTGCCGGCACACCGGCGAGGGCGGCGCCCCCGTTGGTCCCGGTGAGGGCAACAGCGCCGCCCATGATGCTCAGCTTCAGCACGTCCCGTCGTGTTGTTGCCATGAGGTCCTCCAAAGATTTGGGATGCGAGTGTCGTTTCGCGAACCAGCATGCGACACGCGGGTGTGGAAAAACTTGGAAGGTTCACCGTTGCCGGCAGCAACATTCCCCCAGATTGGGTCACCCCGCTGCAAGGTCGAGGTGGGGCACTCTTCGTGCATTCACCCCAGGTTGAGGGCGATCGTGACGTTGGTGTCCGTGGCAGAGTGGTCGCGGTTCATGGCCACCATGACGATCCGGTAGGTTCCGCGGTGCAGCTGGGCGACGCCTTCGCTCTTGAACCCGTTGGCCTCGTAGAACCCGACGGCACCGGCGAGAGCCGCGTCAGCGCCGCCAGGGACCAGCAGCATGACGCTCCAGTGGGGTGACACGCCCGTTGATCCCTGGAGCTGACCGGGTGGCAAGTGAACTGCCGCCGGCCAGTCGGCGGGCAGTGAGGGCGCGGAACGGTCTGGACCGGCCGCGCCGTCGGCTCCCCCGCCGCCGTGGCGGCCGCGGGCGTTCGCCCCCGACGGAGGCAGGCTAGGCCCTACAGCAGCTGTCCCGGCCGAAGCGCTCGGTGACCCGGCCGCCGTCGTACTTCCTGCCGCAGTACTTCCTGCCGGTGTACTTCCAGCTGAAGGGGCCGGCAGGCCCGTCGGCACCAAAGGTGCCTGGGTGCAGCCGGCGAGCACGCCCGTGGCGAGGACCGCCGAAGCGAGTCCCCGCCACAGGCTGGGGTGCGCGTTCACTCAGACCGCACTGCCGCCGTCTGCCTAGCCCCCTACCACGGGGAGGGCTCCAGAGCGCCGGCATTGTTGGCGCCTTCACCGCTGACCAGGAACGGCAGGTGGTACAGGTCGTTCGGCACGATCACGTCTCCCGGCTTCACGTTCTCCGGGAAGATGTACTCGAAGACCGGGGCGATGTACTGCCCGGGCTGAAGCCCGTTGGCCTTAGTGGGGGCGTTCTTGAAGCAGCTATCCAGGGAAGCCTGGTTGATGGTGGTTGTGGTGGTGTTGACGGGTGTGGGCATGCACAAGGTGCGCACGCCGACGCGGACAGTCCGGTCCGGCTGGCTAAGGAGGCCGGTGGGCGCCTTGGTGGCACGGAGCCGGGCCCGCTGCGGCTGGGGGCCGGTGTTTTGCGTCGTGATGCCGCCGGTCGGTCCGGTGAGCGGGACTCCATTCTCTCCGGTCATTTCAAACGGCGTGATCCACCGGTTGAAGACCGAACCGTCGGATTTGCGGTCCTCGTAGTAGATGTCCACCGGAGTCTTGACGTCGGTGGTTTCGGATTCCAGGAAGATCCTGTCCTGGGTCTCCTGTGCCACACCGTTGGGTGCGGTGGCCAGGGGGTCTGCGGTACCCACGCCGAATTCGCCGATCGCCAGGTAGCTGGGCTGGGTGCCGGGCTGGGTGTAGATCCCGAGATTCGCCTCGACCGTGTGCGCGGAGATGTAGTCCGGCGTCCCGTGGATGAGGGTTCCGGAGTAGTCCACCATGTCACCGATTTCGAAGGGAGCCTGCTGGTTGGCATCCGGGGCGGTGGTGCTGACGCCCGGCACCGGCATCACATACTGCGAGCAGTACTTCTGGCCGGCGGCCGCAGGGCTGAGCTCTCCGCTGGCTGGCGGGACAACACCGGCAACGCTGAAGTTTCGGCAGGCAGGGATAAGGATGTTGGACGGCGTGGGTGCCAGGGGCCGGTTCCGCTGCGGGCACAGGGGGTCATCCTTGACGGCGGGATCCGTCCGCGGGATGCACATGGGGTAGCCCGTGGCGGCGTGGATGGTGGGGTTGTCCTGATCAACGCTGAAGCGGAAGTCAGGCGACTGGCCGTTGCTGAACCGGCCGGTCCCCGCCGCGGTGCCGTTCAGGTTAGGAATTTTGGGGTCGTTCAGCTGCACAGTCACGGTGCCGCCCGCGGCGTCAGCCACTTTCAGCGCACCGTTGGCGTAGTCGATGCCGGTGATTTCACCCCGGCCGCTGTTTGCCGACTGCTGGGAGACGAAAGCCAGGCCTGCTATGTGGCGTGATCCCACAATATTGCCAACCGCCCGCAGCTCCAGGCCGTCAACGCCGAGCGGGGCAGTGCCGCCCGTACCATGGACGAAGTCTGCCCAGGTCAGCGTGTTGGCCGGCATCTGGACCACCAGGTTGCACGGAATGGTGATGAGAATGCCGTTGATGGTCACGGTGCCGCCGTAATAGGCCGGATCCGTCACAGTGGGACACGAAGTGTTGTCTGGGTTGACAGTGGCTTTGCTGGCAAAGCCGGTGTCGTCGAAGCCGCGGGCCTGGGCGGCCGATCCTGGCGTGGCCAGGGTCGGCACCACCCAGGGGGAAACGATGCCCTTCGGCGGCTTGGCAGTGCCGCCGCCCTTTGCCAGGGCAGCACCCGCTCCACCTGTCGCAACCAGGGCGGCCGCGGCGGCAAGGATGGTGACTTTACGAAGCGTTGGGGGACTTACTGGAAGGGTCCTCATGGCTGGTCCTCTCGGAGATGCCGGTATCCATATTCAGGACTGTGGGAAGCAGAGGGAGTTCACTCCTGGATCTCTGCGCTCATGAGGGTGGGTGACTTGCGTGTAAGCGTGCGAGGCTTATGACTTTTTGCCGGGGAGCAAAGGCTTCCAAGTGGTTGCTGCTGCCAACTATCGGGACCTCCCCTTGTAAAAACCCTGCGGATTTCCGGCAGACGCCCCACACGGGTGGTGACCGCCCCACCCGCCTTGGCTCCCCCAAGGTATTCACAACTGGGCGGACCTAGCGTGCTCCTATTCGGGCTGGGCCGCATCCGGCCAGCCAAAAATCCAACGTTCACGGGGAGGAACGACATGGGCAACCATGGATTTGTTGTGAGGGGGCGCGGCTTCTTGTCCGTCTCGCCCTGGTGGGGTCTTGTAATCATCCTGCTGGCGATTCTGGCTGTGGTGGCGCCGGGGCTCTATGCCACCGGGCCGGCAGCGGTGAAAGCCAACGCCGCCAGCAATTACGTGCCGCAGACCCGCACGTACTATATCGGAGCCGACGAGGTGCAATGGAACTATGCGCCCACCGGCAAGAACCAGATCACCGGTGAGCCGTTCGACGAGGCCGCGCAGGTGTTCACCAAGCAGGGGCCGCAGCGGATCGGCAGCACCTACATCAAGTCGCTGTACCAGGAGTACACCGACTCATCGTTCAAGACCCTCAAGCAGCGCACGCCGGCAGAACAGCACCTGGGCTTCCAGGGCCCGGTGATCCGCGGCGTCGTGGGGGACACCATCAAGGTGGTCTTCAAAAACAACCTGGACCGGCCGGCGTCGGTCCACGTCCACGGTGTGTTCTACGACAAGAGCAGCGAAGGCGCGCCGTACAACGACGGCACCGGCGCGGCCGCCAAAGTTGACGACGGCGTGGCCCCCGGCAGCACCTACAGCTACAGCTACGAGGTGCCCGAGCGCGCCGGCCCCGGGCCCATGGACGGCAGCTCCGTGATGTGGATGTACCACTCCCACACCGACGAGGTGGCGGACGACTACTCCGGCCTGGTGGGCCCCATGGTCATCACCAAGGCCAGCGCCGCCCGCGCCGACGGAACCCCGAACGACGTGGACCGCGAGTTCTTCCTCCAGTTCAAGGTCAGCGACGAGAACTCCAGCCCCTACCTGCAGCGGAACATCGACAAGTACGCCGGCAAGCCCGCCACGGTCAAAACCGACGACGAGGACTTCGGCGAGAGCAACCTGATGCATTCGATCAACGGCTACGTCTACGGCAACCAGCCGCTGGAGTCGATGACTATGCGCAAGGGCGAACACGTCCGCTGGTACCTCATGGGCATGGGCACCGAAGTTGACCTGCACACGCCGCACTGGCACGGCAACACGGTGACGGCGCTGGGCATGCGCACCGACGTCGTCAACCTCCTGCCGGCCAGCATGGTGGTGGCTGACATGGTCCCGGACGACGTGGGAACCTGGCTCTTCCACTGCCACGTCAACGACCACATCAGCGCCGGCATGCTCACCCGCTACCGCGTTCTCAACGAGGACGGCTCAGTCGGCGGAACCACCCAGACGGCGCCCGACGCCGCCGCCCACGCGGGGCACTAGCCTCCTCTTCAGAAGGCCCTCGTTCAGATACTTCTGAACGAGGGCCTTCTTTTGCCCAGCGTCAGTTGTTGTGCTGGCTGCGAGCGCCAGCACTAGCCAGCTCGATGAAGTTGCCGGGGGATTTCGGGTGGTCCCATGCGGTGTTGGCGACCGTGATTGCGGCACCGCATGTCTGGCACCAGGCACCGGAGACGGAGTCGGTCCCGCAGGTTGTGCAGATAATGCGCAGCGATTTTCCACTCGGCGACTGAGTGTGCCTCTGGGCCCACACGGTGAGCGCATGCAGGACGGGCAGCGCGTCCGTCCCGGCCGCCGTGAGGCGGTACTCCTTCCGGGGGCGGGTTCCCGCGCTGTAGGGCTCGGCCGTCAGAACGGCCGCATCGATCAGGCGCCGGAGCCGTTCGCTGAGGACGTTATCAGCGACTCTCAGCTCCTTCTTGATGCCGTCGAAGCGGTTGTTGCCCATGAACACCTCCCGCAGCACCAGCAGAGACCACGGATCCCCCAGCACGTCCGCGGCCCGGGCGATGGGGCAGTTGTCGTCTGACCAGCTCGTGCGAGGCATCAGGAGTCCTTCCAAAGTCCAATTTACTTTCCTAAAGCAAGTTCATTTACTTTCTTAAAGAAAGCTTGTACGGTGAGCTTACGCCTTGCAACGGAACAAACCAACCCTCTGCCGTTCACCGCACAGCGCTCTTTCCATCCACCAAGAAACCAGCTTCGAGGAGTACGCCATGACGGTGACCGACATCAGGACTGAGCCGGTACCGGCAGAATCGGCTGCCCCTTCGGCTGCCGCTCCTGCAGCTGCCGTGCCTTCCCCCGCCGCCCCTTCGGGCATGCTGCCATTGAGCCTGTTCGGCATACCGCTGGGCCTTGCCGGCCTCGGCGCCGCATGGTCGGCAGCCCGGACCAGCCTCGGATCGCCGTCCTGGCCGGAGGATATTCTCTACGGAGCAGCCAGCACCATCTGGCTCATCCTGACCGCGATCTACGTACTGCGCGGGCTCAGGCGCAAAGGAGCCTTCCGGACCGATCTGAAGCACCAGGTAGCCGGCCCGTTTGCGTCATTCATTCCACTGCTGGGGATCCTGCTATCAGCCCACTACAGCGAGTATTTTCCCGGGCTGGGCAGGTGGGTTTGTGTTGCCTTCATAGCCGCCCTCGCGGTCGTCGCAGCCCAACTCTTCGCCCACTGGGTCACTGGCGGAGTGTCCATGCAATCCATCCATCCGGGCTACTTCCTGCCGGTAGTGGCCGGATCCTTCGTGGCAAGCATCGGGTTTTCGAGCGTGCACGCCCACGACGCCGCCCTGGCCGCGTTCGGCATCGGCGCGTTCTTCTGGCTGGTCGTGGGGACCGTTGTCACGGTCCGGCTGATGACCGCAGAGGCGCTTCCGCCATCGGCCAAGACCGGCCTGTCGGCATACCTTGCGGCGCCAGCCACAGCCAGCGTTGCCTGGATGGTTTCACACCCAGGACCCATGGGAGCCGTGCAGCTGGGCCTCACCGGAGTGCTCGTCATGATGCTTCTTATGCAGGTAATGCTCATAGGCGACTACCGCAAGCTGCCCTTCAGTCCCCTGTTTTGGGTCTTCACTTTCCCCGTCGCCACCACGGCAAACTACGCCGTCCGCTGGTTCGCGGCATCAAGCCTTCCTGGCCGGGAAATCTATGCCTGGACCATCCTGGCCCTCGCAACAGCATTCGTCATGGCCATCGCGGTCCGCAGCACCGCGGCAGCCATAGCCGGAAAGTCGGCAAAACGCGGGAACCAGGCTGCGACCCTCGTCTAGACCGACCATCCGCGACGTACCCGGAAACACCAATCCGAGCTCCGCGGCCCTGATCGGAATGCGTTACGACGGCGGGCAGCGGCGGACGCCTCCCCGGCACCGTGCGCTGTGACGGCATGTGGAAGAATCGAAGGGCCGTCACTAAAAGGAGTCCCGCCACCCATGCCGCAGCCGGAAAAGGGCCCTTGGCTGCCATTCGACCTCCGGACGCCGCGCGGATGGGTCGCCTTACTGCGCGGCGCCCCTACCACGCTCGGGTTCGTGGTGGTCTTCTGGGCCCTGGGCGCTTTCTCCTCCAGTCTTCTCTCCGGACCCTCTGCTGCCCTGCAGCCCCATGTGGCGGCCAGCGTCCACTCCTTGGCTGGTCCGTGGTGGGCGGTGCTGGCGTCCGCGTTCTGGGAGCGCGAACTCACCGGGTACGTGCTGGGCACACTCCTGGTGCTGCTCGTGGGCCTGCCCCTGGAGCGCCGGCTTGGCAGCCTGAAGTTGGCGGCGGCGGCACTCGCCGCCCAGGTTTTGGGAGTCGGCGCCGCGCTGGGATTCCTGGCCGCGGCCCAAGGCCTGATGGGGAACTGGACCCGGGACATGGGCGGGCATTTCTTCATGGGGCCGAGTGCCATGGCCTGCGGCGCTGCCATGGCCGCAACCGCCGCCATTCCCACGCTGTGGCGGCGCCGCGTCCGGGTGGTCATCATTGCCACCCTGATGCTGTTCGCCCTCTTCGCCGGCGGCCTCGAGGACCTGGTCCGGCTCGGGGCTGCCTTTGCCGGTGCGCTTTTGGGTCCCTTGCTGCTGGGGCGGCGGCCGCGGCTCGGCCGCCCTGCCGTGTCCCGGCACGAAGCCCGCGTCCTCGTGGCACTGCTGGTTGCGGTGGCAGCCATCGGCCCCGTGGTGGCCGGCCTGGCCCCGCACGCCGTGGGTCCGCTCTCGGTGCTGCGCTTCCTGTTCACGAACATCCAGCCGGTGGACCCGCAGACCCTTGCCGTGTTGTGTTCCGGGCCCGCGCAGGTCAAGGAATGCGCCGCCGCCCAGCTGCAGCTGCGGGCCGGCGCGGGCGGAATCTTCATGTCCATCCTTCCGTCCTTCCTCCTGCTGCTGCTCGCGGACGGGCTCCGGCGCGGACGGCGCTTCGCCTGGGCCGCGGTGCTGCTCATCCAGGCAACCCTGTCCGTCCTGGCCGGGTTTACCGTTGCACGGGTCCTGCTGCCGGACGTACCGGAAACCGCGGCCGGCGAAGGGATCCGCGCGGCTGGGACCTCCGGTGGCCTGCACCCGCTCAGCCTCGTCTTGCCCATGCTGGTCCCCGTGCTCCTCGCCGTCCTCCTGCTGGCGGGCCGGAAGCTTTTCTTAGTGTCCGCCCCGCCCGGAACGTACCGCCGGCTGGGCCGCCGCCTATTTGTCACCGCGGCCCTCCTTGGCGCGGTCTACGTCGGCGCTGGCCTGGCTTTGGCGTCCGGCTTTACGCCCGCCCCCGGGCTGGCCGAACTGGTCAAGGACGTCCCGGACCGGTTCCTGCCGCTGGGCTTCCTGGTGGACCTGTCCCCCGCGATCTTTCCCCAGAGCACCGCGGCCGTGCTGCTCTACGAAGGCGTGGGCGTGGTGTTCTGGGCGGTGGCCGGGGTCCTGCTGCTGCGGACTTTCCTCCGCCCGGCGCACGGTCAGCACAGTGCGGACGAGGACCGCGCCCGGGCCATTCTCAAGGCGCACGGTGGCGGCTCGCTGTCCTGGCAGACCACCTGGGCCGGCAACAGCTACTGGTTCTCCTCCTCCGGCGACAGCTTCGTCGCCTACCGGGTGATTGCCGGGGTGGCCTTGGCGCTCGGTGCCCCGGTGGGTCCCCAGCCTGACCGGGAGTCCTCCTTCGCCGAGTTCACCCGCCACTGCCGGCTCAGCGGGTGGACGCCGTGCTTCTACTTCGTGGCTCAGGAAATGCGCAGCCACGCCTCCGCCCTGGGATGGGGATCCGTGCAGGTTGCTCAGGAGACCGTGCTGCACCTCCATGCCGTGTCCTTCCGGGGCAAGAAGTTCCAGGACATCCGCACGGCCATGAACAACGCGGCCAAGGCAGGCATCCGCGCCGAGTGGACCACCTACTCTGCCGCACCGATCTCGGTCCAGGGCCAGATCCAGGCCATCTCCGAGGAATGGGTGGCCGACAAGAAAGTCCCGGAAATGGGCTTCACCCTCGGCAGCCTGGACGAGCTGGACGACCCCGAAGTCCGTTGCCTGATCGCCGTCGACGCCCATCACACGGTCCATGCCGTCGCGTCTTGGCTGCCCGTCTACCGGAACGGCCACGTGATCGGCTGGACCCTGGATTTCATGCGCCGGCGCAGCGACGGCTTCCGTGCAAGCATCGACTTCCTCATCGCCTCGGCGGCGCTGGGCTTCCAGGACGAAGGCTACGACTTCATGAGCCTCTCCGGAGCGCCTCTGGCCCGGCCACCCCATGACCCGCGTTTTCCGCACCTGGCGCCGGAAACCGCCGGGGCGTTGGACCGCCTTCTCGACTGGCTGGGCGCATCCCTGGAGCCCGTCTATGGATTCAGGTCCCTGCTGGCGTTCAAGTCGAAGTTCAAGCCGAGCTACATCCCGATGTACATGCTCTTCCCCGACGCGGCCGCACTGCCTGCCATCGCCAATGCGGTCACCCGGGCCTACCTCCCCTCGATCAACGTGGGCCAAGGCCTCACCCTGGCGAGAGGGCTCCTCCGCCGCCGAGCCCGAACGAACACTTAAGCCCCACGGAGAAAGCTTGGGTTCTAGCGGTCGTTGCAACACCCCGACTTTTGGGAGTTGCAACGACCGTGGTTCGTTTAAGCGGTGATTCATCAGGATCCGGGTGGTACTCGCAGGATCAGAAGGATGCATTTTTCGCGGT
>NZ_CAKKLY010000022.1 GCF_918698095.1 Arthrobacter sp. Bi83
TGAACAATGTGACGTTTACACTCACGGACTCGATGGGCCGTTACCACTACGCCACCTGGTACAGCCGCGGCGAGGACGCCCTCTCTGGAACCGCGTCGGTGCCCGTCGATGCTACGTGGGCGGCGGGCGCGCTGAATCTTATTTCGATTGATGTTTACAGCGCTGGCGCCTACGTGAATTACCGGCCTGGTGCGCCTGCCTACAAGAGCCCCTCGGGTCTAAAGGATCCCAGGCCCGTGGACTTGGACTTCGCTGGAGCTCAGTCGGCAATCGCTACTTGGATCATCGTTCCCTCAGAGGTGATCTTCACTGATAGGGACGGCACATCGGAGGATACATACACTGTTCCAGCGCTGAAGGGTGTCGACTACCTGGTGGGCGACAATGTCGTTCCCGCCGGCACCTATCCGGGCACGGGCGACGTCTCCGTGACCGCCAGAGGCAAGGCTGATTACGCCTTCGAACCCGGCGCGGTTTCGGAATGGAGGACGACGTTCACGGCGACCCCGTATGAAGTGGCTCCGGCGGCGGTGGTGTTCACGGACAAGGAAGGCACCGCCGAGGATTCGTACATAGTCCCTGAGACTGAGGGCGTGGACTACCTGGTGGGCGACAATGTCGTTCCGGCGGGCACGTACCCGGGGACCGGGACGGTGACTGTCACGGCTAGGGCCAAGGCCGATTACGTGCTCAAGGCCGGTGCGGTGTCGGAGTGGTCGGCGACGTTTAAGGCGACCCGGTTCCTGGTTGCTCCGGCGGCGGTGGTGTTCACGGACAAGGAAGGCACGGCCGAGGACGCGTACACGGTCCCTGAGACTGATGGCGTGGACTACCTGGTGGGCGACAAGGTCGTTCCGGCGGGCACGTACCCGGGGACCGGGACGGTGACTGTCACGGCTAGGGCCAAGGCCGATTACGTCCTCAAGGCCGGCGCGGTGTCGGAGTGGTCGGCAACGTTCAAGGCGACCCCGTACCTGGTGACGCCGGCTGCGGTGGTGTTCACGGATAAGGATGGCACGGCCGAGGATTCGTACACGGTCCCGGCCTTGGCCGGTGTTGAGTATTTCGTCAATGACAAGGCTATTCCGGCGGGTACCTATCCGGGCGCCGGGAAGGTGACTGTCACGGCGAACGCCAAGCCGGACTTCGTTCTGACGGAGGGCTCTGCAGCGTCATGGTCAGCGACGTTCAAGGCGACCCCGTTCCTTGTGACGCCGGCTGCCGTGGTGTTCACGGATAAGGACGGCACCGCCGAGGATTCGTACACGGTTCCCGCGACGGACGGCGTCGAATATTTCACTGGTGACAAGGTTGTCCCGGCGGGGACATATCCGGGCGCCGGGATTGTCACGGTCACGGCGAACGCCAAGGACGATTATGTCCTCAAGGCCGGCGCGGTGTCCGAGTGGTCGGCGACGTTCAGGGCCACCCCGTTGTTGGTGACGCCGGCTCCGGTGGTGTTCACGGACAAGGACGGCACGGCCGATGATTCGTACACCGTTCCCGCCACTGAAGGCGTGGACTACCTGGTGGGCGACAAGGTCGTTCCGGCGGGCGCGTACCCGGGCACGGGGACTGTGACGGTCACCGCCAAGACGAAGCCCAACTACGCTCTTGTGGTGGGTGCACTCGCGTCATGGACAGCAACGTTTAAGGCGAGCCCGTTGTTGGTGACGCCGGCTGCGGTGGTGTTCACGGATAAGGACGGCACGGCCGAGGACACGTACACGGTCCCTGCTATGGCCGGTGTTGAGTATTTCGTCAATGACAAGGCGATTCCGGCGGGTACCTATCCGGGCGCCGGGACGGTAACTGTCAAGGCGACGGCCAAGCCGGACTACGTTCTGACGGAGGGTCCCGCGGCATCATGGTCAGCGACGTTTAGGGCGAGCCCGTTGTTGGTGACGCCGGCTGCGGTGGTGTTCACGGATAAGGACGGTACGGCGGAGGACACGTACATGGTCCCGGCCACGGAGGGCGTCGACTACCTGCTTGCTGACAAGGTTGTTCCGGCGGGTACCTATCCGGGCACGGGCGAGGTGACAGTGACTGCCAGGGCCAAGCCGGACTACGTTCTGACCGAGGGTGCTGCATCATGGACGGCGGCGTTCAAGGCCACCCCGTTGTTGGTGACGCCGGCTCCGGTGGTGTTCACGGACAAGGACGGCACGGCCGAGGATTCGTACGCCGTTCCCGAGACCGTGGGCGTGGACTACCTGGTGAGCGACAAGGTTGTTCCGGCGGGTACCTATCCGGGCACGGGCGAGGTGACAGTGACTGCCAGGGCCAAGCCGGACTACGTTCTGACCGAGGGTGCTGCATCATGGACGGCGACGTTCAAGGCCACCCCGTTGTTGGTGACGCCGGCTGCGGTGGTGTTCACGGAGAAGGACGGTACAGCGGCCGACACGTACGCCGTTCCCGCCACCGAAGGCGTCGATTACCTGGTTGGTGACAAGCTCGTTCCGGCTGGCACGTACCCGGGGACCGGCACAGTGACTGTCACCGCCAGGCCCAAGCCGGACTACGCTCTGGCGGATGGTGCTGCGGCCACTTGGACGGCCACTTTCAAGGCGACTCCGTACGTCGTGACTCCGGCGGCTGTGACGTTCGCGGACAAGGACGGCACTGCACAGGACAGGTACACAGTTCCCTCCACACAGGGTGTTGATTACCTCGTGGGCGGGAAGATGGTCGCTCCGGGCTCTTACCTGGGTGCCGGCACGGTCACGGTGACAGCCAAGGCGAAGCCGGACTACGTGCTCAAGGCCAGCACGGTGTCATCCTGGTCCCTGACCTTCAAGGGGACTTTCCGCTTTACATCTGTCGTGGGAACGGGCGACCTCAACGGCGACCGGAAGGCTGACGTCCTGGTCCGCGACAGCAGCGGCGCACTGTGGCTCTACCCGGGCAACGGTCGCGGTGGCTGGCTCACCCGGATCAAGGCGGGCACCGGCTGGAATGGTTTCACCTCGATCGTTGGGCCTGGCGACCTGAACAGCGACGGAAAGGCGGACATCTTGGCCCGCGACACCGCCGGGGCCTTGTGGCTTTACCCCGGCAACGGCCGGGGAGGTTGGCTCGCACGGATCAAGGCGGGGACCGGCTGGAACGGGTTTACCGCCATCGTAGGTCCCGGTGACATGAACGGTGACGGGAAAGCCGACGTGCTGGCCCGCGACACCAGCGGAACATTGTGGCTGTACCCAGGCAACGGCCGGGGCGGCTGGCTCGCGCGGATCAAGGCGGGAACCGGCTGGAACGGGTTCACCGCCGTCGTCGGTGCTGGCGACATGAACGGCGACCGGAAATCAGACGTTCTGGCGCGCGACAGCGGTGGAACGTTGTGGCTCTACCGTGGCAATGGCCGCGGCGGATTCCTGTCACGGACTAGCGCAGGCCCCGGCTGGAACGCCATGACATTCATTGTCAGTGCCCGAGAGTTCAACGGCGATGGCCGGAACGATGTCCTGGCCGTGGATTCAGCCGGAGTTCTCTGGCTCTACCGGGGTAACGGCACCGGTGGCTGGCTCGGCCGTGTGCAGGCAGCGACCGGCTGGAACTGACGCCCGGAGGCCAGGGAAACCCCTGACAGGAAACGGCCGCCGCGTGAGTCACGCGACGGCCGCCGTCGCCTACTAGATGCAGGAGTGGTCGTAGTCGAATCCGCCGGAGACGTACTGGGTGAGCGTGATCTTGCCGCCGGCGGTGAGCGGGGCGTCGGCGCATTTGCGCTTGGCGACGGCGAGGGAGTTGGCGCCGGCGAGCCAGCTGGGCAGTCTGTAGAGGTTGCTGGACGACGGAACCGTGCCGGCAATTTGGCGCCACTGGGTTGCGGTGGAGTAGATGCCCGTTCGGGCTCCGATGCTGGCGTAATAGGCTGTCATGCCCTCCAGATCGGCACGGTTCGCGACGGTGTCGGTTGACCAGCTGTTACCCGTCTCCACGTCAAGCCACCACATGTAAGAAGACGGGTTGCTGACGCCCCGGATGTTCGCATTGTCGTACGCCTTGGCGTATCCGTACATGTAGGAGCAGGCGGCCCCATAGGAGCCCTGGGTGCATTCGCCGTACGGGTTACTTACGGTGGTGCCGCCGTACGCGTTGCTGGTGGGCCACCACGACCCGGCTGCGCCGGGGTTTGCCGTGTTGGCGTACAGGGCCACCAACGGCTGGCCCGTTCCGCCCGTGGATGTGCCCGCCCACGAAAGCTGCGTGCCGAGGCACGGGTTCGTGGTGTTGGCCAGGCCGTTGTTCACGCCGACAATGCCGAAGCTCTGGCCCGTCGGCAAGGCTTTGCCGCACTGGGGCCACGACACGTCGTTGCCGGGGCCGGGAGCTGTGGCTGCGTGCGCCGGCAAGGCGGCGAACGTCAGGAGGGCTGCCGCGGCGGCTGCGGCCAGCGGCAACCGGAAGCGCCGTGTGGGGGCAGTTGGGCTATGAGGAGACATCGTCGGCCTTCCGGTCGTGACTGAGCAAAACAGAAACCCAGCATGAGCGGAGCAGACGTTCGTGGTCAAGAGCGCGGAGCGCGCAGCCCATAATCACGGCTGTCTACTCTTTGAGTCCTACAGGTAGTCTCCGTTGCCCAAATTCTCTTCCAGGGTGCGGCACCCGGACGGGGGACTTTTACGGCTAGACAGCTAAACCACGCTGACGGCTTCCGGCCATTCCGGGGGCGTTACCCTGGGAAATGAAAATGTATTTATAGGAACGGCCACGATGCGTTCTTCCCGTAGTAGTCTTCTCGAAGGTCAGAGCCCTATACCACTTAAGGGAGAGGTGTTCTTAGCCAGCACAGGGCTCAGCCGGTGCGCCGACATATAAAGGAATAGCCGATGTCCAGGGACGAGTCATTTCCGGCGGTCACCGGCGCAGAACAAAGTCCGGAGCCCGGGGGCACGGACTCACCGCCACAAGACGTGGACCGAACGACGCTGCGCGGCCAAGTGCTGGATCTGATCAACGATGTCCTGACGGATACGGTCCCGGAGGGGGCGTGGGCCAGGACGCAGTTGCGGGAGCTGTTGGCCGCGAACGCGGACGAGCCCGAACGCGCGCTGCTCCAGCACCTGATAGCAGTGACGACCACGGACCTAACAGATTCCCAAGCCGATGGCGACACACCACACGAGCAGGTGGACGGCGGCCAAGACCCGTCGGTGCCTGAGAAGCCCCGGCTCGTGCCCGGGCCGCTTGACCGGTGGGGCAGAAAACGAATCACGGCCGTCTTGGGGACCAGGATGCTGCTGACTGCTTTCCAACCCATCCGGGAACTGCCGGCGGGACACGTGGCTGGCTTCGAGGCGTTGACACGCTTCGTCAGCCGCGACGGGGCCAGCGCCGACACCTGGTTCCGGGAAGCCGCTGCCCTCGGATTGGGCCCGGACCTGGAAATCGCCGCCCTGCATTGTGCCCTGTCGGCTGCACGGGAGATCCCCGATCACTTGTTCGTTGCCTTTAACCTCAGCCCGGCATCTTGTAGGGACCCGCGGATCCTGGCGCTGCTGGAGGGCGGAGATGTGGCTTTGGACAGAATCGTTATCGAGATGGTGGGCCAGGTTTCAGGCCAGGATCTGGATGGCCTGATACGGGTGTTAGGCCCGCTGCGGCAGCAGGGTGTGCGGATTGCCGTTGACGGCTCCGGCCCCGATACTGCCTCCCCGGACCAAATCCTGCAACTGGTCCCCGACATCATCAAACTCGACCGCAGCTTCATTGAAGGAATCATCCATCCCAACCCGGCACAGACCCAGGGCACGGACCTGGTCGAGCTAGCCAAGCAGACAGGAGCGGTACTGTCCGCCAAAGGCATCGAAAGCCAGGAGGAACTGGCCGCCGTCACAAGGGCCGGTATGACCGCCGCCCAAGGCTACTTACTGGGACGGCCCTCCGTGCATCCCCTGGATTGGTCCGCCTGGATCATCGAGGCAGCAACCGCTGACGCCGCCGCTGCCGAAGAAGGGTAACCCCCGCCAGATCAGCACGGTTCGCCGTGGTGTCCGTTGACCAGCTGTTGCCGGTCTCTACGTCAAGCACACGTAGGAAGCCGGTTGTTCACGCCGACAATGCCCGAGGTATGGCCCTTCGGCAAGGCTTTCCGCACTGGGGCCACGACTTGGCGGGCTCCGTTCGTTATCCCCATAATTCCTGCGCAAATCCTTGGCCTACGTTGATCAAAAGCACCTCAAGTCGCAAATAAGAAGTAATAGGCTAATTACAGTTTCTGCACTGGAAATTCAAAGTCGTCTATCCGCTGCCCTGCGTGGGCGCGCCTGCCTGAGCGCGGTGCCCCACGCCCCGCGCTTGGCGCCCGGGCAGCGGACTGTCCTGGGGGATAAATGTCTGCTCGCAATACCACTGCCACAAAATCCGCTTCTCGCCCCGGGAAGGTCCGCGCCGTTTTGGCGGCAGGCTTGGTCCTCGGCGTCGGGGCTGCCTTCACGCTCGCTGCGTGGACGGACAACGAATGGGTGTTCGGCGGCGCCGGCCCCGCGAACAACCCGGGCACCAAAACCTACGCCATGGAACAGAATACGGTCGCTCCATTCGCTGACGGCTCCTGGACTGACCAGCCGAACGCGAACGGCGGCCGGCTGGATTTCACCATGGAGGCAGCTGACCTGCTGCCGGGGGAGACGGTCTACGCACCCTTCCAACTCCGTGCCAAGGCCGGGTCCGAAGGCCTCACCGTGTCACTGGCCGAGGCAAGGCAGGCCACGAATCCTGCCGTCGGCAACGCCAACAGCACGGCCCTCTACGCCGCCATGCGCTACCAGGCCTGGGTCGGTCTGGACGCCGCGAACTGCAGTGCTTTGGGAGACAAAACCGCGGGAACGGTTCTGGTCCCGGCGGGGTCCGAGCTGGATACCCTCGGCCTGAACGAATTCTCGCTCGCCGCCGGCGCATCCAACGCAGCCGGTGCCCCGGTGAACATCTGCTTCGCCATGACCCTGCCGGCCACCACCGTCGACGCCTCGCTGCAGGGTAAGAACGTGGTTCCACTCTGGCGCTTCACCAGCATCAACGGGTCCTAGCGCGTTCCGGTGAACC
This sequence comes from Arthrobacter sp. Bi83, assembly GCF_918698095.1. Lineage (GTDB taxonomy): Bacteria > Actinomycetota > Actinomycetes > Actinomycetales > Micrococcaceae > Arthrobacter. The sequence goes on from NZ_CAKKLY010000022.1 coordinate 7,054, forward strand.
GCTTCTTCGGCAGGGCGTCCTCCTGGGGACTGACGCTGCTGGCGGTGCTGGGTGCCGGTTGCATCGCCAGCATCGCTGCCGCGGCGATCTTCAGCGTCACCTTCGTGGTTTTCCGTACCGGTTCGATGGAACCTGTGTATCCCGTTGGTGCGATGGCCGCGGTGCGGGAGGTCCCGGCGTCGTCCTTAAAGCCCGGGGACGTCGCAACCGTGCAGCGGACGGCAGGCGCCATGCCGGTCACGCACCGCGTCGTGTCGGTGACGCCTGATCCGGCGTCGAAAGAGGGCGCAGTCCTGATCCTGAAGGGCGACGCCAACAGCTCCGAGGACCCGGTGGAATACCGGGTCCAGTCAGCACGGAGGGTGCTCTTTTCCCTTCCGTCGGTCGGTTCCTGGGTCATGGGACTGCGCTCACCCTGGGCCATCGGGGCCAGCACGGTGCTGCTGGCCGCGCTGGTGGGCTGGGTTTTTTGGCCGCGGCAGGAGGCCGCCGCGTACGACGTCGATCCGCGCCTTGAGAGTCAAGCGGCACCACGGGAGGGGTGAGGGTGATGGGACGGGAACGCTGTCGGAGTGCCGTGCTTGCCGCCGCGGTCCTGCTCCTGCTCCAAGTCCTGCTTCAGGCGGGGGCGGGCACGGCCTCCGCCGACGCCGTGGTGCCCGTGCCCGAGACGGGCGGGGAGGGCATGCTGCGGCTCACGTCGTCGGTCTACCCGCTGGACATTCCGCCCCTTTCGGCCGGCGAATCTTTCAGCTGGCAGGTGGGCGTGCTGCTGGACGGCCCAAAGAGCGCCTCCGCCACCATCCAGGTGCAAGCTGCCGGCTCCCTGGCGGAGGGGCCCGGCGCCTACCGGATCACCGCCCGCTCCTGCCCCGTCCAATGGCTGGGAACCAGCGGCAGGAACGCTGCCCTGAGCTGTCCCGTTGCCGAACGCCGGATCCTGGCAGCCGAGAGCTTTTCGGCGGCCGGCACGTTGAGTTATCCCGTGGGGGATTTCACCGCACGCGACGCGCCGTGGGTGCTGTTCAGCCTGGAACGCCCGTCTACCGCCGGCCCTGAGGCCGGCACACTGAACTTCGGCATAGGGGTGGTGGCCGGCGGCGGGGACGAGCCTGCGGGTAAGCCACTCGCCTACACCGGTGCCGATCTCCTCGGTTTCGTCGCGGGCGGTCTCGCGCTGATTGCCGCCGGCGCAGGCATACTCTTGGCCCGCCGTCGGAGGCTAACGTGAAACGCTTTGGCCCGCGTCTCCGGATACTGGCGCCGGTGGCCGTGCTCACCGCGGCATCAATAGCCCTGCTCAGCTCGACCGCGGGCACGCTCGCCGCGTGGACCGACGATGAATACGTCAGCGCGTCCGCCGGAGTGATGGTGGCCGGCGACTGCAGCACCTCCACCCTGTTCCAGACGGAGTCCGCGGCGAGGCAGGTGTCCGGCGCAGTGGGCGGGCAGGACCTGGACACACTGGCGGCTGTCCAGGGCCTGACCGTCCGCAATACCGGCGGGACCGTGACGGTGGAACCGGGAACCGCCACGCAGGTGGACCCGGTGACCTACACGGCGGCTGTGGAGGCAGGAGCCCTCGGCAGCCCGTTGCTCTCGGCGGCGTTGGGTCTGAACCAACCCGCTGGCACGGCCGGGGCCTACACGCAGTGGGGGCGGGCAACCGCCAGCGGCCAGGCCGCCGGAGCCGCGGGACTGGTCAGTGACCAGTCCGGCGCCATCGATGGGACGGGCACGGCCAACGGGTCCACTACCTCGCCGACTGCGGCCAGCATCAACCTCGCGTCCTTTGTCCCGTCCTCGAATGCTGCGATGACCCTGGACGTTGGGGCTATGGCCAGCTCCTCCGAGGTGGATGCCTGCACGCTCCGTAACGGCTGGCCGAGGCTGAGCGCAAGCCCCACCGTGACCCGCGACTACGCCATCGCCGGGCTGCGGCTGAACATGTCCGCGGACTCGGTGCGGACCATGACATACGGTGTGGGTGAAACAGTGGACGGCATCACTGGGGACCTGGCCGCGATCGGCACGCCGGCAGGTTCACTCACCACAGCGGTCACCGGCGGCGTCACCGATCTGGTCTCGAAAGCGACCACAGGCCTGCTTGTGGGGCCAGTCACCACCAAGATCACCCTCGGGACTCCCGACCTTTCCGCAGTGACGCCGCTGCTCACCACTCCGCTGACGGACGGCGTGGTCACGGTGGACCTTGTCAACGCCCGGATCCTGTTCGATCTGGCCAAGCTCACCTCCGGACCTGCTGGCCTCAACAAGCTGCCCCCGAACACCCGCGTTATCCTCGACGCCGGGACGGTTCAAAGTCTCACGCAACGGACCGCGGCCCTGCTGGATACCTGGCGCAAGGCCGTCACCGCCGAGGTCGACAGGGCGCTCGCTGCCACGTCCTTCACCATGGAGACCAAGGTAACGCTGCAGAGTGTTGTCCCTCTTCTAGGAAAAATCGATGTGGCTGAAGTAGCCATCCGCTACGACACCACCCTGGGAGCGTTCCGTTCGTCCCTGCCGCCGTCGCCGTCGGTGTCCACCTCGGTGCTGGGCGCCGGGATTCCCGGCCTGCAGGCATTGCTCAGTCCCATCACCGCAGCCCTGCTCTCGGGAACAGGGCCGGTGGTGGCGGGTGCCCTCGACGCTGCGCTGTTTGGCCCCGGGGCATTGTTGCCCACCGCGTCCGCCGCCATCCAGTCCGCTGTTGTTCCGGTCGTGGGGGCCGCAACAGCGTCGCTGACTCCATTGGCGGACACCTTGTCGCTGACCGTCAACGTTCAACCCGATCAGCCCGGCGCGCCCGTCAGTGCCGCAGTTGCGGGGAGCTCGGCTGACGGGCAATTCAAGGTATCAGCCCTTCGGGTGGCCGCAGCCGGGAGCGCATCGGAAATCTACCTCGCGACGTCGTCAGCCGGTCCGGTCGTCTTTCGGCCCCGCACAGGGTAAGGACAGGCCCGGTTCCCAGGAGCTGAACCTGTTCTGGCGACGTGCTCCGTCAAGTCCGATTCTGCCGCCGGACGTTCTGCTCGGGCGCCACCTTGGCCAGCAGCGTCCGCTCGGCCATCTGGGCCATTTTGCGGGTTGCCGGCGACAGGTAGGCGGCCTCCCGCTGGATCAGGGCGATGGTGTCGTACAAGGGTTCGGCAAAGGGAACGGCCCTAACGTTTTTCGGGAAGCCAGGTCCGTTGACGATTGCCTGCGGCACAAAAGTGTCTGCCGCCCCCGTGGCCACAAGGCCCAGGGCGGTATCAACGTGTTCCACTTCGATTTCGGGATCGATCTTCAGGCCTTTGAGCCGGGCGCGCTCCAAGATCTGCCGGCGCGTGGGGTCCCGCCAGCCGGCAAACGCGTCATACAGCACCAGCTTTGACGCCGCGAATTCCTCAATGGTCATGGGACCGCGGGAGGGATCACGCTGGGCGGAGACGTAGAACACCTCATCCCGGAAGAGCGGCCGGACCTGGAGCCCCGTTTCCACCACGGGGAGAACGATCAGCCCCGCCTCAATTTCACCGGATGCGACAGATTCGGCTACGGCGACGGAATTCAGGCCCACCAGCCGTACCTTCACCTTGGGATAGCGCCGGTGGAAACGCTGGACGAGGTCGGCAAGGTCATAGTGCGCCCCGTACCGCAGGACACCGAAGGTGCAGACGCCGCCGTCCAGCGATGACATGGATTTCAGGGCCTCCACGCCGTTGTCAAACGACGTCACGGATTGCCGCGCATGGACCTGCAACTCAACGGCGGCCGTGGTGGGTATGAGCCGCCGCCCACCGCGGGTGAAGAGGCTGTGGCTGAGCTCCTGTTCGAGCCTGCTGATGAGCTCCGAGACGGACGCCTGGGTTGTTTCCAACTTTCGTGCAGCGGCAGTAAAGGAGCCGAGCTCGTAAGCGGCGAGGAAAGCCCGAAGTTGCACGAGGGTCATGGCTCATCCTATAGGGCAGCCCTATGGCACGCACGGGTTGACGGCCCGTTGTGCGATGGTTCGACTGGACGTACGTTTAGCCCATGCAGCTAACTGAACGTGACCGGGGACACATCCGGGGGAACTTCGCCACGCTGAAGGATCCCGCGGTCGGCGGCGTCCCGGCCCAGCGGCTGCCTGAGGTTATTCAAACGGTCTCGGAGATGCTCGGCGACATCGAGAAGAACGGAATTGACGCCGTCGTCCGTTACTCACAGCAGCTCGACGGGTGGCAGGGCACAAGCATGGAGCTCGGCCAGGATGAGCTGGCCAGAACCGGCGACTCGCTCTCGCCGGAACTGAGGGAAGCCCTGATGGCCAGCGCCGAGCGGACCAGGCTTTTCGCCGTCGAGCAACGCGAGCACCTCACCGATTTCGAGGTCGAGCTTATCCCGGGCGTCTTCACCGGACACAAGTACGTTCCCGTCGCACGAGTCGGGGCCTATCTGCCCGCCGGTCGGTTCCCCATCCTTGCCAGTGCCTTCATGACGGTGGGGGTCGCGAAGGCGGCCGGCGTCCGCAGCGTCATCTCCTGCACTCCGCCTGCCGGGCCCGACCACGGACACCCGGCCGTTCTGTACGCCGCGTACCTCGCCGGCGTTGACCGGGCCTTCGTCCTCGGTGGTGTGCAGGCCATGGCAGCCATGGCCTTCGGCCTTCTCGGCGAGCAACCGTCGGACATCCTGGTGGGCGCAGGCAACGCCTACGTCACCGAGGCCAAACGCCAGCTGTTCGGGCGGGTCGGCATCGACCTCCTGGCCGGCCCGTCCGAGGTCGCCGTCATAGCCGACGAAACCGCGGACCCGGAACTCGTCGCTGCGGACCTCCTCGGCCAGGCCGAGCACGGCCCGCAGTCACCGGCGTCCCTCGTGACCACGTCCAGCGAGCTGGGTGAAGAAGTCATCAGGCACATCGACAAGCAGCTGCGCACGCTGGCCACCCGGGACATTGCCGGGCCGGCATGGCGGGACTACGGCACCGTCTATGTCGCGGAGGACCGGGAAACGGCAGTGCAGATCATGGACATGCTGGCCCCGGAGCACCTGGAAATCCAGACGTCGGACGATTCGTACTATCACGCCAACCTGCAGAACTACGGGTCCATCTTCCTGGGACCGTGGTCCACGGTGGCCTACTCGGACAAAGGCACCTCTGGCACCAACCACGTGCTGCCCACTGGAGGGGGGGCCCGGTCATCAGCAGGGCTCTCCGTCTCCAGGTTCCTCAAACCGCTCACCTACCAGCGGGTCGAAAAGGACGCGACGCCGCGGCTGGCCAACTACGTGGCGACGATATCCGGTGTCGAAGGAATGGAAGCCCACAAGGCCACCGCGACGCTTCGCCTCGAGCGCTTCAACCGATAGAACCCACCACTAACAAAAGGCAGTTCATGATGAATACAAAGATGCTCCGCAGGCGCTTCGCTGCTTTGGTGCCCATGGGCGTTGTCGTTGCCCTGGCCTTGACCGCATGCGGCTCAGGAGGCGGGGCGGGCGGCGGCAGCACGGGCGGCGCTGAACAGAAGACCATTACCATCGCAACGTCCAACGATGCACCCTTCTCCTTTACCGATCAGGCGTCCGGCGAACTCAAAGGCATTGACGGGGACATGATCAAGGCCATCGCCGAGTCCAAGGGCTGGAAGATCAAGGTCTTCACCTCAGAGTTTGCCACGCTGATCGCGGCGCTGAGCGCCAAGAAGGCCGACGTCATCGTGGATGCCATGTACATTACGGACGACCGCAAGAAGCAGATCAACTTCACCGATCCCTGGTACACCGAAGGCGAAGCAATGGTGGTCCCCGCGGACTCCACCTTGGCCTCCCGGGACGATGTGAAGGGCAAGGTCCTCGGGGCGCAGACGGGTACCGTGTTCAAGGATCTGGTGGACAGCCTGGGCGGCAGCCAGGTCAAGCTCTTCGACTCACAGGCCGCCCTGCTGGCCGCCGTGGAAAACAAGCAGGTTGACGCCGTTTTCACCGACAGTGCCGTGATTGGCTACAGTCTGGTGCAGAAGCCCAACCCGAAGCTGAAGCTCGTGACGCCCTACAAGCCCTTCTACCCGGGCATCATCGGAGCCGGAGTGCGCAAGGATGATTCGCAGCTGCTGCAGGACCTGAATTCCGGGCTGGCAGACCTGAAAAAGAGCCCGAAATACCTCGAGATCCTCAAGAAGTACGGTCTCGGCGAAGCCAACATGTCCAAGTAGCATTCAGTAGCGGGCAGGGCCGGCGGACACCGCTTCACGGGAGTGCTGCCCGCCGGCCCGACCCTAATTTAGGGATTCCTTCATGGACTTCATCAACAACACCTTCGCCGTATTTCCGGCTCTGCTGGTGGCCGTACCCGTGGTGGTGCAACTGGCGCTGGGCGCCATGCTGCTGGCGCTGGTACTGGGCCTGCTGATCGCCCTGGCACGCATTTCCTCGTTTAGCGTCCTCCGCGGGGTTGCGACCTTCTACCTTGAGGTCATCCGCGGAACCCCGTTGCTCGTGCAGCTGGTCTACATCTTCTTCGTCCTCCCCAGCATCGGCGTCGAAATCGAACCCGTTCCCGCCGGCATCCTGGGTTTGGGGCTCAACTACGCCGCCTACCTCTCCGAGGTTTTCCGGTCCGCAATCCTGTCGGTGGAACACGGCCAGACCGAGGCCGCGCTGTCCCTTGGTTACACGCCCACGAAGACCCTGTGGAAAGTGGTGATTCCGCAGTCCTTTGTGGTCTCCATGGGACCGATCGGCAACTACTTCATTGCCATGATCAAGGACACCGCCCTGACATCGGTGATCGCCGTGACCGAGATCCTGAAGACCGCCAACATCCTGAACAGCCAGACCTTCCAGACCACGGCCATCTACACTGCCGCGGCGATTCTCTATCTGATTATCAGCCTCCCACTCTCGCGCATCGTGGTAGTGCTTGAACGAAAGGCACGGGCCAATGGCTGAGGACACCATCATCGACGTCCGCGATGTCCACAAGACCTTCGTCTCCGAAACGAAAAGGACCCTCTGGAACCGGCTGACGGGCCGGCACCACGTGGAAAAGAGGGTGGAAGTGCTCAAAGGCGTGGACCTTGTGGTTCACCGCGGCGAGACCATCGCCATCCTCGGATCCAGCGGCTCCGGCAAAAGCACGCTTTTGCGCTGCATCAACAAACTCGAGACCATCGAAGCCGGCCGTATTTACGTCAACGGGCACCTGATCGGCTACGAGGAACGCGACGGTGAGCTGATCGCTGAAAAAGCGTCCATCACTGCCCAGAAGCGCACGGACATTGGCTTCGTGTTCCAGCACTTCAATCTGTTCCTCAACAAGACGGCCCTGGGCAACGTCATGGCTCCGCTGCGGGACGTCAAGAAGCTCTCTGCGGCCGAGGCCCGGAGCGTCGCCGTGCCCAACCTGGAAATGGTGGGACTGGCCGACAAAATGGAGAACTATCCCAGCAAGCTCTCCGGCGGCCAGAAACAACGCGTTGCCATTGCCCGCGCCCTCGCCATGGAACCCAGCGTGATGCTCTTCGATGAGCCGACATCCGCCTTGGACCCCGAGCTGGTGGGTGAAGTCCTCGCTGTCATCAAAAAAATCGCCCAGCAGGGGACCACCATGGTCATCGTCACCCACGAGATGCAGTTCGCCCGGGATATCGCTGACCGCATTGTGGTCATGGACCAGGGGGTGATCGTGGAGGAGGGGCCGCCAAGCCGGATCTTCACCGCGCCGCAGCATCCCAAGACCAGGGCCCTGCTCAGCCGGTCGGGCATCCTGCCGGCGTAAACCCTGAACGGACCCCGGCACGGGTGGTCACGGCTGTTTGCTCTTTGAGTCCTCCAGGTCCTGCCAGCCCTGAAGGAATTGCTCCAAGGCCCGGGTCAGCGGCAGGCAGTCTTTGGCCACCTCGCCGGCGGACCTGGCTGCGGCCTCATAATTTCCGCTGCGCAAATTCTCTTCCAGGGTGCGGCAGTCCCGTTCCATCGCCATCCCGCCCACCATGTGGGCCCGGACTTTGAGGCTGAGCGCTGCGTCAAGGGCCGCGGGGATGTCCTCCTCACGGACTGTGGAAAGGATGCTCCCGACCCGTCCCGGCAGCATGCGCAGGAACATGGCGGCATAGCTGATGGCGACGGCATCGCTCTCGACGTCCTCGGCGAGCCGGAGCAGCCGGGTGGCGGAGAACACGGCTTCATTGCCTTGAAGTGCCATTGTCTTTCCGTTCGATGAGGATGGTGCGTCGGGTCCCCTGGATTGGGTGAGTGCGGCGGGCATGGGATCAGCTTCCGGTGACGGTGGCCGCACGGACCTGGGCCCGGCTGACCGTCAGGCCGATGGTCAACGTGGTGTTTCTAGGCGCTGAACTGGTGAGGCGAGCCCGTAGGCGGATAGTCCCGCCGGGAAGGGACGGCACGGTGGTAGAGCTTGCAGAGGGGCTGGTAGTCACCACAGTGAGCGTTCCGGGGCACGTATCGGCCGACTCATTCCACTGGTTGCTGCACGCGTCAATACTGAAAGCTCCGGAGTTAGATGCAGTCACCGTGAACGTGGCTGACGTAATGACGAGCGTTCCCGTGTTCACGACGGTGAAGAACTCGGCCGGTTCCTTCAGCCCGTTGCCGTTGCCGGTCGCTCCGCCGTTCGCATACGTCAAGACCAGTGGGGCCAAGGTATACGGGGGAGAGACGTTTGTGGCCGCTACCGCCCCCCAGCTGGCGCTGCTGACGGTCCTGACGGGTGACGCCGCATGAGCGGCGCCCGCCGCGTCTGCCGGTGCAAGTGAGGTGCACAGAAGCAGGACGGTGACCGCCGCAGCGGCCCCCGTCCTGCCGCCTGGCGCGTGCACGCTCACTGCACTCAGCTTCCGGTGGTGGTAGCGGTGCGCTGGGTTTCGCCGAAGGTCCAGGTCAGGGACGAGGACAGGCCCTGGATGGTGCCGGCCGGTGCTGCCCCGTTAACCGTCGTCTCGGCCTGGTCCGGCAGGCTCAGGGAAATCTGCAGGTTCACGGTGCTGCCCGCAGCGTTGGCGCCGGCCTTGACCGATACCGGCGCCGTGCTGAGTGCGCTCAGTGTCGTGTTGGTGAGCAGCGGGGTGGCAGTGCCGCTGCAGGAACCGGCTCCGGTTCCGGGCGTCCAGGCGCCGGAGCACTGGGTGACGGTGACGTGCAGTCCCTTGGCGGCGCTGGTGGTGAGGAGCGTCGGCGTCGAGTCCGCGACGGCGAGGGTCAGGTCCTTGCCGTCCAGGTCCGCCCCCTGGGTGAGGTTGACGTACCGGTTCACCACGTCGCCGGGGGCGAGGTTGGAAACCGCCTGGCTGAAGCCGGTGCCGTTGTTGGCCATCGTCAGGCTCAGAATGCCGCTGGTGGCGTTCTGGGCGGTGGTGTTGGAAGCAGTCGCGTTCAGTGCGGCGAAGACGCCGCCGCCGGTGATGGCCAGGCCGGCGGCGCCCACTGCGAAGGCAGCGAGCAGACGGGGGTTGGGGCGGCGGACGGAACGGGCTGGGCTTTCAGACATGACAGATCCTTACTTTGAGGGGTGGGGAAAAGGTTTAGGTAGTGGGGGACGGGCTGGTCTGAGCTGGTGATGCGGCTGGCGGTGCCCGGAGGATCCAGCGGACGCTGGCCCCGGTGACAGCCAGCCCGAACAGGGCGGTGAGGATGGCCCGCTGGACCGGGTTCTGCGTCCAGAGCAGTACGTTGCCGGCATAAGGAACAGTGGTGACCACCACCGGCACCTGGTCCTGGTTCAGCGTGGCCCGCCAGTGGTCCGGAGCAGGGTTCGCGTCACCTTTGGTGGCGATCACCGGATGTTCAGGATTTCCGACGACGGCGGTGATGCGGTGCGCGAAGGGCGTGGTTTCACCAGGCGGGGTGAAGACCGCGATCTGTCCCGGCTGCAGGCTGCTCACGGCCGCCGGGGCGGTGATGAGCAGGTCACCCGGGGCGAAGGCGGGGCGCATGCTCCCGGTCAGGACCGGGGAAAACCCGATGTGTAGCAGCGGGGCCGCGATGCAAGCGCCCAGGAACAGCAGCGTGGCTGCCGTGCCGACGACGATGCTGACGACTCGGCGGACTGCAGCAAACCGGCCCGTGACCGGTTTGGTGCCGGGGGCTGTGGCTGAGCTGGGTGCAGTGCCCATGGGGACGTTTCCGTTTCGTTCGAGACCGTTGGGGTGGAACAGGACCAACGATGCCCGGGGCTGCTCAGGAAAGAGTCTGCTTCGGGTCAAAAACGGATCAGCAGTTGCTCAAGAATTGATCAAGACAGGCTGACAACGCAGCCGTCCATCAAGAGAGTTTCCGCCGCCGTGCGGCGCGGATCACGGTGAGAGTCGGCTGGGAGTGATTGCCGCCGTCGTGCATCCCGGGAGAATCACGGGAGGCGCCGGACGGGCCCGGCCTCATTGGTGCGCCGGGTCCGGCGGTATTGGGGGGAATGCGGCCGGACCCGACAGTCCTGCAGCGAAAACGTGTGAGGATCTTCTGGCTGCCGGACACCCAACTTTGACATTTCAGGCTTGGAAAAAGCTGGGGTCCAGCCCCCAGATTGTCGGCAGTCGCGCGCTGTCAGCGCCTCGTCGGCAGGACAGCCAACTGGTGCTCCCGAGGTGCGCCTGCCGTCAGGTTCCTGATCAGGGCGTTTGCGCGGAGCCGGGGTTCGATGAGGTTGTTCCAGAGGGGCAGCCAGAGCAGCATGCCCGCGGTGCTGATCAGCACGGAGCCGATGACGTCGCTGGGGTAGTGCACGCCCAGGTAAAGGCGGGAGAGCCCGACGATCGCGGTCAGGACCATCCCGCCGATCGCGGCGAAGTTGCGCTGCGTCCGGGTCCGGGCGAGCACGAGGAGGACGGCCCAGGCCAGGGACGCGGCAAACGCGGTATGCCCGCTGGGAAAGCTGGTGCGGCCGGACTCGAGGAGCAGCGCATGGGTTGCCCCGGAGGGCGGCCTGAGCCGCGAAACCGTGAGCTTCCCGATTTCCGAGGACAGCCAGCCGACGCTGGTAAGGGACCCGAAGGCCAGCGCGGCCAGGGGCCTGCGGAAGACAAACGCCAAAACGGCGCAGCCGAGCAGCAGGATGGTGATGTTGCCCGCCGGCGAGAACAGGGTATTCAGGGCCAGCGACAGGCCGGTCCGTGCGGTGGTCCGGTCCCTCGCCATGCCTTCATCCCAGAGGAGGTCCGGGCCGGGCGAGCCGTACAGCTTCGCCAAGATTCCGAGCGTGATCGCTGCGGCGTACAGGAACGCAGATCCGGCAAGCAGCCACCAGGAGCGTCCGGGCAGGTGCAGGGGAGTCACCGAGGCTGGGGGCTGCTTCATGTCATTCCTTACTGGGCGGTGCGCCAGGCACAGGCTATGCGGGCACGGGCACGGCAGCTTCACGGAGGTTGCGCCGGTCAGCAGTCTCTCACCGGATATTGAAAGGACGCTGGGAACAATGCTCGGGGAGGCCTATGCTGGTGCCAGCCGTCGGGGCCTCTGAACTCCGAAGATTCCCGATGCGGTGTTTGCCGACGACTGCCGGACAGGTCCGTGAGAGAAGGACACGATGGGCAGGAAGGTCAGTCGGAGGCCGGGCGGAGGTGCCCCGCGGGGTGCACAGTGGCTGGCCCTAGGCGTTGCCGCCATCGTGTCGGGGGCGGCCAGCCAGCCGGCGCCGTCCCCGCAGAATGCGTCACCTCCCGTCAGCGCCGCGGCAACGGCGGCCCCACTTCCGACGGCGGTCCCAGCACCGGCGCCCGCCCCTGTGCCCGTCCCGGCCGCGGCGGCGCCCGCCCCGGCCGCAGAGTCGGTGGCGAATGCGGCTGCGGTGCTCCGGGCCGCGAGGCCCGGCCACATCTTTGTGATCAACCTCGAGAACAGGGGCTATGGCACGGTCTGGGGTCCGGCGTCGAAAACCCCTTATCTGTCCAAATTTCTGCGCGCCAGGGGTGTCCTGCTGTCCCAGTACTACGCGATTGCCCACCATTCCCAGCCGAACTATCTGGCGCAGATTTCCGGGCAGACACCGAATGCCATGACCCGTGCCGACTGCGGGACCTATGCGCGGTTCAAGCCCGCCGGTCCTCCGTACCGCGGCGTCTTCAGGGGCAACGGCTGCCTCTACCCGAGGTCCGTTCCAACAGTTGCCGGTCAGCTGACTGCGGCCAGGAAGAGCTGGAAGGGGTACATGGAAGACATGCGCATTCCCTGCCGCCACCCGCAGCCCGGCGCCAGAGACGGCAGCCAGAGTGCCAAGCGCGGTGACCAGTACGCGACGCGGCACAACCCCTTCGTGTATTTCGAGGCGATCACGTCCTCACCGGACTGCAGGCGGCGGGTGGTTGATTTCAGGGCGTTGGCCAGCGATCTGAGGTCAGCCGCGACGACGCCCAACCTCTCCTACATCACCCCCAACCTGTGCCACGACGGCCACGACAGCCCGTGCGTGGACGGGCGTCCCGGCGGTTTGGCGACCGCGGACGCCTGGCTCCTGCGGCAGGTTCCGCCCATCCTGCGTTCACCGGCGTTCCAGCGCGACGGGGTCCTGGTCATCACCTTCGACGAAGCCGAAGGGCGATCGGTCGGCCCTCCCGGGAAACCCGGCGGGACGGCCGGCGGACACGTGGGTGCCCTGGTGCTCTCGCCCTTCGTTCGGGGCGGCACCACCTCGACCCGCTTCTACAACCACTACAGCCTGCTGGCCACCATCGAGGACATCTTCTCGCTGCCCCGCCTCGGGATGGCCCGCGCCGCCGGCGTGAGCAGCTTCGGGCCCGACGTCTTCAACGCCCGGCGCTGACGTGGTTGGTTGAGCACATGGGAAGAATTCTCGGATGGCTGGCGGCAGCCGTGGTGGTCACGCTGATCTTCGGCAGCGTCTACGTTGCGTTTCAGCAGCTCGGCCGCCGGTCGGCGAATGACGCACCGGCCGCTGCCGCCGCGGCCTTGGTGCAGCTTCCTGCCGGAACTGAACCGGCGCCGCGGGTGGAGCTGACCCCTGAGAGCGGAGTGTTCGTCGTCGTATACGGGTCGGACGACAAGCCGGAGTCGGGGACGGCGACCCTTCACGGATCCCTGCCGGTTGTGCCGTCCGGCGTGCTCCGGACGGCACGCGATTCCGGCGTTGACACCGTGACGTGGCAGCCGGAGCCCGGCCTGCGGATGGCCATTGTGGCACGGTCCTCGGTGGGAAGGGTGGTGGTGGCAGGGCAGTCGCTGGCTCCCTATGAGGACAGGGACCGGATCACGATGATCTTCCTGGCGCTCGGATGGCTGGGCAGCCTCATTGTCCTCGGTGCCGGGTATGCCGGGTCCGAGTTCCTGAGCCGTCGCGGCCGTCGCGACCGGTGACACGAAGAGCGAACGGGGCAGCCCGCAATATGGCCGGAGGAGACGGGTCCACGCTCGACGCCCTTATCAGGAATTGAGCTGCTTCTTGAAGAAGGTCGCGGCGTCCTCATACGCGAGGGCAAAGGCGGGCTACAAGCGAGGGCATCTGTAATGCTGTTCAGCATGACGATCACCTTTGAATGGCGCGGAGCGGTTAAGAACGAAGAGATCAACCAGCTGCACGCGGAGGGCTTCGATCATGAATACGTTGAAGACGATTGGAGTGACGTGCTCTGGCGCCTCAGTCTGGGCTGGGTCACAGCACGCGACGACGTAGGTCTCGTAGGATTCGTCAATGTGATCTGGGACGGTCATGTCCACGCGTTCATCGAAGACACTTTGGTGGCACACAGAGCGCGCCGTCAGGGCATCGGGAAAACACTCCTCGCCGTTGCAACCGAACAATCGAGGAAGGCCGGCTGCGAATGGCTTCATGTTGACTTCGATGACCACCTGAAGAGTTTCTACTTCGATTCATGCGGTTTCCGTCCCACCAATGCTGGACTAATCCAACTGCGCTAGCTGTGGCGGACCGCAGGTCTTCGTGCAGACAGTCCAAGGCTGGGGCAGGATGAGCTGGTGACTTGCGGTGATGAGCGACTCGGCGGGCCGAATATCTCCCGGCGCCTTCCGCCTCCGCAGCGCGGCTACCACCCGATGAGCGTGCGAACGGCATGGGCGGCCTCTTGGGGGCTCTGGCTGCCGATTGCCACCACATGGGCGTCAAGGCGGGCTTCATTCAGGATCCGATGTAGCTCCACGCTGCGTTCCAGGTGCCAGGCCAGCTCCGGGCTGTTGGGCTCGTGCCGATTCCTGAGCCTGTCCTGAATAGTTGCGAGAGACGGATCCAATCGGACCACTGTCAGGGCGCCTCCGCCCAGGGCAGTACGGTAGCGATCCACCTCGGCAGAGTGCTCAACGACCCCTGCAAGGATGAACCGCCGAACGCCGACCTCGCGATAGTTCAATGCCAGGGACTGGAGGTTCCGGAGCTCGAGTTCATGGTTAAACCGATCCGTTGCGGGCACGGGCCAGCTCCGCCGCAGCCCATCCAGATCGATGACGGCGTTGCTGATTCCGTCGTCGGCGAGCAGCCGGTGCAGGGCCTCGCCCGTGGTGGTCTTTCCGGATCCAACTGTCCCGTTGAGGAAAACGCTCTCAGTAAGAGTGGCCATCACAGGAGTCTAGGCGTGCCTCCCAAATAGGTTGACCGTCTCCGGGAATTGCTCACAGCTTCGTCACAGGAGCCGGACAGACGGCCGATAGGACCGGCGTCGAGTATGAGGTCATAGCCTTCGAGAAGTCAGGATGACCGATGAACGAGTATGAACGTCCAATGCAGGATGACTACATGGAGCGCGGCGCCGGCGAGGGCGCCGGGGCAAACCCAGCGGCTGCCAGCGCAGCCACTGCCAGCGCAGTCCCCGCCTGGGCGGCCGGGACCACGGCGGCCGGCCCCACCACAGCAGGCATGACGGCAACCCGCCCGAGGGACCGGAAAAGGGTGGGTCCTGCGGTCTTCGTCACCTGTCTGGTGGCCGCAGGTCTGCTGGGCGGAGGTACCGCCGTCGGGACTACCGCTCTGTTGAACCCGCCAACCCAGGGGTCAGCCACGGCGCAGGCCCAGTACACGCCGGTGATCGTCAACAACACTTCCAGCGTCAACGCGGTGACCGCTGCCGCTCAGAAGGCGACGCCCAGTGTGGTGACCATCAGCGCAAGTTCCGGCAGCTCCGGCGGCACCGGCTCGGGCATCATTCTGGATACGGACGGCCACATCCTGACCAACACGCATGTGGTCACCCTGGACGGGCAGGCCGCGAACGCAGCCATCGAAGTCCGCACCAGCGACGGGAAGGTCTACACGGCGAAAATTGTGGGCACGGACCCGCTCTCGGATCTGGCCGTCATTCAAATCACCGCCCAGGGCCTGGTCCCGGCGACGCTGGGGGACTCGGGCGCGGTCAAGGTCGGCGACGCCGCCATAGCCATCGGAGCGCCCCTCGGACTCAGCGGCACCGTGACGGACGGCATTGTCTCGGCGGTGAACCGCACCATCGAAACGGACTCCTCCGCCACCTCGCAGACCGACTCCTCCACGTCGGGGCAGGGGTCCATCAGCATCAACGTCATCCAAACTGACGCGGCCATCAACCCCGGAAATTCCGGCGGCGCATTGACCAACACACAGGGTGAGATCATCGGCGTCAACGTGGCCATCGCCTCGGCCGGATCGTCCTCCTCATCCTCCCAGTCCGGCAACATTGGCGTCGGTTTCTCGATCCCGATCAACACCGCCAAGCGCGTGGCCCAGGAGATCATCGCCTCAGGCGCAGCGACACACGGCCAGCTGGGCCTTTCGGTGCAGGACAAGGCCTCCGGAACCTCGTCGGACTTTACGACCGGGGCCGAAGTGGCGTCCGTAACCGCGGGATCCGCGGCGGACAAAGCCGGGCTGAAGGCCGGCGATGTGATCACAGAACTGGCCGGACGGACCGTGACTGACGCCTCTGAGCTGACGGCGGCCGCACGGGAACAGGCTGCCGGAACCACCGTCAAGATCACGTTCCTGCGCGGAGGCCAGACTCAGGCCGCCGACGTCACACTCGGAGCAGCCACCGCCGGGTGACGCCGCAGAAACGGTTCAGTCGTTCCCGGTCCGGTGGTTCAGGCGGCGGAAGTCCCGGGAAAGATACAGGGCCATGGCAGCGGCGTTACCGCTGTGGACGCTGACCGCGAGGATGTTGTGTCCCAAGGTGTGCAGGACGTGCATGGCATGGCGCAGGAGGTCTTCGGCGACGCCCTGCCTGCGGTGATCCGGGTGGGTGAAGAGTTCGGCGATAAAAGCCGTTCCCGGGCCCGAGCTTCCGACGTGCCGGTCTGTGATGATGATGGCCCCCGTGATGCGGCCGTCCGGGCCAACCGTCAGGAGCGAGGCTTCGGGGATGGGGGTGCCGTGCGCGCCGTCGAAGATTGTGCCGATCCTGTCGACGGAATGGAAGCCATCTGAATGCTCCTTTTCCGGGTCGTAGGCGCGCAGATAAAGGTCTTTCAGCTCCGGCAAGTCGCTGGCGTCAAGTGGCCGGGGAATACGGGCGTCGGGCTTGTGTTCCTGAGGCCCGACGAGAGCCGCGAGGGAGATAAGAGGGACCATGGATGACCTGCCTTTGGCCAGTGGGGAAAAGACTCTTGCACACAGTGTGGGGCATTCCCGCCTCCGGGGGAAGACGCGGGACTGGACCCCCGGTAACCGCAGCCTTAACAACGGGGTTCAGGGAAGTCGCTCTCTTCCGACAGCCAGGTTTCGGCTGGCCCAACAAAAAGTCCTACCCAACAGCTACACTCATTTTGGATGCGGCTAGGGGGTCGCATCCTAACTTCCGCGCCCCGACCAGTTGTGGTTGACGCGCCGAACAGGAATGGTCTCGATGTCTCACGCGCGCCGATCGTATTTCTCCTCCCTCTTGGCCTCGGCCGGCGTTGCGGTGCTGGCCGCCGGTGCGCTGATCGGCCCGCCGGCATCGGCAGACGATGCCCCGGCGCCGCTGCCGGCAGTGCCGCCCGCAGCCTCGATTGCGCGGCCCTCCTCCGGTGCAGCAGCGGCGACCAACCAGTTCATTGTGAAGTTCAAGGACGGGGCGGCTACCGTACCCGCGGAGCGGGCAAAGACCTACGGGCGGGCCGCCGTCAAACTCGGCTCCACCGTGAAGGACCTCCGCGCCACGTCCGGCGGCGCCCGCGTGCTGCGGACCGCCAAGAAACTGGGCGCCGGCGATTCGGCAAAGCTTCTCGCGTCACTGCGTGCCGATCCCGCCGTGGCCTATGCAGAGCCCGACGTCCTGATGCACCCCAAGGTCGCCGACCCGAACGACCCCTACTTTCCGTTCCAGTGGAACCTGTCCCAGCAAACGGGCGGCATCAAGGTGACCCGGGCCTGGGACGTTACCCAGGGCGCGGGCCAGGTGGTGGCCGTGGTGGACACCGGCATCACCCGCCACGACGACGTGAATGCCAATGTGCTGCAGGGCTACGACATGATCACCGACCCGGATGAAGCCCGCGACGGCAACGGCCGCGACTCCGACCCCACGGACGAAGGGGACTGGACCGACCCCGGATTCTGCGCGGCCGATGCGGCTGCCACCGAGTCGTCCTGGCACGGCACCTTCGTGGCCGGCATCATTGGTGCCGTCACCGGAAATGCTGACGGCATTGCCGGCGTGGCTCCAAAGGCCAAAATCCTGCCGGTCAGGGCCATGGGACCCTGTGGCGGCTTCACCTCGGACATCACGGACGCCGTGATCTGGGCGTCGGGAGCTCCCGTGGCTGATGCGCCCCTGAATCCCACCCCGGCGCGCGTCATCAACCTCAGCCTTGGCGGCACAGAAGCATGTTCGCAGACCTGGCAGGATGCCATTAACACCGCCACCGGCCGGGGTGCCGCTGTGGTGGTTGCTGCCGGGAATGAGAGCGTGTCCGCCGCGACCTCGGAGCCCGCGAATTGCCAGAACGTCATCACTGTTGCAGCCAGTGGTCCCAGCGGTTCGTTTGCCCCGTACTCAAACTTCGGCCCCAACGTGGACGTCACCGCCCCCGGCGGCGACATGACACCGGCTCCCGGCGGGAACCCGGACGACAGCGTTTCGGGCGGCATCCTGTCCATCCGCAACGACGGCGCGACCACCGCCCAGACGGACTCGTCCTACTACTTTGCCGAGGGCACGTCCGCGGCCGCCCCGCACGTTGCCGGCGTGGCCGCGCTGCTGATGGCGCAGATGGGGCCGACCGCAACGCCCGCCGCGGTCGAGGCCCGCCTGAAGCGGACAGCACGTCCAGTTACCGGCGGCTGCCCGTCAGGCTGCGGGGCCGGCCTCGTGGACGCCGCCGGCGCGGTTCTGCACATCAACGCCGTGGTGGCCGCCGGCGATCTGAACGGCGACCGGAAGTCCGACGTGCTGGCCCGGGACAACTCTGGGGCGCTGTGGCTCTACCCCGGCAACGGCAGCGGCGGCTGGCTGGCACGGGTGAAGTCCGGCACGGGCTGGAACGGCATGACGGCCATTGTCGCTCCCGGCGATTTCAACGGTGACGGCAGGGCCGATGTCCTGGCCCGCGACAGTTCCGGAGCGCTGTGGCTCTTCCCGGGCAACGGGCGTGGAGGCTTCCTCGCACGGGTGAAGGTGGGTTCCGGCTGGAACGCCTTTAGTAGCATCATCGGTCCGGGCGACATTAACGGTGATGCGAAATCGGACGTCCTGGCCCGCGACACAGCCGGCGTGCTCTGGCTGTACCCGGGCAACGGGCGAGGCGGCTGGCTCGCACGCGTCAAGGTGGGCTCCGGCTGGAACTCGATGACCGCCGTCGTGGGTCCCGGTGACATGAACGGCGACCGGAGGGCCGACGTGCTGGCCCGCGACACCGCCGGTGCGCTCTGGCTGTACACGGGCAACGGCCGCGGCGGCTTCTCCGGAAGGCTGAAGGCCGGCATCGGCTGGAACGCGATGACGGCCATCACCGCCCGCGGCGACTTCAACGGCGACGCCAGGAACGACGTCCTCGCGGTGGATTCCGCCGGCGCACTCTGGCTGTACAAGGGCAACGGCGTGGGCGGCTTCCTGGGGCGGTCTACTGCCGGCTCGGGCTGGAACTGACGCCCCTGCTCAGGAGAGTCTTGGGACTTGGAGACGGCCGCTGCGTCTCCTGACGCGGCGGCCGTTTCCCGTTTAACTCCGGTGTCTCGACGCCGGCGCCGACTCGTGCTTTGCTGTTCCTTGGGCGGACCGCCTGCCCGGCATGCGTCCGGGCTTCACTTGAGCAAAGGAGCTTCACAGTGGCTGGCCTCAGCAGTAAGTTCGATTCTGAATACGAAAGCAAGAGCATCGAGGAACTGGCCAAGGCACCCGTCGGTGCACTCCAGGGCCTGTCCGAGTCCGACGCCCAAAAGCTCCAGGAGGCCCTCGGCATCAAGACCATCAAAGACCTGGGCACCAACAAGTTCTTCCTGTGGGCCCAGGCGGTGGCAAAACTGGCCGAGTAGGCCGCGCACCACCGGAAACGCCGGCCCGCCGTCCACGACGGCGGGCCAGCGTCCGTTTTCTTAGGGTTTTCTTTGAGACCGCGGGCGAGAGTGGTTCCATGCATACTCTTCATGCCCTTGCGCTGGCCCCGGCCGTGGCGTCGTCCGCCGGGATCCCGTCCCTGCTGGACCCGGCGGCCCTGCTGCAGGGCCTGGGGCCGGCCACCCTCTCGGTCATCGCAGTCATGGTGTTCATCGAATCCGGTGTCCTTTTCCCGTTCCTGCCCGGTGACTCCCTGCTCTTCACGGCCGGACTCCTTCACCAGCAGCTGAACCTGGCGCTGCCGGTGCTGATCGGCGTCATCACGGCGGCGGCGGTGGCCGGGGACCAGGTGGGCTACATGCTCGGACGAAAGTTTGGCCGCCGGTGGTTCAAGGACGATGCGAAAATCCTGAAGACCTCCCATCTGGACAAGACCGAGGACTTCTTCCGCCGCCACGGCGGACCGGCCATTGTGCTGGCCCGCTTCGTTCCGATCGTGCGGACCTATGCGCCGCTGAGCGCGGGGATCGCCCGCTACGGCTACAAGTCCTTCTCGCTGTGGAACATCGTGGGCGCCCTCGCGTGGGCCACGTCCGTGACGCTGCTGGGCACCTGGCTGGGACACTTCGATATCGTGGCCAAGAACATCGACGTCATCGCCGTCGTCATGGTCCTGGTCTCCGTGGTGCCCTGGGGCATCGAATACCTCAAGCACCGCCGGAGCAGGAAAGCCGACGTCCAGGAGGACGCCAATGAGGCCGACGCCGACGCCGGCGCTGACGCAGACGTCCGCGGGGACGCCGCGGACGGATTGCCGGCTGAAGAAGTCGCACGAAGGAACTGACCATGCCACCGTGGGAAGTCGTCTGGACTTCATGGACGCCTAACTGGCCGGCCCTTGTGCTGCTGCTACTGGCCGCTGCGTTCTACGCGCGCGGCGTCCGGGCCGCAGGGAGCCGCGGCATCACCTGGCCGTGGTGGCGGACGGCGACGTTCTACGTGCTGGGCCTGGGCAGCTTCGCCGTGCTCAGCTTCGGCTTCACGGGCGTCTACAGCCACGATCTCCGGTGGGTCTTCACGCTGAAGGAAACCTCTTACCTCTTCATCGTCCCGTTGCTCGTGGCAGCGGGAAAGCCGCTAACCCTGGCCCGGAACTCCCTGGGCGCTGCCGGCGCTTCGCGGCTGGAGAAGATCCTGAACCACGGCGTGGTGCGCTCCCTGAGCAACACCGTGGTTGCTGCGCTGCTGGGGCTGGGCATGTTCAGCCTGTTCCTCACACCGCTTTTCTATCCGCTGCGGACCAGCCCGGTATGGGACGTGGTCCTGACCGTATTCGTGCCCCTGCTCGGGATGCTGATGGCGGTGCCGATCATCGAGGATGGATCAACCAAGGCCGTCAATGCGCTGATCGTTGTCGAGTTCATCTACGTCTTTATCGAGCTCCTTGCCGATGCCGTGCCCGGAATCCTGATGCGGCTGAGCCCGGGGATCCTGGACGGGGCCGGGCGGATCGCGGCCGGACACCGCAGCTGGCAGCCGGGTCCTCTCCGGGACCAGCAGATGGCCGGAGACCTGCTGTGGTTCCTCGCCGAAATAGTCGACCTGCCGCTGATCATCCTGATGTTCGTCCGCTTCGCCCGCAGTGACCGCCACGAAGCCCGGTCCTTCGACGACCTCACGGATGACGAGCTGGACGCCCTCAACCGCCAACATCTAAGCGGCCACGGCCAGGCCGCCGCCCGGCTTCCGGCCGCGGAACTGGAATGATCAGACCATGAGCGCAACGGACAGGGCAGGGCACCAGGCCACGGAATACGACAGGCCGGCCCATCACTCTCGGCTTCGCCTTCTGGTGATGGCCGTGGTGGGTATCGGCGCGGCCGTTGCCGTGGGGCTCCTGAAATCGTGGTCGTACGCGCCTGCGATGGGCTGGGCGGCCGCGTGTGCCACCTACCTCATCTGGGTCTGGACCATCATCGGGGGACTGGACGCGGGAGCCACGGCCGCGCACGCCCGGCGCGACGATCCGGGCAGGGCCGCTTCGGATGCGCTGGTGCTCGCGGCAACCATAGCCAGCTTCGGCGGTGTGGCCCTCATCCTGCTGGACGCCTCCACCACTGAAGGCGGAGGGAAGGCAGCGATCATCGCCCTGGCGCTGGGAAGCGTGGCGATGTCCTGGTTCCTGGTGCATACGCTCTTTGCCCTGCGCTACGCCTCGATTCATTACCGGGACAAGGCCGGCGTGGACTTCAACGAGGACAGGCCGCCGCGCTACCTGGACTTCGCCTACCTGTCCTTCACCGTCGGCATGTGTTTCCAGGTCTCCGACACCGACCTGAAAACCGACGCCATCCGCGGCACTGTGCTGCGCCACGCCCTGCTCTCATATCTGCTGGGAGCCATCGTGCTGGCCACCACCATCAACCTCGTTTCCGGCCTGGTCCGCTGAGCGGAGAGTCCGCTGAGGGGCCGCGAACACGCGCGCCTAAGGTCGAGGGAGTTGCAGCCCGAGCGCCTCGTCGACTTGGGCTCGCAATGCACGTGGGCGGAACGGCTTAGACATGACGGCGTTGGCTCCTGCCGAGATCACGGCGTCCATCATTTCTTCATGGCCCGTGAGCATGAGGATGTAGACGTCGCTGAAGCTCCTGATTCGGCGGATGACTTCCAGGCCTGTGATGTCCGGTAACCCGAAGTCCAGGATTACGATATCGGGGGAGTGCATGCGTACGGCGTCAACACCTGCGGTGCCTGTTTCTGCGAGTCGGGCGGTAACGCCGCCGGCTCCCAGGATTGCATGAATAAGACCGCCGACGTCCGCATCGTCTTCAACCACAACAGCCGTCCGGCTACCCGCCATCAAAATTCTCCTTGGGCCGCCCCAGTATTGCCCTTGACGAAACCCTACCAAGAGGAAGCCCGAAGCGCCCCGGGGGGCAGGCGCCAGTGCGGGTCCGGCCGTAACTTGGGGAAAGCTGAGCCGATCTTGGGGATAGGCTGCATAGACTTTGAGCCTTCTGGAGAACACTTAACAGTGCGCCGTACAGCGGCGTCGTGGTGCCTATGACGGATCGGAATGAGTGTGAACATCTCGCAACAGCGCAGCCGTCCCAAGGCAGTTCTTGGGCAGCGCCTGACCCGTAGTCCCAAATGAGGACAGGTCAGCAGGCGGCGGGGACAAGGGCAGGACAACGGCCGCCCGTCCTCGACACCGTTGCTCTACGCATTCTCGCCGAGCAGGCCGGTCAGTGCGTGGCGGACAGATTCTTTAGCGAGTACTTGGATTTGTTGCCGGCACGCTCGGCCAACATCGTTGCCGGTGTCGCGGCCGAGGACCTGGAAAAAACGTTGGATGCCGTGGTGAGCCTCAAAGTTACGTCCGCAATGGTCGGCGCCCTGCAGATGGAAGACTGCGCCCGTACCCTGGAACGTCGGTTACAGATCGGTCACTGGCCAAGTTCAGAGACTGCCAGTTCCGTTCTTTCCAAGGAGCTGTCCCGCATCGTTTCCGAGGCCCGAAACCAGCAAAGAGTCCGCTGAGGGGCCAGGCCGAGGGTGTCTTGGGCGTCAATTTCGTAAGACGGCGTCCGGGGCCATAGGTGCGTCTATGACATGCGAATCTGGCGGCTCGGTGCCCAGCGCGTCACCGGCCTCTTGGGGGTCCGCCGCTAGTGCCCGGCCTTCACCGTCAGCACTTTCAGGGCGGCGGCGTTGACCTCGGCCGCGAAGGCGGGGTTGTGCTGCGCGAGCTGCAGCACCGCTGAGGTCATGACCGGAATGTCCCGCGGGTTTGCGCACAGCAGCATGGTTCCGCCGGCGTGGATGAAACCGGTGGCCCGGGCGCCCTTGGCCCACGGAGCCAACTGCGCGGCATTGCACAGGTCATCGGACAGGATGACCCCGGTGAAGTGCAGGTCCCCCCGCAGCATGGTGCGCATGATCACCGGCGAGAGCGGGGCGATGTGGGCGGCGTCGATGCGGTTGTAGTAGGCGCTGGACACCATCACCCAGCGGGCGCCCGCCTGGATGGCCGTCCGGAACGGCAGCAGGTAGGGATCGGTGCGCGTGGTGACGGTGTCGTGGACGTTGCGGGTGGTGTCGGTGTTGAGGGTGACGCGGCCAAGCCCCGGGAAATGCTTGACCGCAGGTGCGACGCCGGCCTGGCGCATGCCCGCAGCAAAGGCTCCGCCGCGGCTGGAGACTGTCTGCGGCGTGAACCCGTATTCGCGGCCGAAGAAGCCGATGGGCGCGTTGTGCGGAGCGAACTGCGCGCTCGGGACGGTATCCAGTACTGGCGCCAGATTCAGGTTAAGCCCGGCGGCGCGCAGTTGGTTCCCCCAGACGCGCGCATTGGCCTGCAGCACTGCCGGCGCCTGCCTGCCCTGGGCCACCGCCGTCGGAATCACTGAGAAGCCCGGGCCGCCGAGGACCTGGACGAAGCCGCCTTCCTGGTCGGTCGCCACAGCGAGCCGGATGCCCCCGGTGGTGGCCGTCGATACGGTTGCGGTCATCCGGCGGACGACGGCGGCCGTGGCACCGGTGCCAGCGCGGCTGCGCCCCGCCAGGTACACACTGCCCACGTGGTACTTGGTGATATCGGACATGGTGTTAATGTCGGCGCCGGTGGCCGCAGAAGCAATCATGAACAGCTGGCCCACACGCTGCGCCAGGGTCAGCCTGGCAAGCTGCTGCGCCGGGGTCAGCGCAGCCGGTGCAAGCGCCTGGGGTGCCATCGCCGCCGGTGCGGCGGTGGTGATGTGGGCGGGAGCGGCAACGTGGGTGCCGGCGGCCCGGCTCGCCTGCTTGCCGGGCGCGGGCGACGGCGGCGGGGCGCACGACGCCAAGGCGAGCAGGAGGGAGACTCCCAGGACCGAAATTTTACTTAGTTCACGCATGGTCACACGGCTTGGCTGGGGCACTCATATATCCACCAGCGTACGCCGGTTCCGCTCTGTCCGTTGGCTATTTGCGGGCCCCGCCCGTCCGGCCGGACGGGCAGGGACCGCCGTGGCCCCTCGACGTCGCGGGCAGCAAATGCGTCAGGCGCGCAGAGTCCGCATGTTGATATGGCCATCTCGAACTCCGAGACGGAGGATTACGCTGGAGCCCATGTCGGAAGCAAGCAATATTCAGCCCTTCGTGGACCTCGAATGGTGCGCAGGCCAGGGACGGCGGGTGGTCGTCGCGGACACGCGCTGGTACCTGGACGGATCGTCCGGGCGGGACGCCTACAACCGCGGCCACCTCCCCGGCGCCGTGTTCGTCGACCTCGACCGCTGGCTTTCCGCGCCGGCGACGAAGGAATCCGGGCGCAATCCGCTGCCGGATCCGGAGGTTTTCGCCGAAGGCATGCGTCAGAGCGGTATCAACGGCTCGGATGTGGTGGTGGCCTACGACGATGCCGGCGGCGTCATTGCGGCTCGTCTGGTCTGGATGCTGCGAGTCACCGGACACGATGCCGCTGTCCTGGACGGCGGCCTGACGTCCTATGCCGACGTGCTGGAGACGGCGATTCCGGCAGCCGTGCCCGGAGACTTCACCGCCCGTCCCTGGCCGACCGGACTGCTGGCCGACATCACGGAAGCGTCAGCCGCAGCCACAGTCATCGACGCCCGGAACCGTGACCGCTACCTTGGGATGCAGGACCCCGTCGATCCCCGTCCCGGGCACATTCCCGGTGCGGTAAACGTGCCGTGCAGGGAGAACCTGGGGCCCTCGGGAAAGCTGGTCCCGCGGTCCCAGCTGCTGGAGAATTTCAGCCGGGCCGGGATTGGCTCCGCTCGTGACACGGTCAACTACTGCGGCTCCGGGGTGACAGCCTGCCACAACCTGCTGGTGCTGGAGTACCTCGGCATGGGCCGGGGCAAGCTGTTCGTCGGCGGCTGGTCGCAGTATTCGCGGGCGTCGGAGCTGCCCGTCGGGACGGTCTGAGCGATTGGAACTGCGCAGCGGGTTGGTTTGGCCGGCCTACTTGGCCTTGAGCTTGGCGTACACCACGTAGTTGTCGTTGAACAGGCCGGTTGCGGGGTCGTACCCGTCGCAGGTGATGAGCCGCACCTCGGGCCCCTTGGTGTTGCCGTACACCTGAAGCGTGGGGAAGCTGTTCTTGCTGTAGGCGGCAGCCTTTGCAACCGTGAAGGCCACGGTGCTGTGGTCGGCCCGCTGCACCGCGATCTCGTCGCCGGGTTTCAGGCTGCGGAGGTTCGCGAAGACCCCGGGGCCGCCGCTTGTCGAGTTGACGTGGCCCAGGAACACGGCCGGACCGGTGTCGCCCGGCGCGGGGGAGCCGCTGTACCAGCCGGCGGGTGCGCCAGGGCCGTCCGGCGGCACCTCCAGCGACTTGTTGGGCCGGAGCGCCAGCTTCACGAGCGGCGACTGCACGCCGATGGCCGGAACACTCAGCGCCACGGGTGCCGGAGCCGGCCGGGCAGGGGAGGGGATCTTGGCCGCCTTGGCGGCTGCCGCCGTCGGGCTCTTAATCTGCGGTGCCTTTGTGGACGGAACGGCCGACGGCGACGCGGCACCCGACGCTGCGGCTCCGGTCTGCGGTCCGCCGGTTGCCGAAGGGGCGGCCGCCTGACCGGCTGCCCCGCAGCCGCCCAGGGCCAGTCCGCATAGGACCAGGAGGGAGACCGCGGCGGACGGGAGGGCGCCTCTGCGCAGGATGCCTCGGTGTGGCCGCGTCGATGGGGGTGCCATGGCTTAGTGGTGTTCCTTCCAGCACGCCAGGATGGTGGTGGACACCTGGTAGGCGAACGCGGTGGGGGTTGCGCCGTGGGGGCCGACGGCGGCCGGCAGCTTTGTGGCGTTGACGTACAGGGTGTTGTTGTCCTTGAGGAAGACGACCGATCCGTCGTCCGTCTGGTAGGCGGGGAAACCCAGGTTTGCCAGACCCTTGATCGGCTCTGTTCCGCCGATCTTGCCTGCCAGGGCGTCGAAGTACTTCCGCGCCGAGGCTGGGTCTGCTGATTCCTTGACGGAGATCACCAAGGGCCCCTCGGCGAGGTGGTAGGTGCAGGTAAAGGTCTTGTCGGCCCAAGTGGAGACGCTGTGCGGTGCGGCCTTCAGCTGCAAAATCTCGGAGACGTTGTCCTGGGTCTCCGGCCCGCAGACCATCCTGGCGGCCCCGGACGGGCTGTCCTGGGACTCGGTGGCGGGGGTGGCGGAGGACGCCGCTGCTGCGGAATGGTCGACGGAGTGCTGCGTTGCCGGGGAATCCGAGGCCGATGCAGTGGATGCTGATCCGGGCGCTCCGGCCGCTGCCGCGCATCCCGACAGCAGCAGGGACGCCACCGCCAGGGATCCCAGCAGGTGATTACGGTTTCTGTTTGCCTTGCTCATGGTGGCGCCTTGTCCTTCGCAATGTGTCCTGCACGGGAACCTGCAGGAACCTGTAGGAGCCGGCGGCACGGGCAGAGCTCCGGTTGCTGCGGATGCGTCGGGCTCCGCAGCAGCCGGCACTCATGCCCGTGTCGATGCCGGAGTGGTCAGTCCTGGCTTAGGCTGCCTGTGCGGCCTTGCGGCGACGGATCACGTAGGTGCCGCCGGCAGCGGCGGCGAGGACGAGGCCGCCGCCCAGGGCGAGGGTCCCGGCGTCGGTACCGGCTGCTGTACCGGCGGGCTGCTGCGCGACACCTGTGTCAGCGCCGCCGACCGGCATGCTCATCTGGCCCATGGCCAGCGTTCCGCACAGTGCCGGCGAGGTCGCGGCGAGCGGCAGGGACGGGACGAGGTCGCTCTTGGCTGCCTGGCCGGCCGCGCTCAGCGTGGCGGGGTCCAGGCCGTGAACTACCACCACGGCGGTGCCGGAATCGAGCGCAGCCTTGGTTTCGGCGTTGAGGTCGAAGGTGCGGTCAATGGTGTAGCTGCCGCCCTGGCCGGCGACCTTGAGGTCCAGGCCTGCGGCCGGGCTGGTGTCGCCCTTGGTGGAGAGTGTGGTGCCGATCTTGCCGTAGGAGGGTGCGCCTTCGGTGGTGGAGATGACGCCGTCGCCATTGGCATCCGCGGCCGGGCCGGGGCACTGACCCGCGGCGCCGACATGGATGTGCTGGACGTGCGGGAACGGTGCGTCCATGAAGGTGGGGGCGAGGCCGGAGACGTTCAGCACGGCGTGGGCCTGGTTGCCGGTGACGTCGACGGTGACGGTGCCTGAGGCGGAGCTGCCGTTGAGCTGGCCGAGCGTGGCCTGGTAGGAGTGCGTGGTGCCGGTTTGAGCCGGGGCTTCATGGGCCATGGCGGGAGCGCCGGAGAGGGCGAGTGCGCCCAGGGCAAGGGTGGGAACTGCCATGAAGCGAAGTGTCTTGTTCATCGGAAAGCATTCTCCTCGTGCAAGTGGTGGTGGTTCTCCCCTGACAGGGACACATGCAGTTCGGAGCGATGTTGGGGGCGGATGGGTGGAATTGTGATTCGGTGCACTTTTTGTTGGTGGGAACGCCGTGGCGAGGCGCGCCGTCCCCGCACACAATGAGACCCCGTCCAGGATCGGCTGAATGGGGTCTCACGTCTCAAGCTGGGACCTAGTGCCGCCTGAAGGCGTCCTTGATCTTTTCGCCCGCCTGCTTGAGGTCGGCGCGGAGATGCTGCCCTCGGCCTTCAGCCCTAAGCCGTTCGTTACCGGTAGTGCGTCCGGCTGCTTCCTTGCTTCTGCCGTGGAGTTTCTCGGCGGCATTGTGGATCTTGTCTCCCAAACCCATCATGACCTCCTTCTCGAGTGGCCAGTGCGACCCTACTGGCGCGTAGGCCACGTCTATATTTTACGGGCGGACTACCCAGAAAGATCCTGCGCGGGGCGCCAGCTTTCCTGGCGAAGGCGGTTCCACGTAATGGCCGGATTCTCTGTTAAAGCGGCCACGGCCGCCGCAACGCCTGGTGTGTTCAGGTGCTGCAACGGCCGTGGCCTTTGTTTGTGCCCCGAGTGGGCGGTTTGCCTAGCTCACCGCGGCCGTGGCCGCGGAGGTTTTGGCCGCCGTCGTGTAGCCGGTCTTGGCACCGGTGACCGTGACGGTCAAGGTCTTGCCGCTGACGGCCGGTATCGGTTTGTAGGTGCTGCCGGTGGCGCCGGTGATGGCGACCCCGTTCGCCTTCCACTGGTACGTCAACGTGACCGGCGCCGGACCCCATGTGCCGGGCGCCGCCGTCAGGATGGACCCGACCTTGGCGGTGCCCGTGATGGCGGGCACCGGCGCGGTGAGGGTTCCGGCCGCCACCTTGGCCGTAACCGCCGAGGTCTTGGCCGCCGTGGTGTAGCCGGCCTTGGAGCCGGTGACGGTGACGGTCAGGGTCTTGCCCAACACGGTGGTTGCCGGTTTGTAGGTGCTTGCGGTGGCGCCGGTGATGGCGATGCCGTTGGCCTTCCACTGGTACTTCAAGGTGACTGGTGCCGGACCCCAGGTGCCTGTTGCGGTGAGGGTGGACCCGACCTTGGCCGCGCCGGTGATGACCGGTACGGGTGCGGTCAGGGTGCCGGCGGCCACCTTTGCAGTGATCGCCGAGGTCTTGGCCAGGGAGGTGTAGCCGGCCTTGCTCCCGGTGACCGTGACGGTCAGCGCCTTGCCTATCACTGCAGCGGCCGGCTTGTAGGTGCTTGCGGTGGCGCCGGTGATGGCGATGCCGTTCGCCTTCCACTGGTACTTCAGCGTGACCGGTGCCGGACCCCAGACGCCCGTTGCCGTCAGGGTGTACCCAACCTTGGCGGTGCCGGAAACTCCGGGCGTGGGCGCGGCCAGAGTGCCGATGGCCACCTTGGCTGTTGCCGTGCTCGTTTTGACCGCGGTCGTGTAGCCGGCCTTGGCCCCCGTGACGCTAACAGTCACGGTCTTGCCCAGGTCCGTGGCCGCTAGCTTGTAGGTGCTTGCGGTGGCGCCCGTGATGGCGACGCCGTTTGCCTTCCACTGGTACTTCAGCGTGACCGGTGCGGGACCCCAGGTGCCCGGGGTTGCGGTCAGGGTGGAGCCCACCTTGGCCGTGCCGGTGACCTTCGGGACCGGCGCGGTCAGGACCGGGTTGAGGGCCATGACCGTACCTGTTGCCACCGAGGTCTTGGCCGCCGTGGTGTACCCGGTCTTGGTCCCCGTTACGGTGACCGTGATGGTCTTGCCGACGTCCGCCGTCGTCAGCTTGTAGGTGCTGGCGGTGGCGCCGGCGATGGCGAGCCCGCTGGCAGTCCCGTTCGCTTTCCACTGATAGGTCAGCGCGACCGGTGACGGTCCCCACGTGCCCGGGACTGCCGTCAGCGTGGACCCGGCCTTGGCTGTACCCGTGATGGTAGGCGCCGGGGAAGTAAGGGGCAGGTTCGCGGCCGCGAAGGAAAGGTCGTGCGTGGTGGCGCTGCCGCTGACAACGGCGACGGGAGTGGCTGTGGCTTCGGTGGTCGCGTTGCCGGAATAGAGGTCACCGGCAGCCAGGCCGCCATGCACGCGGATAACGTACTTGCCCGTCGTGAGACCGCTGATGCTGTACTTTCCGGCTGCCGTGGTGCTGCCGTCCCGGGTGACCAGCGAGCCGTCCGGCGTGTAGGCCTGGACGAACGCGTTGACCACTGGCTGCCCGGCCTTGTCCAGGACGGTTCCGGTGACGGACC
The DNA here is from genome assembly GCF_918698095.1 of Arthrobacter sp. Bi83. GTDB lineage: Bacteria > Actinomycetota > Actinomycetes > Actinomycetales > Micrococcaceae > Arthrobacter. The sequence goes on from NZ_CAKKLY010000022.1 coordinate 37,024, forward strand.
CGCCTGCTGTCAGTGCGGCATCGATGTTCTGCACGGCCTGGCCCGTGGTCACCGGGATGGCTTGTGCCTGTGAAACGCCGGCGGACTCGGGCTTGTTCTGGTAGAACTGCGCTTCTTCCTGCGAATACCCGCTGGAGCGGTTGAAGGCCACCTTGTAGGAACCCGCCGCGAGGCCGACCACGCTGTAGTTGCCGGTGGCGTCCGTGAAGCCGTTTTTGACGGTCTTGCCTGCAGAGTCGAGCACGGACAGCGGGTAGCCATTCGTGCCGGTGCCGGTGACCTTGCCCTTGATGGACGCGCCGGTAGTCACTGTCATGTCGACGCCGGGCATGGTCTGCTCGGCAGCAACGGTCAGGGCCTTCGCCGTTGCGGCGCTGGTGCCCCCGTACCAAAGGTCTTCAGCACCGCTTTGGCCGCCGGAAAAATGCAGTTTGTAGGTGCCGGGTTCCAGTCCGATGATGGAGTATGTGCCGTCAGGATTCACCCAGCCGGGGCTGGAGGATCCGTCGATGACGCCGGTCTTGGTGGCATGTACCTGTGACGCGGTGAGGTTCGTTCCCGTTGGAGCGGTGATCTTGCCGCTGATGACGCCACCCTTGACCAGAGTGGTGTCGGCCACCGTCAGGGTCTGGCCTTCGGTCACTGTCACCGGGGTTGCCGTGTCCATGCTGGACGCCTTGTTGTACCACTGCGGCAGCGTTCCGGAGCCGTAGGAGCTGAACTGGATTTTGTAGCTGCCCGGCCTCAGCCCGCGGATTGAGTACGTGCCGTCGAAATTCGAGTAGGTAGAGCCGGCCATGGTGTTGTCGCTGGCCTTGAAGGCAGTGACGGAGGTGTTCGAGGAGTATTCGGCTGCCGGCAGCGTGACCTTGCCGCTAATGGTGGCGCCCTTGGCAAGAGTGGCGTCTATTGCCGTGCGGTCCTGGCCCGCTGTGAGCGTGATTGGCGTGGCCTCCGCCTGGGTCTGGGCGTTGTTGTACCACTCGTCCAGGGCCCCGGAGTTGTAGTTTGAGAAGTTGACTTTGTAGGTTCCCGCGAGAAGTCCCTTGACGGCGTAAGTACCGTCTGCGTTTACGCGCCCGTAGCTGCCGTAGGTGCTTCCCTCTGCGGTGGCGGACACGTTGACCATCGCCAGATCAACGCCGGCGGGAGCCGTGAGCTTGCCGCTGATCGACGCGCCCTTGATCAGGGTCGCGTTGATGCCGGTGAGATCCTGGCCAGCCGTGACGGGCAGTGCCGTGGCCGTATCAATGGTGGTGCCGTTCGCGTACCACTGGTTCAGCGCCCCAGAGTCATAGCCCGAATATTGGACTTTGTAGTTTCCGGCGCGGAGGCCGGCGACCTTATACGTGCCGTCGGCCTGCACCTGGGCACTGATCGGATACGCCCTGAAGTTGTCAGCGTTGTAGACGGAGGCTTCTACTCGGGCCAGATCGACGCCGGCAGGAGCTGTGACCTTGCCGCTGATGGATGCGCCCCTGATGAGCGGCGTGTCACTGAGAGTCAGCTCCTGGCTCGCCGTGACGGGGACGGGCGTGGCCTCGGTGTACGACAGGCCGCCGTACCACTGATCGAGTGCCCCCGAGGTTCCTGGGCTGAACTGGACTTTGTAGGATCCGGCCGCAAGGCCGGCGAAGTTGTAGGTGCCGTCGGCCGTGACCTGCACAGATCCCGCGTAGGAGTAGCTGTCTGACGTATAGAGATAGGCCTGCACCGCGGACAGGTTCACGCCGACAGGGGCCGTGACCTTGCCGGAAATTGACGCGCCCTTGACCAGGGCGGCATTGACGCCGGGATGGTCCTGCCCCGCTGTCAGGCTGATGGGCGTTGCGGTTTCAAACGATGAGGCGCCGGAATACCACTGCTGCAGCGTGGCGGTGTTGTAGCCGGCGAACTGGACTTTATAGCTGCCTGACGGGAGACCGGCCACCTTGTACGTGCCGTCGTCGTTGACCGATGAGGAAGCCACGTAGTTGGGGTTCGTTCCGCCGGCCTGGTAGACCGTGGCCTGAATGGAGCCCAGATTCACGCCTGCTGGGGCGGTGACTGTTCCGCTGACGGACGCGCCCATGACCAGGGCCGCGTCGATCCCGGTACGGTCCTGGCCCGCGACGAGGGTCACGGGCGTGGCTGCGGCTTCGGAGGAGGCGCCGGCGTACCACTGCTGCAAAGTGCCGCTGTTGTACCCCGAGAACCGGACCTTGTAGCTGCCTGCCGGCAGGCCGTTGACCTTGTACGTGCCGTCGTCGTTGATCTGGGAGGATCCCGCGTAGCCTCCGCTTGCCGAGGTGACGTCGGCCTGCAAGGAGCCAGCCTCCGCACCGGCAGGAACCGTAACTTTGCCGCTGATGGAGGCGCCCATGACGAGCGTCGCGTTGATTCCGCTAAGATCCTGGCCTGCGGTGAGCGCCACCGGCGTGGCGGTCTCGGAGGACGACGCTCCCGAATGCCACTGGGTAATGACGCCCGAGTTGTTTCCGGAGAACTGGATTTTGTAGCTGCCTGCCGGTATGCCGCGGACCGTGTAGCTGCCGTCCTGGCCAACCTGTCCGTAACCGGAATACCAGTCGGCGCCAGTGCTGCTGACTGAAACGCCGACAGAGCTGGGGTCGATGCCAGCGGGGACGGTGACGCGGCCGCTGATGGAGGCGCCCTTGACGAGGGTTGCGTTGATGCCGGGCAGGCTTTGGCCGGCCGTGAGGGTGACGGGTGTGGCTGACTGGAAGGACGTTGCGCCTGAGTACCATTGGCCCATTGCACCGGAGTCACCACCGAATTGGACCTTGTAGGACCCTGCCGGAAGGCCGCTGACCGTATAGCTGCCGTCCGCGGCGACCTGTCCGTAACCGGAATACCAGTCCAGGCCGGTGCTGCTGACCGAAACGCCGACGGAGGTGAGCACCACTCCTGCAGGTGCCGTCACTTTTCCGCTGATGGATGCATCTGACAGGTCGGCTGCGTTGGCAGGCGTTATGCCGAGCAGCACCAGCGCTGACAGAACCGATAATAAAACGGCGATCCGAAAACGGAATCGCCTGCTCAAAGCGAGCATTTTTACCCCCCATGGGTCATGCAGCGGCTGGGCCGCATCATTTAATTGTCAAAGAACGCTTCAGTGTAACCGCCAAAAAGGAATTCAAAGCAGTGTTTCCCAAAACCAGCTCTGTATGTCCAAATGAGTTAGTAACCATGTCTTCCTGCCCGGTTTAAATAGACCTGGGTCAGGAGACGACCGTTATATTGGAGTCCTCTCCCTGAAAGGTCGCCACCCGAGCATGAAGCAAGCGATGACCCGGCTGCCCGGCCTCTGCATCATCCTGATGACAGGATCAATCCTGGTGTTCCAGCCCGGAGGGCTCTTCAGGTTCGTCTGGATCAAGCTGCTCTTGGTGATCATCGCCGTCCTCGCAGGCCTGCTGTCTCCGCTGCGGGCCCGGATTCCCCTGGCAGTGCAGGCGGCGACGGCCGCGTGCGTGGTATGGATCGGCGTCGCTATTCTCTTGTCTGATACGCCGCTGGCCAGCATGGCCGGACGCTGGCCGCGTTATGAGGGATTGCTGACGCTTGGCGTCTATGTGGCAGTCTTCGCGGTGGGCGCGAAAGTCCTTGGCGGTGAGTCGGCCGTCCGGAGACGCAGGCTCCTCAGTCTCTCCCTAGCCGCCGTCGCCTTGATTCTGTTCGTCATCGCTGTGCTGGAAAGCGCTGGGCTGCGGCCGCTGGGCGGGGCCTCCGACGTCCGGCCGGGCGCAACCTTGGGGAACGCCACTGACCAGGGCCTGGTCGGCTTCGTCATCGCCGGAGTGCTGTCCGCCGGTGCTGGCTCTGAGCGGGGCTGGCAGCTTTGGCTGCGGCGGGCAGGTCTGTTTGCCGCTGCCGGGGTGGCGGTCCTTTCTGGCTCCCGGGCCGCCCTCGCGGGGCTCCTGATCGCGGCGTTGTTTGGCAGCTATATGTGGATGCGGAGCCGGTCCTGGTCGCGGCCAAGTATCGCGGCCGGTGCCGTGCTGGCTGCCGCGGGAGTGGTCATCGGAGTCCTGCTGGTCCCCGCTGCGCGTGACCGCCTGCTGTCGGCAGGAACCGTGGACGGGCGCTGGCTGCTGTGGGACCGGACCTTGGGCCTGATCGGCGCCGATCCGGTCTTTGGTGTTGGGCCCAGCGGCTTTGTCGACGCGCTGCCGGCGTATCTGAACGAGGAGTGGGCGCGATCAGTGGGCGACAGTTTCCCTGCTGATTCGCCCCACAGTTGGCCGCTGCAGGCATTGGCCGCCGGCGGCGTTCCGTTGCTGTTGTTGGTCCTCGTTCTCGGGGCGGTTGCCGTGCTGGCCGTGGCCAGGCGCATGAAGGAAGCCCCGTGCGGTACAGACCGCCGCTACCTTGCTGTGGTGGTGGTGACCGTGGCCGCATACGGTCTGGCGCTGCTGACGCACTTTACGTCGATCGGCACTACGGCTCTGGTGGCCTTCCTGTGCGGCGGGCTGGTGGGGCGCGATGGACCAGGCTTCTCTGTCTTCGGTGCGCGGGCGATGGCCGGCGAGATTCCGGCCAAGCTGACGGCAATGGCAGCGGGCATGTTCCGGCCCGCGGCCTCGACGGCGGCCGGCCTGGTTCTCGCCGCGGCGGCCCTGGCCATTGCCGTCCCCGCCACTCTTGCAGAATGGCCGATGGGCGCTGGCGCCAAGGCTGCCGCGGCAGGCGACGTTGCCCTCGCCGAGCAGGAGTTCCAGCAGGCGCACCAACTCAGGCCGTGGGACAGCGACACCGCACTGCTCGCCGCCCAGGCGTTTGCCGGCCCGGCGACGGCGGGGGACCAGCGGGCGGCCCGGTACGCAGTCGAATGGGGGAGCCTCGCGCGGGAACGTACGCCGCGCTCGCAGGAGGCAGGAACGGCCCTGGCAATCGGATACCTCTACAGCGGGGATCTTGGCGCGGCCAAAAATCTGCTGGACGGCCTGGTCCGGGAGGCCCCATACTCCACCGGGCTCTACGTTCACCGCGGCGTGGCCCGGTTCGGCCTGGGGCAGACGGCCGGGGGGATAGCGGACCTGGAGCACGCGGCAGCCCTCGATCCCGGGCTGGACACGCCCTGGCGCATCCTCGCCAACATCTATGTGCGGATGGGCAACGCCGAAGCCGCGCAGGCCGCCAGTCAGCATGCAGATACGTTGTCCGGCCGCTAGGCATAATTACCAGCCGTCGATCTCCGGTACATATTGCTCTGTCCAGGGGGAAATTAGTGGTCCGTAAATTGAACTCGCTATAAACATTTCGAAGCGAGTAGTTCTTAAGCTAAGAACGACGCAGGATTGGATCAAGAAAAGCGCAGTTTTTGGAAAATGATCCTTAATTTGATCTTCCGGTGCTATTGTCCGGCCCGCGAAACCTGCGTCGGGTTTGCAAAAGAGTGGTGCGGTTTGATGCCCCACCAGGAAACAGCGCCGACACAGAAGGAGCACCATTCCGAAACCCTGCAGAAAACTCCGTGGTGCAGGCTGGGCATGCAGAACCGGATCGGTGAAAGGAGCCCAGTGATGATGACGGATGAGGACCTTGAGGTGCGTTCGTGCGCGGAGCTTTCGGCGGGGGAGGAGATCGAGGCCTGGCACCGCGGACGCCTGGCACACCGGGGGACAGTGGCCAGCACGCTCGAAGAGATCGACCTGATCTGGATCATCGATGCCCGGACCGGTGCGCGCCGGCTGCTGGATCTCGAGCAGCTCAGCGTCAGGCGGATTCCGATGGGAAAGCCAGCCGCCGCCGTCGGGAGTCCCAAGCCGGCCGCCGCCGCAAAACGGAAGCCGTCAGCCGCCCCGAAACCGAAGCCTGCCGCCAGCCTGAGGCAGATCGCCTTCATCGAGGCGGGGTGACGTCCGTCAGGTGAGGTTGCTGAAGCGCTCGGCCTGGGTCTTGCTGCCCTGGACAATGACCTGGTCCTCCTCGTAGAGGACGGTCTGCGCAGTGGTGTGGCCCCAGATGCCGCCGGGGCGCTTGACCGCCACGATGGTGATTCCGTACTTGTCCCGCAGGCCCAGCACGCCAAGCGGGCGGTCGCGTGCCTCGGTCGGCGGGCTGGTGCGGATCATCACGAAGTCGTCCTCGAACTCGACGTAGTCCAGCAGGGAGCCGCGGACCAGGTGGGCCACGCGCTTGCCCATGTCGTGCTCCGGCCGGATCACGTGGTCAACGCCGAGCTGGTTCAGGATCTCGGCATGGGGCTCGCTGATGGCCTTGGCCCAGATCTGTGGCTTCTTGAAGGTGAGCAGGCGCGACGTGGTCAGGATGCTGGCCTCGATGTCGCTGCCGATGCCCACCACGGCGCGGTCGAACTCGTGGACGGAGAGTTGGCGCAGCACTTCTTCCCTGGTGGAGTCTGCTCGGACCACGTGCGTCAGCCGCCCGTTGTAGGACTGGACGGTCTCCTCGTTGGAGTCGATGCCGAGCACCTCGGTGCCCTGTGCCTCCAGTTCCAGGGCCAGTGAACCGCCGAAGCGGCCCAGGCCGATCACCACCACGGAGTCTGCCTGGGCAACACTGTTGGCGGAGCGGGAGAAGATGTTCTTAGCCAATGAGGGGCCTTTCCTTGGGGTACTGGTAGAGCGGTTGGCGTTCGCGCAGCGCCAGCGCGGCGCCGAGGGTGACCGGGCCGAGGCGTCCGACGAACATCAGCAGGATCAGGACGAGCTGGCCGGCGGGCGGCATGGCCGCCGTGATCCCGGTGGTGAGCCCCACGGTGGCGAACGCCGAGATGACCTCGAACAGGATCCGTTCCTGTCCGAAGTCCGTGATGAGCATGAGGAACACGGTGGAGCCCACCACCAGTGCCATGGCCAGCAGCACCAGCGTGATGGCCTGGCGGTGAACGGCGCGGGAAAGGCGCTTGCCGAAGATGTTGACGGTGGTTCCGCCCCGCAGTTCGGTGGAGAGGATGAAGAACAGCACGCCGAACGTGGTGATTTTCAGGCCGCCGGCGGTTCCGGCCGGGCCACCGCCGATGAGCATCAGGATGTCCATCCCTAGCCAGGACACCGGCTGCATCTGGCCGATGTCGATGCTGTTGAACCCCGCCGTGCGTGTCATGACCGACTGGAAGAACCCGGCCAGGACGCGCTCGCCGGGCCGGAGTCCGCCCAGCGTTGCCGGGTTGGACCATTCGACGGCGGTGACGAAGACGGTGCCGGCGACCAGAAGGACGGCCGTGCCCACCAGGACCAGCTTGGTGTTCATGCTCCAGTGGATGGGCCGGCGGTACTGCCGGCGGAGTTCGAACAGCACCGGGAAGCCGAGGCCGCCGATGATCACCGCCGCGGCGATGGGCAGGCAGATCCAGGGGTCACCGGCAAACCCGATGAGCTTATCCGTGTATAGGGCGAATCCGGCGTTGTTGAACGCGGACACGGAGTGGAAGACGCCGTGCCAGAGCGCGCGGGCGGGGGCGTAGCCGTAGCCGGTCACGAAGCGGGCCGCCAGGATCCCGGCGAGCAGGACCTCCACTGTCAGGCTGATCGCCAGGACGCCGAGCAGCACCCGGCGGACATCGCCGAAGCCGGTGGTTTTCGTTTCGGCGGCCGCTGAGAGGCGCGAACGAAAGCCCAGCCTGCGGGCCATGAGCACGCCCAGGAGGGTGCCGAAGGACATCACGCTGAACCCGCCCGCCTGGATCAGGGCCAGGATGACTACCTTGCCGAATCCGGTCCAGTACACCGGGGTGTCAACGGTGATGAGCCCGGTTAGACAGACCGACGACGTGGACGTGAACAGGGCATCCAGGAAGGGCGCAGGCTCGGTGCCGTTCCTGGACATGGGGAGCATCAGCAGGAGAGTCCCCACCGCCACCGCCGCCGCGAATCCGAGGACGATCACCTGGGCCGGATGCTGGGGTGCGAAAACGTCCAGAATGCGGGGGAAAACCTTCGATCCCCCGTACCGGCGGCCACGCTTGGCCCCGCCGGAAGCGGCAGGCCGGGCCTTGGAACCGCGAACGTCGTGCATACGCGTCACGCTACCACCGGAGAATCCGCTGGGGGCCGCTGGGGGACGCCCTGAAGCAGGCGTTAAGAAAGCGTTAAGATCCCGGGTTCAGGCCTGCGCCGGGAAGGTGCCGGTGCTACGCTCCCAAGGTTCATCAGCAAACTTTCTAATTGAATCGAAGGAACCCGTGGCCACCCGAAGCGCGCAAAGCTGTGTCCGGCCATGCTGACAGAGAGCTTCCCCCTGCTCCTGCTGATCCTCGGCTGTGGTGTCACCGGCTACATGATCTACCGGCTTATCAAGGCAACTAAGTAGCCCCCGCCGTCGGCCGTAACGCCGGAACTGAACCGCAGCCCCGAACTCCAGAAAGACATCATGACCGCAGCCGACCAGTATTCGATTCCCGCGAGCGTGCCGAACCCGGAGCCGGCATCCAAGCCTGGCAGCCCGCTGGTCAGGTGGCTGCTGGAGCACAAGGTGCACCAGCCGGTGGGACCCGAATCAGCCGAGGCCGGGGCGCACCAGCAGCCCTGGTGGAAGGTCATGTGCCTGACGGGTGTGGACTACTTCTCCACGCTGTCCTACCTTCCCGGCATCGCGGCCCTCGCCGCCGGTGCGCTGTCTCCCTTGGCGACACTGCTGATTGTGGCCCTGACCCTGCTGGGCATGCTGCCGATGTACCGGCGGGTGGCGCACGAAAGCCCGCACGGCCAGGGTTCGGTGGCCATGCTGGAGAACCTGCTGCCGTTCTGGCGGGGCAAGATCTTCGTGCTGGTCCTGCTCGGGTTCGTGGCGACGTCCTGGATCATCACCATCACCCTGTCCGCCGCCGACGCCACGGTGCACATGCTGGAGAACCCCTACCTTCCGCCGTTCCTGCACGGCCAGGCCGTGTCCATCACGGTGGTGATGCTGCTGATCCTCGGCGGGGTGTTCCTGCTGGGCTTCTCCGAGGCGGTGGCGGTGGCGATTCCGCTGGTGGGGGTCTTCCTGCTGCTGAACGCCGTGATCATCGGGGTGGGACTGTTCGACGCCGTGACACGGCCGGGTGCCCTGTCCGACTGGACCGCTGCAATCACGTCGGGCGGCACTGGCCTGGGCAACATCGCCGGGCCCGCCATTCTGGCGTTCCCGCTACTGGTCCTGGGGCTCTCCGGTTTCGAGACCGGCGTCAGCATGATGCCCCTGGTTGCGGCCTCGGGGGCCACGCCTGAGGACATGCTGCAGGACCGGATCCGGAACACCCGCAAGCTGCTGACCATGGCGGCGCTGATCATGAGCGTGTACCTGATCGGCAGCAGCTTCGTCACCACCGTGCTGATCCCTGCCGACGCGTTCCAGGAGGGCGGCGAAGCCAACGGCCGCGCCCTGGCATATCTGGCGCACGAACTGCTCGGCAACGGCTTCGGCTCCGTCTACGACATCAGCAGCGTCCTCATCCTGTGGTTTGCCGGCGCCTCCGCCATGGCCGGACTGATCAACATCGTTCCGCGGTACCTGCCCTCCTACGGCATGGCCCCGGACTGGACCCGGGCGGTGCGGCCTGTGGTCCTGGTCTACACGGTCATCAGCGTCCTGATCACCATCGCCTTCCGGGCCGACGTCAACGCCCAGGCCGGAGCCTACGCCACCGGGATCCTGGCCATGATGGTCTCCGGGGCCGTGGCGGTCAGCATCTCGGCCTTGCGCCGCAAACGCCGTCTGGCCGCCGTCGGCTTTTCGATTCTGACCCTGGTCCTGCTCTACGCGCTTGTGGAGAACGTGATCAAAAAACCGGACGGCATCGCCATCTCCGGCTTATTCATCCTGGGAATCGTCGTGGTGTCGCTGGTTTCGCGGGTCACCCGGACCACCGAGCTGCGCGTGGACCGGATCGAGTTCGACGACGCTGCGCGCCGGTTCATCAAGGACTCCCTGGACTACGACGGGCAGCTGGACCTCGTTGCCAACAGGCCCGAGGCCCGGGACGCGGCAGAATACTCCGACAAGGAAGCCGCCCAGCGGAAAACCAACCCCGTGCCCGGCTCCAACGATGTGATCTTCCTGGAAATCGAAGTGACCGACCCCTCCGGATTCAGCGAGGTCCTCGAGGTGCGCGGCGTCGAAGTGGGCGGGCACCGTGTTCTCCGCGCGGAAAGCCCGGCCGCGCCCAACGCCATTGCCGCCATCCTCCTCGCCCTGCGGGATGCCACGGGAGTCCGGCCGCACGCATACTTCGAGTGGGCCGAGGGCAATCCGCTGGCGCACCTCATGAGGTACCTGCTGCTGGGCCGGGGCGACACCGCACCCGTGGTCCGCGAGATCATCCGCGAGAACGAGCCCGACCCCGAACGCCGCCCGGGCATCCACGTGGGCTGACGCCTTTTTTTGGGGACGCTCTCGCAGTTCCTGTCGCTTTTTCCGGGACGCTCTCGCAGGTCCTGTCGCTTTTTCCGGGACGCTCTCGCAGGTCCTGTCGGGTTTTTGGCGACGCTCTCGCAGTTCCTGTCGCTTTTTCCGGGACGCTCTCGCAGGTCCTGTCGGGACGGTTGGGGATCGGCCCGGCACCAACGTGGGCCGACGACATGTCCTGTTCACCGCGGCGACAACATCAGGTGGCCGGACGTTACCTGACGGGCGGCAGGGTGGTGGGGCACGCCGTCGGACCTTCCCTATCCGGAAGGCGGCCGGCGGACCCATCCCGCACTGAAGGAGAACCCTGTGCTGCTCAAAAGCACCCTCGCCGCTCTTGTTGCCCTTACGGCCGTGGCAGGCATCGCCGCCCCATCGTCGGCTGCGCCGCCGCCCGGCGTCGTTTTAGGGCAGCCGCACGCCGCAGCCCACGCGCACAACGACTACGAGCACAGCCGCCCGCTGTTCGACGCGCTCGAACACGGCTTCACCAGCGTGGAAGCCGACGTCTGGCTTGTGGACGGCGAACTGCGGGTTGCCCACGACCTTGCGGACGCCCGCGCCGGCGTGACGCTCGAGAGCCTGTACCTGGATCCGCTGGACGAAGTTGTTCGGCAGGAAGGCCACAGCGTCTACCCCGGCTGGGATGGCAGCCTGCAGTTGCTGATCGACATCAAGAGTGAGGGCGAAGCCACCTACGCGGCGGTGGAGAAGGAACTTTCTCAACATCCTGGGCTCATGACCCGTTATGCCAAGGGCAAGGTCATGACAGGTCCGGTCACCGCCGTCATCAGCGGGAACCGTCCCTTGGCCACTATGACGGCGGCGGACAAGCGCGTCGGATTCTACGACGGCCGCTCCACCGACCTCGCCTCTTGCATGCCGGCCGAGCTGATGCCGCTGGTCAGCGACAACTGGACCAAGCTGTTCAGCTGGCAGGGCGTAGGTCCGATGCCGGAGATCGAGCGGGCCAAGCTGCGTGCCTACGTGAACACCGCCCACTCCAAGGGCTACAAGGTGCGCTTTTGGGCCACACCGGACCAGCCGGGACAGGCCCGCGACGCCGTATGGACTGAGCTGCACAACGCCGGGGTGGACAACATCAACACTGACGACCTCGCCGCGTTGGACATATTCCTCGGGGCACAGGGGCAGTAGGCACGCTCTCGGACGCCTCGCTCACTTCGCACGGGACGGCTCAACCCTCCGGAACATTTTTCTATGGCGCTGGCCGAGGGGTCCTGCACTTTTCCCGACTAACTGATCGAACCCTCCCGCGTTATATCTGCGGGAGGGTTCGCCGTTTGGTTGCAGGATGTGAGAGAGCGTTGGGGGATTGGCGGTAGGAAGTGAGAGAGGGTTGGGGGTTTGGCGACGGGAAGTGAGAGAGCGTCGGTGGGTCAGCGTGCGGCGGGGGAGGCCGTGACCACCACGTTTTTGCCCCAAGGATCCTCGGTGTAGCAGCTGATCAGGACGATCCTGTTGGGCACGATGTTCCAGATGTCGCTGTCCTTGAGGGTGTCCTTGCGATGTGTGGTGACGGAATCCACCACGTACTTCAGCGTTCCCTTTACGGTGGTCACCGTGATGTTCTTGCCCACCAGGGACTTGTCGCTGAGCCTGTTGAACGGCGCATCCCTGCCGTCCCAGCTGTGCCCGGCGATGTAGGTCGTATTTTTGGAGCCTGCGCCGGGCACGCCGTAGGAGGTCAGCCAGTAGGCGTCCAGCGTGAGGGGCGGGACCAGGGACTGCGAGGACAGCTCGTCCGCGCTCGGCGTCAGCGGCAGGATGCGCACGTCGATGTTCGCTGCCGCGATGGACAGCCGGGTAGGCGCCGCGGCCGCCGATCCGGCAGTCTTGGCCGCGGGGCGGGCAGCAACAGCGGGCCCGCTTGGGGTGGCCGCTGCGCTCGCCGATGTGGGAGCAATGGAAGGAACGACGGCGGAGCTGCCGCCGGCATTTGGCGGGAACAGGAACAGCGCAGCCGCCAGCCCGGCCGCGGCCACGGCGGGCACGGCAAGCCAGCGCCTGCCGACGCGCGGCCGGACGCTGGAGGCGTTCTGTGGCTCCAAGCCTTGCGGGTCCATACTCTGTGACTCCATGCCCGACTAGCTGCGGCCGCGCTCCAGCCGGCGCATCCTCAACGCCACGGCCACGGGAACCGCAGTGCCGGCCGCGAGCAGCCCGGCCAGCAGCGCCAGGTCCGGGTGGGCTCCGGGTTCAGCCTTGGCGGCGGTCTGCACGTTCAGGCCCTTGTTCGTGGCCACCACGGCCGTATTGGCCGTGAGGGCCCCGGCGGGAGCTGCGATGACCGGATTGGTGACTACCGGCGTCGTGCTTCCCGGTGTGGTGACCGGCGGGGCGACCACCGGGTCCACGCCGATGCCATCCGGACCGCAGGCAGCCAGGAAGGCCTCGAAGAGTCCCGTGAGGCCGGCGGCGGAGCCCTCGTCGAGCGAGACCGCGGCCAGCGCCGTTTCGAAGTCTCGCACTGCGGCCTCCAACGCACCCTGTGCTTCACGGATCTCCGGGGTGTCAATCGCGGCGTTGTACGCGTCCTGAAGATCCTGCAGGTCCTGCTCCGCAGCGTCCACCGCGGCTTCTGCTTCGTCGGCGGCGGCTGTTGTCGCTGCCATGGCGGCCGGGTCGCCGGAATCCTCGGCGTTTTCCGCAGCTTCCTCGGCGGCGTCTGCGGCTGCGTGGGCAGCTTCGAGGCGGTCGATGGCGGCACCGACGGCGGCGCTCTCGTCAGCACCGGCGGCTTCCACGAGTGCAGCGTAGGCTGCCTGCGCGGTTGCCGCGGCCTGTGAGGTGGCGTCGATCCGCGCCACAGATGCTTCGGTGATCCCCGCGGCGCCGAGCGCGGCCTCGAACTGGGTTGATGCCTGCAGGCATGCGGCGTCCCCCGGCGCGGCGGCGGCCATCGGTGCACCGAGAAGGAGCCCCCCGGCAAGAACTGCTGCTGACGAACCAGCGGCGACCCATTTCGATACAGCGGTCATAGGTTGTGCGTCTCCTGAAACACGAAGCGGCCGCCAGGACGGCCCCAGCGGTGTTCAGCGCGCGGTAGAACGGCCCTTGTGGTTTCCTCCGAAGGCACCGGACTATCCAAGCAGGTGAGAGCTCGTACTGCTGATCATCCGGTGTAAGACGGCGAGACCTCAGAGTTACCTGAAAGCCGTCCGAAAGATCGCTGTGAAAGCTAAAAATACAGAGCAAACGGGGATGTGGCAATCATGATGGCGGTCCTTTCTTCGCGCGCCGTCATCGGGCTGCCCTAGGCCCCGGGATCCGCGGACGCCGCCGGCAACCTGATCACCTCGAATGCCAGCGGATCCAGCAGCTTTCTGGTCCCGGTGCGAGACTCGAGGATCCAGAACATGCCCAGGACGGGCACCGTTTCGGTCACCTTGCCGTGGTAATACATGTGGCCGTTGTAGCGGGCCTCAATGAGGTCGCCGGGGGACAGTTCACGGCAGCTGATGACCCTGGGCATTGTTGATTCGTTCATGGCGGGCTCCATCCCCTTGGCGACGCTGGCGCCTCGACCCTTCAGCCCGGGGGTCTACGCCGAACCGGCCTACGCCTATCGGCGCACCTTCAGGATGGAGCCGCCACGTTGCGGCTGCGTTTCGGCCAGGTCATTTCTCCGTGACCTACTTTCACGTACGCCACGGGTACGAACAGGAGTGCCGCCTACACCGTCCCAGCCGCCGCCGCCCCGACCCCCGCCTGCAGAGCCGCCGGGGCCGTCACCGCCGCTGCCTCCGGGTTGTGGTTCTGCGACAGCACGGCCAGCGACGGCGCGATGGACAGGTTCGGCTCGGGCTGGCTCAGGGCGCGGGCGCGGAGCACGGTCATGGATTTCGCGCCCACCTTCAGCACCGAGCCGGCGTCAATGGGTCCGCGGTCCACCCCGGTTCCGGCGGTGTTGATCACCATGTCCCAGGATGTGGCGAACTCTCCTGCCGGGAGCGTGAACTTGATGTCGTCGTCGTGCGCGTTGAAGTAGAGCAGGAAGTTCACGTCAGTGATCCGCCGGCCGCGGTCGTCCTGGCCCTGGATTCCATCGCCGTTGAGGAACACGCCGATGGTGCGGCCGAACCCCCTGCCCCAGTCTTCCGGCACCATTTCCGTGCCGTCCTCGTTCAGCCACACGATGTCCGGCAGCTTCTCGTCCTCGCCGCGGAGCGCCGGCCGGCCGTCGAAGAAGGTGCTGCGCCGGAACGTGGGATGCTCGGCTCGCAGCCGGTTCACCGCCGCCGTGAAGTCCATGAGCGGCTGGTCCAGGGCGTCCCAGTCAATCCAGCTGACCTCCGAGTCCTGGCAGTACACGTTGTTGTTGCCCTGCTGCGTGCGGCCCAGCTCGTCGCCGTGCAGGATCATCGGCACGCCCTGCGAGAGCAGCATGGTGGCCACGAAGTTCCGCTGCTGGCGGGCGCGCAGCTTCAGGATCTCCGGATCGTTCGTAGGGCCCTCCGCCCCGCAGTTCCAGGAACGGTTGTGCGATTCGCCGTCCCGGTTGCCCTCCCCGTTGGCCTCGTTGTGCTTCCCGTTGTAGGAAACAAGATCCCGCAGTGTGAAGCCGTCGTGCGCGGTGACGAAGTTGATGGACGCCACCGGCCGCCGCCCGGACCGCTCATACAGGTCCGCCGACCCCGTCAGGCGCGACGCGAACTCGCCCAGCGTGGCCGGCTCGCCCCGCCAGAAGTCCCGCACCGTGTCCCGGTACTTGCCGTTCCACTCCGTCCACTGCGGCGGGAAGTTCCCCACCTGGTACCCGCCGGGCCCCACATCCCACGGCTCGGCGATCAGCTTGACCTGCGACACGATGGGATCCTGCTGCACCAGTTCGAAGAACGTGGAGAGCCGGTCGACGTCGTAGAACTCCCGGGCCAGCGCCGAGGCGAGGTCGAAGCGGAACCCGTCCACGTGCATCTCCGTGACCCAGTACCGCAGCGAATCCATGAGCAGCTGCAGCGAATGCGGGTGCCGCACGTTCAGCGTGTTGCCGGTGCCGGTGTAGTCCATGTAGTGCTGCTGGTCGTTGTCCACCAGCCGGTAATACGCCGCGTTGTCGATGCCCTTAAAGCTCAGGGTGGGCCCCAGATGGTTCCCTTCCGCCGTGTGGTTATAGACGACGTCGAGAATCACCTCGATCCCCGCACGGTGCAGTGAGCGGACCATCGCCTTAAAGTCCTGGACCTGCTGGCCCATCTCACCGATTGAGCTGTACGTGTTCTGCGGCGCGAAGAACCCGATGGTGTTGTAGCCCCAGTAATTGCCCAGGCCCTTCTCCTGCAGCGTGCCGTCGTTGACGAACTGGTGGCACGGCATCAGCTCGATCGCCGTCACGCCCAGCCGCTGCAGGTGCGCAATGACGGCGGGATGCGCGACGGCGGCAAAGGTGCCGCGCTGCTCTTTGGGCACCTCCGGGTGGAGCTGCGTGAGCCCCTTGACGTGGGCCTCGTAGATCACCGAGCGGTGGTACGGGATCTTGGGCGCGCGGTCACCTGCCCAGTCGAAGAACGGGTTGATCACCACGCCCAGCATGGTGTGCCCGGCGGAGTCCTCATCGTTACGGGAGGAAGGGTCGCCGAAGTTGTAGGAGAACATCGACTGGTGCCAGTCCACCTGCCCGGCGATGGCCTTGGCGTACGGGTCCAGGAGCAGCTTGTTCGGGTTGCACCGCTTGCCCCTGGCCGGATCGTAGGGACCGTGCACGCGGTAGCCGTACTTCTGACCGGGCTGGATCTGCGGGAGGTAACAGTGCCAGACGAATCCGTCCACTTCGATGAGGTCCACGCGCGTCTCGGTGCCGTCGCTGGCGATGAGGCACAGCTGGACGGCCGTGGCCGCCTCGCTGAACACCGCGAAATTGGTTCCCGCCCCGTCGAAGGTTGCACCCAGCGGATACGCGTTGCCCGGCCAGACTTCCATGATCACTCCTGCGGCTGTTCAGTTGTTCAGGGGCCGCCATTGGCCACCGTCGTAGGCTAATGCTAAGCAGACTTAGTACGCTCGCCAAGGACTGTCCGATTATGACGAATCCGGAAAGGTGATGCCTGATTCGTCACACCGGGGCCCTGCAGCCCCTTCTCCGCCTGCCGGCTTGCCTAGGATGAAGGGGATGACTCCGCCTGACAGCCCGCCGCCCTTCAGCCTCCGCAGCATCGCTGTCCCGGCGTTCGGCCCGGCGCTCCTGTTCAGTGTTGGCCAGGGTGCGATCCTGCCGGTGGTGGCGCTGTCCGCCCGTGAACTGGGTGCCTCCGTGGCCGTGGCCGCGCTGATCGTGACGCTGATGGGGCTGGGCTCCTGGTTCTTCAACCTGCCCGCGTCCGTCATCACCCTGAAGTTCGGCGAACGCTGGTCCATCGTGGCCGCAGCAGCCGCCGGGGCGCTGGCGCTGCTCGCCGCGGGGCTGTCACTGGTGATTGACGACGGACTCTGGCTGCTCGCAGCGGCGATGGCCGTCGTCGGGATGTCCGCGAGCGTCTTCAGCCTGGCCCGGCAGAAGTACCTCACCGAGGCGGTGCCGCTGGAATTCCGGGCCCGGGCGCTGTCCACACTGGGCGGCGTGAGCCGGATCGGCGTTTTCATCGGGCCGTTCGTGGGAGCGGCCGTGATGCAGTTCGCCGGCATCAGCGGGGCGTACTGGGTGGGCGTGGCCGGCATGGCGGCGGCCGCCGTGCTCGCCGTAACCGTCCGCGACCTGGTGGCACACGCAGGGACGTCCGGTCCTGCCGGCCCTGCGCCAACGCTGCGCGGGGTGGCCGTCTCGCACGCCGGCGTTTTCCTGACAGCCGGCGCCGGCATCCTGCTGCTGTCAGCCCTGCGAGCCTCCCGGCAGGTGGTGATCCCGCTGTGGGCAGACCACCTGGGCCTCGACGCGTCGCAGGCTTCCCTCGTGTACGGGCTTTCCGGGGCGATCGACATGCTGGTGTTTTACCCGGCGGGCAAGGTCATGGACCGGCGCGGCCGCCTCTGGGTGGCGGTCCCGTCCACGCTGATCATGGGCACGGCGCTGATGCTGATTCCGATGACCGCGGGCTTTCTCGGGCTGCTCCTCGTGGCGCTGCTGATCGGCTTCGGCAACGGGATCAGCTCAGGGCTGGTGATGACGCTGGGCGCCGACTTCTCGCCCGACCGTGGCCGCGGGCAGTTCCTGGGCCTGTGGCGGTTCATCGCCGACGCCGGATCCACCGGCGGCCCGGTGCTGCTGTCAGCCGTGACCGCCGTGGCTTCTCTCGGTGCCGGCGTGACGGCCACCGGGGTACTGGGGTTCGTAGCGGCAGGTGTGTTCGCCGTCGTACTCCCCAAGCTGAAGCACCGGCGGAACTACTAGTTAGTTCGTTGGGGGTACCGACGCACGCAGGTCATGTGTTCGGGTCGGCCGTGGACGTTGCGTAATCCGGGCGCCCGGCAGGCCGATAGGTCTGGATGGTGATCCCCCGGGAAGTGGTCCGCGAGGTGACCAGTTCGAGCGCCATGTCCGGACCGGTATCGGGGAACAGCCGTGTGCCCTGGCCGACGACGACGGGATAGGTGAGCAGGTCGAGCTGGTCCACCAGGTGGTTGGCGAGCAGCCACCGGACGAGGGCACCGCTGCCGGGCACCAGCAGTTCGCCGTCTTGCTGCGCCTTCAGATCAATGACGGCCGCGGCGACGTCGCCGGCCAGGACACTCGTGCCCGCCCACTGCGGATCCGTGAGGGTAGTCGATACCACGTACTTGGGCCGGCTGTTCAGCGCGGCGGCAATCGGGTTCGTGCTCGGATCGACCATCGCGCCCCAGTAGCCGGCGAAGATCTCGTAGGTCCGCCGGCCGAAGAGGAACGCGGCCGCGCCGCCGTAGACCTCGTTGAGATAGTTCCCGGCTTCGGGATCGAGAAGCGGAATGGCCCATCCGCCGCGGTCGAAGCCGCCGCTGCGGTCCTCGTCAGGTCCGCCCAGCCCCTGCATCACGCCGTCCACCGAGACGTTGGTCGTCGTCGTCAACCTCATGTGGGGTCACACCCCTTCTCGCTCGATGGCGGCCGCGAAGACCGGGAGGCTGTGCTCCACCATGTCCTCGCTGGCGGTGAGGGACACCCGGAAGAACCCGGGCGTCTCGAACAGGACGCCGGGGAGCACGAAGACGTCGTGCCGGCTCAGCGACTCGGTGAAGGCCTCATCATCCGCGATGGGCGAGTGGACGAACAGGTAGAACGTGCCCTCGGCCGGGCGCAGCCGGTAGCCCATGCTGCCGAGCGCCTCAACCAGCCTGTCCCGCTTCCGCTGCAGCTGCCCGACGTCGATGGAGAACTGTTCCAGCCGGGGGAGTGCGTACTGGAGGACGGCGTTGGGGTAGATCCAGCCCATGGCCAGCTGCAGGGCGCTGATCTCTTCCCGGAGCTCCTTGCGCTCGGGCATGGTGGGCGGCAGGGCCAGGTAGCCGATCCGTTCGCCCGGAGCCAGATGCGTCTTGCCGTACGAATAGGCCAGCAGTGTATGCGGATAGAACTCCGTGGGGCTGTGGAACCGCGTGCCGTCGAAGACGATCCGGTTGTACGGCTCGTCCGAGACCAGATAGATCCGCCGGCCGTTGCGGGCCGAGGCGTCCTCGAGCAAGCGGGCCAGGCGCTGCAGTAGCTCCGGCGCGTAGATCCGGCCGGTGGGGTTGTTCGGCGAATTGATGATGACCACCCGGGTGCGGGCCGTGACGGCAGCCGCGATGGCTTCCAGATCAAGGTCGAACGTCTCCAGGTTGATCCGGACCTTCACGGGAACCAGCCCGGCTTCAACCACGAGCGGCTCGTAGAGAAACCACGGCGGCAGGCTGTAGATCACCTCGTCGCCGGGGTCCGCAACGGCCTTCAGCGCCAGGGCGATAGCGGTGAACCCGCCGGTGGTGAGATACAGGTCCCGCGGATCAAAGGGCACGTCCAGCAAACGGTGAAGCGATTCCGCGGCGGCGGCCCGTGCTTCCTCCCCGTTGGCTTTGTAGGCAAACCACTGGTCGTTGCGCGGCGTCAGTGCATCCCGCAAGGCGTCCACGTAGGCGTCCTGGGGCATCTGGTGCGGGTTGCCCAGCGTGAAGTCGCAGATGCCGGGGACGTGCTGTCGCCGGGAGTAGGTGGAGTTGCCCATGAAGGACTGGATCCGTTGAAGCGACGGGATGGACGCCAAGGCCTTCGCCCGGCGGGAAGGTGGCAGACCGGTCATTGCCCGGCCTCCCTCGGCGTCTTCTTCCTGGCGGTGAACAGCAGGTACTCCCAGTCCATCTGGTAGGCCGCATCGGCGTGGGCGTCGCTGAAGTCCTCGGCGAGCTGCGTGAGTGCCTCGTCCAGGGCCTTCACCTTGCCTTCGTCACCGGCAAGGGATTTGTACACCGAGATGGTGGGGCCGTAGTGGGACTTGAAGTAGTGCAGGAAGTCCTCGGGCTCGTGGAAGCTGGCGATGGTGACGTGCTGCCGACGGGCCTGGATGTCGGTGACGCGGTCACCGAGCAGCTCCCGCACATGCTCCTCGCTGCCCCACAGCGGGGGCGGCTGGGCGCCGCGCGGAGGCGGCGGAGCGAACGGCTTCATGGCGGCAATCATCTGCCCGATGAACCCCTCGGGCGTCCAGCTCAGCAGCCCAATCGTGCCGCCCGGCCGGCACACCCGCACCAGCTCGTCGGCGCCCGCCTGGTGGTGCGGGGCGAACATGACGCCTAGGCAGGACATCACGACGTCGAACCCGCCGTCCGGAAACGGGAGGGACTCGGCGTCCCCTTCCACCCAGTCCAGCTCCACGCCGCGATCGGCAGCCTGGCGCCGGCCGGCGTCGAGCATCTCCGGCGTGAGGTCGATGGCCACCACCACGGCACCCATCACGGCAGCGGGAATGGCCGCATTGCCGGCGCCGGCCCCGACGTCCAGGACCCGCTGGCGGGGCTTGACCCCGCACGCCTCCACCAGGATGGCGCCGAGGTCCGGGATGAGCTCGGTGGCAAGGGCGGGATAGTCGCCCTGCGCCCACATGGCCCGGCGCTTCTCCTTCAGGGCGCGGTCAGCCCCGGCCGAAACGTGGTGCTTCTTCATGTCGGCGCCCCTCTGCTGGTGCAGGATCGGTGGCAGCGCGCTGGAGAGCCAGTGGAGGCTGTGGTGGGCTATATTGTGGGCTTCGACCAAGGGGTTGTAAAGGAGAATTCGCAACCGGGCTGCCAAGTTGGGTGGGGCGGGCCGGTGTGTGGGCGAGCCAACGAGGCCGCTTAACCCGCGTAGTCCGCTTTCAGCAGGGCTGACTGGTTCGCAAAGATGGGGTCGCCGGTCTGGCGGCCAAGGATGGCCAGCTGGCTGATCACACCCTTGTGATAGGACGCCGGGGTCCGCCACACGTACTGGCCGAAGGCACTGGCCGCGTACCACGAGATGCTGCCGGGGCGCCGGTAGACATTGAAGTGGTCCCGGATGGCTGTTGCTGCGGTGTTGAACATGAACTGGGCGGTGGGATTCTTCGTGAGGCGGTAATAGTCGTAGGCTCCCCAAGCCGCGTAAATGTGCCCATTGACCACGTGTGCGGAGGGAATGTCCTTGCCTACATATTCCTCGAACCACATGTATATTTTGCTGCCCTCAAGGACCTGGTCCTGGAACCACGGCTGGCCGTTCCGTTTCGGCACCTGATAGGACTTGAAAACGCGGTCGGCATTGGTTTTCCAATAGGTGTTTCCGGTGGTCTCATAAAGATTTACGAGCGTTGAGAGCATCATTCCCTGGGCCATTCCCGAGTACCACGGACGGCCCATGTCGATCTTGTTTCCCGGGGTGTGCCGGAAGTTGTAGGGAAACCACGTGGCCCCGCTTGCATCCGAGAACGAGCCCGACAGGATGTACCGGGTGGTGGCCTCGGCACGCCGCAGATACTCCCGGTTCTTGGTCACGCGGTACGAAGAGAGCATCTGGTTGATGAACCAGGCGCTGTTCACCGGGTGATACACCACCACGTTGTTGATCTTGACCTGCACCACGCCCTGGCTATTCACCGTGCCCCACGTTGTGGCGGTTAAAGGGACCACGGAGCTGCCGATGTACGGCGATCCGAGTGCCGTGTTTATGGTGTAGCCGGCATTTGCATGAGTGAGCTTGACCGGCGCCGCCTGGGATGACACCCCGGCTGCCAAGAGAATTGCTGCCACCGCAATAAGAGCCGTTAAGGAACGTGAAACACCACGGAAGCGCAATGAATTTCCCCCATTATTCAAGTCAAGATGCGCCAATGCTACAAGGTTAATTCCGCAATTCGGAAACGGCTTCCCGGGACGCGTACGGGGTTCCCTTCCGACGGCGGTGCGTCCCGCCGTCGGGCTTTCCCGGAAGCCTCCGGTTCCCCGTTGCCCGCACGGCGGGGGGCCTCACATGCCGGCTGACCGCCCAAGTTTTCCCCAAGCGGGCGCCCGCACACTTCAAACACACTTCGCTGGGGACTGCCGGGCACCGCGTCCGGCTGAGTGAGGAAGGAGCTCCGATGTTTTATGAAAGCAGCACCAGACGCCGCTCGGCAATGCAGCCCGGCGGCATGGCGGCACCACGCGGCCCGGGACTCGCGGCCAAGGCACAAAAGTGGGAGACGGCGGCTTGCCAGGCACTCAGACCGGTGGCGCTGCGCCTCCTGCGGGTAGTGCTCGGCGTGGTCTTCATTTGGTTCGGCGCACTAAAGATCACCGGCAACTCACCGGTGGCCGGACTGGTCGCCAAAACTTTGCCGTTCGGCAACGACCAGTTGGTTGTGATCGTGCTGGGAACAGGGGAGGCGCTGCTCGGAGCCATGCTCATGGCCGGGGTCTTTGTTCGCCTGACACTGCTGGTCATGGCCCTGCATCTGGCCGGAACGTTCGCGACATTTGTCATGGTCCCCGACGCCATGTTCAGCCAGGGCGACCCCCTGATGCTGACCGCCAGCGGCGAGTTTGTGATGAAGAATGCCGTTCTCATCTCGGCGGCCCTGGTTCTTCTCGCCCATACCGGCCGGGCCGGCTCTTCCCCTGAGACCGTCCCCGCGCCTAACTGACAGTGGCAGCACGCGCCGTTTTCAGCGGCGAGAACGGCGCGAGCTGCCACTTACGCGGGACTGCCCCTTAACCGGACTGCCACTTACCGGGCACGGCGGGACGTGCGGCTACCGCCCTGCCGGTTCCCGCCGTCGTGCCGCGTAGGCGAACAGCGACGTCGTAGCCACGGTGGCCAGGTACCCGGCGATCACGATCAGTGAAATCCCGGCCCAGAAGTAGTTGGTGGTGCTGCCCTCCTGGCCCGGCAGCGGCGCGATCTTGACCAGCGAATACATAGCCACCGCGGCCGACACCAGCCCCAGCACCACGGGAAGCCCGATCCACAACCGCGCGGACGCCCAGTGCCCGTTGAAGCCGTCCCAGACATTCCATTCGTGGCTGCCCGTGCGGATGATCAGCCAGCCCGCCGGAATCATGAAACAGCCCACCAGCAGGAACGCGGCCACCACATCGGCGGGCCGGTGCCATTGGTTCACCAGCGTGGACATCCCCGACGCAATCGCGAAACTGCCGCCCACGAACCCCGCCAGCGGCCGCCAGCGCGGTGACGCCATCAGGAACACTGCTGCCGCCGCCGACGCCGCCAGTGTGGTGTGTCCGGAAGGCAGCGAGTTCAGCTCGAGCGTCTCCACGCCCCGATACGGCCGCGCCGGCAGCAGGTCCTTGAGCACCTGCGTGGCGATGTTCGCGCCAACGCACGCCACCATCGCAATGCTCGCGGCCCGCCAGCGTCGGTGTATCACCGTGACCAGAAGAACGACGACGGCGGCCATCACCAGAGAGATGGTGGGCAGCCAGTCCAGGAACTGGGTGGTGACCTTGCCCGCGGGCCCGTGGATGGCCACAGCCTCCACCAGGGCGGACTCGTCGATGAACTGCCCGGTGGTGGTGCGGACAAAGTAGTAATACGTGGCCGCGAGCCCGGTCATGCAGGCCAGGGTGGCCACTGCAAAGAGGAAGCCGGTGCCCCTGGCAAGGCGCATCCGGCCCGCGGGCTGCTGGCGTCTGGGGTTCCTGAGCTGGAAAGTCATCGTAACAAGGGTGTCACAGTTTGCTGGGAGTCGCCTGTCTGCCGCCGCCGCAAAAGTACGACTTGCAGCGCTGGGGAGCCCAGCCGACGGATAGAGTTTGGGCATGGCCGGATTCGTGGATGCACTGGGCCCCATCCTGGAAATGATGACGTGGGTGGGGTTCGTTCCTGGGGTGCCGCTGCTCGTGTGGGGCCTGGTCATCAGCAGGCGGCGATGTGTCTGGACCAGCACGACGGCGGAGGTATACACGGCCGGAGGATTCACCGGATTCCGCTGGACCGACCATGACAACGTTTCACGGCAGACGCTCGTGGATGCCGACGTGGCGGAAGGAAGGGTGGCAGGAAACGCAGTGAAACTCCACTACGACGTCTGCCACCCATCCCGCTGGGGCCTCGGACCGCCCAAGCACGACAACACCGTCCTGATCCTGGGCTGGATCCTCACCGGCGTCGGCATCCTGAGCACAGTCGGAGGATTCCTGCTGCTGCTCTTCTAGAATCTGGTGTTGTCCAGTTCCTGCCGGGCCGGCCGAATGGCGGTGCAGCCCGGCGGAGGTCGCGTAACTCCCGGGCCGCGCCGAGGGCCTGCCAGTGGACGGCGCCGGCCTGCAGGGGCCGCGCCGTGCGGCCGGGCCGCACCGGCCGCACGTCGTTATTAAGTGTGCGAATCGAGCCGCGCGCCGTGCCCGGCCGGGCCCGGCGAGTTCCCACCACGCCGGTTCCTGTCCCGGAGATGGTCCAGCAGCGCCTGCTCGGGATGCCCCGGATTCTCTGCCAGATGCCGCAGCAGACGGCGCCGGACTTCGGAACGGGGATCGGCGGTTGCCAGCACGCCTTGAATAATGTCCAGGACCTGCTGGTGGAGTTCCGAATCGTCGATCGTGATGGTGGAAGGCTGACTGTTCGGAACTCCCACGGTGTATCCCCAACGCTCCTGCGGGATTGGCTCGTGCAGATCCCGAACTTCCCTGTGTATCCCGGGCTCCTTCAGCTGAGGGGAAGCTGATCCGGGGTGCCGCCGCTGGCTAGTAGTCATGGCCTGTCCCGCTGTCGTCGAAGGGGACATGGGAAGTGGGGTCGTCGGTAGGGGCCACGGCTGGGGACGTGATCTGGGTCGGGTCAACGCGCTGAACCATGCCGGAATCCGGATCGGTGGCAGGGCTGCTTTCCTGCGGCTGCGCCGGCTCGGCCAGCCTGGTCGCCGTGGGGATCGGCGTCGAGGATGCGGGATTGAGCGGCGCGGACTTGAGGTTCGGCGAATTGGGCCGGGCGGACGCGGACGGTTTGCCGAGCGGAGCCACGCCGGGATGCCTGGTGAGGCCGTCACCATGGACAGCAGAGCGCGGATCGGGTTCGCGCACCACAACTCCGGAATACTTTTCGTCAGGTGCCCCGACGACTGCCTGACTCCACACCGAAATGCCGGCAAGCGCAACCAGCGGAATGCTCAGCAACGACCATTTCTTCATCGCTCCGCCTTCCCTCACCGGTCCGCCTTCCTTGCTGTTGATTCCACTCTGCGGTGCGAAGGTGAAGCGCGGATGAGACCTGCATGAGAGTCCTCTCATGCAATGGCTAGACCGGCGCAGGCTCCTGTCCATTTGGCTCACCGTTGCGCCGCGTTCCCGAGGTGCCGCCATCGGCGTTTTCCCCGCCGTGACCCTCCTGGGCGCTCCCGTCGACCTCGGCCTCCGTGGGGCTGGAGCCGTCGGCCGGGAGGGACTCCTGCTCGCCGGGCAGACGCATGAGCCGGTAGCCCACACCCCTGACCGTCTGGATGCGCTCCTGACCGAGCTTGTGCCGCAGATACCGCACGTAGACGTCAACCACGTTGGACGACCCCTCGAAGTGATAGCCCCACACACGGCTCAGGAGCTGTTCGCGGCTCAGCACGCGGCCGGCGTTCTCCATGAAGGTCCGCGCCATGACGAACTCCCGGGCGGACAGGTCGATCACGCGTCCGCCAATTCCCGCCGTGCGGAGGTTGATATCCAGCGTCAGATCCCCGTAAACAAGCGCCGGAGTGGGGGCAGCGGTCGCCGTGCCCCGGAGCCGCAGCTTCACGCGGGACAGCAGCTCCTCGAACCGGAAGGGCTTGGTCATGTAGTCGTCCGCCCCGCCCTCAAGCGCGGCAACGGTGTATTCCAGGCTGTCTGCAGCCGTCAGCACGATCACCGGAACCGTGGAGTGCATGGCGCGGAGATTCCTTAGAACGGCGAGGCCGTCCATCCTTGGCATACCGATGTCCAGGATCAGGAGGTCGAACTCGCCGGACGTGGCATAGTCCAGGGCCTTCACGCCGTCAGCTACCTGGGTGGTGGTGTAACCCGCCGCGGTGAGCCCCTTTGCGAGGAACGCGGCGATGCGGGGCTCGTCATCGGCGATCAGAATCCGGGTCACGGAGTGCCTACCGTGCTGGCCACCACCGCAGGGCCCGACGCCGGTCCAGCCAGCCGCGGTTTGGCGGCGGGGGCCGCTGTGATTGTCTCAGCATCGCTGATTTTTTCTTCGGTGCCGTCACCGCCCCCGGACGGAATACTCAGCACGAAGCGGCTTCCCTCGCCCACGGCCGATTCCAGCCGAACCGTTCCGCCGTGCGCCTCAACAATGGCTTTGACGATCGAGAGGCCCAGCCCCGAGCCCTCGGTGCCGGCAGAATTGTGGCCCTTCCCGAAGCGTTCAAAGATGTGCTCGTGCTCGTCCGCCGGAATGCCGGTGCCGGTGTCCGCCACCCAGATTTCGAAGTCCTTAGCCGCGCCGGCCCGCGCGCCGTAAGCCATGCCGCCGTCGTTCTCTTCCCAGGCCGCCCCTACCGAAATCCGGTCCGCCTCCGATGTGTGTTTCACTGCGTTCGCCGCGAGCTGTTCCAGCGCCTGGGTGAGCCGGCGGCGGTCCGCATGGATGAGGCCGCCGGGCTTGGCGTCCAGCTGCCAGTGCCGCGGGCCCAGAACCTTGATCCGGTTCAAGATGTCATCCAAGAAATCGTCGGCTTCGATCCAGTCCGGGGAGACAAAATCCGGACGGCCGCTGCGGGCGAGGATCAGCAGCTCGTCCACGAGCGACTGCATCCGGTCCAGCTCATCCAGGAGCAGGTCGCGGGTCTGGCCGACGTCCTCGGGATCGCCGGCGTTGAGGAGTTCCAGGTAGCCGCGGATGATCGTCATGGGCGTCCGGAGCTCGTGGCTGGCATCGTGCACGAAGCGGCTCTGGTTCTCGAAGCCGGACTCCAGCCGCTCCAGCATATGGTTGAAGTTCTTGGCCAGCTGGGCGACGTCATCCGTGCTGGCGGGGACCTCGACCCGTTTGGTCAGGTCTTCGAACGTTGTGGCCTGCGTGGCCTCCCGCAGGCGCCGGACGGGACTGAGCAGGCGCCCGATGACCATCCACCCGACAACTCCGGCAAACAACAGCGTCGCAGCCGAGGCCAGCGCATAATTCCACATCGACACGAACACCAGGTGGCGCTGCTTGCCGATCTCGTTGGCTGCAACCAGCAGCCCTTCGTCCTGTGTGCCTTCCAAAGACACCGACGTGATTGCCAGCCGGACCGTCCTGCCGTCGATGGTCGTGTCCCGAAGAACGGTCCGGCCGGGAGCGCGCATGTTCCAGATCCTTTGGATCAGGGGCCCGGAGCTCAGGTTGGTACCCTGCGGCACGGACGGAAGGATGGTGTTCCCGCCCCGGATCGTGGTCATGACCGATTCGTACCCGCCCGGTGTGCCGCTCCGCAGGAACGTGGTGAAAAGGTCATCCAGGCTGCCATATGAAGCACCCCCGGAACCCGGCACGCCTTTCTTTGCCAGGTCCTCAAGTTGTGCGGCCGGCAGGCGCAGCTCCGCGTTGACCCTGTTGTTGAGGGCACTGAGCTGGGCGGCGTGCGTGAAAGCCCCCGAGCCGAAAAGTCCCACTCCCATGAAGACCAGAAGCGTGGCCAGCACCCGGAAGCGGACGGAATGGAATTCGGCGTGCAGCTCGGCCCGGACGTCTGACCGCCTTTCCGGTCGCTTTTCTAGTCGCTTTTCCGGCCGCGGGCCGTGGCGCTGAGCCGGCCGCAGGCCTGGCCGCCGGGCAAACCGCAGCCTTGACCGATGCTCGCCGTCGGCCTTCACCGTTGTGCCTCTTCTATCTGCGGATGCGGCGACGGCCGGTGGAAGCGCGGCCCGTACAGCTCTTTACGCGCGTGCCTACAGACTTGACCGCGTAACGGTGCACGCAATTTCCCTCGGGCCGAAGATTTTTTTTGAGTCCAGGGGCCACCGAAAACACCACGCATTGCCGGGTACTCGGAGTACTTGCTTGTACTGGGTACGGCCACGGTCAGCGTCATGAGGTCACCCATTTCATGCATATCTGGCGGTCCTCCGGGGTGAGGATCGCATGAACGCCGCTGGGAACTGCGGTAATACCAAACTACGCCTGAGTTCTTGGGAAAAACTTGCACTTTTGTAGCCCCAGACGCCCCATCCCCAAGGTTTAAGGGGGATGCCTGAAGGGGCCAAGCCAAGTGGTCACCCCTTGGCTGGGGAAGCAACCAAGTAGTCCTTTCCCGAAAATTCGAGTACCCGCTACTCGTGCCCGTGCTTGCCTGATTGACAAGTATGAGTCCAAGCCATTCATGGGGAATGCAGTCATGGGGATAGTAGGTGCAAGATGGTTCAGACAGTTGCAGAGGACACTCGCTGGTCAAGGAGAGTCCACGAAGACGAGCACTTTCCGACAGCCTCAGAGGGTGAGGGTGGAGCGCCGGCGCGGCTCTCGATCAGCATCCTGGGTCCGCTCAAGGTCCGCCGCGGAAACGTGGTCATCGGATCCCACGAGCTGGGCGGCCCGAAACCGCGGCAGGTCCTTGAGATCTTGTTGCTCAAGCTCGGAACACCGGTTTCCAAGAACCACCTGATCGACGTCCTGTGGAACGGCCAGCCTCCCGCCGAGGCCCTGTCCACTCTCGAAAGCTATGTCAGCGTCCTGCGGCGCCACCTGCAGCCGGGCTCCGGCAAGGGCGGAGCGCTTCGGACGGTCACCGGCGGATACTTGATTGACCGCGCCGCGGTGGACCTGGACCTTGACCGGTTCGACGATCTCCTGAAGCAGGCCGGACACGCCGCCCCCGCGGAGTCCTACAAGATGCTTGAGAAGGCACTGGAGATCGCCTCGGTGCCGCTGCTCGGCGATGAGCTCCTAGCCGGCTGGGCCGAAGAGGAACGGGCGCTGCACGCAGCCCGCGTGGCCAGCATCAAGGCCCGGGCCGCCGAAGCCGCCGTCACCGTGGGCCAGCCGGAGCGCGCCGTGGCCCTCGCCAGCGAACTGCTCCTGGATGACCCCATCAACGAAAGGGCCTGGACCGCACTGGTGCTGGGCCTCGAGGAATCCGGACAGTACATGGAGGCGCTTCGGGCGTACGGACGCTGCCGCCGTGTCATGGACCAGGAGATCGGCTGCCTGCCCGGGCGGGCTCTGCGCGATGCGCACGCCCGGCTGCTCCAGGCAACCGCCGTGAGCGATGATGAAGCTGCTGACCTGTCCGACGGGGATTCACCGCTTCCCCCGCTTTCTTCTCAGCGTATGCGGGAGATCAGCATCCTGACCATCGACGACCACAGCACCTTCACCGAGCTGCTCACCGCTGCCCTGGACCGCGAGCCGGACCTGCGCAGCGTGGCCTCGGCCACCACCGCCAAGAGCGGCGTCGAGCAGAGCATGGCGCTCAAGCCCGACGTCGTGATCATGGACTACCACCTGCCCGACGGCGACGGCCTCACCGCCGCTGCCCGCATCCTGGCGGATGCTCCACAGACGCGGATCGTGATGCTGACCGGCGACCCGACTCCGGAGGCGCTGCGCACAGCCGCCTCGATGGGCATCTGCGCCTTCCTTCCCAAGGGCGGCTCGCTGTCCACGCTCCTGGATACGCTCCGGTACGCACGGGCCGGCAACATGGTTGTTCACCCGTCGCTGGTCGCACAGCTGGGCATGAGCACTCCGAAGCCCGCCGCGGCTGTCCGCGAAGTGGAGCCGGGCGGTCCGGTGCTGACGCCGCGCGAGCTGGACGTGCTCAGGCTGATGGCCGGCGGTCACGGTTCAAAGGAAGTGGCAAGCAAGCTGGACATCTCGCTCAACACCTGCCGGGGCTACGTGAAGGCAATCTTCGCCAAGCTGGGAACCCATTCTCAGCTCGAATCGGTTATGGAAGCTTCACGGCGCGGCATGCTCGAGCAGCCGTCCAATGGCTAGGCCATCCCTCCGGAGGCCTGTACTGTTCCGTCCGCTGGAATCGCCGGCATCCGAGCGTTCCGAAGTCTTCAAGGCCGTCCGTCGTTTCCTGCTCATGGGTCTGGTGGCCCTGGTTGTGGTTATCACGCCAGTGGCCTTTTGGATCTGGTCCGAGGCCGAAAGACATGCGCTGCAGAATTCGGAGCACTCCACGGAGCAATTGGCGCAGAACGTGGTGGGGCCGCTCCTGGACAAATCAGTGCTGTCCGGAAACCCGGCCGCGGTGGCGCGCCTCGATGCGCGGCTTCGTCCCTGGATGGATGACCGGTCTGTCTTTGAAATCAGGCTCTGGAACAAGAACGGGCGCATCGTCTACTCGGAGGACCCCAAGCTGATCGGGCAGACGTTCGAGCTGCCCGGGGAGGCCGCCGAGGTGCTGAACGGCCAGGATGTGCCGGCCAACCTGGATATGCAGAAGGACGAGGTCAGTTCGCCAGGAGCCTCCACCGAGGAATTGGTTGAGGTCTACGTTCCCGTCACTGCACCCAACGGTGAGCTGCTCGTGTTCGAGGCCTACTACGACGTCGGTGCTGTCCGCCTGGAGCAGACTGCGGTGCTGTTCGGCATGGCGCCGCCCTTCCTCCTTGCATTGGGCGTGCTGCAATTGGCACAACTTTTCCCGGCCGTTAGGCTCGCAAAGCGTATCCAGGCCTATGAGGCCGCCCGCAGCCGCCTCCTGCACCGAGCCATTGAAGCCTCGGAACTGGAACGCCAGCGGATTGCGCGTGACCTGCACGATGAAGTGATCCAGGACCTCTCGGGTTTGTCCTACGTGCTGGAATCCGAGGAGCTGCACGGTCCGGTAGGCCAGCGCCAGCTTTTCGCTGATGCCCGGCGGATCCTGCAGGATAACGTCCGGAGCCTGCGCGCGATGACCAGCGAGCTCTACCCGCCGGACCTCAACCGGCTGGGCCTGTCAGGCGCCCTTGCCAGACTGGGTGATCCACTTGAGGAACGCGGAATCAGCCTCGCGCTCGAGCTTCCGGCCAAGTGCGAGCTGGACCGGGACCGTGCCGCCCTGTTCTACCGAGTGGCGCGGGAGGCCCTGGCCAACACGGCCAAGCATTCCAAAGCGGCCAACGCCGAGCTCCAGCTCAGGCAGGACGGGAAACGCTCCGAAATCCGGATCCACGACGACGGCTGCGGTTTTGACCAGAGCTTGGGATCACCCGAGGGCCACTTCGGCCTGCGGATCATGCGGGACACCATCTGCGAGGCCGGCGGGACCCTGCAGGTGATGTCGGCTCCCGGACGGGGGACCACAGTGATTGCCCGGTTCGGCGTCGGCGTCGAGGCGGATCTGGCCGCCGACGTCTACGATGACATCGACGACGACGTCCCGGGGGACGTCCCTGGGGTGCCGCAGCCGGTTCCCTAGGAACCTTCGGCGCTTGGGGTTCCTAGGAGCCTTGGGATCCTTGGATTTCTGTGGGTCCTTTGGGTCTTGGGTGCAGCGGCGGTGCCGCCGTTTTTGAAGGTTTAGGCTTGCTGCATTGGGGTGCAGCGGCTCGTCCTGCTGTCGTGGCACTTGCCCGTCGGCTGGATTGCGGTCTTGGGGGTCGCGATCTGGCCCGGACTTCCCAGGCCATAACGGCAACGCGCCCAATTGCAGGCCCAAAAGGCCGTTTCTCGGTTTCCCTCCTAATTTCTGCACAACATTCCTGCACCACACAATTTGCTAGGTCTCAATCGCGGCTCCCTCGTCAACAGGGCGCCGCCCCAAAAGCCGCCGGTCCCCCCACGACGTTGGGGGGCCGGCGTCGTTCAAAGAAAGCTCAGTCAAATGACATCGCAGAGCCCGGAAGGTCCCGCTGGACTGCAGCACCCCCGCTTTGCCCGCGCATACGCACGGGCCGTCGTCGGGATGAACCGCCGAGGAGGCGCCGACCACCGCCGGCGCCTGTTGTCCGGTTTGCAAGGAAGCGTAATCGAAATCGGGGCCGGCGAGGGGTCATCGTTTGCGCTGTACCCGGAGACCGTGACGGACGTCCTGGCCATTGAACCGGACGACTATCTGCGCGGACTGGCCGACCGGCGGGCGGCTTCGGCCCCGGTACCCGTTGTCCTGGTTGCGGGATCGGCCGAACACATCCCGGCGCCGGATGCCGGCGCGAATGCGGTGGTCTGCAGCCTGGTTCTGTGCAGCGTTGCGGACCAAGCAGGCGTCCTGGCGGAAGTCTTTCGCGTGCTGCGCCCGGGTGGAACGCTGGCCTTTTACGAGCATGTCCGCTCCAGCCGCCGGATCATTGCCGCGGCGGAGGACGTGCTGGCGCCCGGCTGGCAGCGGGTGGCGGGCGGCTGCCACCCCAACAGGGACACGCTGGAGGCCATCAGTGCTGCAGGATTTCAGGTGAAGGACAACGAGCGTTTCGGTTTCTCCGGTCATCCGCTCGCCCCGCCGGTGGCTCACATTCTGGGGCATGCCACCCGACCGGAGTGAGGGACGCGGCTCGTTCGGGAGGCTTGTCCACATAGCGTGATTCCTGCTGAGGCGGCGGCTTGGGGCACCGGTACAGTGAAGCCATGCCTGCCGAACGGCCTCCCGGGCCTTCCCATTTTCCGTCGCTTTCCGCGCCGGCGTTGCGTTCTCCGGGCGACATGCCCCCTGTTGAGGAGCTGATCGGCGCCGCCCACGTGGTGGTGCTGCCCATGCGGGTGAAGTTCCGCGGCATCCTCGAACGCGAAACGCTCCTGTTAAAGGGACCCGTAGGCTGGGGCGAGTTCGGCGCCTTCCCGGAATACGGCGACGCCGAAGCCTCCCGGTGGCTCGCCGCCGCCATTGAGGCCGGCTGGCGTGGTTTCCCGGAGCCACTCCGGACCAGCATCCCCGTCAATGCCACGGTGCCGGCGGTCCCCGCCGCGCAGGTGCCGGAAATCCTGGCCCGGTTCGGCCGCGTGGACG
The DNA here is from genome assembly GCF_918698095.1 of Arthrobacter sp. Bi83. Classification (GTDB taxonomy): domain Bacteria; phylum Actinomycetota; class Actinomycetes; order Actinomycetales; family Micrococcaceae; genus Arthrobacter. Next base: position 69,615 of record NZ_CAKKLY010000022.1, read on the forward strand.
CCGTCAAGATCAAGGTCGCCGAGCGCGGGCAGACCCTCGACGACGACGCCGCCCGGGTGGACGCGGTCCGCGCCGCACTGCCGGACGCCGCCATCCGTGTGGATGCCAACGGAGGCTGGGACGTTCCGGAGGCCGTGGAAGCACTCACCAGGCTGGCCGGCGTCGGGCTGGAATACGCGGAGCAGCCGGCGCCGGACATCGAGGGCCTTGCCGAGGTCCGCCGCCGTCTGCGCTCGGCGGGTATTCCGGTGCTGATCGCGGCCGACGAAAGCGTGCGCAAGGAAGACGATCCGCTCAAAGTGGCCCGCGCCGGCGCCGCCGATCTGATCGTGGTCAAGGTGGCGCCACTGGGGGGAGTGCGGCGTGCGCTCAGCATCGTCGCGCAGGCCGGGATGCCCGCCGTGGTGAGTTCCGCGCTGGACACGTCCGTGGGAATCCGTGCGGGCCTTGCGCTTGCTGCCGCCCTGCCGGAGCTGCCCTACGCGTGCGGCCTGGGGACGGTGTCACTCCTGGCCGGGGACGTCACCGTTGATCCGCTGGTGGCCGACGACGGCGCCATCCGGCTCCGTGAGGCCTTCGCCGACCAGGGGCTGCTGGAGCAGTACGCCGCCTCTTCGGAGAGGAGGGAATGGTGGCTAGCCCGGCTGCGCCGCGCCTACGCGGAGATCGAGTGACCGGCGGTCCTTGACGAACATACCCCCCTGGGGTATGTTAATCGTGTTGTCAGTGAAGTGGTTTGTCCAGGCCTCCCGTCCCGGGCCGTTACAGCCGTTCAACCCCAGCATCCTCATCACCTCTTTCCGTGAAGGAACGAACTGAAATGCCTGGATCAGACGCAACAACTCACGCGCATTTAGGGCGCGGAACCAACGGCCTCACCGAAAGCCACTCGGACCACGCGATGAATGCCACGTGGCCGGACGGCGATCATGAGGTGCACACGCACGGCCAGCATGCCGGGCACAGCACTGCCATGTTCAAGAACAGGTTCTGGCTCAGCCTTGCCCTGTCCTTTCCCGTCGTCTACTTCAGCCCCATGTTTGGGGACTTGCTCGGCTACATGCCGACCGAGTTCCCCGGATCCACATGGATTCCGCCAGTGCTGGGTACAGTGATCTTCTTCTACGGTGGCCAGCCCTTCCTCAACGGTGGCCTGTCCGAACTCAAGGCCCGGCGCCCCGGCATGATGCTGCTGATCGGCATGGCCATCAGCGTCGCCTTCGCTGCCTCCTGGGCCACGAGCCTGGGCATCGGCGGATTTGACCTCGATTTCTGGTGGGAGCTGGCACTGCTCGTGGCCATCATGCTGCTGGGCCACTGGATCGAAATGCGCGCCCTCGGTTCCGCCCAGGGGGCGCTCGACGCGCTAGCGGCACTGCTGCCGGACGAGGCCGAGCGAATCACCGGCCACGGCACCGAAACCGTCAGCGTCCTGGAGCTCCGGAGCGGCGACACCGTGCTGGTCCGTTCCGGAGCCAGGATGCCCGCGGACGGCACGATTATCGGTGGCCAGGCTGAATTCGACGAATCCATGATCACCGGCGAGTCCAGGACTGTTCCCCGTGGCGTGGGCGACCCCGTGGTCGCCGGGACTGTAGCTACGGACAGTTCCGTCCGCGTCCGCATCACTGCCGTCGGCGACGACACGGCGCTGGCCGGCATCCAGCGGCTGGTCGCGGAAGCGCAGGCGTCGTCGTCGAAAGCGCAGGCCCTGGCCGACAGGGCTGCGGCCTTCCTCTTCTACTTCGCAGCAGGCGCAGGCGTCATCACGTTCATTGTCTGGACCCTGCTCGGCAGCGTTCCGGACGCCGTTACCCGCACGGTCACCGTGCTGGTCATCGCCTGCCCGCATGCCCTGGGCCTGGCCATCCCGTTGGTCATCGCCATCTCCACCGAGCAGGCCGCCCGCGTCGGCGTGCTGATCAAGGACCGGATGGCCCTGGAAAGCATGCGGACCATCGACGTCGTGCTGTTCGACAAAACCGGCACGCTGACCAGGGGCGAGCCGGAACTCAAGGATGCGGCCAGCGCGGACGGCGTGGGCAGGGAAGAGCTGCTGGGTCTCGCCGCCGCGGTTGAGGCGGACAGTGAGCACCCCGTGGCCCGGGCGATTGTGCGGGCAGCACGGGAGCAGGGACTGCGTATTCCCTTGGCCACTGACTTCACGTCACTGACGGGCAGGGGCGTGCGGGCCGCCGTGGACGGCCGCCTCGTTCAGGTGGGCGGCCCTGCGCTGCTCCGGGAGCTAGGCATTGCGGAAACCGGAGAATTGGCTGAAGCCACCAGCCGCTGGAAGGGCCGCGGGGCGGCGGTGTTGCACGTGGTGGAGGGCGACAGGATTCTCGGAGCGGTGAGCCTTGAGGACGCCGTCCGCGACGAATCGAGGCGGGCTGTCTCCGCACTTCAGCACCGGGGTATCCGGGTGGCCATGATCACCGGCGACGCCCGGCAGGTGGCACAGGCCGTGGCCGCCGAGCTGGGCATCGACGAGGTATTCGCCGAGGTGCTCCCTGCGGACAAGGACAAGAAGGTGGCCGAGCTGCAGGGCCGCGGCCTGAAGGTGGCCATGGTGGGCGACGGCGTCAACGATTCGCCGGCGCTGGCCAGGGCGGAAGTAGGCATCGCGATCGGCGCCGGCACGGACGTGGCCGTCGAGTCAGCGGGCGTCATCCTGGCCGGCAACGATCCCCGGTCTGTGCTGTCCATGGTGGATCTGTCCAGGGCAAGCTACCGAAAGATGTGGCAGAACCTGGTGTGGGCCACCGGCTACAACATCATTTCCGTCCCGCTGGCCGCCGGTGTGCTGGCCTTCGCGGGAGTGGTGCTCTCACCGGCCGCCGGCGCGGTGCTGATGTCCCTGTCCACGATCGTCGTTGCACTCAACGCCCAGCTGCTGCGCCGGCTGAAGCTCAACCCGGCCCGGATCAGCTGACCCGCCGGCGCCCGGCAGTTGCTTCTTCCTGCGCTGCGAACATGAACTTACAGGTCTGTAAGTTCACCGGATCTTAACCAGAGCGTCCTCTCACATTTAGTTCTCGCTGGAAGGGTGGCCGGGACCGCATCTCACCCCTTGGAAGGTCTCTCCATGTCTGAAATCCCCGGGCGCAAGTTTGCCCTGCTGCCTATGCTCGGCCACACCAAAGGCAAGCGCAGCCCCGTCACCTGTGCGCTGAAGTGCGACAACGCCTGCTCGGGCGACGTCTGCAACACCAGCTCCAACAGCTACTTCCGTGACATCGCGTCCACCACCCTGTCCCGCCGCGCCGCCCTGGGCTTCGGCGCCGCCGGTGCTCTCGCCGTCGTACTCGGCGGCTCCCTGACTTCTTCCGAAACTGCCGTTGCCGACGGCGGGACCGGCCTGTCGGCCGCCGCGACGAACGGTTACGGCCGCGCGGGCACGTCCAAGCTTCAGTTCACCGCCATTCCCTCCATCGGCACCGACGTCGACGCCGTGACCGTTCCGGCAGGCTTCACCTGGCAGCCAGTCATCCGCTGGGGTGACCCGATCTTCAACGACGCCCCCGCGTTCGATCTCACGAACCAGACCGCCGCTGCACAGTCGCGGCAGTTCGGCTACAACAACGACTACTCGGACATCCTGGAGATCCCGGGCAGCAAGGGCCGCCGCGCCCTGCTCTTCGCCAACCATGAGTACACCAACGAGAACATCATGTTCCCGGCCACGATGCCGGCCGCCGAGATGCGGGCCGTCGGTGCCGCCGCCCACGGGCTGACCGTGGTGGAGCTGGAGCGTAAGAACAAGAACCAGCCGTGGAGCTACGTGAAGGGCGCCGGCCTGAACCGGCGGTACCTTAACAGCACCCGCTACGAGCTGACGGGGCCCGTCGCCGGCTCCCTCCTCGTCAAAACGACTGCCGATCCGGCCGGACGCTGGATCAACGGCACGCTGGGCAACTGCTCCGGCGGCACCACGCCGTGGGGCACCGTCCTGTCCGGCGAGGAGAACTTCAACGGCTACTTCGTCGCCCCGGGCACGTCCGCCGCCGATAAGCGCTACGGCCTCACCAACAAGCCCACGGCCCGCCAGTGGGAACTTGATGACCCGCGCTTCGACGCCAACAACTCCGGCTACGAGAACGAAACCAACCGCTTCGGCTGGATCGTGGAAGTCGACCCGTTCGACCCCACCTCCACCCCGAAGAAGCACTCTTCCCTGGGCCGCTTCAAGCACGAAGGCGCCAACGTGATCGTGGCCAGGTCCGGGCACGTTGTGGCCTACATGGGCGACGACGAGCGCTTCGACTACCTGTACAAGTTCGTCTCAAAGAACAAGTTCATCGACGGGAACCGCCGTCACAACATGACGCTGCTCTCCGAGGGCGACCTGTACGTGGCCAAGTTCACCGGCGACGCACCGGCGTCCCAGATCGACGGCTCCGGTTCGGTTCCGGCCGACGGTTCCTTCGACGGCACCGGCGAATGGCTGCCCCTCGTGGTGAGCGGGAAGTCCAAGGTCGCCGGGATGTCCGTGGAGGAAGTGCTCGTCTACACGCGACTGGCCGCGGACAAGGTGGGCCCCACCAAGATGGACCGCTGCGAGGACGTCCAGCCGAGTCTGCACACCGGCAAGGTCTACGTGGCCTGCACCAACAACTCCGACCGCGGCAAGGTGGGCAAGGAAGGCGCCACGGAGGTCAACCCGCGCAACGAAAACCGGGACGGCCACATCGTCGAGATCACCGAGAACGGCGACCAGACCTCGACGAAGTTCACGTGGAACCTGCTGATGGTCTGCGGTGATCCCGCTACCGGCGACGTCACCTACTTCTCCGGTTTCCCGGCAGACCAGGTCTCGGCGATCTCCTGCCCGGACAACCTGGCCTTCGACTCCGTGGGCAACCTTTGGATCTCCACCGACGGCGCCCCCTCCGGGATCGGCAAGGCGGACGGGCTTTTCAAAGTCACCCTGGAAGGCACCGAGCGCGGCCGCGTGGAGCAGTTCCTCGCCGTCCCGCGCGACGCCGAAACGTGCGGCCCCATCGTCCACGACGACGAACGCACTGTTTTCGTTTCCGTGCAGCACCCGGGCGAGGAAGGCACCTTCGAGGCGCCGCACTCGTACTTCCCGGACTACGTGCCTGCCGGTGCCACACCGAAGCGCGGCCAGGTCCGGGCACCGCGGCCGTCCGTGATCCAGGTCTTCCGCAAGAGCGCGTAGGGGCTCCGCTCCCGACCCTCTCGCAGGTCCTGTGGCTTTCTGGTCGACCCTCTCGCAGGTCCTGTGGGTTTCTGGTCGACCCTCTCGCAGGTCCTGTGGGTTTCTGGTCGACCCTCTCGCAGGTTCTGTGGGTTTCTGGCCGACCCTCTCGCAGGTTCTGTGGGTTTCTGGCCGACCCTCTCGCAGGTCCTGTGGCGGGGGAGGGCGGGATCTGCGGGAG
>NZ_CAKKLY010000023.1 GCF_918698095.1 Arthrobacter sp. Bi83
CGGTGGCCCCGGCCAAGGTCCCCGCCCCGGCGGTGCGGACTGCGGTTCCGCCCGCATCTGTACCGGACGCTGGCGTCATGCCGACGACGGAGGAACCGGTCGTTGCGGTTGCGCCCGCCACGGCGGGCCGCACGTCAGCCGGACCCACCACGAGTGCCGGGCCGTCCGGCGCCCCCGTGGATTCCAACTGGACCCGGCCGATCGAAACCCAGGCCGAGGCGAGCCACGAAGCCGTCGTCAGCGCGAACGGAAAAGGGCCGGGAGCCGGGATGTTCGGACTCTTCGCGCTCATGGGAGGGGTGTTGCTTGTTGGCCTTGGCGGACTCGCCTTCGCACTGTGGAGCCGGAACCGCCTCGCGTCCCACTGGTAGGCACCTTCCGGCGACCGTTACCGGTAAGCACTGAACCGTCGGCACAATGTCCGGGGTGTAGGGCAAGATAGGTCTGTGAGCACAGCATCAGGTCCCGCAGACATGGCAGCATCCGGAACTGACCAGCTCGAGCCGGAAGCGATTCCGTCTGAGTCGGTCCGCGGCGAATACGAGAATCTGGCGGACCTCGTCAGGAAGTACCGGTTCGCCTACTACCAGGAGGACGAGCCGCTCGTCTCTGACGCGGAGTTCGACACCCTGTTCCGGCGGCTTGAGGAGCTGGAGGCGCTCCACCCGGAGCTGGTGGCCAACGACTCACCCACCCAGGAAGTGGGCGGGGAGGTGTCGGCGGCCTTTGCCGCCGTCCAACATCTGCAGCGGATGTACAGCCTCGAGGACGTCTTTTCCCTCGAGGAACTCGAAGCGTGGATCGCCAAGGCTGAGGCCGGGATCGCGAAGGTCGGCAATCATCAGGCCTCCTGGCTGACCGAGCTGAAAATTGACGGCCTCGCGGTCAATCTGCTGTACCGGGACGGAAAGCTGATTCGGGCCGCCACGCGCGGCGACGGCACCACCGGCGAGGACATCACGCACAATGTGCTGACCATCAAGGAAATTCCGCAGGAGCTCAGTGGCTCCGGCTTTCCCGCCGAGATGGAAGTGCGCGGTGAAGTTTTCATCCCGTCCAAGGCGTTTGCGGAGTTCAACGAGGCACTGATCGAGGCGGGAAAGGCCCCGCTCGCCAACCCGCGGAACGCTGCTGCAGGCTCACTCCGGCAGAAGGATCCCGCCGAGACAGCCAAGCGGCCCCTGAAGATGTTCGTCCACGGTATCGGCGCCCGCGAAGGCCTCGCAGCCGCCAGCCAGTCAGAAACCTACAGGCAGCTGGAGGAGTGGGGACTGCCCGTCAGTCCCTACTTCGAAGTGCTCGCCGGCCTGGCTGACGTGCTGAAATTCATCTCCAGGTACGGCGACAAGCGGCACAGCCTGCTGCACGAGATCGACGGCATCGTGGTGAAGGTGGATGATTTCGCCACCCAGCGCGCCCTCGGCTACACCACCCGCGTCCCGCGCTGGGCCGTTGCCTACAAGTACCCGCCCGAGGAAGTGCACACCAAACTGCTGGACATCGCCGTCAACGTCGGACGCACCGGGCGTGTCACCCCGTACGGCGTAATGGTGCCGGTGAAGGTCGCAGGATCCACCGTGGAAATGGCCACGCTCCACAACCAGGATGTGGTCAAGGCCAAAGGCGTAAAGATCGGCGACATCGTGGTCCTCCGCAAGGCCGGGGACGTGATTCCGGAGATCGTGGGTCCCGTGCTGGCGCTGCGCGACCAGCAGGATCCGCCGGTGCGTGACTTCGTCATGCCCACGGAGTGCCCCTCCTGCGGCACCCCTCTTGCTCCGGCAAAGGAGGGCGACGTCGACATCCGCTGCCCCAACGCACGGTCCTGCCCGTCCCAGCTGCGCGAGCGGGTCTTCCACCTGGCCGGCCGCGGAGGCTTCGACATCGAGGCCCTGGGCTGGGAGGCCGCCATCGCCCTGACGCAGCCGACGGAACCGGAGGTCCCTCCGCTCACCACCGAAGCTGCCCTGTTCGATCTCACGCCGGAGGCCCTCGCCCCGGTGAAGATCCGGCGCGAGAAGCGGTCCAAGGGCGTGGGCACGGGGGAGTACGAACTCGTCCCGTACTTCTACAGCAAGGGCACCGCGAAAACGCCGTCCAAGCCCACGGCCACCACAGACAAACTCTTCAAGGAACTCGAAAAGGCCAAGACCCAGCCTCTGTGGCGGGTGCTGGTGGCGCTCTCCATCCGGCATGTGGGGCCGCGGGCGTCCCGGGCGCTGGCCACGCATTTCGGCACCATGGACGCCATCAGGCAGGCCTCGGAAGACGAACTCGCCGGCGTGGACGGGGTGGGCCCCACCATCGCTGCGGCGCTCACGGAATGGTTTGCCGAGGACTGGCACGTGGAGATCATCGACCGCTGGGCGGCTGCCGGGGTGCGGATGGAAGATGAACGTGATGAATCCATGCCGCGCACCCTTGAGGGGCTGACGATCGTGGTGACGGGAACGCTGGAAGGCTTCAGCCGGGACGAGGCCAAGGAAGCCATCCTGGTCCGCGGCGGCAAGGCGGCCGGTTCGGTCTCGAAGAACACCAGCTACCTCGTTGCCGGAGAAAACGCCGGCACCAAAATGGACAAGGCCGAACAGCTGGGCGTTCCGGTCCTCGACGAGGACGGCTTCCGGGAGCTGCTGGCCAACGGTCCGGCAGCCGGGGCTGCCGACGCGGAGGCCGTTCCCGAGGTCTCGGACGATGACGGAAACGGCCCGGAATGAGCCTGGATCCGAACGGTCTGCTTGACGTGGCCCAGGCGGCGGCCGCCGCTGGCGCCGCCGTCCTGTCCACCCGGGGCGGCGATTCCCTGGCGGACGGCGCTGTCAGCAACAAGGGCGAGGCGGGGGACTGGGTCACGGCGTTTGATGTGGCCGCCGAGAACGCTGTCCGCAGCGCCATCCGCGCGGCGCGTCCGCAGGACACCATCACCGGCGAGGAACACGGCACCACCCGCCCGGAGAATCCCAGCGGGCTCCGCTGGTCCATTGACCCACTGGACGGCACCACCAACTTCATCCGCAACATCGTCTACTACGCCACCTCCGTGGCGGTGGCCGATGCCGACGGCGTCTGGCTGGCCGGCGTCGTCAACGCCCCGGCGCTGGGGCGCGTGTACTACGCCTCAAGGGGCCACGGCGCCTGGCTCGAACAGGGCGGCCACCGCGTCCAGCTCACCGGTCCAGTGTCCGGCCGTGCGGGCCAGATCCTGGCCACCGGATTCAGCTACGATCCCGCTGTCCGCGCGGAGCAGGCCGCGGCGCTGGGCGGGTTCATGGAGGGGTTCGCGGATGTGAGGCGGCTCGGTTCGGCCGCCCTGGACCTTTGCCTTGTGGCTGATGGCACGCACGATGCCTTCGGCGAGCGAGGCCTCAACGAACACGACTTTGCCGCCGGAGCCCTGATCGCCGAGGAAGCCGGCTGCTGGGTGCGGCGTCCCCGGCTGACTAGCCCGCTGAACGGCGGGCCCTCGGATGACGAACGGCTGGCAGCGTGGACGTGCGCGGGAACGCTGGAGATGTCCGGCAAGTTTCCGCTCTGAGACGATGAGCCGGACGCCAGTTGCTCGAAGTGATAGATCAGTCACGGAAAGGCCTGTTTCGCGCGGCGCATCCGGCCGCTGGAACTAGCATTGACAGGTGCAGCCGCAGATCAATATCCGTCCAGCAGTCCCCGCCGATTACGAGGCGATAGCCCGGATCACCCGCGATTCCTATCTGGCGGCGGGATATTTCGACAGTGCCGATCACCCCTACATGCAGCAGATCCAGGACGTGGCCAGGCGGGCGGAGCAGGCCACCATCTGGGTGGCCGAACGGAATGGCCGGATTGTGGGGTCCGTGACGCTGGCCGTTGTGGGCGAGCCGTTTGCGGACATCGCCCTCGACGACGAACTCGAATTCCGTATGCTCGTGGTGGACCCAGCGGTGCAGCGCAGCGGCGCCGGTCAGGCCCTCGTGGGAGCGATCATCGAGCACGCGAGGTCGTTGGAAGGCATCAGCGGCGTGGCCCTGACCACCGGCGGGACGTGGGAGAGCGCCCACGGCCTGTACCGGAAGACCGGTTTCCGGCGGGTTCCCGAGCGGGACTGGTTCGTGCCGGACACCGACATAAAACTGCTGGTTTTCCGGCTGGACGTCTAGCCGCCCTAGAGTGGTGCCGACTCATTTCCACGGCCCCGTTCACCGGCTGCGTATGCGCCGGCCGGCAGGCGGCCCCAGTGAAAGGCGCACCATGCGCAAGACTTTCGGCACCGGTTCCGTCTGGGAACAGACCCTCGGCTACTCCCGCGCTGTCCAGGTGGATAACACGCTGTACATTTCCGCCACCGCCGCCGCCGGTGAGGACGGCATCGTCGGCACCGACTTCTACGAGCAGACCAGATACATCCTCCAGAAGCTGGAGACTGTCCTGGCCGACGCGGGCTTCGGCTTGGCCGACGTCGTGCAGTCCAAGCTGTACCTGACGGACATCAGCAAGTGGGAAGACGCTGGCAAGGCCCACGGCGAGGTCTTCGGTGACATCCGCCCCACGCTGTCCCTCGTGCACGTCCTGCCGTTCCTCGACCCGAAGATGCTCGTGGAGATCGAGCTCGTCGCGCAGAAGAGCGTTAACTAGCCACCACCAACGACACTCGGCAGAGACCTCTGTCGGCCGGGCGAGGTGAATTATTGGGGCGGGAGGCCGTAGCGGTGTTCCGGGCGGCCGGTGGTTCCGTAGCGGAGCTGGATCTCGACGGCGCCGTCATCGGCCAGCGACGAAAGGTACCGCTGGGCGGTGGCCCGGGAAACACCCACCCGCCCGGCCACGTCCGCCGCGGAATACTGTTCCCCCGGGACCAGGGATTCCAGCACCGCCGCTTCGGTGGCGGAGCGCGGCCTGGCCGACGGCGAGACGTCCCCCGCAATCAGAGCGCGCTTGGCCCGCTCCACGGTGTCCTGATCCAAGGACCCGGGCTGGGAAAGGATACGCCGGTACCGGGCATAGGACCTCAGCTGCTGCGACAGGGACTCTGCGGTAAAGGGCTTCAGCAGGTACCCGAGGGCGCCGCGGCGGAATGCCGTCCGCAGCGAGGCGGCATCGGACGCCGCGCTCAGGATCATCGTGTCGACGTCCAGCTGGTGCAGCAGGTCCAGGCCGGAGGCGTCCGGCAGGTACACATCCAGCAGCACCAGGTCCGGACGCAGGCTGTGGATGGACTGCAGGGCCAGCGACGCCGAACCCGCCGGCGGCAGCGCCAGGAAGCCCGCCACCGAGTCCACGTAGGCGGCATGGAGCTTGGCAACATGGAAATCGTCATCCACGATCAGCACCCTGAAATCCTCAGACATCATCGTCCTATCCTTGCTCGTCACTCAATCGTTGCGCCGTTGTGGTGCCCGGCAGCGTCGCCATGAACACGGCGCCGGGCCCCCCGGCGGCCCCGGGCTCCAGCATCCTGACGTCGCCGCCGCGGCGCCGCGCCAGCTGGCGCGCCAAAGCCAGCCCCAGGCCCTGGCCGCCGCCCGCGCGTACCGGGCCGGCCGCCGTCGTAAATCCTTCCGCGAACACCGACTCCGGATCGGCGTCGCCCTGCAGCCCGTCGCCGGAATCGGCGACGACGATATGCAGCGTCCCGCCGTCGTCCGACGGTTCGTCCAGCAGCTCAAGCTCCACCCAGCGCTCGCCGGCTGAGCCGGCCACGGCCGCGTTGACCGCGTTGTCTATGAGGTTGCCCAGGACAGTGGTGACATCCTGCGGCTCCGCGACCTGGCCGCGCACCAGGGTTTCCGGCCCGATCCGGAGCGCAACGCCGCGTTCGTCCGCTTCCACGCCCTTCGCGCCGACAAATGCCTGAAGGTAGGGGTCCTGCAGCAGCTCGGCCTGTTCCACCGGGAATCTCAGCGGCCCGGTGGCGGCGAGGCGCTCCAGATACTCGCGCGCCTGCTGATGCTGGCCGATGCTGATGAAGCCGGCGATCGTGTGCAGCTGGTTGGCAAACTCGTGCCGCTGCGCCCGGAGTGCCGTGGACATGGTGCCAACGGCGTCGAGCTGGCGCGTCAGCTGCTGGAGCTCGGTGCGGTCACGGAGCATGACGACCCAGCCAAGGTCCTCCTGACGGTGCAGGGCCTTGCGGGCACTCGCCACCAAAACCTGGCCGCCGGCCAGAAGCTCCACGGCTTCGCCCTCCCGGGCATCGGCCTCTGTGAGCGCCTTGAGCTGGGCCGGAACCGGGGCTGCCGACCACAGCGTTCCGGTCAGGTCGGGCTGGCCCAGGAGCCGCTGGGCCGCGGCATTGAAAACGCTGATGCGGCCCTCGGCGGAAACGCCCACCACGCCCTCGTCCACACCCTCCAGCACGGCCACCTGGTCGTGCACCAGGGTGCTGATTTCCTCAGGTTCCAGGCCAAGCGTGAGCCGCTGCAGCCGGCGACGGAGGAGGAATGACGCCAGGACTCCAGCCAAGAGGGCGCCGGCCGCCGTGACGGCGATGGGCACGATGTCCCGGGCAAGGCTCTGGCCGATGGTCTCGGTGGAATAGCCCACGCTGACCTCGCCGACGACGGTTTGGGGTGCGACGCTGGAACCGGCCGGGGAACCGGCCTCGGAGCCAGGCGAGCCAGGCGGGTCGGGCGCGAAAACCGGCACCTTGGCACCCGCCGAGGGTCCCAGTGTCCCGGTGTTGCGGGTGGTGACCTCGCGTCCGGCCAGCGCCTCCGACGGATCAGTACTCACCCGCTCGCCCAGCCGCTCGGCGTCGGGATGGGCCAGCCGGATCCCGGTTTCGTCAGTGATCACCACGAACAGGGCGCCGGTCCGGGTGCGCGCCCCTTCGGCCGTCGCCATCAGCGGACCGGCAAGCAGTTCGGCCCGCGGGGGAGTGCCCGCCTGCCGGCTGATGGCCTGCACCTCGGCGCGGACCGAGGGATCCGAGGCCACCGTCCGGGCCAGCGTGAGCGCCTGGTTCTCCGCCTCGCGGCCCAGGCGTTCGAACGTCAGCCAGGCATGGACGGCGCCGCTGAGGAGCACCACCAGGAGCACCACGCCCAGCTGCAACAGCAGCGTCTGCGTGGAGAACCTGAGCGGCAGCCGTCGGGACGGTCTGGCCATGGCGCTCCTCCTTCGGGCGGTCTTTCCCGGCCCGTGGGGCCGGGCAGATGGGGTTGTGCGCAGGCCTTCGGACGCCCGTGAGCAAAATGCGCAAAATGCTCCCAATAAGCAGTATGCCAATCAATTGAGCCAAAGGCACTGCCGTGACCCGCGCCACTCTAACGTCTGTAGTGCGCATCACATCGAGGTGGTGCCAATCATCAAGAAGGAGCCGGCTGTGCTGGTATTACTTGGATTCGCCATGATCGCGGTATTCATGGTGCTGATCATGACGAAGAAGTTGACGCCAGTGCTGGCGTTGATCATTGTCCCCACCGTTTTCGGTCTTTTCGCAGGCGCAGGCCTCGGCATCGGTGACATGGTCATGGACTCAATGAAGTCCATGACCTCCACCGCCGCCCTGCTCATGTTCGCCATCATCTACTTCGGCCTGATGATCGACGTCGGGCTGTTCGATCCGCTGGTACGGTTCATCCTGCGCAAGCTCGGCAATGATCCCGCCAAGGTTGTTCTCGGCACCGCGATCCTCGCGGCCGCAGTCTCCCTCGACGGCGACGGCTCCACCACCTTCATCCTCACCACTGCAGCCATGCTGCCCATCTACCTCCGGCTGAAGATGAGCCCCGTTGTCCTCACCTGCGTGGCTGGCCTGGCTAACGGCACCATGAACATCCTGCCGTGGGGCGGCCCCACCGCCCGTGCCGCCACCGCGCTCAAGCTCGACGTCAACGACGTCTTCGTTCCCATGATCCCCTCGCTGATCGCCGGCCTGGTTGTTGTCCTCGTCTTCTCCTGGCTGCTCGGCCTGCAGGAACGTAACCGCCTCCGCGCCACGGCGCCGGAAATCTGGTCCGTGCCGGACACCGCCGACGCGTTCGACGGCGGAACGTCCGGCGGCGGTTCGGGAACCGGCCGCGGACGCAAGGGCACCGGAACCGCCCCTGTCCCCGCAACGGGAGGCCCCGCCGTCGGCGGCTCCTCCGTGGCCGTCCTGGAGCGCACCGAGACGCTCGCCGACAGCGACACCGGTCTCACGGACACGGCACTGGACCCCAACCGCAAGACCCTCCGGCCCAAGCTGCAGTGGTTCAACCTGGGCCTCACTGTCGCCGTGATGGTCATGCTCGTGGCCGACCTCGTGCCGCTGCCGTTCGTCTTCATGGTGGGCTCCGCCATCGCCCTGCTGGTGAACTTCCCCAAGGTCAAGGACCAGGGCGCCCAGCTCGTGGCGCATGCACCTTCGATCGTCGCCGTGGTGAGCATGGTCATGGCCGCGGCTGTCCTGACCGGTGTGCTCAAGGGCACCGGCATGGTAGAGGCCATGTCAGCCTGGCTCGTGGCCATCATCCCTTCCGACATGGGCCCGTTCATGGCAGTCATCACCGGCATCCTCAGCATCCCCATGACGTTCTTCATGAGCAACGACGCCTTCTACTTCGGCGTTCTTCCGGTCCTGAGCGAGACCGCCGCCCACTACGGCGTCAGCGCCGCCGAAATGGCCCGGGCCTCCATCACCGGCCAGCCGTTCCACCTGCAGAGCCCGCTCGTTCCCGCCATCCTGCTGCTCGTTTCGCTCGCCAAGGTGGACCTGGGCGACCACCACAAGAAAGTCCTGTGGCGGACCGCCGTCATCTCGCTCGTCATGCTCGGCGTCGGGATGCTGACCGGAGCCATCGGCGTCGGCTAGCAAACCAAACACCCGCACCAAGCAACGCGGGGTCACTTACGGCCCATTCCGGACCTCCCGATGGGCCGTAAGTGACCCCGCGTTGTTCGTCGTCCCGGACACGTAGACTGGTTCGGAAAACAATCCGAACTTGCAGGGGAGATCCATGGCTGCGATCAACCGTGACGACGTCGCGCACCTCGCGCGGCTCGCGCACATTGAGATGAGTGCTGAAGAGCTGGACAGGATGGCCGGCGAACTCGCCGTCATCGTAGATTCGGTGAAGTCCGTAAGTGAAGCCGCCGGTGATGACGTTCCGGCCACCTCGCACCCGATTCCGCTGACCAACGTGTTCCGCGAAGACGTCGTGGGGCACACGTTCACGGCCGAGCAGGCACTCTCCGGCGCTCCGGATTCCGATGAGAACCGTTTCAAGGTCCCGGCAATCCTGGATGAGGCATAAAAGAACATGACTGAAACCAACAGCAACCAGCTGATCCGCCTCTCCGCCGCCCAGCTGGCCGCAAAGCTTGCCGCCCGCGAAGTCACCGCCGTCGCAGTGGTGCAGGCCCACCTTGACCGCATCGCCGCCGTCGACGGCGGCGACCGCGGCGTCCACGCGTTCCTGCACGTCAACGCGGAAGAGGCCCTCGCCGTCGCCGCCGAGGTGGACGCCATCCGCGCCGCCGGCGGTGCCGCCGCCGAGGAGCTGCACGAACTCGCCGGCGTCCCCATCGCCGTGAAGGACCTCATCGTCACGGTCGGCCAGCCCACCACAGCCGGCTCCAGGATCCTCGAAGGCTGGCACAGCCCCTACGACGCCACAGTCGTGCAGAAGCTGCGCGCCGCGAAGATGCCCATCCTGGGAAAGACCAACCTGGACGAATTCGCCATGGGCTCCTCCACGGAGCACTCGGCGTACGGCCCCACCCGCAACCCGTGGGACCTGGACCGCATCCCCGGCGGCTCCGGCGGAGGTTCGGCAGCCGCCGTCGCCGCCTTCGAGGCGCCGCTGGCCCTCGGCACCGACACCGGCGGATCCATCCGCCAGCCCGGCGCGGTCACCGGAACCGTGGGCGTGAAGCCCACCTACGGGGGCGTCTCGCGCTACGGTGCCATCGCCATGGCGTCCTCCCTGGACCAGATCGGCCCCGTCTCCCGCACCGTCCTGGACTCGGCGCTGCTGCACCAGGTCATCGGCGGCCACGATCCGAAAGACTCCACCTCGCTGCCTGACCCGCTTGCGGACCTCGCTGCCGCGGCCCGGCTGGGCAACGTGGACGGCATGAAGATCGGCATCATCAAGGAACTCCACGGCGAGGGCTACCAGGCCGGCGTCGAGAACCGCTTCAATGAATCGCTCGAGCTGCTCAAGCAGGCCGGCGCGGAAATCGTTGAGGTCTCCTGCCCCAACTTCAAGTACGCCCTCGGCGCCTACTACCTGATCATGCCGTCCGAGGCTTCCTCCAACCTGGCCAAGTTCGACGGCGTCCGGTACGGGCTGCGCGTCCTCCCCGAGGATCCGCCGCTGACCATTGAGCGCGTCATGGCCGCCACCCGGGCCGCCGGCTTCGGCGATGAAGTCAAGCGCCGCATCATCCTGGGCACCTACGCCTTGAGCGCCGGCTACTACGACGCCTACTACGGCTCCGCGCAGAAGGTCCGCACGCTCATCCAGCGCGACTTCGACGCCGCCTTCACCAAGGCCGACGTCCTGATTTCCCCGACCGCCCCCACCACGGCGTTCAAACTGGGCGAGAAGCTGGACGACCCCCTGGCCATGTACCTCAACGACGTCGCCACCATCCCGGCCAACATGGCCGGCGTCCCGGGGCTGTCGCTGCCCGGCGGCCTGGCGGACGAGGACGGGCTGCCCGTGGGCATCCAGCTCCTGGCGCCAGCCCGCGAGGACGCCCGCCTATACCGCGTGGGTGCGGTCCTGGAATCGCTGCTGGAAGAGAAGTGGGGCGGTCCTCTCCTGGACCGTGCTCCTTCGCTGCCGGCACCCGCACTCGCTGAGACTGTTCCGAGCCACGGAGGTTCACACTGATGTCTGACGCAACCCTGAGCTTCGAAGAGGCCATGGAGAAGTACGATCCCGTCCTGGGGTTCGAGGTCCACGTGGAACTGAACACCAAGACCAAGATGTTCTCCTCCGCCCCGAACGTCTTCGGCGACGAGCCCAACACCAACGTCAACGAGGTGGACCTGGGCATGCCCGGCGTCCTGCCGGTGCTGAACAGGACGGCGGTGGAGTCTTCCATCAAGATCGGCCTCGCGCTGAACTGCAAGATCGCCGAAAACTGCCGCTTCGCCCGGAAGAACTACTTCTATCCGGACACTCCGAAGAACTTCCAGACGTCCCAGTACGACGAGCCCATCGCCTACGACGGCTACCTGGACATCGAGCTCTCCGACGGCACCGTCTTCCGCGTCGAGATTGAACGGGCGCACATGGAAGAGGACGCCGGCAAACTGACGCACCTCGGCGGTTCCGCGGGACGCATCCAGGGCGCCGACTACTCCCTCGTGGACTACAACCGCGCGGGTGTACCGCTCGTGGAGATCGTCACCAAGCCGATTGAAGGCGCCGGTTCCCGCGCCCCCGAACTGGCCAAAGCCTACGTTGCCGCGGTCCGCGAGATCGTCAAGAACCTCGGCGTCTCGGACGCCAAGATGGAACGCGGCAACGTCCGCTGCGACGCCAACGTCTCGCTCCGCCCGCACGGACGCGAACGCTTCGGCATCCGCTCCGAGACCAAGAACGTGAACTCGCTGCGCGCCGTCGAACATGCCGTCCGCTACGAGATCCAGCGGCACGCAGCCGTCCTGGACTCCGGTGAGCCCGTAATCCAGGAAACCCGCCACTGGCACGAGGATACCCGCTCGACGACGTCGGGCCGGGCCAAGTCCGACGCCGATGACTACCGCTACTTCCCGGAGCCTGACCTCGTTCCTGTGGTTGCCTCGCGGGAATGGGTGGAGGAGCTGCGCGCCACGCTGCCCGAGCCGCCGGCCGAGCGCCGCAAACGCCTGCAGGCCGACTGGGGCTACTCGGACCTGGAATTCCGCGACGTGGTCAACGCCGGTGTGATGGACGAGATCGAGGAAACCATCGCCGCCGGCGCCGCCGCCACGGTGGCCCGCAAGTGGTGGATGGGCGAGATCGTCGGCCGCGCCAAGAACGCGGACGTCGACCCCGGCCAGCTGGGCGTCAAGCCCGAAACCATCGTGGAACTGAACAAGATGGTCGAAGCCGGCAAGATCAACAACAAGATGGCCGCCGAAGTCCTCGACGGCGTCCTCGCCGGCGAAGGCACCCCGGCGGAGATCGTGGAGAAGCGCGGCCTGGCCGTGGTCTCCGACGACGGCCCCCTGCTGGAAGCCATCGACGCGGCACTTGCCGCGCAGCCCGACGTCGCGGACAAGATCCGCGCCGGCAAGCTGCAGGCCATCGGCGCGATCGTGGGCGGCGTTATGAAGGCCACCCGCGGCCAGGCCGACGCCGGCCGCGTCAAGGAGCTGATCCTGCAGAGGCTCGGCGTCGAAGGCTAAGCCACCCGTTTTAACCCAACTGGGTCGCAGTTATCGTCGTATTTGAGCCGTCAAAACGACACCGACTGCGACCCAGTTGGGGGTTAACGGGGCGGTGGCGTCCATGTTCTCCATAGGGTCGCGGCCATAAACTGCGGGCTCAGGCTCAGGGCGTCACCGCGCCCTGCCGGTCCCTCGGGAGGATGCGCATGCCGGTTCAACAGACCAACGAAGTACGCCGGGCCAACAAAGTACGCCGGGCCCTGCTGGCGGGCGCCGTGGTGCTTGCCCTGAGCGGGGCCGGCGCCGCCGTCGTGTGGGCTGCGGGCGTGCCGGCAGCACCGTCCCAGGCAACGGCCTCGGAACCGACGTCGTCGGCAACGGCAAAGGCCCAGGCAACCAACCGGGCGCAGGCAGCTGCATTGCCGGGTGCCTCCTCGCCATCCGCGGCGTCTGCATCAGTCTCGAAGGATGCGGGCACGCTGAAGGAAAAAGGCCGTGCCCGTGAGCTGCACGGCGAAAGTGTGGTCAGGAAAAGCGACGGAAGCCTGGAGTCGCGGGTGACGCAGTTCGGCACCCTTGACTCGGCCGGTGATTCGTCCATCACCGTCAAGAGCGAGGACGGTTTCAGCCAGAGATACGCCATCATCGCTGACACCAGGACCTTCAGGTTGCCCAAGGCGGCGGCGGACGGCACCGCCCCCAAAGATAGCGCCGGCAAGCTCATCAAGCCCTCCGCCGCCACCGTTTCGGATCTCAAGCCGGGGGACGCAGTGCTCATCAAGGGCATCAGGAATGGTGAGGACCTCACCGCGATTACGGTGGTTGCGGGTCCCTCCGCTGCCAAGGGACTCGGCCAAGGTAAAGGCAACGGAAAGGCCAGCGGCAACGGTAAGCGCAAGTGAGCAGACGTCAGTCGTGGACGAGGCTGGCCATGATGTCCTCCAACGCCTCGCAGACCAGCCGGACCGAAGCGCGCTTGAGGTTCTCGGGCCTTGCAAGGATGTCGATCCTGCGGCGGGTGCTGATGCCCCTGAGCGGCCGCAGCACGATGTCGGGGCTCAGCACGGGCCGCGCCGTGTGCCTGGGCAGCAGCCCGATCACGCCGCCCGCTGCCACCAGGGCCGCCACGGTGGAGTAGTCGTTGATCCGGTGGACGATGTTCAGCTCCCGGCTGGAAACGGCGGCGACGGCGGACAGCACATCCGCGGGGGAGTAGCCCGTGCGGCTGGTCACCCAGGGTTCGCCGACGACGTCGTCCGTTTCCAGCGACACCTGGGCAGCGAGCCGGTGCCCGGCCGGGAGCGCCACGTCAAGAGGCTCGTGTGCCAGCGGTATCACCGCCACCCGCTCCTCCGGCCAGCGCGGGCTGTGGTCCATGCGGTGCGCCAGCACCAGGTCGTACCGCGCCGTCAGTGCGGGGAAGTCCTGCTGCGCCACGTCCTCGTCAAACAGCTGCACCTTCGGCTTGCCGGGCCCGTCCAGGAGCCGCGCGAGCGGCGCGAACAGCGCCTGTCCGGCGCTGTGGAACCCGCTGACCGTCACCGGCGCCACCGTGGACCCGTGGTAGGCGCCGATCGCCATGCGGGCGTCGGCCATGGCGCTGACGACGGCGGCCCCGGCGTCCGCCAGCACCTGGCCGGCCTCGGTGAGGACCAGGTTCCGGCCCTCCTTGCGCGTGAGGGGAACCTCGACGCTCTTTTGCAGCTGTGCCAGCTGCTGTGAGACGGCCGACGGCGTGACCAGCAGCGTGTCGGCCACGGCCTTGACGCTTCCCAGAGCCCCGAGTTCGCGCAGCATCTCAAGCTGGTGGATCTCCATGGACCCCATCCTATGCCTTAGCAATTACTAAATCGTCGATTGAGAAAAATCCCCTTGTGCTAATGCGTTGGAGTGGCTCTAATGAAGGGAGACCCCGCCCGCATGCCGCTGCCGCGCATGCCAAAAGTTAGGAAGCCAATGAAGGCTCTGTTCAAGGCCGGCGCACACGCCGGATTCGAGCTCGTCGACCGCCCGGAGCCTGAAGCCGGCCCCGGCGATGTCAAGATCCGCGTCATCACCACGGGCATCTGCGGCACTGACCTGCACATCCAGTCCTGGGATGCCTGGGCCCAGGGCATCATCCAGGCACCGCTCATCGCAGGGCACGAGTTCTACGGCGAGGTTGTGGAGACCGGAGAGGACGTCCGGGACGTCAAGGTGGGCGACCGCGTTTCTGGCGAGGGCCACATCGTCTGCGGAATTTGCCGCAACTGCCGCGCCGGCCGCCGGCAGATGTGCATCCACACCGTGAGCGTGGGCGTACAGCGGGACGGGGCGTTCGCCGAATACGTCGTGATCCCGGAAACCAATGTCTGGGTCCACCAGGATCCTTCCGTGACGCCGGAGCTCGGCGCCATCTTCGACCCCTTCGGCAACGCCGTGCACACAGCACTGAGCTTTCCGCTCGTAGGCGAGGACGTGCTGATCACCGGCGCCGGACCCATCGGGCTCATGGCCATCGCCGTGGCCCGCCACGCCGGGGCACGCAAGATCGCCATCACCGACGTGTCGGCGCCGCGGCTGGAACTGGCCCGCCAGCTCGGCGTTGACCTGGCCATCGACGTCTCCAGGACGCGTGTCCATGAGGCGCAGCGCGAACTGGGCATGCGCGAAGGCTTCGACATCGGGCTGGAAATGTCCGGTCACCCCACCGCCCTGCCGGAGATGATCGACAACATGAACCACGGAGGCCGCATCGCCATGCTGGGCCTCCCCAGCCAGTCCATCGACATCGACTGGGGCAAGGTGGTCACGCACATGCTGACCCTGAAAGGGATCTACGGCCGCGAAATGTTCGAGACCTGGTACGCCATGAGCGCCATGCTGTCCTCCAACCCGACGCTGCACGCCAACATCTCCGCCGTGGTCACGGACGTACTGCCGGCAGCGCAGTGGGAGAAGGGCTTCGAAATTGCCCGCGCAGGCGTCGGCGGCAAGGTAGTGCTCGACTGGGTTGAAATGTGACCAGCGCTGAAGTGTAACCAGCGCTGAAGTGTAACCAGCGCTGAGCACCAGCCACGACCTGAGCCCAGACACTCCCACCCCCAGCATCAAGACACCAGACTTTCAACGAGCCGAGGAGCACACCATGTATTCAGCAATCAAGGACCAGCTGCGCAGCGAACTGGAGGAGATCCGCGAGGCCGGCCTCTATAAGACCGAGCGCCACATCGACTCCGCCCAGGCCAGCCACATCACGGCCGGCCAGATCGGGCAAGCGGGGTCACCCGTGCTGAACTTCTGCGCCAACAACTACCTGGGCCTGGCCGACCACCCGGACATCATCGCCGCGGCCAAGTCCGCCATGGACGAGCGCGGGTTCGGCATGGCGAGCGTCCGGTTCATCTGCGGCACCCAGGACCTCCACCTGCAGCTTGAAGCCCGCGTGTCGAAGTTCCTTGGCACCGAGGACACCATCCTGTTCTCCAGCTGCTTCGACGCCAACGGCGGCGTTTTCGAATCGCTGTTCGGCCCGGAAGACGCCGTCATCTCCGACGCACTGAACCACGCCTCGATCATCGACGGCATCCGGCTCTGCAAGGCGCAGCGCTTCCGCTACGCCAACCAGGACATGGCAGACCTTGAGGCGAAACTCATCGAAGCGAAGGACGCCCGCCGGAAAATCATCGTCACGGACGGCGTCTTCTCCATGGACGGCTACCTTGCGCCGCTGGAGGCCATCTGCGACCTCGCCGAAAAGCACGATGCCCTGGTGATGGTGGATGACTCCCACGCCGTGGGCTTCATGGGCGCCACCGGAGCGGGAACCCCGGAACACGCCGGGGTGTCTGACCGGGTGGACATCTATACCGGCACGTTCGGCAAGGCACTCGGCGGCGCCTCGGGCGGCTACGTCTCCGGCCGCAGCGAAGTGGTGGCGATGCTCAGGCAGAAAGCCCGCCCGTACCTGTTCTCCAACTCCCTGGCCCCGGCCATCGTTTCGGCCACCATCAAGGCACTGGACCTTGTGGAGACCTCCGGTGAGCTGCGGACCCGGCTGTTCGAGAACGCGGAACTGTTCCGCCGCCGCATGACGGAGGAGGGTTTTGACCTGCTCGACGGCGAACACGCGATCGTTCCGGTGATGTTCGGCGATGCCGTCGTTGCAGCAAAAGTGGCCGACCAGATGCTGCAGAACGGCGTCTTCGTTACGGCCTTCAGCTTCCCCGTGGTGCCGCGCGGCGCGGCCCGCATCCGCGTGCAGCTGTCCGCGGCGCACAGCGCCGACGACGTCGAAACCTGCGTGCGGGCGTTCGTCAAGAGCCGGAACGCCGTCGCCGCCTAGCATCTGCAAGGGTGCCTAACATCTGCAAGGATGTAGCCATGGCAGCAACTTATGACGTGGTGATCGTTGGAGGCGGGATCGCGGGACTGTCCCTGGCATCCGCCCTGGCCGGAAAATGCAGCGTGGCACTGGTCGAAGCCGAGCAGCAGTTGGCGTACCACACCTCCTCCCGCTCGGCCCGGCAGCTCATCCCCAGCTACGGCCCGCCCGTGGTCCAGGAGCTGACGGTCCGCACCCTGGAGCTGATCGCGGCCAGGGATGCCTCGCTGCCCGAACCTGTGCTGTCCCCGCGGAGCTTCATGCTGGTCGGCAACGAGGAAACCGTCAGGGCCGAAGCCAGCGGCCACATGCGGATGGTCAGCCACGCGGAAGCGCTGGCGCTGTGTCCTGTCCTGGAACCAGGGTCATTCTCCGCTGCGGGCCTGGACACGGGATCGTTCGGCTGCAACGCGCCGGTCCTGCTTGACGACCACCGGGCACGGGCCGAAGGTGCGGGCGTGGACATCATCACCGGCGCGCGGCTGCATTCGGCGCAGCGGCTTGGCAGCGGCTGGGAGATCGGCGCTGGCCAGGAGGCCTTCCAGACCGGCGTCGTGGTCAACGCGGCCGGGGCATGGGCGGACGAAGTGGCCGTGGTCAGCGGCGTGGAAAAGCTCGGACTCCAGCCGTACCGGCGCACGGCGGCGATTGTCGGCGTCGAGCATTCCCTGCCTGTTGGAAGCCCCATGGTGGCGGCAGCGGACGACTCCTTCTACTTTCGGCGGGAGGGCAACGATGTTCTTGTCTCGCCGTCGGAACACGTCGCCAGCGGGCCGGAGGATGCCCGGCCGTTCCCCGGCGATGTCGAACGGCTCATAGCCCGCCTCAACACCTTGACCACGCTGGGGATCAGCGCCGTCCGCACTGCATGGACCGGCCTGCGCACCGAAGCGGCCGATGGCGTCCCCGTCGTGGGCTTCGACGCCGAGGCCACCGGATTCTATTGGCTGGCTGGCCAGGGCGGGTACGGCTTCCAGACTTCGTCTGCGATTGCCGAGCTCGCAGCGGCACAAATCCTCACCGGACCCCAAAATGGCACCGGACAGGCCACCAGTCCGGAATCCCGGACAGCGGACGCGCTGGCCGCGACGCGCTGGTCCATCCGGCGCTGAAGAATGGGTTCATGACTACCCTCATTACCAACCTCGGCGAGCTGATGACCCAGGACCAGGACCACCGCGTCCTCCGGAATGCCGCCGTGGTGATCGAGGGGGAGCGGATCGCCTGGCTCGGGGCGGCGGCGGACGCACCGGCGGCGGACGAGTCGGTGGACGCCGGCGGCAGGGCCCTTCTGCCTGGCTGGGTGGACTCGCACACGCACCTCATTTTCGCCGGTGACCGGACGGCGGAGTTCGAAGCCCGGATGGCTGGAGGGATCTACAGCGCAGGCGGCATCGCCGTCACTACAGGAGCAACGCGCAGCACCGGGGACTACGACCTCACCCGGCTCGCGATGGGCCGCGTGGCGGAAGCGGTGTCGCAGGGCACCACGTATGTGGAGACTAAGACAGGGTACGGCCTGGACGTTGAGCAGGAGGCGCGCAGCGCACGGATCGCGTCGACAGTGGCCGATGAAGTCACGTACCTCGGTGCGCACCTGGTGCCTGCGGACATGGACGCCGACGAGTACACCGACCTCGTGTGCGGCCCGATGCTGGATGCGGTCCGCCCGTACGTGACGTGGGCCGACGTGTTTTGCGAACGGGGCGCCTTTACCGAGGAGCAGTCGCGCCGTGTGCTTCAGGCCTGCCGCGACGCCGGACTCGGGCTGCGCGTCCACGGCAACCAGCTGGGTCCGGGCGCGGGCGTCCAGCTCGCAGTGGAGTTCCGTGCGGCCAGCGTGGACCATGTGAACTATCTGTCCGATGAGGATGTGGAGGCGCTGGCCGCCAGCTGGTCCGGCTGGAGTGCGGGGGCAGGTGCCGGTTCGGATAATCGCGGCACCGTGGCCACCTGCCTGCCGGCGTGCGACCTTTCCACCCGGCAGCCCCTGGCGCCCGCCCGCCGGCTCCTGGATGCCGGCGTGCCAGTGGCCCTGGCCTCCAACTGCAATCCCGGGACGTCGTACACGAGCTCCATGGCATACTGTGTCACCACTGCAGTGCTGCAGATGCGGCTGAGTGTCCACGAAGCGGTCCGCGCGGCGACGTACGGCGGGGCCCTTGCGCTGGGGCGCGAGTCCGGGACCGACATCGACGGCGAACGCGCGGTGGGCTCGATCGCCGTCGGGCACCGGGCTGACTTGCACCTGCTCAACGCACCGTCGGCCACGCACCTGGCCTACCGGCCGGGCATGCCGCTGACGCACGCGGTCTGGCGCGCCGGAGTGCGCGAGAGGTAACCCTGATCCCTGGGGATAATGACGGGAACTGATCGTTTAGGGTCTGTTACAATCAACAAACGTCACTTTCTGGTGACGGTTTGATCCCCGAGAGGCTAGCTACGCATGACCCGCACCGACCGACTGACGGCAATCCTTGATCTCCTTGCCGAAACCGGGCAGGTGGAGGTGGAGGAAATCGTCACCCAGCTCGGCGTTTCGCCGGCAACGGCCCGGCGGGATCTGGACAGCCTGGCCAACCGGCGTCTGCTGACCCGGACCCGGGGCGGAGCCACAACAGGTGCCCTCGCCTACGACCTGCCCGGCCGGTACAACCGGGACGACCACGCGGCCGCCAAGCAGCAGATTGCCCTCGCCGCCTCCGCGCTTATCGCGCCCGGCATGGTCATCGGCCTCTGCGGCGGCACCACCAGTACCGCCCTCGCGCAGATCCTGGCAACCCGCGAGGACCTCAATTCCCCGTCCAACCAGCCCACGCTGACGGTGGTTACCAACGCCATCAACATCGCCGCGCAGCTGGCGGTGCGGCCCAACATCAAGGTTATGGTGACCGGCGGCATCCTGAACCCGCGGTCCTATGAGCTTGTGGGCCCCTACACGGACATCATCATGCAGAAGGTGGTGCTGGATATCGCGTTCATCGGCGTCAACGGCATTGATCCCGAAGTGGGACCCACCAATACCGGAGAAGGCGAAGCCTCCGTCAACGCGCTGCTCGCCAGCAGGGCCAGCATTTCCTATGTCCTTGCGGACTCTTCCAAGGTGGGCCGTCGGGCTTTCGCGACTATGGACGGGTACGCGTTCACGCGGCTGATTACCGATTCGGGCATCTCGGCCCAGGACAAAGCCGCCTTTGAAGCCATCGGCACGGACGTCATTGTGGCGCCGGAAACGCCCCGCACACGCAAGTCCTAAGGCCGCTCCGGCCCTGGGAGAACCGATCAGGGCCCAACCGATCAGGCCCTAGAAGAACACGGGAGGTGCGTCGAGCACTGTCTCGTCCACGCGGCGCTGCACCCATTGCGTGAACGGCTGGTCGAGTTCGTACTTGCCGTCCTCGGTGCGCATCAGCATGCGGATCTCAGCGTTGTCCGGGTTGTTCAGCGACTCGAAGTATTCTACGGACCAGTGGAACCAGCGCATGCAGAACAGGCGCATGGTGAGGCCGTGCGTGACAAGGAGGGTATTGGCGGAGTAGTCCGGCTTGGCCCAGTGGCGGTAAAGAGTCTCCATGAATGACGAAATGCGGTCGTAGACGTCCGACCCGGACTCGCCCTCCCGGAAGCGGTAGAAGAAATGCCCGTAGGCGTTGCGCAGTTCTTTCTGGTCCTCGATTTCGCCGGCTATTTGGAAATTCGCCCAGTCCTGCTCACGGAGCCGCGGCTCCTCGACGACCCGTTCCGTGAGGGAGCCAAGGTTGAGCGCTTCGAGTGTCTGGTAGGCGCGCAGGTAGGGCGAGACGTAGACGGACACCTCTTGGCCGTCCAGCTCGCGCCGGATGCGCTCACCGGCAGCCTTGGCCTGCTCAATACCCAGGGGAGTCAGCGGAATCCGGTAGTCGGGCACCCTGTTGTAAATGGAGGTGTCGGCATTGGCGGCGGACTGGCCGTGCCGGATCATGATGATTTTCCCGGGCGCACTCATACTTCCCCAGCATAGGGGCCGCCGCGGAGGAGGCAGGTTCCTGAAGTAATACAGTGTCCGGAAGCCAAACAGGAAAGTACCAGCAACTGCAGGCAAGATAGGAATATGTTGGTTCCTTCCCGCCGTCGCCTGCGGATCGAAGTCTGGATAGTCCTGGGACTGTCGTTGGGGCAGTCCGCCGTGTACTCCGTGGTGCAACTCCTGGACAAGATGACCCGGGCGCCGCTGGCGCAGGGCACGTCCACGCTGAACCGCTCGCAAAGTACACGGGAATATTTCGATCTGACGTACCAACTCCTGGACATCATCTTCGCGCTGGTGCCCGTCTTGCTGGTGATCTATTTCCTGACGGAGCACCGCCAGACGAAGGCAGGAACGGGCTATGTGGGTGGCTCTGCATTCCAGAAGCTGGGTTTCAATTTCGCCCGCCCCGGAAGGGACCTGCTGCAGGGCGTCGGGCTGGCCGCTTTGATCGGCATACCATCGCTGGGCCTCTACGCGGCAGGGCGGGCGCTGGGCATCACGACGGCGATCATCCCCAGTGCCCTGAACGCGTACTGGTGGACGGTTCCCGTGCTGATTCTCTCCGCGGTGCGGCACGCGGTCGTCGAGGAAGTCATCGTGGTGGGCTACCTCCTGGACCGGTTCGGGAAGTTCGGCTGGTCCGTGCCGCTGTCAATCTTTGCCAGTTCCATGCTCCGCGGCAGCTACCACCTGTATCAAGGGTTCGGGCCCTTCATTGGCAACGCCATCATGGGCGTGGTGTTCGCCTGGGTCTACACCAAAACCCGACGGGTGATGCCACTGGTCATAGCCCATGCACTGCTGGACATTGTGGCGTTCGTCGGCTTCAGCCTGTTCGGAAAGGCCGTCGGGCTGGGCTAAGCATTGGGTAACTAGGCGTTAAAGTAATTCGGCCGCCATCGGTGGGTGACGTCGTTGGCACCCGCTGATGGCGGCCGAAGCTTGTTGGCAGCGCGCTGCGTCAGATTGTGACGGCGCCCGCTGCAGTTTCAAACGTGACGGACAGGATGCCCGGGGTTCCGTGCGGAGCGACCCAGTTCACGGCGACGTCCTCGAGGGGCCGCTCTACGGGTTCGCCGAGCCATTCGGTAACGCGCTCGGCGGAGCCTGCGATGGTGAGACTGGACATCTTGACGTTGCTGTCATAGGCGTTGGACGGGTGAAGCCCCGGATCGCCTTCCCACTTGAGCATGTACGGAACCTGCGGGTCTGCAATGAGGCCCAGGATTCCGATCTGCTTCCACACGAGTTCACGGCCGTCCGGGAACTTGCGGTTGCCGTTGACGGCGGAACGTCCCAGACGGTCCTCAAACGGGGCGAGGTCGTCCACTTCGACGCACCATCCCATCCAGCCGCCACCGGCAGCGGACCGTGCGCGCACGGCCTGCCCGAACGGAGCTTTATCCGACGCCGGGTGGTCCAGGACCTCCACGACCTCAAGGTACTTGTGCCCGGCGAGCGGGATAATCATGTTCCGGGTTCCGAAACGGGGGTGCACTCCACCCTTCACGGCTTCGACGCCGAGGGCGGACGAAATACGTTCGGTGGTGGCAGCCAGGCCATCGTGTTCACAGGCGTAAGAGACGTGATCCATGCGCATGCCCTCATCTTGGCATCTTGTGACGCGGCTCTCAGCTAAGGGCAGCCTAACCCTCATGGGACGTCCGGGTTTGCGGAAGTTTCGTCGCAAGCTTTGAACGGCTCTGGCTCCCGATGGTGTTGCCGGGAGTCACACAGCCGTCACAATCTTCGCGTGGGCGGCGCCCTCTTTCGTAAACTTGCCCTAGGTCATGAGTGCCAGCAACAGCCCCGGCTTGCTGGCCGGCAACCCTCCTTCCGCGGTGGGGTGCCCCGGGTGAAGACCTGGCCCGCCGGTCAGCTGGCGGCGGGCAAGCGCGTAGAAGAGGTTTACCTATGACGATTTCCGTCACCCGCACAGAAGTTCCGAATGTCGAAGTTACGGATGGCGCTGCGGTTCCCGGTGGCACTGCGGTTACGGACGGCACGGCAGTTAAGGATGGGACAGTCCAGTACGTCAACATCGGCAACCTTGAGCTCGAGGCCGGCGGATTCCTGCCCGACGTCACCCTCGCCTATGAAACCTGGGGGACGCTCAACGAGGACTGCTCGAACGCCATTCTCGTGGAGCACGCCCTGACGGGCAGCACGCACGTTACCCGCGGCACGGACGACGAAGAAGGCTGGTGGGAGCAGCTGGCCGGTCCCGGCGCCCCGGCGGATACGGACAGGTTTTTCGTCGTCTCCATCAACATCGTCGGCGGCTGCTACGGATCCACGGGGCCGTCGTCGGCTGCTCCGGACGGCAGGCCGTGGGGTTCACGCTTCCCGCTGGTCACGCTCCGCGACACCACCGCGGCCGAAGCGCGGCTTGCGGACCAGCTGGGCATCAGCAGCTGGTACGCCGTCCTTGGCGGCTCCATGGGCGGAGCCCGGGCGCTGGAGTGGGCCGTCACCTACCCGGAGCGGGTGCGGCGCTGCGGCGTTATTTCCATCGGCGCCAGCAGCACGGCCGAACAGATCGCCTTCGCACAGGCACAGACGCTGGCGATCCGGCAGGATCCTCACTTCAACGGCGGCGACTACTACGCCGGCCCGGTGCCCGAGGCCGGACTGGCGCTGGCACGGCGGATTGCGCACATCACCTACCGGTCCGCGCAGGAGCTGGATTTCCGGTTTGGCCGGAACGCCCAGGCCAGCGAGGCGCCGTTGCGGGCGGATGCCCTTGCTGCCCGCGGCCGGTACCAGGTGGAAAGCTACCTGGACCACCAGGGGAGCAAGCTCGTGGGGCGCTTCGATGCCAACAGTTACATTGCAATCACCGAAGCGCTGATGAGCCACGACATCTGCCGCGGGCGCGGATCGCTGAAGGAGACTCTGGCGCGGACCACCGCCGACTTCTTTATTGCGGCCGTAAACACAGACCGGCTTTACTTCCCCTCGCAGTCCCGGGAGCTTGCAGACGCACTGCCGGGTGACGTGGACGTCCATGTGATCGAGGCGCCGATCGGCCATGATGGCTTCCTCACCGAGATCGGGCAGCTGGACGCGCAGCTCCGGGGAGTCTTTTTCGCCTGAATCTTGCCTGAATCTTCGCCTGAGCCGACGCTGAGCGGACGCTGCACCCAAGCTGGACAGCTTGGCGCCAGCACCTCCCGAATGTGCATTTATGCAGATGCGTTCTGCACTTTTTGTCGTTGAGCTTGCAGCAATGGCAGACCATACTCGTTGGAACCGGTGATTCGTGGTGCACATCACACACGTCCGCCAAAGTCAGGTCCCAGTGGCGTCGAGGGAGACGCCGAAGGAGTTCACAATGAGTACGGAAAACTCCGCCGCAAGGCGCGTAGAGGAACCCGATGTCAAGGCATCAGGCCTAAAGAAAGTCGTTACGGCCTCCATGGCCGGCACAGTAGTCGAGTGGTATGAGTTCTTCCTCTATGCCTCCGCAGCCACCCTGGTGTTCGGCAAGATGTTCTTCCCCAATTCGGGGACGGAGCTGGACGGGATCATCGCCGCATTCGTCACGTACGCGGTCGGCTTCGTTGCCCGGCCTATCGGCGGCATCGTCTTCGGCCACTTCGGGGACAAGTTCGGCCGGAAGCAGCTGCTCCAGCTGAGCATCATTCTCGTGGGCATTTCCACGTTTGCGATGGGCTGCCTGCCCAGCTTTGCGCAGATCGGCTACTGGGCACCGGCCCTGTTGGTGTTCCTGCGCTTCGTCCAGGGCTTCGCCGTCGGCGGCGAATGGGGCGGCGCAGTGCTCCTCGTGGCAGAGCACAGCCCGAACAAGTCGCGCGGGTTCTGGGCCAGCTGGCCGCAGTCCGCCGTGCCGATGGGCAACCTGCTGGCCACCGGCGTCCTCTTCACCCTTTCCTCCACGCTGTCGTCCGGGGACTTCCTCGGCTGGGGCTGGCGCGTTGCGTTCTGGCTCTCCGCGGTGATCGTCATCATCGGCTACTACATCCGCACCAAGGTCCAGGACGCACCCATCTTCCTGGAGGCCCGCAAGGAAGTCACGGTCGAGAAGAAGGGCTACGGCGTAGCCGAAGTGTTTAAGCGCTACCCGCGCGGCGTCTTCACTGCCATGGGACTGCGGTTCGCGGAGAACATCCTCTACTACCTCGTCGTTACGTTCTCCATCACGTACCTGAAGGTCGTGGTCCAGACCGACACTGCCCGGATCCTGCTCCTGCTGCTCGTGGCCCACTTCATCCACTTCTGCGCCGTGCCGCTCGTGGGCAAGCTCTCCGACTCGTTCGGCCGCCGTCCGGTTTACATGGCCGGAGCGATTCTCGGCGGAACCTGGGGCTTCTTCGCCTTCCCCATGATGGACACCGGCAATGACATGACCATCCTCGCGGCGATCACGATCGGCCTGCTGTTCCACGCCCTGATGTACGCAGGGCAGCCGGCGATCATGGCCGAGATGTTCCCAACCCGGATGCGCTACTCAGGCGTCTCCCTCGGCTACCAGGTGACGTCGATCGTCGCCGGTTCACTGGCGCCGATCATCGCCACGTCGCTGCTGGGCAGTTTCAAGTCCTCCACCCCTGTTGCCCTTTACCTCGCGGCAGCCTGTGTGGTGACCGCCGTCGCGGTGTTCTTCCTCAAGGAAACCCGCGGCGTCTCGCTCCGGGACGTCGACGCCGCCGACGCCCGCGGCACCGCCGACCTCCTGGCGGCTGCCAGGAAGTAAGGGCGGCCATAGCCAGAAACAGCTGCCCGGACCCGCGACTGACGCAGGCCCGGGCAGCTGCGTGTCAGCCATCGATGCAGAAGACAGGAATCACCATGCGAGCAGCCGTCCTTTATTCCACCGTTCCGAGTCCCACCGATTCTTCCGGAACCAGCTACGCAGAAGCGAAGCCGCTCGTGGTGCAGGAACTGGACCGACCGGAACCGCGCGCCGGAGAGCTCGGCGTTGCCATCACCTACTCCAGCCTTTGCCACTCAGACCTGTCGGTGGTGGACGGTTCCAGGGTGAGGCCGCTTCCCATGGCGCTCGGGCATGAGGCCGTGGGCCGCGTCGTGGCCCTGGGAGCAGGCGTAACGGACATTTCCGTGGGGGACCACGTGGTGCTGGTCTTCGTGCCGAGCTGCGGGGATTGCCGGGCCTGCCGCTCGGGGCGCCCCGCACTCTGCCACCGGGCCGCTGAAGCCAACGGTTCCGGCGACCTCCTGCACGGGGAAGCGCTGCTGCGGACGCCGTCGGGGGAGCGGATCAACCACCATCTCGGAGTCTCTGCCTTTGCGGACTACGCAGTGGTGGCCAGGGAATCCGTGGTGGCCATTGACGACGACGTCCCGGACACGGTGGCGGCCATGTTCGGCTGCGCCGCACTCACCGGCATGGGGGCAGTGCTCAACACTGCCGCCGTCAAGGCCGGCCAGTCGGTTGCGGTTTTCGGACTGGGGGCCGTGGGGCTCTCCGCCGTCATGGCGGCGGCCCTCGCGGGCGCCTCGGGGGTGATCGCCATTGACCCTAACACGAGCAAACACCAGCTGGCACTGGAGTGTGGCGCAACGGCAGTGGGCACGCCGGATGATGCGCCGCGGCTGATCGCGGAGGCCACCGGCGACGGGGTGGACGTTGCGATCGAAGCCGTGGGTTCGGCCCGGGTGATTGCGTCCTGCCTGGAGCAGGTGACGAGGGGCGGCGCCGTGGTCTCGGTAGGCCTCCCGCATCCGTCCGCGGAGCTGACAGTCCCGGCCCTTCAGTTCGCGGGCGCAGGCAAGCGGCTGCTGGGCTCCTACATGGGTGACGCCGTGCCCAGGCGCGATATTCCCCTCTATCTGGGCTACTGGCGCGAGGGCCGGCTGCCCGTTGAGCTGCTGCACACGGATACGAAGCCACTGGCCGAGATCAACGAGGGGCTCGACGCCCTGGCCGCCGGAAAAGTGGTGCGGCGGCTGTTCCAGGCCTGACGCCATTCAGCGAGCCAGCAACTCCTGGCGTTCCTGTACTTCCTCCCGGATCGCCGCAATGACGGCCTGCACCCGGCCGGACCGCAGCGATTCGGGGCGCGCCACCGCCCAGATGGGGAGCTGTCGCTGGAAGTCGTGGGGAAGCACCGGCACGAAGTCCGGCTTGCCCGCCACCATGAAATTCGGCAGCAGGCCGATTCCCGCACCAAGGCGCACCGCCTCCACCTGGGCAAAGATGCTGGTGGCCTGGAAGCTGGACTTCGGCATCGGCAACTGCGAGGAGCGGTGTCCCAGCTCTGCCACCTGGAGCGCAGATTCAACGTAGGACACGAAGCCGTGCTGCCCCACGCCGTCGAGCGTTTCAGGCAGGCCGTGCTCGGCGGCGTACGCAGGGCTGGCGTAAAGCCGCAGGAAATAGTTGGTCAGGAAAATTGTCTGAGCATTGCTGACATCGGTCCGGCCGACCACGACTTCGAGGTCCACGCCGGACCGGTTCTGGCTGACCTTACGGGTGGCGCTCAGCATCTCCACATTCAGCAGCGGGTGCCGGCGCTGGAGCCGGACCAGGGCGGGCGTGACGAATTCGGCGCCGAAGCCGTCCGACGTGCTGATCCGCACCAGCCCGGAGAGGGCATTTTCGTCGCGGCCGATGAGGCCGGACAGCGATCCCAGCGTCTCCTCAATGGCTTCGGCAGCGGCCACCGCCGACGCCCCAAGCTCCGTGAGTTCCCAGCCGTGCGGGCTGCGTTCCAGGGTGCGCCCGCCCAGCTGTTTGTCGAGGGCCAGGATCCTGCGGGAAATCGTGGTGTGCGTGGTGCCCAGCGTCTCGGCTACGGCGTTGAACCGGCCCAGGCGGGCCACGGTCAGCAGGATCAGCAGGTCGTCCGGACTCGGAAGCCGCCTCACGTGGTGTGCCTTTCACTCGTATGTGCATCAATGCACATGCCCTCTGTACTTTTTCCCCTTGATTGCACTGTAACAGGGTGTGATGGTGGACACAGGACTTCCGGCTAGGCCGGACACGAAGCAAAGGAGCTTATGCCATGGCAGTAGTCGGTTGGATCGGTCTGGGGAACATGGGCGGTTCCATGTCAGCAAACCTGGCAAAGGCAGGGCACGACGTGCGGGGATTCGACCTGAATCCCGCCGCCGTCGCCGCCGCAGAAGCTGGCGGAGTAAAGCCGGTGAAGAGCATCGCGGACGCCGTGAACGGCGCCGACGTCGTTTTCACCATGCTGCCCAAGGGCGAGCACGCCAAGGCCGTTTACCTCGGCGAGGAGGGCGTCCTGGCGCTCGCCGACGCCCGGACGCTGCTGGTGGACTCCTCGACGATCGACATCGCCTCCGCCCAGGAACTGCACGACGCCGCTGCTGCCGCCGGCTTCCGCTTCGTTGACGCGCCCGTCTCGGGCGGCATGAGCGGGGCCAAGGCGGGAACCCTCACCTTCATGGTGGGCGGCGAAGCGGGCGCCGTGGCTGACGCCACCGGGTACATCGAGCCCATGGCGTCCAACATCATCCCCACCGGAGGTGCCACCACGGGGCAGGCTGCCAAGATCTGCAACAACCTGATGCTCTTCATCAACCTTGCGTCCACGGCCGAGGGTGCCGTGCTGGCAGACCGGCTCGGCCTGGACAAGCAGGTGTTCTGGGACATAGCGTCTGTCTCCTCGGGGGACAGCTGGGCCCTGCGCACCTGGTATCCCGTTCCGGGCGTGGTCTCCACCGCCGCTTCAAACAACGATTTTGCGCCCACGTTCACGACTGAGCTGGCCAACAAGGACATCGGCCTGGCCATCAGCGCCGCCGAGGACACCGGAACGCCCCTCGAAATCGGCAAGCACGTCCAGCAGCTGTTCCAGCAGCTCATCGACGCCGGCGAGTCGGGCAAGGACTGCTCCATGATCATCAAGCTCGTAGACGGCTCGCTGGGGTCCGCCCGGTAGCAGCCGAGTTCAGGAAATCCCACCAGGCCCCTTCGCCGGAACGGCACGTACATTCGCCGTGCCCCGGATCGCCTTGCACTAAGAAAGAGACACCCATGGAAACCATTCCGCATTTCATCAACGGCAGCCGCGTCGGCGATGCCGATCGCTTCGGCCCTGTCTTCAACCCGGCAACGGGGGAGCAGGAGAAAGAGGTTGCCCTCGCCTCCGCCTCCCGGGTCGAGGAAGCCATCGCGGCCGCCAAGGCTGCCCTTCCCGGATGGCGGGCCACCAGCCTGGCCAAGCGCACGAACATCTTCTTCCGGGTCCGCGAAATCCTGACGCAGCGAAAATCAGAACTGGCGGCCATCCTCACCAGCGAACACGGCAAGGTGCTTTCCGATGCCGAAGGCGAGATCTCCCGTGGCCTCGAGAACATCGAGTTCGCCACCGGACTGTCCCACATGCTCAAAGGCGAGCGTTCAGAGCAAGTCTCCAGCGGCGTCGACGTTCACTCCGTCCGCCAGCCTGTCGGCGTAGTGGCATGCATCACTCCCTTCAACTTTCCGGCGATGGTGCCGCTGTGGATGATCGGCAGCGCGCTGGCCTGCGGCAATACCGTGCTGCTGAAGCCCAGCGAGAAGGACCCGTCCTCGGCCGTGTTCATCGCTGAGGTCTTCGCCGAGGCCGGGCTGCCGGCGGGCGTGCTGAACGTGGTCCACGGTGACAAGGAAGCGGTGGACGTCCTGCTTGAACACCCGGATGTGAAGGCTGTCAGCTTCGTGGGATCCACGCCTATCGCGCAGTCCATCTACAAGCGCGCGGCCGATCACGGCAAGCGCGTCCAGGCCCTCGGCGGAGCCAAGAACCACATGGTGGTCCTGCCCGACGCCGACCTCGACATGGCGGCCGACGCAGCGATCTCCGCGGCTTACGGATCCGCCGGTGAACGCTGCATGGCGGTCAGCGTGCTGGTGGCCGTCGGGAACATCGCCGATGACCTCGTGGCCGCAATCACCAGCCGCATGGCCACACTGAAGATCGGTCCCGGCACCGACCCGTCATCGCAGATGGGGCCGCTGATCACCGCGGAACACCGTGACAAGGTCGCCTCCTACGTGGCCGGCGCCGAAAACGAAGGTGCCACGGTCGTCGTCGACGGCCGCTCGCAGCAGTTCGATTCGAACGGCTTCTTTATCGGCGTCAGCCTCGTGGATCACGTGAAGCCCGGAATGAAGGTCTACGACGACGAAATCTTCGGCCCGGTCCTGTCGGTTGTGCGCGTTGATACCTACAACGACGCCGTCCGGCTGGTCAACGAGAACGAGTTCGGCAACGGCGTTGCCATCTTCACCCGCGATGGGGGCGCCGCGCGGCAGTTCGAGTTCGACGTCGAAGTCGGCATGGTGGGCGTCAACGTGCCGATCCCGGTACCCGTGGGGACCTTCTCCTTCGGCGGCTGGAAGAACTCCCTGTTCGGCGACACCCACATGTACGGGCCCGACAGCATCCGCTTCTACACGCGGGGCAAAGTGGTCACCACCCGGTGGCCGGACCCGTCCACGTCCGTCATCGACCTCGGATTCCCGCAGGTCGACTAAACGGACAACCGGTCGTCAGGCAGTCCAAGCCTCTGGCCTGCAGACAGCCCGTGCCCCGCCGCCAAAAGCAGCGGGGCACGGGCTGTTTCAGGTTCCTGCGAGGCTGCTCCACTGATCCAGTTCCGCCAGATTGGGTGCTTGGAACCGCTGCGAGGCCGACGGCGGCGGAGGAGTGCCGGGGGCGGCCGCCTCCCGCAGTGGATTGGGTTGCGGCCGCCGGTCAATGTCCGGGCCACAACGCGCAGACGCGACGTTAAATGTCGGTGGTGCCTGGAAGACTCAGTTCATGGATGCAGAGTCTTTCTACGGTCGAGGATCGGGTGCCTAAAATGGCTTCCAGGGCCGCGGGTGCTGTGACGGTCACCGAGGTGGCTGGCTTGCTCGCTGCTGTCCGCCCGAGGGCCGACAGCGCTGGGCTGATCGACCAGCTGCGAGGACTGGAGGACCTGAAGTCCGCCGCGGCCGCGTTGCAGGCGCGCATGACTGTGGCCTTCGATCTGCAGCAGCGCCGCGCCCAGGCCCGGGCCGGTGTTCCGGCGGCGGAACTGGGCAAGGGCGTCGCCGCGCAGATCGCCCTGGCCCGGCGGGAGTCCCCGGCCCGGGGTGGGCGGCTCCTGGGCCTGGCGAAGGCCCTCGCCACCGAAATGCCGCACACCCTCGCGGCCCTTGAGGCCGGTCAGCTAAACGAGTGGCGCGCGACGCTGCTGGTGAAGGAAACGGCGTGCCTGTCCGCCGTGGATCGCTGCGCCGTCGACGAGGAACTGGCGGCCGACGCCGGGACGCTGAGCGGTGCCGGTGACCGGGCCATCATCGCCGCGGCGCGTGCCGTGGCCTACCGGCGGGATCCGCGTTCCGTCACGGAGCGGGCCGGCCACGCCGCCGCGGAACGGCACGTTAGCCTCCGCCCGGCCCCGGACACCATGGCGCTCCTGACCGCCCTGCTCCCGGTCACCGCAGGGGTCGCGGTCCATGCCGCCCTGACCCGGCACGCGGACTCCCTGCGCTCGGCCGGGGATCCCCGCTCCCGCGGACAGATCACGGCCGATGGCCTGGTCGAAAGGATCACCGGCACCCCCGGCGGGATCACCGGGATCGAGATCCAGCTCATCATGACTGACCGCACCCTCTTCCAGGGCGACTCCGAACCGGCCCGCCTCCCCGGCTACGGTGTGGTCCCGGCAGGCTGGGCCAGGAGTGCCGTCACGCCAGCACGCGCAGGCGTCAGCGGCAACGGCGATGCCGGCGCCGCCTTCGCAGAGCCGGCCCCGGGGAATGCCGCCGTTAACGTCTGGCTGCGCCGGCTCTACACCGCACCGGGCAGCGGAGAGCTCGTCGCGATGGACTCCCGCGCCAGGCTCTTCCCCGCCGGGCTGCGGCGCTTCCTCCAGGCCCGGGATGAGACCTGCCGCACGCCCTACTGCGACGCCCCGATCCGCCGCCACGACCACATCATCCCCTGGCACCGCGGCGGCACCACCACGCACGGGAATGGTGCAGGGCTCTGCGAGGCCTGCAACCACACCAAAGAAACCCCCGGCTGGACAGCGAAGCCCCGCTCCGGGCCCGTTGGCACGGGCCGGCTTAGGCACACCCTCGAGATCCGGACCCCGACCGGCCACACTTATCACTCGACCGCACCACCACCGCCCGGAACGCGCCAACCCGGCGTTACGTTGACAGGTACTACGTTGATGGGCATTAGGTTGACAGGCACTGGGTTCTCAAACCGGCGTCAACGCCGCGAACTCCTCCGGCGCGCCAAGACGCTCAAACGCGCCAGTCGCAATGGCGCATTGGCGGCGTAAAGCCGCTCCCAATCGTAAAGACGCCCCCACCATGGGGGCGTCCACGAATTACCTCATCACTCGTCGGCAACCCTCATGGCCGAAGGCGGTGGCGTCGCCGGATAAGTTCGGATGAAGCCGGGCGCCAGTTGCCCGGGCCTAACCGTTCATGATGTCGTTGCGCCGGGTCATGTACTCCTCCATGGAGATTTCTCCGTTGCTGTACTGCTGGTCGAGTTCGGCCAGCTTGCGCGCGCGGAAGCCCTGCGGGGCCGACGGCGGCGGGGGCATCGAGGGGGCAGCTCCGTGCTGTGGCTGCGGGTGTTGCGACCGGGGAGGGCTGGCATTGAATTCCGGGCTGTCCTCGTAGGGGACCTGTCCCTGATAACCCTGACCCTGGTAGCCCGGGCCCATGGATCCAGGCTGGCTCGGGCCAGCGCCGGGGTACTGGGAGTTCGGGTACTGGGGGCTCGGGTACGGCTGCCCCGGGTATGGCTGGTCCAGCGGGGGAAGCTGCTGCTGGCCTCCGCCCGGGGGAAGGCCAAAGCCGCCGCTGAGGTAGTCCTGCTGGGTGTAGCCGTCCCGCGGCTGGTTGTTCGGCCGGCCCTGGTAGGAACCCGGGAACTGGTCCGGATACTGTCCGGAGAAATTCTGGCCTTGGTTCCGCCTCTGGACGGACCTCCGGTACATGCGCATTCCCATGGGGATGAGGAACGACAAAACAATGATCCAGAAAAACATGTTGTTCACGGTGCTGGGCCTCTCATGAGTGTCAATCCAGCTTAGTCCCCGGATCAAGGAGTGAGCCGGACAAGGAGCGGAGGCCGCCGGGTCACGAGACGCTACGCAGTGCTGTCCGTGCAAGCCCCGTGCCGTCCGTTCAGATGCGGGTCGTCGGCATTCCGAGGAACCCGCTATACCTTTCCACGGCCTGGGCCACCGCCGCCGCTGTTCCCTGGCCGTGCGTGGCCGCCTCCGATGCACCTCCGGCCGAAGGGCCGCTGGAAACGGCCATCCGGACGTCGAGTTCGCAACGCTGGTCGGGCGAAGCGGGCCGTACAAAGGTGTGCCGCCA
Organism: Arthrobacter sp. Bi83; assembly: GCF_918698095.1. GTDB lineage: Bacteria > Actinomycetota > Actinomycetes > Actinomycetales > Micrococcaceae > Arthrobacter. The sequence goes on from NZ_CAKKLY010000023.1 coordinate 32,990, forward strand.
CGAGCCAGCCATCGCGCCGTCCAGCAGAACCACATGCATGGGAGTGTCATCCACCGGAAGGGCTGGGGCGACTCCGCCGAGGTAACCACGGGAGGCCGAGTACCCCATGATGTATTCGTCATAGCATTGGACCAGGTCGATGCGCGGGGAATGGTTGACAACGCCGTTACCGGCGCCGGCATCGCCGCGGGGGAAATCTTCCGGGCCGCGATAAAATACGACGCCGTCAATCACCGCGGTCTCCAAAGCCGCCGGATCGTCCGCCAGGACAAGCGACAGCCCCTGCCATACATCCGCCATCGTCTGCCCGGACCAGTCTGCGCAGTCCTTGACTGTGGCGGGTCCGCGGCTCCGGAAGTACCGCATTGCCAGGGCAGCGAGGGACTGTTCCCTTGGCGCCGCCGTCGCCTGTTTGGACGCCGCCGCTGTGACACGTTCGTCGAATGCCGCATACGTCTGCCGGAGCGCGCCGCCGGCACCCCGCACAGGTGTGCCGCTCACGAGCACGCCGCTGATCTCGGCGTGCATGATGAGGTACGCCAGGACGAGTCCCTTCGCGGGGAACCCCGCGCGCTGCAGTTCCGCCGCCAGCTGCTCCCGTGTGCGGTGCCGGGCGCCTGCGACCGCCGCCGCAAGTATTTCTCCGCTTCTTCCGGCCGTGGCCGCATCAATCCCGGTCCGTCGGTACATGCCGCCGTTGGCCTGGTGCAGGCGCGGTGCGGACAGGGCCCGGAGCCAGGGCAGATCATCGCGGTGCACAAAATGCCACGTGGGCCGGAGGATATGCGTCCGCAGGATCCGCCCGTCAGCGACGGCCCGCTCCACGTCGTCCGCCGTAGCGCCGGGCGTCCGCTGGGCAAGCGACCAGCGGGCATACGAAAACTCCTGCGCCTGAACGGCCAGCAGGTTTTTCAGGGCGTCCTCAGGCGAGGCCGCCAACGGGGCGCGGAGCTGCTGGCTTGCGAGCCTGATCCGGACGACGTCGTCCGGGCTAAGTCCGGGGTCGCTTCCTGCGGTGCCCGTCGTCATGCCGCATGGCCGTACGCGGCGTCGCGGCGGCTACCGGCGCACAGCATCTTCGGACCCGAGCGGACCTTCGCCGGAGCCCAGCGGGACACCCGGGCCGAAGACGGGTCCCGGCGTCGGGCGTTTGGGGGTGATGCCATCACCGGAGGAGCGGTGGCGCAGCCGGCGGACCACCCACGGCACGAAGTACTCCCGCGCCCAGACCAGGTCGCCGGTGCGGGCTTCGCGCCAGCTGCGCGGCGGCAGCGGTTTGGGCGACAGGGGTTCCAGGCTGTGCTGTACGTTCAGCGCATCGAGCACCATGGCAGCAATCGTGTGGTGGCCCAGCGGGGAGAAGTGCAGGCGGTCCTCGTTCCACATCTGCGGATCCTTCAGCTGCCTGAGCGACCACATGTCGGCGATGATGGCATCATGCCGGGCGGCGATGGTCCGGAGATTCTCGTTGTAGATGGCCACCTTGCTGCGTACCCGGCCCAGCACCGAGGACCCGGTATCCGGGCCGTTGAACAGGACCACCGTTGCACCGCTCATCCCCAGGATCTGCACCACGGGGTCGAGCTTTTCGGCCAGGGCGTCAGGGTCCCCGCCGGGGCGGATGAGATCGTTTCCTCCTCCTGAAAGGGTCACGAGGTCAGGTTTCAGGGCCACGCACGGGGCAAGCTGCTGGTCGATGATCTGCTGAAGCAGCCGGCCGCGCACGGCCAGGTTGGCGTAGGCGAAGTCGTCATGGCCGCGTCCCAGTTCCTCTGCCACGCGGTCGGCCCAGCCGCGGTAGCCGCCCGGGCTGCTCGGTTCGGGGTCGCCGATTCCCTCCGTAAACGAGTCGCCCATTGCGACGTAACGGCTCCATGGGTGGCGGCCTGACGGGCCTTGGGGACTCTGCATCGATTCCGTTCCGCTCACCTTCACATCCTGCACCGTCCCTGCCAAGCTACGCCACTGTAGGTAGCCACCGACGGGTAACTGTAAGAATGGACCCATGACTTTAGCCGACTCATTTCCTGCCCCCGTCGTTTTGTGGTCCAAGCCGGAGGAAGCCCGGGCCGGCAAGCCCCTGCTGGTCCTGCTGCACGGCTACGGAGCAAACGAACAGGATCTCCTCAGCCTGGCGGACATGCTCCCGGACGACTTCGCAGTGGCGTCCGTCCGCGCCCCCATTGCCATGGGCCCCGGCTTTTCCTGGTTCCCTTTGACCGGCTCGATCGAATACTCCGTCGATGCGGTCAAGGCTGCCTCCGGCTATATTCTTGACTGGATCGACGCCGTCAAGGCCAACCATCCGTCCGTCACGCTCCTCGGGTTCTCCATGGGCATGGCCATGGCCACCACCCTGCTTCGGCAGCGCCCCGCCGACTTTGCCGCCGTCGTCGGGCTCTCAGGTTTTGTTGTGGATGCGGGCGCCGACGGAGAGTTCCGGGACGCCGAGCTGGACGGCACTGTGCCCCTGTTCTGGGGCCGGGACCAGCAGGATCCCGTCATCACGCCGGACAAGATCGAGTACACGATGGGCTGGGTCCGCAGCCATGTGAAGCTGACCAAGGTCCTGTACACCGGAATGTGGCACGGGATCAACGCCCAGGAAATCGGCCACGTGTCAGAGTTCCTCACGCACGAGGTCCTGAGCAAGTAGCCGTTGGCGGCTAAAGTTCTGGCGTCCCCGGGATTATGCGCCGGCCGCGCTGATCCGGACGGTGCGGTTGTTGACCGTGACAGTGTCACCGTGATGGAGCTGCCGGCCGCGCCTGTCGTCGATTTCGCCGTTGACCTTGACCAGGCCGTTCTTGATCAGCTCAGTGGCCTCGACGCCGTCCTCCACGAGGTTCGCGAGTTTCAGGAGCTGACCGAGGCGGATCATGTCGTCGCGGATGGGGATGTCTTCGATTTCCTGGTTGCTCATACAAGCAATAATGCCCGAACTAAGGTGAACCCAATGACCCACGCACCGCGGCTGCCCCTTGCCGCAGGCCTTCTGATGGCCGTGGCCGCCGGCCTCGCCATCCCCGTCCAGGGGCGGATCAACGGTGCCCTCGGCGCCCGCCTCGGAGACGGAATCGCCGCCGCCGTGGTCAGTTTCAGCACCGGACTGGTGCTGATGATCCTCGTCTCGCTGGTCCTGCCCCGGGGGCGGGCCGGCCTTGCCCGGATCCTGCCCGCCGTGCGGGAGCGGCACTTCCCGCCTTACTACGTCCTTGCCGGCGGCATCGGCGCGTTCTTCGTCTTCGCCCAGTCCTTCACGATCGGGCTGCTCGGGGTCGCCCTGTTCACCGTGTCCACCGTCACGGGCCAGACGCTCAGCGGGCTGCTCGTGGACAGGCTCGGAATTGGTCCCGGCGGCAAGAAAGCGGTGACGGGCATCCGCGTGATCGGCTGCATCCTCACCATCGCTGCAGTGGCCTGGGCAGTGTCGCCCCGCTTCGGGGCAGGCGCCCCCTCCGGCGGAACCTCCGGCGGAGACCCCGCCCAGCTCATCCTGCCGGTGATTCTTCCCGTCCTGGCCGGGTTCCTCATGAGCTTCCAACAGGCGATGAACGGCACCGCCACCATGCACTACGGCACCCCGATCGCCGCCACCCTGGTGAATTTCGTTGCCGGCACCACCGTGTTGTGGGTCGCCTGGCTGATCAAAGTGGCCGTCGCCGGTGCTGGCAACCCGCTGCCGGCCGAGTGGTGGTACTACCTCGGCGGCCCGATGGGCTGCGTGTTCATCGGCATCGGAGCCCTGCTGGTGCGCAGCCTCGGTGTGCTGGTGACCGGGCTCGGCATGATCGCGGGCCAACTCCTGGGCTCGTTGGGGCTGGACCTCCTGGTTCCGTCGCCCGGCACAGTGGTGGAGGTTCCCACGGTGCTCGGCACCCTGCTGACCCTCGGAGCCATCGTCGTCGCCACGCTTCCGTGGCCGCGGGGAGCGTTCCGGAGGTAGCGCCCGGTAGGCTAGGACACGCAGCTTCCTGCACCGTTTTCCCCTTCGCATACCCCCGCCCGGCAACCAGCCGGAGTTCCGGGGCAAGACACCGCGGACCGCACCCAGCGGCCCTGTAGAAATTGGAGTTCCCATGGCAGCAAAATCCGTCCTCGACCAGGTCATTTCCCTTTCCAAGCGGAGAGGCTTCGTTTTCCAGGCCGGCGAGATCTACGGAGGCTCCCGTTCCGCCTGGGACTACGGCCCCCTCGGTGCAGAGCTGAAGGAGAACATCAAACGCCAGTGGTGGCAGTCCGTGGTACGCGGCCGCGAAGACGTTGTCGGCCTTGACTCCTCGGTGATCCTGCCCCGCCAGGTATGGGAAGCTTCCGGCCACGTCGATGTCTTTTCCGACCCGCTGGTGGAATGCCTTTCGTGCCACAAGCGCTACCGCGCGGACCACCTCGAGGAAGAATACGAGGAAAAGAAGGGCCGCCCAGCCGAAAACGGCCTCAAGGACATCGCCTGTGCCAACTGCGGCACCCGCGGCGAATGGACCGAACCGCAGGAATTTTCCGGCCTCCTGAAGACCTTCCTGGGCCCAGTTGCCAGCGAGGAGGGCCTGCATTACCTGCGCCCGGAGACCGCCCAAGGCATCTTCGTGAACTTCAACAACGTGCTCACCACGTCCCGGAAGAAGCCGCCGTTCGGCATCGGCCAGATCGGCAAGTCCTTCCGCAACGAGATCACGCCAGGAAACTTCATCTTCCGCACCCGCGAGTTCGAACAGATGGAAATGGAATTCTTCGTCGAGCCCGGCACCGACGAGGAATGGCACGAGTACTGGATGAAGGAACGCATGGCCTGGTACACCGGCCTGGGCATCCGTGAAGAGAACCTCCGCTTCTTCGTGCACCCGCAGGACAAGCTCAGCCACTACTCCAAGGGCACCACGGACATCGAATACCGCTTCGGCTTCCAGGGCTCCGAGTGGGGCGAGCTCGAGGGCATCGCCAACCGCACGGACTTCGACCTGTCCACCCATGCCAAGGCCTCGGGCACCGACCTGAGCTACTTCAACCAGGCCACGAACGAGCGCTACACCCCGTACGTCATCGAGCCGGCCGCCGGCCTGACCCGTTCCTTTATGGCCTTCCTGGTGGACGCCTACACGGAGGATGAGGCCCCCAACGCCAAGGGCGGAGTGGATGTGCGCACCGTGCTGAAGCTTGACCCGCGGCTGGCGCCGGTCAAGGCCGCCGTCCTTCCGCTGAGCCGCAACGAGGACCTGTCCCCGAAAGCCAAGGACCTCGGTACCCAGCTCCGCAAGAACTGGAACATCGACTTCGACGATGCCGGTGCGATCGGCCGCCGCTACCGCCGCCAGGACGAGATCGGAACCCCGTTCTGCATCACCGTGGACTTCGACACGCTGGATGACCAGGCTGTCACCATCCGTGAGCGCGACACCATGAGCCAGGAGCGCGTCTCCCTGGACAAGGTGGAGGGCTACCTGGCCGCACGGCTGATCGGCGCTTAACCGTGGCAATCCAATACCGCGAATGGCGCGAGGGCGACGACCTCGTGCTCCTGCAAATCTGGGGCGACCCGGAAACTGTCCAGGCCGGACAGTTCCGGGGGACGCTGGCGCCGTCGAGCAACGCACCCTGGCGGCGCTGCATCGTGGCCGAGGACGTCGTTGACGGCGTCGGCATCCCGGTTGCGGCCGGGGTGGTCCACGAGGCGACACTGCATCCGGAACGCCTGTGGGCGTACATTGAGGTGGCCCGGGACCACCGCCGCTCCGGCATTGGTTCCACGCTGCTCATGATGCTGCGCCGCGAAACCGAAGCATCGCCGTCGGGGGTTACCCGGCTGAGGTGCAAGGTGGAGCCGGGGACACCCGGTGCAGCGTTCGCCGAGGCGGCGGGGCTCGCTCCGATCCAGCGTTCGCAGCTCGTGGTGGTGGAGCCGGCGGCCCTGAAGCTTCCGGTCTTCGGGGACGGCTCGGAGGAAGCCGCAGCGGACCGGGTGGAGGACCTGGCTACGGGCTCGGTGGAACTGTCCGACGTTGTGGGCCGGTACTACACGTCCGTCCATGACTGGGACAGCCCAGGCCAGCTGAGCATCCCCACGGTCCAGCGGCTGTTCCTCGATGAGCTCAGCGGCGCCCACGGGGCGATCGTACTGCGCGCACCGAAGGCCAGCGCCTTCGGCCAGGGTGTGCCGCCGTCGAAGAAAGGCAGGTTGCAGGCCTTCGCCGTCAGTTACGCCCAGCTCAGCCCCGAACAGGGAGAGTCGGACCATCCCTCCGACGTGTTCCTCGGCCACGAACCGGAGATGGACGCAGATCAGGCGCAGGCCGCGGTCCGTGACCTGCTGGCGCTCATTGCGTACCAGCACCCGGTCCTCATGGAACTGGACGATTCGATGACAGCGCTCCGCGCCGTCGTCGAACCCCTGATGGAAGCCGGCAGGGCCCGCCGCCAGGGTTCCGAGACGTTCGTCGTCTCCGACTAGTCCGGACCACGGCGGCGGCCCCTGGCCAGGTCCTGGGCGTCCATCATTTGGCGTTCAGTCTCGGAGGGGGCGCCGCCGCCGAGGTCGGCGGGCATCCACCAGTCGCCCGGTCTCGGGACGACCGGGAAGCTGTCGATGCACGTGTCGATCCCGTTCTGCAGCGTTTCCCGGAGCTTCGCGGTTTCGGCCTCGGCATCGATGTCCGCCGCAAGGTTCACCGGCAGGCCAATGTGGATACGGACCGGTGCCCGCCAGGCTCGTCGTGCCGAGAATCCGTGGCCGCGCGTCAGCAGCCGGTGCGCGCCCCAGATGGACACGGGGGGATCACCGGTACGCCGGCCTCGGCTGCCATCCGCACAGCACCGGTCTTGCACTCGCGCACCTTGAAGCTGCGGCTGACTCCGGCCTCCGGAAACACGGCGAGGTATTCCCCGGCACGGAGTCGGGCCACGGCGGCATCGTAGGCAGCCGAACCGGCGCCGTAGCCCACCACCACGTGCCCGGTGGCGATGATGGCCGGACCGGCGAGCCAGTGGTCCGCCGCGCCCTGGTGGATGAGGAAGCGGAGCTGAGCGCGGGCGTGCTTCCAGACCACCAGTTCGGCCGCGGCAAAGTCCACGTAGCCAAAGTGCGTGACGGCAATGACTGCCCCGCGGCCGGGCTGTACCAGGCGTGATGCCCCGTTCCGTGGATCAGGGGCGGGCAGGTTCTCCCCGCCCGTGACCATGACCCGGACCCGGAACAGCCACCGCAGGAAGAGGCCCGTGCGGACGAACAGCCGGTAGAAGCGGTCGTTCGGTTTGGGTGTCCACGTCACGGCTGTGTCCTGTTGCGCGTCTGGCGAGGGGGCCACGGGATGAAGCCGCTTGTCGACTTCACATACTCGCGGTAACCGGGGCGCCCGGACATGGATTTCTCCGTGAGCGGCTTCCCGGTCTTGCCGGCCAGCATCCAGATCATGAGCGCAGGGGAGAGGACCGTGAGGACCCCGGGCCAGGAATCCGCCGCGACCAGGAAGAGGCCCGCCCAGACGGCGGCGTCGCCGAAGTAGTTCGGATGCCTGGTATACCGCCACAGCCCGGTGTCCAGGACGGTCCCCCTGCGGGACGGATCCTTCTTGAACTGCGCCAGCTGCCAGTCGCCCACGGTCTCGAAGCCGAACCCGGTGACCCAGAGCAGGGCGCCGGCCAGGGACAGCCACCCCAGGGCACCGGCAGCGAACATGCCCGCCTGGACGGTCAATGAGACGAAGAACATCACCAGGCCCTGCGGGAGGTAGACGCGGCGGAGGGCATAGGCATTCCGGGAGCCTGCCGCGTCGTCGAGCATCGCAGCATAGCGGGGATCTTCATGACCGCCGCGGGCCCGCAAGCCGATATGCACGCCGAGCCGGAGCCCCCAGACCGCGGTCAGGGCGAGCAGCAGCAGGCGACGTCCGCTGTCACCCACTCCGGCCGACAGCACGAAGGAGACCGCCGCCACGGCCACGAAGCCCGGACCCCACGCCACATCCATGACGGAGTGCCTGCGCTGGGCAGTGGCCACGGCGAACGTCACGGCCAGTACCAGCACGACGGCGAGCGCAGTCCACGGCAGGCTGGCCAGGAAGCTGTCAAGCGGGAACGGGGTCACAGCACTTCCGGAATAGCTTGGGCGGACGGCGGGAGCAGCCGCTCCAGCGCCGCTGCAGGGGCCGGCAGGCGGCCGGCGTGGGTGCCGGTTTTCTCGATGAAGGCCGTCATCAGGAAGCCGGTGGCCAGGGTGTGCCAGAGGCGCACGCGCCGGAACATGAAGTGCCCGGCGCGCCTGAGCGAGACGTACCGGAGAACCTCGGCGTCCGGTGCCGCCCGCCGCGCAAACCGCAGGGACGCCGTCGGGCTCGTCCAGCGGTCCCGATCGCCGTGGACGATGAGCACCTTCCGCCCGGCCACCGGAGTCGCAGGAGTTGCGTCGTTGAGCCAGGGGGCGAGTGCCACCACGGCATCCACCTGTTCCTCGTCGGCCGCGCAAATGGCGGTCAGGCCACCCATGGAGTGCCCCAGCAGGTAGACCGGCACGCCCGGGTGCTGGTCGCGGATCTTGGCCATGGCCCAGCGGGCATCCTTCAACGGCGACATGTCCTCGCCATTCCAGCCGCGCACGCTGTTCCGCAGTATCCACACCGCAAGGCCATGTTTGCTGCCCGCCCGGTGCAGGTGCCGCGCGAACGGCACCATCCTCGCGGGGCTCAGGTGCCGGGCCTGGACAGGTTCGAACGAATGCGAACGGCCGCCGTGGAGGACCAGCGCCACCCCGCGGGTGACGCCGGCCGGATTCAGGACGGTCAGCACAGCTTCCGACGGCGGTGCCTCCCGTCGTGCGTCAGCCGGCGGCTGAGCTTGCGGCGACTCAGTTTGCGGTGGCGTGGCGTCTTGCGACGGCGCCCCCTCGGGATTGGCAGTGCTGCGGTGGCTCACTCCGGCATCCTCCGACTTTCTGGCGTCCATTTATCAACCCTATGGCGACCGCCGTAGAGTTCAAGCATGAGGTCTAACTGCTGATGGGTTCCGGTCACTCCCACGGTCATACGGGTCATTCGGAGCCGACGGTCCAGGCGATTGCCGCCCGCAGGAAGGCAAACCGGATTCTGGCCGCCGTGCTGATTCCCCTGACCCTGCTGACACTGGCGGCCATGGCGGCGCTCTGGCCGTCCGGCAGCAAGGAAGGCCTGACGCTGGCGAGCCCGTACACGGCGGCACCCGGCGTCACCTTTGATACCGGCCGGATCCAGCGCGTCGTCATTGAAGACTGCACGGGCGGGACAAGCCAAAACCCGCAGCAGGGCGGCCAGGCCGGGGGCGGATCCCAGTGCACCTTCGCCTTCACCGAGCCGGACAAGGGCGGCAGCCCCGTCAAAGTGGTGATCAACCCGGACGTCGCCAAATCGCACGGCGTGGACGCGGGGGACAACATCCGCTACCTGAACCTCAGCAACGCTCAGGGCGCCGCGGCCGGCGACGCACCGGCCGCCCAGGGGTCCCCGGCCTACATCTTCGTGGACTTCGTCCGGACCATGCCCATCATTCTGCTGGCCGTTCTGTACGCCGTGGTGGTCGTGACCGTGGCACGCTGGCGCGGGTTGCGTGCCCTGATTGGCCTCGTCGGAGCCTACTTTGTGCTGGTGAGCTTCATGCTTCCCGGTCTTGTGGAGGGAAAGCCGCCGCTGCTGCTGGCCGTGGTGGGCTCCACGGTGATCATGATCGGGGTGCTGTACTTCGCGCACGGTTTCTCGGCGCGGACCTCGACCGCGCTGCTGGGCACCATGTTCGGCCTGGGCATCACGGCACTACTGGCAGCCTGGGCAACAGACGCCGCGAACCTCGCGGGCGTGGGAAGCCACGACGCCGCCACCCTGGCGAACATCTCGGGCAACATCTCCATTTCAGGCATCATCTTGTGTGGACTCATCATTTCCGGGCTGGGCGTCCTCAACGACGTCACCATCACGCAGTCATCCGCGGTCTGGGAGCTGTACGAACTCGCCCCCGCCACCAGCGCCCGCAAGCTGTTCACCTCAGCCATGCGGATCGGCCGGGACCACATCGCCTCCACCGTGTACACGATTGCCTTCGCCTATGCCGGCGCAGCCCTGCCCACGCTCATCATCGTGATGCTCTACGACCGGCCGCTGGGGGAGGCGCTTACCAGCGCCGAACTGTCCGAGGAAGTCATCCGCACGCTCGTGGGATCGATCGGCCTCGTCCTGGCGATTCCGGTCACCACCCTGATCGCCGTGCTCGTGGTCAAAGCCACCGGCATCCGGACCGGCGGCCAGGGCTCAATAACGCCCGACGACGTCGACGACACCGGTGCGCTCGCGGCCGCAGCAGCCGTGGCCGGCAGCGAACGTCCGACGGCGGTTGCCTCCGGCGCCGCACCCCTCGCGGAGACACGGCGCGGCCGCCGCGAAGCCCAGCAGCTGAGGGCCGGAGAATAGCACTTGTGCCCGATTTGCCCGTCTTTGAGACAATGGACGGGTGACTGTAGTAGCAACGCCTCCCGCCCCCAAGCTGGAACTCCCGCCCCTGGAGCTCGGGCCGATCACGGTGGACACCCCCGTGATCCTGGCCCCGATGGCCGGCATCACCAACTCTGCCTTCCGCAGGCTCTGCCGTGAATACGGCGGCGGACTGTACGTGGCGGAGATGGTCACCTCCCGCGCCCTCGTGGAGCGCACGCCGGAATCGCTGCGCATCATTTCCCACGACGACGACGAGAAGGTCCGCTCCGTCCAGCTCTACGGCGTGGACCCCGTCACCGTGGGCCAGGCCGTGCGCATGCTGGTTGACGAGGACCGTGCGGACCACATCGACCTCAACTTCGGCTGCCCGGTCCCCAAGGTCACCCGGCGCGGCGGCGGCTCGGCCCTGCCGTGGAAGATCGATCTCTTCACCTCCATCGTGCAGACGGCGGTCAGGGAAGCGTCCAAGGGCGGCATCCCGCTGACCATCAAGATGCGCAAGGGCATTGACGAGGACCACCTGACGTACCTCGACGCCGGCCGCATCGCCCGCGATTCCGGAGTGGCCGCCGTCGCCCTCCACGGCCGCACTGCCGCGCAGTTCTATTCCGGCCAGGCCGACTGGTCCGCCATCGCCCGCCTGCGCGAGGCCCTCCCGGACATCCCCGTCCTGGGCAACGGCGACATCTGGTCCGCCGAGGACGCGGTGCGCATGGTCCGCGAAACAGGCGTGGACGGCGTGGTGGTCGGCCGCGGCTGCCAGGGCCGCCCCTGGCTCTTCGGGGACCTGCAGGCGGCCTTCGAAGGCAGCGACCAGCGCCACCGCCCCGGCCTGCGGCAGGTGGCGGAAGGCGTCTACCGCCATGCCGAGCTCATGGTCGAAACCTTCGGCAACGACGAATACAAGGCCCTGCGCGAAATCCGCAAGCACATGGCCTGGTATTTCAAGGGCTATGTGGTGGGCAGCGAACTGCGCACCCGGCTGGCCATGGTGACCACCCTCGAAGTGCTCCGCGCCACTCTGGATGAGCTGGACATGGATTCCCCGTACCCGGGCATCGACGCCGAGGGCCCGCGCGGCCGCGCCGGCTCGCCCAAACAGCCGGCCCTGCCCAAGGACTGGCTGCTGAGCCGGCAGATGGACGCGGACCAGACCCGCGACATTGCCGCCGCGGAACTGGATGTGTCCGGTGGGTGAAAGCCAGGTGGCCGAAAGCCAGATTGCCGGGAGCCCGATGACCCAGGCCCGCCGGCCGCCCCAGTTCCTGCCCGGCTACGAAGCCTTCGATTCCGCCCGCTGGGTGGAGGAACCGCCCAAGAGCACCTACCGTTCGGACTTCGAGCGGGACCGTGCCCGGGTGCTGCACTCCTCGGCGCTGCGCCGGCTCGGTGCAAAGACCCAGGTGGTGGCGCCGGACACGGATGACTTTGTCCGCACGCGCCTGACCCACAGTCTCGAGGTGGCGCAGGTGGGCCGTGAACTGGGACGTGCCCTGGGCTGCGATCCCGACGTGGTGGACACCGCGTGCCTCAGCCATGACCTCGGACACCCGCCGTTCGGCCACAACGGCGAGTCAGCACTCAACGAGATGGCCCACGCGATCGGCGGCTTCGAAGGCAACGCCCAGACCCTCCGGCTGCTGACCAGGCTGGAGCCCAAGGTCCTGGACCTGCAGGGCAGGCCGGCAGGCTTGAACCTTACCCGGGCAAGCCTGGACGCTGCGGCAAAGTACCCGTGGTCTGCCCTGGACGCGCCCGTGATCCATGGGCAGCGGACCAGCAAGTTCGGCGCCTACGAGGACGACCTGCCCATCTTCAACTGGATCCGGCAAGGTGCGCCCGGGCGGCGGTCCTGCCTGGAAGCCCAGGTCATGGACCTTGCGGACGATATTTCCTACTCGGTGCACGACGTCGAGGACGCCATCGTGGCGGGCCACTTCCAGCTGCGCTGGATGGACAACCCGGACCACCGGGCCCGCGTGGTGGGCTACGCCAAGCAGTGGTACCTGCCGCACAACGATCCCGCGGCGATCGACGCCGCCCTCGCCAGGCTCGAGGCCACGGACGTCTGGGTGCGCGAGGCCGACGGCAGCCGCAAGTCCATGGCGGCCCTGAAGGATATGACCAGCCAGCTCATCGGACGGTTCTGCCAGAGCGCGCTGGAGACCACCCGCGCCGTTTACGGGCCGGAACACCTGACCCGCTACAACGCCGAGCTCATGGTGCCGGACGAAACAGTCATGGAAATCGCGGTGATGAAGGGCCTCGCCACCACGTTCGTGATGACCACCGACCACCGCCAGCCCATTTACGAGCGGCAGCGTGAAGTCCTCCATGCCCTGGTGACCTCTTTGAACGCCTCGGGTGACCGGCACCTCGAGCCGATGTTCGCGGCCGACTGGCGGGACGCGGCCGACGACGGCGCCCGGCTCCGGGTGGTCATCGACCAGGTGGCCTCACTGACTGACGGTTCTGCGCTGGCCATGTACGAACGGCTCGTGGGCAGCCTGCCCTCGCTGTGGTGACGGCGGCAAGAGTCAGCTCCACGCCGTGCGTCCCGCCGTCGACGGCGTATCCAAAGTTGTCATGCCCCGGGTCTAGGATGTCTTTGTGGCTGGACTGATCAAACGTGAAGATATCGACGAAGTCCGCCAGCGTACCGACATCAAGGAAGTCATTGACGGGTATGTGACCCTCAAGGGCGCCGGGCTGGGCAGTTTCAAGGGCCTGTGCCCGTTCCACGACGAGCGGTCCCCGTCGTTCACCGTCCGGCCCCAGGTGGGCCGCTACCACTGCTTTGGCTGCGGCGAAGACGGCGACGCCATTTCCTTCGTCCAGAAACTTGACCACTCCTCTTTCCAGGAGGCCGTCGAAAAACTTGCCGCCCGGATCGGTTTCGAACTCCGCTACGAAGACGGCGGCACCGGCCCCAGCCGGGAGGACGTGGGCAAGCGGCAGAGGCTCCTGGACGCCCACAAACTGGCCGACGAATTCTTCCGCGCCCAACTGCTGACACCCGGCGCCACCGAAGGCCGCAACTTCCTCCACGGCAGGGGTTTTGACCGCGCCGCGGCGGAACAGTTTGGCGTCGGCTACGCCCCGCAGGGCTGGGACGCGCTGCTCAAGCACCTCCGCGGCCGCGGCTACACAGATGCTGAACTGAGGCTGACGGGCATGTTCTCCGAAGGCAACCGGGGGATCTACGACCGGTTCCGCGGGCGCCTGATCTGGCCCATCCGTGACATTGCCGGCGACACCATCGGCTTCGGTGCCCGCAAACTCTACGAGGACGACCAGGGCCCCAAATACCTGAACACGCCCGAGACCACGCTGTACAAGAAATCCCAGGTGCTCTATGGCATCGACCTCGCCAAACGGAACATCGCCAAGGACCGCCAGCTGGTGGTGGTGGAGGGGTACACCGACGTCATGGCCTGCCACCTGGCGGGGATCCCGACGGCGGTGGCCACCTGCGGGACGGCGTTCGGCGCCGACCACATCAAGATCGCCCGGCGGCTGCTGTCCGACGATGGCACCGGGGGAGAGGTCATCTTCACCTTCGACGGCGACGCGGCCGGCCAGAAGGCCGCCCTCCGGGCGTTTGAAGAGGACCAGAGGTTCGTCGCACAGACCTACGTGGCCGTCGAACCCACGGGAGCCGACCCCTGCGAGCTGCGCCAGGCCAAAGGCGACGCGGCTGTCCGCGACCTCATCGGGACCCGGCGTCCGCTGTTTGAATTTGCCATCAGGGCCTCCCTGAAGCGGCACAACCTGGACACGGTGGAGGGCCGTATTGCTGCCCTGCGTGAATCCGCGCCCGTCGTGGCGCAGATCCGCGATGCCGGCATACGCCCCGGCTACGCCCGCGAGCTGGCCGGCTGGCTCGGCATGTCCGTCGAGGAGGTCAGCGGAGCGGTGGCCGCCGCCGCGAAGCGCGCCGCCCAGGGCGGGGCCCCCTCCCATGGTGCGGGGCCCGGCGTCGGTGCGCTGCCGCCGTCGGGCGTGGTGCCGTCCTTCAACCGTCCCGACCCCCGGGACCCCGTGGCGTCCATGGAGCGGCAGGCGCTGGAAGTGGCCCTGCAGGAGCCCGGCATGCTGGAGGGCGGGACCTGGGACCGGTTCAGCGCCGCCGGGTTCCGGACCCCGGCCTACCAGGCCGTCCACGACGCCATGCGCGCCTCAGGGCCCGGGCTGACCGGTGACCCCGTGCGCTGGGTGGAGCAGGTGATGCACGAGGTCCCGGAACCGCTGCGGCCGCTGGTCTCGGAGCTTGCCGTCGTCCCGCTGCCCGCCAGCAACGCCGAGGGCGTCCTGAAGTACTGCCGCGACATCCTGGCCCGGCTGTTCGAACTCCAGATCACCAGGGTCAAGGCAGAGAAGATGGGGCAGCTGCAGCGCCTCGACGCGTCGGCCGATCCTGAGGAATTCCAGCGGCTGAACCGGGAGCTGATGCAGCTGGAGATGGAGCGCAGGGCCCTTCGCTCGGACGCCTGAGGCGCCACCGGCCGGCACGGGGGAGCTCGATTTCGTTTCCCGGCGGGGTGTTTGCTAGGCTAGTACCCGCTTCATTCCTCCTTAGCTCAATTGGCAGAGCATTCGACTGTTAATCGAAGGGTTGCTGGTTCAAGTCCAGCAGGAGGAGCGCACTGTCCCCGTTCCGGCCTCCGGAACGGGGACTTTTTTATACCCGGGCGGGGTATTTCTCCGCTCGGCCGGGCCGATTTCCCATAGCGCCGGAACCTTTGCTAATGTCATACCTGCTTCATTCCTCCTTAGCTCAATTGGCAGAGCATTCGACTGTTAATCGAAGGGTTGCTGGTTCAAGTCCAGCAGGAGGAGCGCACAAAGTCCCGCAGCCGGCTCACCGCCGGCTGCGGGACTTTTTTCATGTTCTGGTGTGGGCCTGCTTTCAGACGAAATCCATCTCGACCTGGAGGAACCGTTCGGCCTCGGCCACGGCGGCTGCGAAGGCCTCACTCTCGGTGGGCGGGGTGCGGGGCTGCCGCGGATGCCACTCGTGCGGCGAGGAGTGCACGCGGGTGAAGCCGCCGTCGGGCGGGGCATAGAAGATGCCGAAGCGCTGCACAGGCCACTCCGGGGAGGTCTCCGGGGCCACGAGCAATGCCGCGTTGAAGGCCGGATTGAACCATTGGGCAATGGGGCGGCGGCGGTCCTCGGTGAAAAGTCCCGCCGCATAGAGAGCTGCCGACTGCGCACTGGTCTGGGTGCACAGCCGGTCCCACCACAACGGCAGTATGCCGGCGTCGCACCGCTGCCACGTGGCCGGGAGTGGGTGATGATCCTGCCAGTGGGGCACGTATCAACTTTATCTCGCAGCGGGCCGCGCGGAACAGACCCGTGCGGAGCCTCCGGGGCGCCGGGGGGTGCCTGTCCTCAGGGCCGGTTCCAGGGCCCCGGATTGACCCGGTACAGCAGCGCGGAGCCCGCCACGGCACCGAGGATGATGCCCATCGCAGCGTTGCCAACGGCCCTGCCGGCAAAGTAGCCTGCGACGCCGCCAAGGATCGCTCCGAGGAACAGCCCGCGGCGGTTGCGGTGCGGTTTTCGAGTCATGCGGCCAGCGTACCCGCGGACAGTGTGCGTCGGTGGCTCCGTGTATTGCTGGACCTTGGCTTGCTGGACCTCGCCTTGCTGGACCTTCGCATGGCTGGACCTTGGCTTGCTGGTTCCGCGAATCAGTGGATCGACGGCACGGTCCTGGGGCGGACCACGATCCACAGGGCTGCGGCTGCGAGGAAGATGCAGCAGGCCTGGACTGCACCCATGGGCGTGGCCGAACTGCCGCCCAGCCAACCCACCACCGGTGAGATGATGCCGGCCATGAGGAAGGTGGAGGCACCCAGCAGGGACGCAGCCGTGCCCGCCTGCGCGCCGTGGCTGGCCAGGGCGAGGACCTGGACGCTCGGGAAGGTGAAGCCTGTCCCGAGGATGTAGAACCAGAGCGGGACCATCACGCCCCAGAGCCCGAATCCCAGCTGGTCGAAGACGACGATCAGCAGGGCCATCAGGAACATCCAGGCGGTGGAGCCGGCCAGAATCCATTGGGGCGGGACCCGCCGGATGAGCCTCGAACTGGTCTGGACCCCGGCCACGATACCCAGTGAATTGATGCCGAACAGCAGGCCATATTGCTGCGGCGTGAAACCGTAGATGTCCTGGAAGAGGAATGGCGACGCGGACAGGTATGTAAACAGGCCGCCGAAGTTCATGCCGCCGACCAAAAGGAGGCCGACGAAGATCCGGTCGGAGAAGAGCTTGCGGTACCGCTCGCGGGCCGTCATCCCGGACTGGCCGCGTTTCTCACGCGGCAGCGTCTCGCGGACCAGCAACGTCGCGGCGATGATCACCAAAGAGCCGTAGCAGGCCAGGAAAACGAAGATGCCCGGCCACGGCATGGCCAGCAGCAGCTGGGATCCGATCACGGGAGCAAGGATGGGTGCCAGGCCGTTGACCAGGGCCATGCGGGAGAACATCCGCACCATGGCGTAGCCGCTGAACAGGTCGCGCACCATGGCCATGGCCACCACGCCTCCGCCGGCGGCACCGATGCCCATCAGGACGCGGAACAGGCCGAGGGTTCCGATGTCTGTGGACAGCGAAGCCCCCACGGAGGCGGCAATGTGCACGGCGGTGGCCAGGATGAGCGGCAGCCGCCGGCCGAACTTGTCGCTGAACGGGCCCACCACCAGTTGCCCCAGCGCGAAGCCGACGGTGGTGCCTGTCAGGGTCAGCTGGACGGCGGCCTCCGAAACGTTCAGGCTTGCCTCCAGCGCGGGGAAGGCGGGCAGATAGAGGTCCACCGTGAAGGGTCCCAGGGCGGTGAGGGCACCAAGAAGAAGGATGTACCGGAATTTCTGGCGGCGGCTCAGGGCGTCGCCCGGGTTGGTGGTGGTCACAGAGATCAATCCTAGGGCGCAAAGATCATACTTTTACAGCGTTGGAGGGCTCGCCGGGAAGAAATTCCAGAAGTTGCGGCTGACCCTGAATGATAGTTTTGTCAGCGGGGGCGCGCTGAGCCACACGCGGGCCCCGCAACAGCCGAAGAAGAATCGACTAGGGAACCAGTTAGGCGGAACCTATGAGCGGGCGTCACAGCGGGCGGGCCAACCAGGGATTGCGTATAACTGCGCTGCCAAAAACGTTGAAACTCATCTTTAAACTGGCGCCGCGCCAGCTCAACGACGAGATTGCCCTGGCCAAGTTCGAGGTCAAGCGCAAGGGCAAACAGCTCGGCGTTGCCGGAGCCTTCTTTGGTGTGGCCGCCGTCTTCCTGGCGTTCCTGGTGACCGGGCTGATCGTCGCAGCCATCATGGGGCTCGCCACCGTGATGCCGGCCTGGCTCGCGGCGCTTCTGGTGTGCGCGGTATTCCTCCTCATCGCGCTGATTGGCGGGCTTATCGGCCTCCGGAAGTTCAAGAAGGCCATGCCGCTGGTCCCCGAGGAAACCATCCGCGGCCTGAAGCATGACCTTGGGATCGCCAAGGAGGGCTCGGACTTCGACGCTGCCTTGCTGGATCCCAACTCGCCCCAGGCCAAGGCAGCCAAGGAAGCCAAGGCTGCGGCCAAAGCCAAAGCCAAGGCGGACAAAGAAGCGAAGGCTGCCGCAGAGGCCGTTGACGTGCCGGCCGTTACTGAGCCCGAACTTCACCGCCGCCTGGCGCAGCGCCGCGAACACCTGACGGGGGTCCGCGACGAACTCAGCGAGGAAATCGACGTCAAGACCCAGGCCCAGGCCCTGCTCGGCACAGCCAGGCACCGCCTGGACCAGGGCAAGGACAAGCTCAAGGACGGCAAGGAGCGCGTAGGCGAAAAGTTTGCGGCCTTGTCCGCTTCAGCGTCTTCCTCCGGAGGCACGGCCGCAGGTTCCTTGCCGGAACAGCTGGAGGCACGGTGGAAGCCGCTGCTCGCCTTCGCCGCGTCCACCGCCGTTCTGCTTGCCCTGCTGCGCAAACTGTTCAAGAGCTGAGTGTTGCCCTGAACTCTGACAGGAAGACACCGCCGGCCATGGAGAGGGGGACCGGATGAGGTTTATCGGCGCTGGTTCCCGGCCCGGCCAGCCGCACGTCGATCACGATCTGGTCTTCACTGTCCCCAATCTCATCACGGTGCTGCGCTTCATGGGCGTGCCGCTTTTCATCTGGCTCGTGCTGGCACAGAAGGAATACGGGTTCGCCGTGCTGGTGCTCGCCATCATGGGCAGCACCGACTGGGTGGACGGTTACGTTGCCCGCCGGTTCAACCAGGCCTCCAAGCTGGGCAGGGTCATGGACCCTATCGCTGACAGGCTGGCGCTGCTCTCCGTGGCGGTGACGCTGGTGATCGCCGGTGTGGTGCAGTGGTGGTACCTGGCTGCGCTCGTGATCCCCGACGCCGTGTTGCTGACCATGTCGCTCTTCTATTTCCACAGCCATCCGGATCTGCCGGTCAGCCGGATCGGCAAGGCCCGCACCGGCCTGCTGCTGCTGGGCACTCCGCTGCTGGTGCTGTCGAAGCTGGACATTCCTTCTGCCGCTGCCTTCTTTGTGGCCGCCTGGATCGTGCTCGGCCTGGGGCTGATCGGCCACTGGATTGCGGCCTACAACTATTTCTGGGCCATCCGCCGGAAGGGCACGATGCTTACTGCCGATGGCGGGGACAGCTGATGGTGTGGCTTGCCGTTTTCCTTGCGGTGATGGGCGCGTTTTTCCTTGCCTTTGGCGCCCAGCGCCAGGGCAGCGCGGTCAAGGCCGATACCGGCGGCCTGGCCCTCAGCTCCAACGGGTTCCTTCGCCTCCTGCGCAACCGGCGGTGGGTCTTCGGCTTGCTGCTCCTGTGCACCGGCATGGTGATGAATGCGACCGCACTGGTCACAGCCCCGTTGACTGTGGTGCAGCCGATCGGTGCCATCGCGTTGGTGGTCACCACAGTGGTCAATTCCAAGGACCAAGGGCTGAGTATCAACCGGGCCACCGTAGTGGCCATCACCGCATGCGTCACCGGCTCCGCGCTGTTTGTCCTGCTTGCCGTGAACGTCACGCAGGAAAACCACCATGTGAGTTCCGACGACGAACTCACCATTGTGCTGCTGCTCGCCCTTGCCGTGGGTATTTTCGGCACCCTCGCGGCCATGTTCAAGCACCGCATGAGTGCCTTTGTCTACATTCTTGGCGCCGGCGTGCTGTTCGGATTCGTGGCGGTGCTGACCAGGATTATCGGCAAGCACTTGCTCGACCCCAACGGCCTGGGCCTGCTGAACGTGCAGTGGTATACCGTGCTCGCCATTGCCGCAGCAGGCGGGCTCGGATCCTGGTTTGTCCAGAGTGCCTACTCCACCGGGCCGCCTGATCTCGTGATCGCCGGCCTGACCGTCATCGACCCCATTGTGGGCATCGCGATCGGCATCGCCATCCTGGGTGAGCTGCGGCCCGATGTCCACGCCGTGATGGCGATTGCCATGGGTACGGCGGCAACCCTTGCTATCGTGGGAGTAATCGCCCTCTCCCGGCACCATCCCGAGGTCACCAAGCGGAAGAAAGACGCTCGGAAGGCCGCTGGCAGGGCGTCCCACTAGCCGACTTTTCACAGCGGGCCAGGCGCAAAACGTGCCAGCGGCCACCCGGCGTGGACAGCCGCAGCTGAACACGCCGTGACCACCAGGAGCTCTCCACGTGACCATGCCCGATGCCCAGCCTCCCCTGACCATCCTCATTGCGGCCGACACCTATCCGCCCCACGTCAACGGAGCCGCCCAGTTCGGCTACCGGCTGGCGAAGGGCCTGACCGGCCGCGGACACAACGTCCATGTCCTTGCTTGCCGGCCAGACAAGGGCAGGAGCTTCACGGAGTTCCGCACGGAAGCAACCGTTCACCGCCTTCGCTCGCACGGCGTCTTCACGCATGAGTATTTCCGGATCTGCCTTCCCTGGGAGATCAAGAAGGAGATCAGCCTCCTGTTCGACAAGGTCCAGCCGGACGTGGTGCACATCCAAAGCCACTACATGATTGGTGAGCACGTGCTCTACGAGGCGGTGAAGCGTGGCATCCGGATAGTTGCCACGAACCACTTCATGCCGGAAAACCTCAATCCGTTCCTGCCGTTCCCGCAGTGGTTCAAGGACATCATCGGGAAGATTTCCTGGCGGGACATGGGCAAGGTGATGGGCCAGGCTGACGTCGTCACGACGCCCACACCGCTGGCGGCGAAGGCGATGCACCAGCACGCCTTCCTCCGCAAGGTCCTGCCGCTGTCCAACGGCATCGACTCGGCCGCTTACGAACTGAAGCCGGACGAGGTCATCAAGCCGCACGCCCATCCGACAGTGCTGTTTGCCGGCCGCCTGGCGGAGGAGAAGCACGTCGATGTGCTGATCAAGGCCGTGGCGGCCGCTCCCGCGGACTTGAATGTGCACCTGGAGATCGTTGGCGGCGGCGAGGTCCGCCCTGCCCTGGAGTCCCTCGTCCACCGGCTTGGACTGCAGGGCCGGGTGAAGTTCCTGGGCCTTGCCAGCGACGAAGAGCTCCGCGAGGCCTACATCCGGGCGGACATCTTCTGCATGCCGGGAACCGCCGAGTTGCAGTCCCTCGTTACCCTTGAGGCGATGTCCGCCTCTACTCCCGTGCTGCTGGCCGACGCCATGGCGCTACCGCACCTGGTACGGGACGGCGAGAACGGCTACCTGTTCACTCCGAATGACAGTGCGGACCTGTCAGAGAAGCTGACGCGGATCCTGCGCCTGCCGGCCGAGGAGCGGAAGGCCATGGGGCACGCCAGCCGCTGCATGGTGGAGCCCCACAGCATCCAGGGGACCCTGCAGACCTTTGAGGATCTGTACCGCGGCGCGAGCTACGACGACAAAGTGGTCTAGAAGGACGTCGCCTGGAAGAAGGTCTTCTCTGGAAGCAGGCCGTCGAGGGGCGCGTGGTCTAAAGCCGTTCGCCAGTTTGCTAGAGTGTTTCTGCCCCTCAGATGACGGGCCCCGGTCAGGGGCCCCGGAATCGGGGGCGGGGGGCTATAGCTCAGCTGGTTAGAGCGCGGGACTCATAATCCTAAGGTCCTCGGTTCAAGTCCGAGTAGCCCTACCCGTTCTGCACAGAGCCGTGACCGACGTTTCAACGTCGGTCACGGCTCTTTCTGCTTTCCGGGGGGCCCGGTCTCCGGGCCTGCCTCGTTCCCCGGGAAGGATGTCGTTTCCGTGGGCTTTGTTTCCCGCGGCAACTGCGGTAAGTTACTGGTCAGTAACATATCTTAGGTGCAATGCCCGGAGTCTCTCAGGTCACTGCTGATCACCGCGAAGGAACACCATGTCCGAAGCCGCAATTGACATCAACAACCTTCCCTATGCCGACGGAGACTTTTTCGCCTTCGAGCAGTTGCTCAACAGCAAGGAGCAGGACCGGCTGGCCGAGATCCGCGCTTTCCTGGCCCGCGAGGTGAAGCCCATTGCGGTGGACTGCTGGAACCGTGGCGAGTTCCCCATGGAACTGATTCCCAAGCTGGCCGAGATCGACCTCGTCAGCCCAGTGCGGCGCCAGGGCTACTCCAATCTTTTTGCCGGCATTGTGCACGCGGAAGTCACCCGGGCGGATACGTCCATCGCCACGTTCATGGGCGTCCACGACGGCCTTTTCACCGGATCCATAGAAGCGCTGGCCTCCCGGGAACAGCAGGATGCCTGGCTGCCGGACATTTACTCCCTCAAGAAGATCGGCGCCTTCGGCCTGACGGAACCGCTGGGCGGCTCCGACGTTGCGGGCGGAACCCGCACCACGGCACGGCGCGACGGCGACCACTGGATCCTCAATGGCGCCAAGCGCTGGATCGGCAATGCCACATTCTCGGACTGGGTGGTCATCTATGCCCGGGATGTGACCGACAACCAGGTGAAGGGCTTTCTGGTGGACACCACCCTCCCCGGGTTCAGCGCCACCAAGATCGAGAACAAGATCTCCCTCCGGACGGTCCAGAACGCGGACATCACACTCGAGAACGTGGCAGTCCCGGAGTTCTTCAAGCTGGCCAACGCCGACAGTTTCCGCGACACCAACAAGGTCCTCAAGGTCACACGCCTCGCCGTGGCCTGGCAGGCTGTGGGCCAGCAGCTGGCCGCCTTCGACGTCGCCCGCCGCTACGCTGTGGAACGCCATCAGTTCGGACGCCCGCTGGCCTCCTTCCAGCTGGTGCAAAGCCAGCTTGTGCAGATCCTGGGGAATGCCGTCAGCTCCATGGGCATGATGGTCCGCCTGTCACAGCTGGAAGACGCCGGGCAGGCCAAGGACGAACAATCAGCGCTTGCAAAGGCCTTTACGACCGCCCGCATGCGGGAAAGCGTGGCCATGGGCCGCAGCCTGCTGGGCGGAAACGGCATCGTCACCGACTTCGAGATGGCCAAGATCTTCGCCGACGCCGAGGCCGTCTACTCCTACGAAGGGACGCACGAAGTGAACACCCTGGTCACGGGGCGCGCCATCACCGGCGTTTCGGCCATCGTCTAGTGGTCCGGCCATCGTCTAGTCAGCGCCGGTACCAGCCGGCTGCCCCCTCCTGACGCGTGCGGTCAGCCGGGAGGATCCCGCTCCAGTGGCAGAAGGATCGATGGCCTCAGATCCAGGACGAATTGCAGTGGATTCACATAGTCGTCTCCCCGGCGCACACCCCAGTGAACGCATGGCGTCGCCCCGCAGTGCCCGGGGAGCAGCGTGCCCAGGGGGTCTCCCTTGCCCACGGCGTCGCCCTTCGAAAGTGTGCTGCGCACGGGTTCGAAGCTGCTGCGCAGGCCGTTGCCGTGGTCAACGGTGATGACGGGCCGGTCCACCACAACTCCCACGAAGCTGACGGTGCCGTTCTCCGGGGAGGTGACGGGGGCGCCGTCGGACGCCGACCTGAGGTCCACGCCGCGGTGCCCGCTAAGCCACGGCTTGTCCGGCGGATCGAAGGCCCGCAGCACTGCGGGCCGGGGAGTGAGCGGCCAGATCCACGACGGCGCAGCGGGCGGCACAACCGCCGGACTGAGCCCGGTGCCCGGCGGACCGTTTCCTGGAACAGCCGAGGGCGCCGCGGCCGCAGCGGCGATCAGGAGAGCTGTCAGGAGGACGGAGGCTTTCATCTGTCCAGCTTTGCGCCTATGCCGGATGGTGAAAACAGGCGTCGCGCCGTATGTGGAAAACGCCCGCGGAGTCGTGGAAGTTGGTGCATCGGCGGCGGACCGCTGTAGTACACTTGACGGAGCAGTTTGCTGTGCCCTCAACGTATTCCAATTCTCTTGGGTAGCGTCAGCACGCCCCATTCAGGAGTGCGGGGGAGCAGCAGCTGACTACGCGTATCCAGCCCTCCAGCACCGGAAGCCACAGGTTCCCGGCGGAGGATTGTGCCTCTTGCGGTCAGGTCCGGCAACGGTCCTGATGAGAAGCGCAATGGATGCCAGGAGCAACGCCTGCCTTGGGCGAAGCTAATTAACCGTCAACTATTGGCAGGGTAAGAGCGGCCTACGGGCTCTCTCATGAATGACCTGCCGGAAGGAGCGTCGGCATGCCCGTCGTAACCATGCGCCAGCTGCTTGACAGCGGCGTCCACTTTGGACACCAGACACGTCGTTGGAACCCGAAGATGAAGCGATTCATCTTCACGGAGCGCAACGGCATCTACATCATTGACCTCCAGCAGTCGCTGTCCTACATCGACCGCGCGTACGAGTTCGTCAAGGCCACCGTTGCACACGGCGGCACCGTGCTCTTCGTCGGCACCAAGAAGCAGGCCCAGGAAGCAATTGCCGAGCAGGCCACCCGCGTTGGCCAGCCGTACGTCAACCAGCGTTGGCTCGGCGGCATGCTGACCAACTTCCAGACGGTTGCCAAGCGTATCCAGCGCATGAAGGAACTCGAAGAGATCGACTTCGACGACGTCGCCGGTTCCGCTTACACCAAGAAGGAACTGCTGCTCCTCCGTCGCGAACTCACGAAGCTTGAGTCCAACCTCGGTGGTATCCGCAACCTCACCAAGGCACCTTCAGTGCTCTGGATCGTGGACACCAAGAAGGAACACCTGGCTGTTGACGAAGCCAAGAAGCTCAACATCCCGGTTGTGGCCATCCTGGACACCAACTGCGATCCCGACGAAGTCGACTTCCCGATCCCGGGCAACGACGACGCCATCCGCTCCGTGAACCTCCTGACCCGCGTTGTTGCTGACGCTGTTGCAGAGGGCCTGATCGCCCGCAACCAGCGTGCAACCGGCACTGCCGAGACCCCGGAAGAGCCGCTGGCCGAGTGGGAGCGCGAACTCCTCGAGGGCAGCAAGGCCGAAGCCGCCGCTGCTGAGGCACCTGCTGCTGAGGCACCGGTTGCAGAGGAAGCCCCGGCTGCTGAGGCGCCGGCTGCTGAAGCTGCCCCCGCTGCAGAGGAAGCCCCGGCTGCTGCCGAGGCCACCGACGCCGAGAAGTAAACAACTCCACCGGGATTTCCCGGCGCTGTTCCCAGCGCCGGGGTAACTGACAGGATGGCGGCTCACCAGGTGAGCTGCCGTCCTGTCGGTCCGTACACCACATAAATTTTCTAGACAGAGGGGTTCACATGGCGAACTACACTGCCGCTGATATCAAGGCTCTGCGCGAGCGCACCGGCGCCGGCATGATGGATGTCAAGAAGGCTCTCGACGAAGCCAACGGCGACGCCGAGAAGGCTATCGAGATCATCCGCATCAAGGGCCTGAAGGGCGCTACCAAGCGTGAAGGTCGTTCCACCGCTGAAGGCCTGGTTGCTGCCAAGGTCGACGGCAAGGTCGGCGTGATGATTGAAGTCAACTGCGAGACCGACTTCGTGGCCAAGGCTGACAAGTTCATCCAGCTCGCCGACAGGGTCCTGGCCATCGCCGTCGAGTCCGGCGCAGCCGACCTCGAGACCCTGCTCGCCACCGACGTGGACGGCAAGCCGCTGTCCGAGGTTGTTGTCGAAGAGGGCGCCATCCTCGGCGAGAAGGTAGTAGTCCGCCGCATCTCCCGCATCGAGGGTGCCACGGTCGACGCTTACCTGCACAAGACCTCCAAGGACCTTCCGGCCCAGGTCGGCGTTCTGTTCGCCGTTGATGGTGAAGGTGAAGCTGCTGCCACCGCAGCCCACGACGTCGCGGTCCACATCGCAGCCATGGCCCCGAACTACCTCTCCCGCGAGGATGTTCCGGCTGACCTGGTCGCGTCCGAGCGCCGCATCGCCGAGGAGACTGCCAAGGCCGAGGGCAAGCCCGAAGCCGCCATGACCAAGATTGTGGAAGGCCGCGTGACGGGCTTCTACAAGGGTGAAGTCCTGGTCGACCAGGCCTTCGCCAAGGATGCCAAGAAGTCTGTTGCGCAGATCCTCGAAGAGGCCGGCGTCAAGGGAACAGCCTTCACGCGTTTCCGCGTCGGTTCCTAGTCAGACACGCAAGGGGGGTGGTCACTTCGGTGGCCGCCCCTTTTGCATGCACCGGCCACAGCGGGATATGAGCTTTGGCCGCACAGCACGATAACCTAGCTCAGAACTCACCAACGGGAAGGCACCATGGAAGCCGTCAATACTTCAGTCCAGTCAGAGAAGAGCAGGCGCCGGGTCCTCCTGAAGCTGTCCGGTGAGGTCTTCGGAGGCGGCAAGCTCGGCGTCGACCCGGACACCGTCCGCGGAGTCGCCAAACAGATCGCCGCAGCCGTTCCCGACGTCGAGGTTGCCATTGTGGTGGGCGGCGGCAACTTCTTCCGCGGAGCCGAACTGTCCCAAAGCGGAATGGACCGCTCACGTGCCGACTACATGGGCATGCTGGGAACAGTCATGAACTGCCTGGCACTCCAGGACTTCCTTGAGCAGGCCGGCGTCGGGACCCGTGTCCAGAGCGCCATCACCATGGGACAGGTCGCCGAGGCGTACATTCCACGCCGCGCCATCCGCCACATGGAGAAGGGCAGGGTGGTCATCTTCGGTGCCGGTGCCGGCCTGCCGTACTTTTCCACGGACACGGTGGCCGCACAACGCGCCCTCGAGGTCCACGCGGACGTGGTGCTCATGGCGAAGAGCGGTGTGGACGGCGTCTACACCGCCGACCCCAAGAAGGATCCGACCGCCGAGAAGCTGGAAAAGCTCAGCTACGACGACGCGCTTCGCCGCGACATCCGGGTCATGGACCAGACGGCCATGACCATGTGCAAGGACAACAACCTCTCCATGGTGGTGTTTGGCATGGAAGGCGAAGGCAACGTCACGCGTGCCATCCGCGGTGAAGAGCTGGGAACGCTGGTCACCCCCTAGTTACAGCTAGGATATTTCTAGGAAGGTTCCGTCCATCGGGCGGAACCAGGATTGTGAAATGCCCCGGTCCGCCGGGAACCGATTTCTGAGGAGAGACCGTGATCGAAGAAACCTTGCTCGAAGCCGGGGACAAGATGGACAAGGCAGTCGAGGTAGCCAAGGAAGACTTCGCCTCGATCCGGACGGGCCGGGCAACCCCGGGCCTCTACAACAAGGTGATGGTGGAGTACTACGGAACCCCCACGCCCCTTCAGCAGCTGGCGTCCTTCGCGGTTCCCGATGCGCGCACCATCCTGATCACCCCGTACGACAAGACCGCCCTGCGCGACATTGAACGTGCCCTTAGTGACTCTGAAGTCGGAGCCAACCCGTCCAACGACGGCAACGTTATCCGCATCACCATTCCTGACCTCACTCAGGAACGCCGCAAAGAATACGTGAAGATCGTCAAGTCCAAGGGCGAAGACGCCAAGGTCTCCATCCGCAACATCCGCCGCAAGGCCAAGGAAACCCTGGACCGCCTGGTCAAGGACGGCGAGGCCGGCGAGGACGAGGGCAGCCGAGGGGAAAAGGAGCTCGACGCCATCACCAAGCAGCATGTCGACGGTATCGATGAGCTGCTGAAGCGCAAGGAAGCAGAGCTGCTCGAAGTCTGATGGGCCAAGCACAGCAGGCCCCCGGAGCGCGGGCGCGATCGCGGACCCGGCAGCCGAGGCCTAATCCGACTCCCGGAGCCGGGCGCAACCTGCCGGCGGCAACCGCCGTCGGACTGGCCATGCTCTTCGCAGTGCTGGGCGGGCTGCTGTTCCTGCCGCTGGGTTTCGTCGCAGTGACCACCACGTTCGCCGTCTTTGGAGTGTGGGAAATCTTCCGCGCACTGGAGGCCAACGGCACGCGGCTGCCCATTGTCCCGGTGATGGTAGGCACCGTGGCCATGCCGTTTTCGGCCTACTTCGGTGGGCTGGAAAGCCTGTTGTTCGCCTTGCTGGCCAGCAGCGTGGCTGTTCTCCTGTGGCGCTCGGTCGAAAGCGCCGTCGGCTCATCACGCAGCATTTTCGCCGGTGTCTTTACCTTGGCGTGGGTTCCCTTCCTGATCAGTTTCGCCGCACTGCCGCTCCACGTTGCGGTGGGCGTGACCCCCATAGGACTGTGGCCCGGCGGAGCGGTGCCTGAGGGTGCCTGGCAGGTGGTCATTCTGCTTCTGCTGGTGGTCTCCAACGACACCTTCGGCTACTTGGTGGGCGCTTCACTGGGCAAGCACCCGATGGCTCCCAAGATCAGTCCCAAGAAATCGTGGGAAGGCTTTGCCGGATCCATTGCGGGGGCGATGGTGATTGGCATCCTGGCCTGTGTCTTCGTACTCGGGAAACCGTGGTGGGTGGGAGTGATTCTCGCCGTGGGAATGGTGGCATCCTCTACCGCCGGCGATCTTGCGGAATCCATGGTCAAGCGCGAACTCGGCATTAAGGACATGAGCAGCATCCTTCCCGGCCACGGCGGGGTCATGGACCGGCTGGATTCCATCGTCTTCGCGTCCCCGGTGGCCTTCCTGCTGTTCGTCCTCGTCTCCGGGGCCTGACAGCTACCCGGCACGGGGCGGCACACCGCAACGCCCTAAAATGGTGCGGTTACGACTTAGCTGAAAAGCATTGAAGGAAACATGGTAAGAGTGGACAGCAAACGGCAGATTCCCGCGTCTTTCGAACGCGTGGCCCGCACCGTATACGGTTATAACGCCAAGCAGGTGGACCAGTTCCTGCAGCGGGCCCGCGTTTCACTCGAGACACCCGAGACGGCCGTCCACCCCATCCGAAGCGCCGACGTCCGGGCCGTGTCCTTCGACCCCGTCAAGGGCGGATACGCGGCCACCAACGTGGACGCGGCGCTGGACCGGCTGGAGGATGCCTTCGCCCGGCGTGAACGCGACGAACTCATAGCCGAGCAGGGAGAAGAGGCCTGGCTGCGGCAGATCGGGCAGCTTTCCGGAACTCTGAGGGGCCGGCTCCACCGGCCCGACGGCGAGCGGTTCCGCCGCCCGGCCAAGAAGAAGGCGCGCAGCTACAGCACCAAGGACGTGGACCGGCTGTGCATGGACCTGATCGGCTACCTCGAAGAGGACAAGCCGCTCAGCGTCGATAACGTCCGCCGCGCCGTGTTCCGCCCGGCCGTGGGCCAGGCCGGCTACGAGGAAACCCAGGTGGACGCCTTCCTGGACCGGGTGGTCGAACTCATGGCTGCCATCGACTGACCCCAACATGACGCAGCACTCCGACCGCCGTGGAACGCGTGTGATTTAACGCTCTGTGGCGAGGGGCCGTTCGGGCGTATGGAGCCTGGTCATCACCTTGGTGATCGTTCGCGGGACCCGTTTTTTCGTGGCCCTGGACGTCAGGATCATGACGGCGAAGGCGGCGGGCACTGTCCACGCCGCGGGTTGCGCCAGCCAGAAGGGTGTGCCGCCAGCGCCGAGTGCACCGCCGGCCACCATGGCTCCGCCGCAGAGCAGGCCGCCTGTCGCCATGCCTGCGATGGCGCCGGCGTCGGTAAGGCCCCGCCACCAGATGCCCAGCAACAGCACCGGGCAGATGGTCGAGGCCGTGAAGGCGAACACCAGTCCCACGCTGCCGGCCAAAGCCAGGGAATCCGTCATGAACGCCAAGCCCAGCGGAACCGTCGCGGAAATGAGCGCGGCCAGCCTGAATCCGCGGACGCTGCCGCCGAGCACATCCTGGCTGATCACGCCGGCGAGGGAAACCACGAGTCCCGACGTTGTGGAGAGGAAAGCGGCAAAGGCGCCCGCCACGACCAGCGCGGACAGCAGTTCGCCGGCCGGTCCGCCGATGAGGCGCCCGGGCAGCAGCAGGACGAGTGCGTCGGCCTGCCCCGCCTGGGCAAGTCCCGGCGCGAACACCCGGCCGGCGAGCCCGTAGGCCGTGGGGAACAGATAGAACACGGACAGCAGCCCCAGCACGATCAGGGTGGTCCGCCGGGCTGAATGCCCGTCCGGGTTGGTGTAGAACCGAACCAGCACATGCGGCAGTCCCAGCGTTCCGAACAGCAGGGCGACCAGCAGCGAGATGTTCTGGTACGGACCGGCGGGGGCCAGCCCCGTGGGGTTCGTGGCAGCAGCGGCCACCGCGGGGGTGCCGTTGTCTGTCAGGGCCAGGACGATGAAAACAAACGGTACGGCCAGCGCGGTGAGCTTGAGCCAGTATTGGAAGGCCTGCACGAAGGTGATGGAGCGCATCCCTCCGGCCACGACCGTCAGGCACACGACCACCACGACGGCCGTGGACCCCACCCATGCCGGCAGGCCCGTCGTGGTCCGGATCGTGAGGGCAGCGCCATGGAGCTGGGGGACGATGTACAGCCAGCCCACGATAACCACGGCGAGGCTTGTCACCCGCCGCACGGCCCGGGAATCCAGCCGGGCCTCGGTGAAATCGGGAATCGTGTAGGCCCCCGAGCGGCGGAGCGGGGCGGCCACGAACAGCAGGAGCATCAGGTACCCGGCCGTGTAGCCCACGGGGAACCACAGGGCATCGGTGCCGGACAGCAGAATCAGTCCGGCCACGCCCAGGAAGCTCGCGGCGGACAGATACTCGCCGCCGATCGCGGATGCATTCCACCAAGGCCGGACGGTGCGGGACGCGACGTAGAAGTCGCCGGTGGTCCGGGAAATCCGGAGCCCGTAGAAGCCGATGACGGCCGTGGCGACGGAGACGGCTGCGATGGCAACGATCCCCACGGCGGGGTTCACCGGGCCATCACCTGTCCTCGGCGAGGTCGCGGTAACGGGCCTCGTTCCGCGCGGCGCTGCGGATGTACAGCCAGGCGCTGAGCCCCGTCACAGGGTAGATGCCTGCGCCCAAAAGCAGCCAGTCGAAGGGGATGCCGGCAACCCGTGACTCCGCCAGTCCGGGGATGGCTGCCAGCAGGAGCGGAAAGGCGCCAAGGATCAGGAGGAAGCCGCCCGCCACCACGAGGGCAAGCCGCAGCTGCGAACGGATCAGGGACCGGACGAAGACCTGCCCCACCGCTGATTCCTCTGCCGCTTCCCGCGACTGGAGGACAGGCCTGGCCGCGGAGCGCGGCGCCGTCACCCTGATCCGCGTCATGCCTGCGGCCGGATGCGGGTCGCTTCGAGCTTCTCCCTGACAGCCGGCAGAAGCCGCCGGCTGATCGGCAGTTCGGCGGCCTCCACGGTGACACTGGGGCGGGCTGCGGTCAGCTTCAGGTGCGTGACGTGGGACAGTGCAATGAGGTAGGAACGGTGCGTCCTGATGAAGCCGGCGTCCGCCCACTGCTGCTCAAGGTCCGCCAGTGGGACCCGGATCAGATAGCTGGCATCGGCGGTGTGGAGCCTGGCGTAGTCGCCCTGCGCCTGGACATACATGACGTCGTCGCGCCGGATCATCCTGGTGGTGCCGCCCTGGTCAACCGTGATCATCTCCGGCACCGCGCCGCCGTCGCGGATCAGTTCGCTGATCCGCCCCACAGAACGGGCGAGCCGCTCGGCACGCACCGGCTTCAGCAGGTAGTCCACCGCCGCCAGCTCGAACGCCTCGAGCGCGCAGTCCTCGTCGGCGGTGACAAATACGACGGCCGGCGGCCGGGCGCTGCGGGAAATCACCCGTGCGATGTCCAGGCCGGACACCGCCGGCATGTGGATATCGAGGAAGACAGCATCCACGGACTCCGCTTCCAGAGCCCGCAGCGCCTCGGCCCCGGATGATGCGCGGTGGATTGTGCCGATACGGTCATCCTTGCCCAGCAGGAAGGCGAGTTCTTCAACGGCGGGCAGCTCGTCGTCGGCGACGAGGACGTTAATCATGGTTCTAGGTTATCTTCCGGTCCGGGAGGGTTCAGGCGTCATGGCCAGGCTGGGACTTCGGAACCCGCATGGTGATCAGCGTCCCTTCCCCTGGAGCCGTCTCGATCACCAGTCCGTGGTCGTCACCGTAGACCTGGCGAAGGCGTGCGTCCACGTTCCGCAGGCCAACGTGTTCGCCGTCCGTATGCCCCGCGAGCATGGACTGGAGCTGCACCGGATCCATCCCCACGCCGTCGTCCTCGATGGTGACTTCCGCGAATGCGCCGGAATCGTTCGCCGCGATGGTGATGTGTCCGGGCCCCTCCTTCGCTTCCAGGCCGTGCCGGACGGCGTTTTCCACCAGTGGCTGCAGGCTCAGGAAGGGAATGACCGTGCTCAGCACTTCGGGGGCGATCCGCAGGCTCACCTGGACCCGATCGCCGAACCGTGCCCGTTCCAGCAGGAGGTACCGGTCGATGCACCGCAGTTCCTCGGCCAGGGTGGTGAAATCGCCGTGCCGGCGGAACGAGTACCGGGTGAAGTCCGCGAACTCCACCACAAGCTCGCGCGCCCGCGTGGGGTCGGTATTGATGAAGGATGCGATCGCGTTCAGGGAGTTGTAGATGAAGTGCGGACTGATCTGCGCCCGCAGGGCCCGCACCTCCGCCTCCATCAGCAGCGTCCGCGAAGCATCAAGTTCGGCCAGCTCCACCTGCGCTGCCACCCAGTCCGCCACTTCGCTCGTGGCGCGCACCAGGCCGGCGCCGGCGGACGGGGCAAAGGCCGCAACTACGCCCACCACGCGGGACCCGGCCCTGATCGGCGCAATGACGGCGGACGCAATGCGCCCGACGGACAGGACGGGATATTCCCCGGCATTGATCACTTGGGTCCGTCCGCCCGTGAGCACATCCGCGGCGAGGCCCATCAGCCGCGGCCTGAGCTCATCGGCGGCACCGTCCCATGCCAGCACCCCGGACACGTCCGTGATGGCCAGTGCGTCGCAGCCCAGCAGGGCCCGCAACTGTTTGCTGGCTTTTGAGGCCCCCGCGGGATTCAGTCCCGTCCGCAAGTGCTGGCCGGCTTTCGACGCCGCGTGCAGCGTGTTGTAGGTGGCCCGCTCGGCATCGGTGCCCAGCTCGCGGAAGGAACGGAGCACCTTGAGTCCAACGCCGACGACGACGGCGATCGCCAAGGCGATGACCGCAACGGCCGCCGCGGAATAGAGGGGAGAGTCGGGCATGCAGCCAGCGTAGCGCGTGCCGTTTGCCGCAGCATCGCGACCGCTAGGCGACCGGTTTTCCGCGACCACTGGTCACGCCGCACAGGAAGGGAGCACAGTGATGGGAGTCACATCGGCGGAGGATTGTGCGGCCGGCGGTGTGGGAGGCAGTCTCAATGAGGAGGAATGATGGGTAATGACGCCCGAACTCCGGACGTAGCGGCGTCCGCGGACTTCAAGGAAGTCCAAGCCACCGAGCAGTTCAGGGAACTGCGTAAGCGCCACCGCAGCTTTGTGTTTCCCATGGCCATTGCATTCCTGCTGTGGTACTTCGCCTATGTGCTGCTGGCCGACTACGCCGCGGACTTCATGTCCACCAAGGTGTGGGGGAACATCAACGTCGGGCTGATCATGGGCCTGCTGCAGTTCGTCACCACATTTGCCATCACCGGCTGGTACGTCAGCTACTGCAACAGGAGGCTGGACCCCATCGCAGCGGAGATCCGCCACGGTATTGAAGGACACGAATTCGACAAAGCGGGCAACCGCGTGGGCGGGGAAACTCCATGATCAGCATTCCAGCGGCGGTCGACGTCGCCGCGCTCAAGGACACAACCCTCCTGAACATGGGGATCTTCGGCCTGTTTGTCGCGGTCACCATGGTGATCGTCCTGCGGGCGAGCCGGAACAACAAGACCGCGGCTGATTACTACGCCGCCGGCCGGTCCTTCACCGGATCGCAGAACGGAACGGCCATCGCGGGCGACTACCTGTCCGCGGCCTCGTTCCTGGGCATCACGGGCGCCATCGCCGTCAACGGCTATGACGGCTTCATGTACTCCATCGGTTTCCTGGTCGCGTGGCTCGTGGCGCTCCTACTGGTGGCGGAACTGCTCCGCAACACCGGTAAGTTCACCATGGCCGATGTCCTCTCCTTCCGCCTCAAACAGCGCCCGGTCCGCATCGCGGCAGCCATCTCCACGCTGGCCGTCTGCTTCTTCTACCTCCTCGCCCAGATGGCCGGCGCGGGCAGCCTGATCTCCCTGCTGCTGGGCATCAGCGACTGGGGCGGCCAGGCCCTGGTGATCATCGTCGTGGGCGCCCTCATGATCATGTACGTCCTCATCGGCGGCATGAAGGGAACCACGTGGGTGCAGATCATCAAGGCGATGCTGCTCATCGCGGGTGCCGCCGTCATGACCTTCTGGGTCCTGGCGATCTACGGCTTCAACCTCTCCGACCTGCTGGGCGGCGCGGTGGAAACCGCGAAGAACCCGGCAGTGCTGAACCCCGGACTGCAGTACGGCAAGACCGAAACCTCCAAGCTGGACTTCATGTCCCTGGGCCTTGCCCTGGTCCTCGGCACGGCAGCCCTGCCGCACGTGCTGATGCGCTTCTACACCGTGCCCACGGCCAAGGAAGCCCGGAAGTCCGTTGTGTGGTCCATCGGGCTGATCGGCCTGTTCTACCTCTTCACCCTGGTCCTGGGCTATGGCGCTGCCGCGCTGGTCGGTGCCGACACCATCAAGGCAGCCCCGGGCGGGGTCAACTCCGCAGCTCCGCTGCTTGCCTTCTACCTGGGCGGACCGCTGCTCCTGGGATTCATCTCGGCGGTGGCCTTCGCCACCATCCTCGCCGTGGTGGCCGGGCTCACCATCACAGCTGCGGCGTCCTTCGCCCATGACATCTATGCCAGCGTCATCGCCAAGGGAAAGGCCGACGCCGACACAGAGGTCAAGGTGGCGCGACGCACTGTGGTGGTCATCGGCATCATGGCGATTCTCGGCGGCATCTTCGCCAACGGGCAGAACGTGGCCTTCCTGGTGGCGCTCGCGTTTGCCGTCGCGGCCTCCGCCAACTTGCCGACCATCATCTACTCGCTGTTCTGGCGCAGATTCACCACCCAGGGCGCCGTCTGGAGCATGTACGGCGGCCTCGCCTCGGCGATCATCCTGATCGCGTTGTCCCCGGTGGTCTCCGGAGCGAAGACGTCCATGCTTCCGGGCGCCAACTTCGCCGTCTTCCCGTTGAGCAACCCGGGCATCGTGTCCATCCCGCTGGCATTCTTTTTGGGCTGGCTTGGCACGGTCCTGGACAAGAAGAGGGAGGACACCACCAAGCAGGCCGAAATGGAGGTCCGTTCACTGACCGGCGTGGGCGCCGAGAAGGCCGTTGACCACTAGCCCCGTGAGCGATGATCCGGGCCGCTGACATGGCGGCATGACGGAAGCTCCCGCGCGGCTGAACTGCACCTCCGAAAGTTCGAGCTGCGCGGGGGCCCCCCGTCTTCAGGGCTGCTTTGTCGCAGTGCTCTGACCGCGGCGGTCAGGGACCGTGGTGTCCTCCCGCGCCGCTGTCGAAATGGCTTCCGTGCGGGACGGCGAACTGTCCGGCGGCGGAGGCCGCGAGTCCCGGCGTCGCTATGGCAGCCACGGCGACAGCTCCCGCGAAGGCCGCTGCGAGCATCCGTCCTGCACCGGAAGCGCCGGCCGGGCTGTCAGTGCCGGGGAGTCCGCCGTCGTCCGTCCTCCCAAGGGCCTGGCGGCGCAGCCAGCCTTGGGCGGCGATGATAGTGAGGGTCAGCAGCAGGGCGGCGAGGTGGCTGACGTTGAGGCCAGCCATGTTGCCGCTGCCGCCGGTGACAATTGCCAGCAAGTGGACGGCAGCGGCGGCCGGCAGCAGGACGGCGGACCAGCCTGGCAGCGGAAAGCTGCTGTTTCTAAGGGCCGCCACAGTCCAGCCCAACAGGGCGACTCCCCATATGGCCGCAGCTGTGGCAAGGGGCATTGGCCATGGGTGGCCGGGCAGGCCTCCGGCCGCGAACAGGCTGGAGGAAATCGCGAGGTTGACCGCCGCCGTGCCGAAGCCTGCAAAGCCGGCGAGCAGCCGGACGGCCGTTTCCCGTGGGTTCTCCAGAGGCAGGACTGCCTGGCCGCCGTTCATTAGACGCGGACTGCGGCGGGGGTTTTCTCGACGGACAGGCCGACGCCCAGCAGCAGAACGGCGCTTGCCAGGTGCAGCACGTTGTCGGCACCGTTGAGGGCGATGATGTTCAGCGGCGAGCTGAGCAGGAACAGGCCAAGGATGCCCACCAGGAGGTACACGGCGCCTACGCCTGCGTTGATGGTCCGGGCTGCCGGGACGTTTTTAAGGCCCGCATACAGCAGTGCCGCGCCGATGGCGAGGTGAATGACGTTGTGCAGGGGATTGACTTCGAAAATGATGAGGTTGGCGCCTTCGGTGGAGAAGAAACCGATTCCCGAGGTCACGGCGAATCCGACAAGCCCCACGAGGAGGTAGACGGCTCCGAAGGCGGTGGCAATGAGGCGGTTCGGTGAATTGCGCATGGCCCGAATCCTTCCGGTAGGGCCGGGACACGCGTCCCGGCCGGGTTGCGGAGCCCCGGACGGGACTCTCGGAAGCAATTCGGACCACACCGGCCGGTGGATGGGTGACGGTCAGGTCTTGGGCTTGAGCCGGATGGTGACCATCTTGAGCTCGTCCGTCCCGGCGAAGCGGTAGACGAGTTCGATGTCCCGCCCGTTGCACTGAATGAGGCCCGCCACGTCGGCGATGTTGGTGCCGTTCTGGGCACTGACTTTTAGGTCGTCGTAGGACGTGGTGCACGACGGGTCCAGGTTCAGGCTGCGGACCCCCGAGGCGAAGTCTTCCAGGGACAACCGCTGCTTCAGGGCAGGGTCCATAAAGTCGTTGTAGGCCTTGTTGGTTTCGCCTGAAATGACGAGCCTGGTGAAATCATCGGCGAGATCCGAGGCATGGCGTGTTGCCCCGCCCACGAGATTCACCAGAAGGGTGACTCCCACGGCAACCAGGAGCAGGACGCCGCCCACGATCCCCAAAACGATCCAGAGGCCTTTCCGGCTCTTTGCCGGAGGCTGGCCCGGCAGGCTGAAAGGAGTAGGGGGCAGGGTGTTCCTGCCGAACCGCTGCCGGGTATACGGCTGCTGGCTGGTCGGCTGCTGGCCGCCCGGCCCGTTGGGCGGCGTCGGCCCTGGCTCATGCGGGTCCGGGGTGTTGCTCAAGGTGGGCCTTTCCGGCAGCCGCTGCACCGGCGCGCCTAGTTGCTGGGCCCGCTGCCGGCGCCCGGTCACTTCACGTGGGATTAGCCTATAGCCCGGTCCCGGCAGCACGGGAACGGGACAACGGGTTTAGCTCTGGTCGGTCGCTGAGCCACGGTCCAGGAGCGGCTGGATCCGGAAAGGGATCAGCTCGCCCATGGCCAGCGCCGTATCCGTCCTGTCCACGCCGTCGCAGGCGAGGATTTTTCCGTTGATCCGGAAGAGGTCTTCGGCGTCGAGGGCCACAACGCGCAACAGGAGGTCTGCCGAGCCTGTGAGCCCGTAGCCTTCCAGGATTTCCGGCACGCTGGCCAGTTCCTCTGCCAGGCTTCCGAGCTTCTGCTGCTGGACGTGCACCGAGATGAAGGCCATTAGGGGGTAGCCGAGGGAGACCGGGTTGATGCGCCGTTCAAACGAAAGGAAGACGTGTTTCTTTTCGAGCTGGGCCATCCTGGCCTGGACCGTGTTCCGCGACAGGCCGAGCTTCTGGGCCAGTGCCACAACAGTCCGCCGGGGATCGCGCGCCAAGGCCGAAAGGAGCCGGGTGTCAGTGCCATCCAAAGCTTGCATAATGCGCAAGGCTAGCACGGTCTGGGCCGTTCATATGATGCATTGTGCTCAGTTTTTGCGGCGGTGGTTGTACCGCCTGAGCATTGTGAGTATGGTCACAATTATCCGGAGCAACGGCGCCCGGAAGGCCGGAATGCGGCGGGATCACGAGTCCTTCCGCGGGACGGTGACACGACGTCAGAAGGTTGCACAACTGTGTTGACAGACGAGTTGGGCCAGGGCGGTACAGCCGCCGGGGGCCCGGGCAACAGGGCAGGACATCAAGGCGGGGCCGGCCAGAACCTGGTCCAGCTGATCACCCCCACAGGGGAACGCGTCAGCCACCCGGAGTTCGACCCCTGGGTCCAGGACATTTCAGACGAGCAGCTGGGCACCCTGTACGAGGACCTGGTGGCCATCCGGCGGATCGATACGGAAGCCACGGCGCTGCAGAGGCAGGGCGAGCTTGCCCTCTGGCCGCCGCTGTTGGGCCAGGAAGCGTCGCAGATCGGTTCTGCCAGGGCGCTCCGGGCCGACGATTTTGTTTTTTCCAGTTAC
Source organism: Arthrobacter sp. Bi83 (assembly GCF_918698095.1). GTDB lineage: Bacteria > Actinomycetota > Actinomycetes > Actinomycetales > Micrococcaceae > Arthrobacter. The sequence continues at coordinate 70,922 of NZ_CAKKLY010000023.1, forward strand.
CGCGACAACGGAGTTGCCTACTGCCGCGGAGTGGATCTGACCGACATTGTGCGTGTCTGGCGGGGCAACGCGTCCTCGGGCTGGGACCCCTACACGGTCAACATGGCGACGCCCCAAATAATCATTGGCGCCCAGACCCTGCACGCCACCGGCTACGCCATGGGCATCCAGAACGACGGCGTAGATTCCGTGGCCATCACCTATTTCGGCGACGGCGCCACGAGCGAGGGCGACGTCAACGAGGCCTTGGTCTTTGCAGCCAGCTTCCAGGCGCCGGTTGTGTTCTTCTGCCAGAACAACCACTGGGCCATCTCCGAACCGGTGCGGCTCCAGTCCCACATCCAGATCGCGGACCGCGCGGCAGGCTTTGGCATCCCCAGCATGCGCGTGGACGGCAACGACGTCCTGGCCGTCATGGCAGCCACCCGGGTTGCCCTGGACCGCGCCCGGCGCGGCGGCGGCCCGACCTTCATTGAGGCCGTCACCTACCGGATGGGCCCGCACACGACGGCGGACGACCCCACCCGGTACCGCGACGCCAACGAACTGGAGGACTGGGCCGCGAAGGATCCGATCCGCCGCGTCAAGGCGCTGCTGGACCGAAAGGGCCTGCTGACCGAGGAATTTGAAGCCGCCGTGCAGCAGAAGGCCGATGCCGTGGCCCGCGAGATGCGTGCAGGCTGCATCAATATGCCCGAACCGGAGCCGCTGGACATTTTCAAACACGTCTACAGCACGCCGAACTCGTGGCTGGACCGCCAGCAGGACCATTATTCCCGTTACCTGGCATCCTTCGGTGATCCCGCAGGAGCCCATTCAGAAGAAGGTGCACGCTGATGACCCAGATGACCTTTGCCCGGGCAATAAACTCCGGGCTTCGCAAGTCCCTTGAAAACGATCCCAAGGTCATCCTCATGGGCGAGGACATCGGAACCCTTGGCGGCGTCTTCCGTGTGACGGACGGGCTGCAGAAGGACTTCGGCAAACACCGCGTGGTGGACACCCCCCTGGCCGAGTCCGGAATCATGGGCACCGCGGTTGGGCTTGCCTACCGCGGCTACCGTCCGGTGGTGGAGATTCAGTTCGACGGGTTCATTTACCCTGCCTTCGATCAAATTGTGTGCCAGGTGGCCAAGCTTCACTACCGCACGCAAGGCGCGGTGAAAATGCCCATCACGATCCGCGTTCCGTTCGGCGGAGGAATCGGTTCGCCCGAGCACCACTCCGAATCTCCCGAGGCCTACTTCACGCACACCTCGGGCCTCCGCGTGGTCAGCCCGTCCAGCCCGCAGGATGCGCACACCATGATCCAGCAGGCCATCTCCTGCGATGACCCGGTGCTCTACTTCGAGCCCAAGCGCCGCTACCACGACAAAGGCGAAGTGGATGAGTCCCTTGACGCTGCCGGTTCTCTGTCAATGGAAAAGGCCCGGGTGATCACGGAGGGCCACGACGTCACGCTCGTGGCCTACGGGCCGCTCGTGAAGACCGCCCGCGACGCCGCCATGGCAGCCGCTGATGAAGGCGTGTCCGTGGAAGTCATCGATCTCCGCTCGCTGGCTCCGGTGGATTTTGCCACCGTGGAGGCGTCCGTGCGTAAGACCGGCAGGATGGTGATCACCCATGAGGCCGGACAGTCAGGCGGCCTGGGCGCCGAGCTTGCCGCCAGCATCACCGAACGCTGTTTTTACCATCTCGAGGCGGCACCCGTCCGCATCACAGGCTTCGACGTGCCGTACCCCTACTCCAAGCTCGAGATGCACCATCTTCCCAGCCTCGACAGGATTCTCGACGGCGTGGACCGCGCGCTCGGCCGCCCGAATTCGCTGAGCGGGCTGGAAGGATGACCGCCACCATGATCAAGGAATTCCGGCTCCCCGATCTCGGCGAAGGCCTGACCGAATCCGAAATCGTCAGCTGGAAGGTGAACGTCGGAGACACCGTCACCCTGAACCAGATCATCGCCGAGGTGGAAACCGCCAAGGCTGTGGTGGAGCTTCCGTCGCCCTTCGCGGGAGTGATTACTGCCCTGCATGAGCAGCCCGGCACCGTGGTGGAAGTCGGCAAGCCGATCGTCTCCTTCGAGGTGGAGGGCGACGCCGGCGGCCAGCCCGCCGATGGCGGGGAGACCGAGGCGGTCCCCGCCAAGAGGGAACCGAACCTCGTGGGGTATGGTGCCGTCGTCGAAAGCTCCGGCCGCCCGGTGCGCAGGCAGCGCAACTTCGCGGCAGCGTCGATGCCGCTGGTTGAGCCTGTGCAAACCCCGCCCGTCGAAACTAGACCTGTGCAAACCCCGCCTGTCGAATCCACGCCTGCCGAACGTCCCCGGTCCACGCCGCCGGTTCGTAAGCTGGCCAAGGACCTCGGGGTGGCTTTGGGGGAAGTTCTGGGCAGCGGCCCGGGCGGTCTCATAACCCGGGATGACGTCCGGAATTTCGTGGGCGGCGGGGACCTCCCGGCCGCGGCCCAGGAGCTCGCGGCGGCAGGGGCCGGGCAGCCCCAGGGGCGCGGTGGGTACGGCCAGGGCGAGCGCGAAGCGCGCACGCCTATCAAGGGAGTCCGCAAGTTCACGGCGGCAGCCATGGTGTCCAGTGCTTTCACAGCGCCGCACGTCACGGAGTTCCTCACCGTTGACGTCACGCCTGCGATGGAGCTGCTGGCCCGGCTCAAGTCCGGCAAGGCCTTTGCGGGGCTCAAGCTGACGCCGCTGACGCTCGTGGCCAAGGCAGCGCTGATTGCCCTGCGGCGCAATCCCACCCTGAATTCCCGGTGGGACGAAGCCAACCAGGAGATCGTGCAGTTCAACTATGTGAACCTCGGGATTGCGGCGGCCACACCCCGCGGCCTCACCGTTCCCAACATCAAGGACGCGGACCGGATGACGCTGGCCGGGCTGTCCACGGCACTCACCGAACTGACCGAGACGGCCAGGGCCGGCAAGACCAGCCCGTCGGACCTTTCCGGCGGCACCATCTCCATCACCAACATCGGGGTCTTCGGCATCGACGCCGGCACGCCCATCCTGAACCCGGGCGAGGCCGCGATCCTGGCCATGGGCGCGGTGCGGAAGATGCCGTGGGAATACCAGGACCAGATCGCCCTCCGGCAGGTCATGACCCTGAGCCTCTCCTTCGACCACCGGCTGGTGGACGGCGAGCAGGGTTCAAGGTTCCTGGCGGACCTCGGTGCCCTCCTCGCCGATCCCGGCATGGCGCTCGCGATGGGCTAGAACGCAGAAGCTGCCCTGGCCCGCATAACCGTTGACTGGCAGCAACGGTTATGCGGGCAAGGGC
>NZ_CAKKLY010000024.1 GCF_918698095.1 Arthrobacter sp. Bi83
GTTGTTCCCGATGTCGGAGGGGTCAGGAGCTGTAGCCCAGGGGGTTGTTTTTCTGCCAGCGCCAGTGGTCCTCGCACATCTGGTCCACCGTCTTGGTGGTGGACCACGAAAGGTCGGCGAGGGCCGAGGTGGCGTCTGCCCAGAAGGCAGGGAGGTCGCCGGCGCGACGTCCCGTGATTTCGTAGGGGATGGGGCGCCCGACGGCCTTTTCGAAGGAACGGATGACTTCCAGGACAGAGGATCCCCTGCCGGAGCCGAGGTTCCACCGGAACACGCCGGTGCGGTCTGCCACATGATTCAGGGCGGCGACGTGGCCGTCGGCGAGGTCCACGACGTGGATGTAGTCGCGCAGGCAGGTGCCGTCCGGGGTGTCGTAGTCGCCCCCGAAGACCATGAGCTTCTCGCGCCGGCCGACCGCGACCTGGGCAATGAACGGCACGAGGTTGTTCGGGATGCCCTGGGGGTCCTCGCCGATCCGGCCCGACGGGTGGGCGCCGACCGGGTTGAAGTAGCGCAGCAGCGCAATGTGCCAGCGCTCGTCGGCGGCACCGAGGTCGGCGAGGATGTCCTCGATTTGCTCCTTGGTGCGGCCGTAGGGGTTGTTCGCGCCGATTTCCATCTTTTCTACGTACGGGACGGCATTGTGCTCGCCGTAGACGGTAGCCGAAGAGCTGAAGACGATCGAGCGGACGTCATGCCGGTCCATCACACGGATCAGGTTCAGGGTGCCGACGAGGTTGTTGTGGTAGTACTTCAACGGTTCCCGGACGGATTCGCCCACAGCCTTGAGGCCGGCAAAGTGGATGACCGCATCGATGGCGTGCTGGTCGAACACGGCGTCGACCGCGGCCTCGTCCACGAGATCCACGCGGTGGAAGACGGCTTCCTTGCCGGTGAGTTCAGCCACCCGGCGCAGGGACTCCTCGCTGGAGTTCACCAGATTGTCGATCACCACGACTTCATGACCGGCTTCCTGCAGGGACAAGACGGTGTGCGAGCCAATGTAGCCGGTGCCACCCGTGACCAGAATTTTCATGCTCCCACGCTATCCCAGCAGGCAGGGACCCCGCTGAATGTGTCCGTTGTGTGTGGCCGGTCACGTTGCGGCGGGGCGGCCTATCCCTGCAGCACATCCGTGCTAAAAACAAAGAGTGCCGAAAATTGTGGATGCCGCCGCCCGGCGCCAGGAGATCGTAGATGCCGTCTGCCGGATCATCGCCTCCGACGGATTGGAGCGGGCATCCCTCCGGGAAGTGGCCGACGAAGCAGGCCTGGCGGTCGGATCCGTGCGGCACTATTTCGCCAGCAGCGAGGAATTGCTGGCCTTCTCCTTTGCGTCCGTGGTGGACCGCATCGTGGCACGACTGAGCGGCGCGTATGCCGGCGTGTCCGCTTCGTCAGCCGGCAGCGAGACGCAGCGCTCGGCGGTATTAACCCTGCTGGGTGAATTCCTTCCGCTGGACGAACAACGCGCGCTGGACGCCTGCGCCTGGCTGGCCTTCAAGAATGCCGCGAGAATCCGGCCGTTCCTTGCTGCCGAGGCGGATCGAAGCCACCGGGCGGTGGCCGCCGTCGTCGGGCAGTTGATCACCGGTCTTGTCGAAGATGATGGTGGCGGGCAACAGCGGCTGGTCACCGAAGCGGAGCGGCTCCTCGCCACGCTCGATGGCCTGACGATGCATGCCCTCCTGCAGCCGGAGTGGATGACCCTGGAGATGTGCCAGGACGTGCTTGAATCCCATCTGGCAGGGCTGGAAGGACCGCTGGCACCCAAGCATTAACGTCCCCGGGCTGGGGGAATAGACTGGAGCCGGAGAGCGGGATGCCGCGTCAATCGGGGGCGGATAGGAACATGCCAAGGGAGGCATACGGATGCAGCACACAGGCGGTCCAGGCTGGCGGATCACCATGGACACGTCGGGGCCCATGCTCATTGCTCTTTACATACGTGACGTCGCCGGGCTGGACGGTGCCGGCTTTCCGGCACTGTCCCACGCCGCCCCGAAAGTCAGGCACGCGGACCATTCCCACCTGACCGCCGAGGTGGGCGGGATCAGTGCCCTCAAGACCGAGTGGGAAGCGTGGTGGGAGCAACTGCTGAAGGCGCATCCGCAAATGTCCCCGGAAATGTCGCCGCCCGGATTCCGGTCGTTCGCCAATTCCCCGGCGCTGCGGAGGGTCCTGCAGGCACATTTCGGCGCAGCGCTCACCTGGGCGCGCGAACGCCGTAAGGAGTATGCGGAACTGGAGGCCGAGCGGGTGGCCGGAGGATCGGTGCACCTGCTGGAAGACATCGTGGAGGACCGGCTGCTGGAGGTGGGCCGGAACTCACGCGACTTCGACCTGACGATCATCGAACTGCCGCTGGACGAACAGCGCGCATGGTTCCTCGAACCGGACAAGATCATCATGAGCCATGGTCTGCTGCAGCAGCCTGAAGTGTTCCGGAGCTACGTGCAGCCTGTCGTGGAAATTCTCGTCTGAGGGAAGAGTGACCCGGCCGGGCGGGAAGCCCGGCCGTTCGGGGAACCCATCAGGCGGGTGCCTCGGCAAAGGTGATTGTTACCGTACCGTCGGAGCCTGGTGAATCCTGCCACCCGTTCCGTGCCCGCCGGTCCCAGCTCTTTCCGTCCACATCCACCTGTGCAACCGCAAATTCCTTGGCATTTGCCACTGCCCAGTGGGCCAGCGACCACGCCAGGTCGCCCGTGGCCTCAAGTACCAGAGTCGGGCCGGAGGTCGAGGAAGGGATGCTGCCGTACGCGGCCTCGAGCTCCTGGAGCAAGGCCTCGGGCTCACCGGGCCGCTCCGGTGAGCGAAGAGTGCAGTCCAGTGCAGTATGCGCCTGGCCGCTCAGCGCCGAGGCGAAGGCCCGGCCCATCTCCTCGTGCTGGGCGTAGGCGCGCGGGTAGGCCGAACGCTGCACACGTTGCGCTGCTTCGGTGATGTCCATCTCTGCGTAGCCAGGCACTTCGACCAGCGCGTCATAGAAGGCATTGGTTGCGTGGTGCGGATCCATGACCTGTTCCAGGGTGCCCCAGCCCTGCGAAGGGCGCTGCTGGAAAAGCCCCCGGGAATCCGGACCCGCCAGGTCGCCGTGCTCGATGTTCCGCAGCTTCGATTCCTGCATGGCAGTCGCCAGGGCGATGCTTGCGGCGCGCGGCGGCAGTCCCCGCCGCACTGAAATGGCGGTGATCAGGGCGGCGTTTGCCGCCTGGTCGGTGGCGAGTTCTGCCCGCTGTGAACCGACGGCGGCGGTACATTCTTCCGTGACCAGCTGCTCCGATTGTTGCAGCAAGGCCACGGCGGTGTAGATGCCGCCGCCGACGAGCACGACGGAGAGCAGCACAACGACCGCTCCGCGCAGCTTGCGTCGGCGTGTCACGAGGTTACTCCCTTGGTCCGGGGCGGCCGGCCGGTTCGGGTGCCGGCCGCTCCTGGACGGTCAGTTGGCGTGCAGGGCGTCGTTTAGCTCCACAGTCTGGCCCTTGCGGGGGAGTACCTCCACCTCGCCGGTGGTGGAGTTGCGGCGGAACAGCAGGTTCGGAACCCCCGACAGCTCCACGGCCTTGACGATCCGGCTCGTGTCCTCGCCGTCGGCGTCCTTCGGGCCAATAACCCGTACCCGGGTGCCCGCAGTGACGTAAAGCCCGGCCTCCACCACGGAGTCGTCGCCGACGCTGATGCCGACTCCGGAGTTCGCGCCCAGCAGGACCCGCTCGCCGAGGGCGATCTTTTCCTTGCCGCCGCCGGAGAGGGTACCCATGATCGAGGCGCCGCCGCCGACGTCCGTGCCGTCCCCGGCCACGACGCCGGCGGAGATGCGGCCTTCGACCATGGAGGTGCCCAGCGTGCCGGCATTGAAGTTGACGAAGCCCTCGTGCATGACAGTGGTGCCCTCGGCGAGGTGCGCGCCCAGGCGGACGCGGTCGGCGTCGGCGATGCGGACGCCGGCGGGGACCACGTAGTCCACCATGCGCGGGAACTTGTCGACGCCGAAGACGGTCACCGCGCCGCGCTTGCGCAATTTGGCGCGGGTCAGCTCAAAGCCGTCCACGGCACAGGGGCCGAAGTTGGTCCACACGACGTTCGGGAGCTTGCCGAAGATGCCGTCCAGGTTGATGGTGTTGGGACGGACGAGTCGGTGCGACAGCAGGTGCAGCCGAAGGTAGGCATCCGCCGTGTCCGCCGGTGCTTCGTCGAGGTTGATCTGGACGAACACTACCTTCTGCTCAGTACCGCGGTCCGCGTCCGCTCCGCCGGCCGCGATGTCGCCAAGGGTTTCATCGGCGTTCTCGACTGCGCGCAGGCTTTCGGCTGCCACGCCCAGGGCGGGGGCCGGGAACCAGACATCCAGCACCGTGGCTTCACCGTTGCGGGTGGCAACGGTGGCCACTCCGAATCCGTAGGCCGAGCGGGAATCGTCGGACAGCGTTTGGGCAGCGGGCACGGCGGAAGAAGCGGTTTCAGTCATGGCCCCAGTGTATCGAGCCGTCGTGCACGCGCCGAAATGAATCCGTGCCCGGCTGGTCGCATTTGACGCCGTTAAGTAGCCAACATGGAGGATTTGCTGCTGCCCGACCGGGCAGGGCCCGGGAGATAGAGTTGGATGATGATTGCCGAAACTGCCCCCGTAACCCTCGACCTGCGCCAGGACGTTGCCCTGCTGACCGCCAAGCTGCTCGACATCAACAGCGTGTCGGGCAACGAAGCTGAGCTTGCCGACGCCGTCGAGCTGGCCCTCCGGCAGCTCCCTGGCCTTGAGCTAATCCGGGACGGGGATTCCATCATCGCCCGCACGTCCCTCGGCCGCCCTGAGCGAGTCATCCTCGCGGGGCACCTGGATACGGTGCCGTTGCCGGTGACGGACGGCTCCCTGGGAACTGTCCCGTCCACCTGGCCATCGGGCATTCCTGGCGACGGCGTCCTCTACGGCCGCGGAGCCACGGACATGAAGGGCGGCGTCGCCGTCCAGCTTGCGCTTGCGGCATCCATGTTGGACGGCGGCGCGTCGCCGTCCAAGGACGTCACCTTCGTCTTTTACGACCACGAGGAAGTGGAAGCCGTCAAAAGCGGCCTGGGCAGACTGGTGCGGAACCACGGGGACCTGCTCAAGGGCGACTTTGCCATCCTGCTGGAGCCGACGGACGGCACCGTGGAGGGAGGCTGCAACGGCACCATGCGGCTTGAGGCTACGACACTCGGGGAAGCCGCCCATTCAGCGCGTGCCTGGATGGGAAGCAACGCCATCCACGCCGCTGCGCCCATCCTGCAACGGCTTGCGGCGTACAGCCCGCAGACCATCAACGTGGACGGCCTGGAGTACCGCGAAAGCCTTAACGCCGTGAAAATCCATGGCGGTACCGCGGGCAACGTCATTCCGGACCGCTGCGTGGTGGAGATCAACTACCGCTTCGCGCCGGACAAGTCACCTGACCAGGCTGAGGCACATGTGCGCGGGCTGCTGGAGGGATTCGATGTGGTCCGCACCGACGCCGCGGCAGGCGCCCGGCCCGGGCTGAACCACCCGGCCGCCGCGTCCTTTGTGGCCGCAGTCGGAGCCGAGCCCAAACCCAAATACGGGTGGACCGACGTCGCGCGTTTCAGTGAGCTGGGAGTCCCGGCGGTGAACTTCGGCCCCGGCGATCCGCTGCTGGCGCACAAGGACAACGAGCACGTTGAGGCCGAGGCCATCCGTGCCTGCCTCCGTGCGCTGCAGAACTGGCTGGCCTGACGCCGCAGGACAGCAGCCCGTAATGACAGAAGGTCCGCAACCGGGATGGTTGCGGACCTTCTGTCGTTTGCAGTCAACGTGCCCGGGGGCCTACTTCACGATGGTGGACACCCCGGCGGTGGGAGCTTTCGCCACGCCGCCGGCCGCCTTCTTGGACCCGCGACGCTCAATCCAGATGGCCAGGCGGGACACCGCAAGGTTGATGGCGATGTAGATCGCTGCAGCCACGAAGAACACGGGGAACAGGAACTGCGGGCCGAGGAAGTCCGCCATGACCTGCACCGCGCGGAGCAGTTCGCCGTACGCAACGATGTAGCCCAGGGAGGTGTCCTTCAGCAGGACGACGAGCTGAGCCACGAGGGACGGGAGCATGCGCCGGATGGCCTGCGGGAGTTCGACGCTCAGCCGTGACTGGAAGCTGGTCAGGCCGATCGCCAGGCCGGCCTCGCGCTGGCCCTTGGGAAGGGACTGGATGCCGGCGCGGATGATCTCGGCGAAGATGGCCGCGTTGTAGAGCACCAGCCCGGCCACCACGGCAATGAACGAACTTGTGGCGAACACGAGCAGGACGAACAGCATCATCAGCACCACGGGCATGCCGCGGAGGAACTCCAGCACGATTCTTGTGGGAACCCGGATCCAGGCTACATCGGAAATGCGCATGAGGCAGAGCAGGAGTCCCAGCGGGAAGGCGATCACTGCCGCGATCGCGGCGGCGCTCAATGTTGCACCGATGCCGTTGAAGATCAGCGACCAGACGTCCGCCTGGCCAAAGATCGCCCACCGTTGCGCCTGGAAGATTCCCTGCTGGGCAAGTGTGACGAGGGCAAGGGCGAGAAGGGCGCCGATGACCACCACGCCGATGATCGAGCCGATCAGGGAAACTCTGCGGGCTTTGGGGCCCGGGACGTCGTAGAGAACAGAAGTCATCGTGCAATCGCCACCTTTCGTTCGACCTGGTGAGCCACGTAGCCCAGCGGCACGGTGATCAGGAGATAGAAGAAGGCAACGCCCACGAGTACCCACATGACCGCATCGCCGTGTTCGTTCGCCAGTTGTTTGCCGTAGCCAAACAGCTCAAGCACGTAGAAAGCGCCGGCCACGGAGGAGTTCTTGACGAGCGCGATCAGGATGTTGATCATGGGCGGGATCACTGTGCGGAGCGCCTGGGGCAGGATGATGAGGGACAGCACCTGGCTGAATTTCATGCCGATGCTGCGCGCAGCCTCAGCCTGGCCCACCGGGACACTGTTGACGCCCGAGCGCACTGCCTCGGCAATGAACGCCGAGGTGTAGGCGCTCAGCGCGATGATGGCCGCGATTTCGAACTGCTGGAACGTGACGCCAAGCCGGGGCAAAACGACCGCGGCGAAAAAGAAGGCGATGGTCAGCGGAGTGTTTCGCACCACCTCCACGTAGGCCATGCTGAATCCGCGGAGGGCCGTCACCGGTGATACCCGGGCGGCGGCCAGGAGCGTGCCCACCACCAAGGCAATGATGCCGGAAACGACGGCCAGGAACAGGGTTCTGAGAAAGCCGTCCCAGTACTGCGGGAGGCTTTCAATGATGACGTCCATAGGATCCTTCAGCTGCGTTTGTGGGGATGTGCGGTAGACGGGAGCGGGGTCACCGGCTGCCGGAAAGATTTCCGGCAGCCGGTGACCGCCAGGCCCGTTCTAGTAGCGGTCGATGGCGGGAAGTTCCGGTGCCGTCTTGATGACGGCGCCGGCCGTGCCTTCCCAGGCCTTCTTGTAGGACCCGTCCTTGGCGAAGCTTTCCAGCTGGTCATTGATCCAGTTGCGGAATTCGGTGTCATCCAGCTTCAGGCCGATGCCGTAGGGCTCCTTGGTGAAGGTCTCCTCGGATGCCAGCTTGAAGGCGTCCGGTTCCTTGTTGACGAAACCGGCCAGGATGGCGTTGTCGGTGGTGACGGCTTCCACCTGCTTGTTGCGCAGCGGCTCGAGGCAAGCGGAGTAGGTTGCGGCCGGCACCAGGACTGCGCCGTACTTCTCCACGATCGTGGCCGCGGGAGTGGAGCCGGTCACGGAGCAGACATTCTTGCCCTTTACGTCCTCAGGCTTGGTGATGGTCGTGTTGTCCTTGTTCACCATGAGGGCCTGGCCTGCCTCGTAGTACGGGCCGGCAAAGCTGACTTCTTTTTTGCGCTTGTCGTTGATGGTGTACGTCGCAACGATCAGATCCACCTTGCCCTGCTTGATGAACTGCTCGCGGTTGGCGGAAACCGTTTCAACCCACTCGATCTTGTCGGCGGGGATTCCCAGCTTGGCTGCGATGAGCTTGCCGATTTCCACGTCGAAGCCCACGGGCTTGCCGTCCAGGCCCTTCTGGCCGAACAGCGGCTGGTCAAACTTGGTGCCAATGGTGATCTTGCCGGCAGAAGCGAGCTTTTCCATGGTGGAGCCGGCGGCAAAACTGGGCTTCTCGACGGGCGTGGGGTTGGTGCCGCCGCCGGTGCCGCCACCACCGCAGGCACTCAGGGTCAGCGCCAAGGCTGCGGATGCTGCTACCAGAAGGGATTTCCTTCGGGTCAAAAATGCCTTCATGACATTCCTTTCATTGGGCGGCCGCCGAAGACGGCCTGGGTGCGAACTCGGGGGTTCAGTGAGTGAGGAGCTTGGACAGGAAATCCTTGGCACGGCTGCTCTTCGGATTGTTGAAGAACTCTTCCGGCGTGGCATCCTCCACGATCTGGCCGTCCGCCATGAACACCACACGGTCGGCGGCCTTGCGGGCAAACCCCATTTCATGGGTCACCACGATCATGGTCATGCCTTCCTTGGCCAGCTGGATCATGACGTCAAGGACTTCGTTGATCATTTCCGGGTCCAGCGCCGAAGTCGGCTCGTCGAACAGCATGACCTTCGGCTTCATTGCCAGAGCGCGGGCGATGGCCACGCGCTGCTGCTGGCCACCGGAGAGCTGGGCCGGCAGCTTCGGTGCCTGATGGCCGACGCCGACACGTTCCAGGAGGGCCATGGCTTCCTTGTCCGCCTCAGCCTTGGCGACGCCCTTGACCTTAATGGGTCCGAGCGTCACGTTCTCGAGGATGGTTTTGTGGGCGAACAGGTTAAAGGACTGGAAAACCATCCCGACGTCGGCGCGAAGGCTCGCGAGCTCCTTGCCTTCCTCGGGCAGCATCTTGCCGTCAATCGAGATGTCGCCGTCGTCAATCGTTTCGAGGCGGTTGATGGCGCGGCACAGCGTGGACTTGCCCGAGCCTGAAGGCCCGATGACCACCACGACCTCGCCCTTGCGGACGTGGAGATTGATGTCCTTCAGAACATGCAGCTGGCCGTAATGCTTGTTCACGGCATTCAGGGAGACGAGCGCATTGCCGGGCACTTGAGTAGTCATAAGAAGAATCTAGCGAACATCAGCGACTTATGACCGCAATCACTCCGACTTCCTGCTGATCGTAATTCAAGAGATACCTGCAGTTCAGCGGCAGGTTAGCCTTGGATGATGAGCATCAACGCAGATCCGTCTAAATCCGTCCAGCCGCGCCGCAAGGGGCCCCTCGAGCTCCGCCGCAAACAGGCTGCCGTGGAGATGTCGGATCAGCGGCTGCTCGATACCAAGGGGCCGGGCCACTTCATCCATACCGACCCGTGGCGGGTGATGCGGATCCAGAGCGAATTCGTTGAAGGCTTCGGGGCACTCTCTGACCTGGGACAGGCGGTCAGCGTCTTCGGCTCGGCGCGCACCAAGCCGGGCAGCGTGTTCTACGAAATGGGCGTTGAAGTGGGACGCAAACTGGCGGAGGCCGGCGTCGCTGTCATCACCGGAGGCGGACCGGGATCCATGGAGGCCGCCAACCGGGGAGCTGTGGAAGGCAATGGCGTCTCCGTCGGCCTGGGCATCGAGTTGCCGTTCGAGCAGGGCCTGAACCAATGGGTGGACCTCGGCATCAACTTCCGGTACTTCTTCGCGCGGAAGACCATGTTCGTGAAATACGCACAGGGCTTCATCGTCCTGCCAGGGGGACTCGGCACCCTTGATGAGCTCTTCGAGGCCATGGTCCTGGTCCAGACGCAGAAGGTGACCTCCTTCCCCATCGTTCTCCTGAGCTCGTCGTTCTGGGGGCCCATGATCGAATGGATCAAGGGCACCCTGGTCGCCGAAGGCATGGTGTCCGAGAAAGACCTGGATCTGGTGCAGGTGGTGGACGACCCCGAAGAGGCCGTCAACCTCGTCCTCCACGGCCACGTCCGCCCGCCCTCAACCAACGGGGACCAGCGGCCTGAGTAGCGGCGGGACCGTGGTCTGGCACGATGGGTGATGTGAGTTTCTTCCTCGTCTTCCTTGCCATAGTCCTGATTGGCATCACCGCCGTCATCGGGACAGACATCGGGGCCGGCATTTTGCGGAAGAGCCGCCCGGGCGGCCGGCTGATTGACGACGGCTTCGATGAGGCTGTACCTTCCCTGCCGCCGGTCTTGCTGCCGGCTGACGCCAAGCCGGCCGATGTCGACCACGTGCGGTTCGCCCTTGGGCTACGGGGCTACCGGATGGACCAGGTAGACCAGGTGCTCGATGAACTCCGCGATCAGCTTGCAGTCAAGGACGCAGAAATCGAGCGGCTGCGTGCCCGCCTCCGTATCGACGGCACCGGCGTTGCGGCCGTGGCCCGTGCCACCGCTGAGGAAAGGCCCGCAGCCGACGACCTTACTGCTGCCGAGGACAGGTCTTGACCGGTTCTGCCGCCGCCAGCACGATCGGCCTGGCCACGGCGCGGCTGTCGGCAGGGGCCGCGCGCTGGCCGTGGTGGGTCCAGGTGATGGTGATCTACATGGCGGCCCGGCTGGTCAGCGCCGGCATCTTCATGTCGGCGGCGCTGCACCAGGGGGTCAATCCGTGGTTCCCGGCGAAACCCGACTATTGGAACTTCATCAATATCTGGGATGCCCGCTGGTACGGCGAGGTCATCGCGAATGGCTATCCGTCGGAGCTGCCGGTGGACGGCGCCGGGAGCGTCAAGGAAAACACCTGGGCGTTCTATCCGCTGTTCCCGGTACTGGCGCGGACTCTCACGGCTGCCACGGGTATCAGCCCCGCGGCCTCCCTCACGGTCATTGCGATGCTCGCCGGCCTCGCCGCGTCTGTGGTGGTCTACGCCCTTTTCCGTCGCCGGACGGAACACGGGCCGGCCCTGTGGGCCGTTGCGTTCTTTGCCGCGTTTCCGGTTTCCCCGGTGCTCCAGGTTCCTTATGCGGAATCCCTGAACATCCTCCTGCTGGCCTCGGCCCTGCTGCTCGTGCTCCGGAGGCAGTACATCTGGGCCATCCCGGTGGTCCTGGCGATGTGCCTCTCCCGGCCCACGGGGGTACCCTTTGCCGCGATGGCCGGGATTCTTTTCCTGTACCGGGCGGCGGAGGTGTGGATCCTCGGCCGAAGCAAGGGCGTCGCGGTCCCTGAACCTGCACCGCGCGTGCATAGCCCCAGGGAACTGTGGTCCTTGGCTGTGCTGACCGCCGCCAGTGGGGCAGCAGCGCTCCTGTGGCCTGCCATCGCCTGGATAACAACGGGCGACATTGAGGCCTACACCAAGACCGAAACTGTCTGGCGCGGGCACGACCTGGTGCCTGTCAAACCGTGGTTCGACACCGGCGTGCTGCTGTTCGGGCCGGTGCTGGGCCTGGCGGCGCCGTTCATTTTCGTCGCTGCGTTCGCGCTGCTCATGATGTCCAGGCCTGTGCTGCAACTCGGTACGGAACTCAGACTGTGGTGCGCCTGCTACATGGGGTATCTGCTGGTATTCCTGCATCCGCAGACCAGCACCTTCCGCATGCTGCTGCCGCTGTTCCCGCTCGCGTTGGGAGCGGCGATGGTCTCAAGGTCGCGCGCCTACCGCGGGGCCGTTATCACCATGTTCGTCCTGCTACAGATCGTGTGGGTGGTGTGGTTGTGGGCGTGGGCCCAACTGCCAGGCGGAGGCGACTACCCGCCGTGAGATCGATGCCGGCCCAGAGTCGGCACGCGGGTTATCGTCCAGCCGCATCGAATGTCCATCGATTAGCTACAGACGGGTAATTACAGGATAATAGGGGGTAAGCAAGGACAAAAGCATTCGAAGCGTTCAGTCATGGCGGCTGCCGAACGGGCCGCCATAGCGGCTTGTTTGATCATGCGGACTCAGCCCGGCCGGGCTGCTCAGTCCTGGGACTATTGGAGGGGAATTTCCTCATGGCGGCTATGAAACCACGCACCGGCGACGGCCCTATGGAAGTAACCAAGGAGGGCCGCAGCCTGATTATGCGTGTGCCGCTCGAAGGCGGAGGTCGGCTCGTGGTCGAACTCAATGCTGCTGAGGCGGCCAACCTCAAGGAATGCCTCGTAGGCGTTACCGAATAGATTGCCACGCAGGGCCTGCAGCCGGAAGGCTTGGGTTCTGGCGGTCGTTGCAACCCCCGAGATTTTGGGAGTTGCAACGATCGTTTCGTCTTTAACGAAGAAACATCCGGCCTTACTTCTTAACCGCTACCAGCAGCCCGTCACCGGTGGGCAGCATGGCGGAGGCCAGCCGGTCGTCGTCGCGGACGGCCTTGCCCACCTGCCGCAGCACCACAGTGGTGGAGTCTCGGGCGGCGGGGTTGGACACGCGGTCCTTGTCCAGAGCGTCGTTGACGATGAGGAGACCGCCGGACTTGAGCAGGCGCACGGCCTGCTCCACGTAGCGGGGGAAGCTGGGCTTGTCCCCGTCGATGAAAACGAGGTCGTAGGCAGCGTCAGTCAGCCTTGGCAGAACATCCCCGGCCCGGCCGGAAATGGTTCGTGTCCGGTTCGCCGGGCTGCCGGATTCCTGGAAGGCCTCGCGTGCTGCCTTGAGGTGTTCGACATCCACGTCGATGGTGGTCAGCACGGCCTGCGGCCCGAGCCCGCGAAGGAGGCAGACGCCGGAGACGCCCGCGCCCGTGCCGATTTCGACGGCGGTCTGCGCCTTCGACGCCGCAGCCAGAACAGTCAGCACGGCCCCGACGCCCCGGCCGATAGGCGTCACACCCAGTTCGAAGGAGCGTTCCCTGGCACGCAGCAGGACCTCATCCTCGGCAGGCAGATCTTCTGCGTAGGACCAGCTCGTGGACTTGTCGGCGCTCATGTGTTTCGCTTTCTGGGCGGCAGGGGGGATGTTTCTTACAGCGTACTGTGTCCGGCGGTGTGCCGCCGGAAGGTGACGGCGGGGCCGGCTGTGATGGCGGCTACTTCCGTGCGGGCAGCCGGAGCCGACGTCTCCGTGCCCCCCATCGGGGCCCTGAAGAGGGCCCGGCATGCCATTGCTGGACGTCCCCGCTGCCACCGCTCCGCGTTCATTGCGCCCACGGCTAAAGGGGGCCCCACAGTCAGGAAATTCCCAGCCAAATTTGACATGATAAGTATCCGCTCATCCAAGTGGTGATCGGCGCCGAACCAATGATGTAAATCGCATCAGGCGTTAGTACATCCACGAGGGGAGTGGACGATGTCAGGATCAGTTGTGGCACCTGTCCCTGCAGTTGAAGAACCGGGGGCTGACTGGGTCAGGCCCACCTGGGAAGAAGTGGTGACCAACCATTCTGCCAAGGTCTACCGGCTTGCGTACCGTCTTACCGGCAACAAGTACGACGCCGAGGACCTCACTCAGGAGGTGTTCGTCCGGGTCTTCCGCTCCCTGGAGAATTTCAAGCCGGGAACATTGGACGGCTGGCTGCACCGGATCACCACGAACCTGTTTCTCGACCAGGCCCGGCGCAAGAGCCGGATCCGCTTCGACGCGCTGGCGGAGGACGCCGAATCACGCTTGCCGGGACGGGAGCCGGGCCCTGAGCAAAGCTTCGAGCACAACAACCTGGACCTCGACGTCCAGGCCGCCTTGGAGGAGCTCCCGCCGGACTTCCGTGCCGCCGTGGTGCTGTGTGACCTGGAGGGCCTGTCCTACGACGAGGTTGCCGAGGCCTTGGGCGTGAAGCTGGGGACAGTGCGCTCGCGAATCCACCGTGGCCGGACCATGCTGCGGGAAAAGCTTGCCCACCGCGATCCGCGTCCCCAGCAGTCGCGCAAGCCGCGGCTCAAGATGCCCCGCATCGCCGGAGTTCTCTGATCGGCGCCATGCGTCAACTGAACCGCTTGCTGGAGGACCTCAGGAAATTGTCTGCCTCCCTGCCCGGGGCAGGGAGGCAGCATCCGGGCACGCCCGACCATGTCCGCCAGTGCAGCGAATGCGCCGCTGCACTCCGCCGACAGCGCCAGTACCTTGAAAAGCTCCGCGATGCTGCCGTCCCCGCGGCCAGCGATGAACTGACGGCACGGCTGCTGCTCCGGACGCAGCAGCTCGCCATGGCGCCTGCCGCGCCGGCGCCTCGGACGGCCCCCTTGAAGCTGGCCGGCCTGGCTGGAGGGGTGGCCGTGCTGGCCGCAGGCACGGTTGTGGCCGGTGCCTACATCTCTGCGGGGGAGCCGCGGCAATACGGGGCGGCGACCTTCTCGGGACAGGCCGGGAGCCCGGCGGAAGCTGCCGCCGGCGGGGGCCCGTCGGCTGACCCCAGGGTGGCCGCCCTGCGCACCCACGGATGGGCCTGTCCTGACCTGCAGGCCATGGGCTTCCACATCGTCTCGGCCACGTCAAAGGTTTTCGCCGGCCACCCGGGTGTTGAAGTGCGCCTCTCGGACGGCCGGCACACAGCCACCGTCCTTGAACAGCACTCCGGCACAGCTGCCGGCAGCGGAGCGGCGCCGGCAGCCACGGCAGCGCCGGATGTTCCGCTCAACCCCCTGACGGGGCACGCCGCCGGTCAGGACGGATTCGTGGCCGTTGACGCCGGCAAAGCCGTTGGCGGCAGGCTCTGGATCAGGGTGTCCGCCCCGTGGAGCGCCATCTACCAGACAGGCCGGACCACGTTCACGTACGTCTCGGACCTGCCGGCGAACGCCGCGGATGACGCCGTCCCGGCGTTGGCGGTGGCCGGTGCCACCGTAAGCCAGGGAACGGGGGAGCCGGGGATTGCGGCGGACGCCGCCGCCGAGGCGTCCCCGGGCGGTTCCGGCAGCGAATCCGTTGTGGAACGGCTGGAACGCGGGCTGCGCAGAATAGCCCGGCAGGTGGGCAAGATGACCGAACACCTGGCGCAGTGACACAACTCCCGGCCGCCGTGACGGTGGCGAAATCGTCAGCGCCTCCCCGGAGAGGGTAATCTTCCTAAAGTGTTTGGAATCAATGGCCCGGAGTTCTTACTTCTGCTGCTCATCGGCATTCTGGTGATCGGCCCCCAAAGGCTGCCCGAATACACCCAGAAGCTGACCAACCTTGTGCGCGAAGTGCGCCGGATGGCGTCCGGCGCGCGGGAACAGATCAAGGAAGAAGTCGGCATCGACATCGATGAGGTCGACTGGAAGAAGTACGATCCGCGCCAGTACGATCCTCGCCGCATCATCAAGGAAGCACTGCTCGACGACGACACGAAGCCCGTCAGCCCCGGAGCGCCGCTCAGCGGTACGGCTGCCACAACGGCTGCCGTTTCCGAGGCAGTGGAGCCGGTGCCCGACTCGCGGCCCGGTCACGTCCTGGAACGGTTGCCCGACGGCGAAGCCGCACCTTTCGACACGGAAGCCACCTAGGGCGCCTTACACCGCCCGCCAGGCGTTCGGTTACTTGGGTTGCAGGCCCAGTGAGATTCCGGTAAGTCCCCGCGGCCTGGCCGCAAGTTTCCCGGCGATGCCGGACAGAGCGGCTGCTGCCGGTGTTTCCGGGCGGCCGAGCACGATGGGCCTGCCGGAGTCCCCGCCTTCGCGCAGGAGTATGTCGAGCGGTATCTGGCCGAGCAGCGGCACGTCCGTGCCGGTGGCGGCACTCAGCCGTTCGCTGAGCAGCTGCCCGCCACCGCTTCCGAACAGCTCCATCCGCCCGCCGTCGGGCATCTCCATGTACGACATGTTCTCGATGACGCCGGCCACCGTCTGCCCGGTCTGGGTGGCGATCGCCCCGGCGCGTTCGGCGACGTCCGCTGCGGCCGCCTGGGGAGTGGTGACCACGAGGATCTCGGCCTTGGGAAGCAACTGCGCAACCGATATGGCGATGTCCCCGGTACCCGGAGGCAGGTCCAGGAAGAGGGCGTCGAGGTCGCCGAAGTAGACGTCGGTGAGGAACTGCTCCAGTGCACGGTGCAGCATCGGCCCGCGCCATGCAACCGGCTGGTTGCCAGTGACGAACATGCCGATGGAAATGACTTTCACGCCGTACGCCACCGGCGGGAGGATCATGTCGTCCACCCGCGTGGGTGCCTGGGTGATGCCCATCAGGGCAGGTACGGAAAAGCCGTAGACATCCGCGTCCACGATTCCCACGCGCAGCCCTTGGGCAGCCAGGGAGCAGGCCAGGTTCACGGTGACTGAGGACTTGCCCACCCCGCCCTTGCCGCTGGCCACGGCGAACACTTTGGTCAGCGACCCGGGCTGGTTGAACGGGATTCCGCGCTGGCCGCCGGGCCCGCGGAGCTGCTCCTTCAGGGAATCGCGCTGGGCCTGGGTCATGACCTTCAGTTCGACGTCGACGCCCGTGACGCCGGGAACGTCAAGCAGTGCTGCCTCAGAATCTCTGGTGATCGTGTCCCGGAGAGGGCAACCGGCAATGGTGAGCAGCACGGAGAGGTGCACCGCGCCGTCGTCGGAGATGTCAACGGAATCCACCATGCCGAGTTCCGTGATGGGACGGCGCAGTTCCGGATCGATGACGGTTGCCAGGGCAGCGTTGACTGCCGCGGCGAGGGTGGTGCTCATGCTGTGGATGCTCAGCTTTCCGGGGAGGTGGGGCGCGGCTGGGATGACCGGCCCTGGCGGGGCTTGTCCGACTTGACCTTGGGTATCTGTTGGGTCCGCGGATTGCGCTGCCGCTCCCGCTTTTCCTTGAGTTTTTCCCTGACGAGTTCGCGCGGCGACTCATGGCTGCCGGGACCGGAAGGATCGTGGGTCCGGAGCTCCTCCTGGGCTTCCAGCAGGTCCTCCAGAAGGCTCCGCAGTTCAGCCCGGACGTAGTCGCGCGTGGCCACTTCCCGCAGCGCGATCCGCAGCGACGCCAGCTCCCGGGTCAGGTACTCGGTGTCGGACAGGTTGCGTTCCGCGCGCTGGCGGTCCTGCTGGAGAGAGACGCGGTCACGGTCGTCCTGCCGGTTCTGGGCCAGCAGCAGCAGCGGTGCGGCGTACGAGGCCTGCAGTGAGAGCATCAGCGTCAGGAGGGTGAAGCCGAGCTCCACCTTGTCGAACTGCCAGGCGGCGGGCGCGAAAGTATTCCAGGCCAGCCAGAACAGGCAAAACACCGTCATATACAGCA
This sequence comes from Arthrobacter sp. Bi83, assembly GCF_918698095.1. GTDB lineage: Bacteria > Actinomycetota > Actinomycetes > Actinomycetales > Micrococcaceae > Arthrobacter. The sequence goes on from NZ_CAKKLY010000024.1 coordinate 17,052, forward strand.
GGAACTGCGGGGTTCCCATGAAACGGGCGAAGCCCTCTGTGGCGTGGCCAAAAGCGTCCGGGTCCGGCGAAAACTTGGGTAAGATGCGCTGGCGGCCGCTCAGGGGCGTGTCCAGGCCGCCCTTGCCCGCTGCCTTGCCTGGTGACCGCGGAACGGCGCCCTTTGCAGTGTTTTCAGCCAATGCGGCCTCCAAGCCTTCTGATCGGAGCTTCGCCGTCATTTGCCCGCCAGTCATCCGGCAACAGATGGTCGAGGACGTCGTCAACAGTCACGGCGCCCACCAGCCGGCCGGCCTGGTTGACCACCGGAAGGGAGTTCAAGTTGTAGGTTGCAAGCGTGCGTGCCACTTCGCTGATGTGGGCCTGGTCCGAGAGCGGCTCGAGGTTCTTGTCCACCAGATTGCCGAGCGGTTCGAACGGCGGGAAGCGCAGCAGCTGCTGGATGTGGACGACGCCCAGGAAGCGGCCGGTGGGGGTTTCCAGCGGGGGCCGGGCAATGAAGATGGAGGATGCCAGGGCAGGCGACAGCTCTTCGCGGCGGACGTGGGCGAGTGCCTCTGCCACCGTGGCCTCGGGCGGCAGGATGACAGGAACGGGGGTCATGAGGCCGCCGGCCGTGTCCTCGTCGTATTCGAGCAGGCGCCGGACGTCTTCTGCGCCTTCCGGTTCCATCAGCTGCAGCAGCTCCTCAGCCTGGGCGGTCGGGAGCTCGCCGAGGAGGTCGGCGGCGTCGTCGGGATCCATTTCCTCCAGGACGTCGGCGGCCCGCTGGACGTCGAGGGCGGAGAGGATCTCCACCTGGTCGTCTTCCGGCAGTTCCTGCAGGACGTCGGCGAGGCGTTCGTCCTGCAGCTCGCTGGCCACTTCGAACCGCCGCTTGTCGCTCATCTCCTGCAAGGCCTCGGCGAAGTCGGCGGGCTTGAGGTCCTCGTGGTTGGCAACGAACTGGGTTGCAGCCTGGGGCTCCGTCTTGGCGCCCTGGTGGGCGTCCGCCCAGTCGATGATCATGGTTTCGTTCCTCCGGAGCCGGCTGAGGGGGGCCAGGGAATGGCCGCGGCGGACGAACAGTTTGCTGACGAACCAGTCACCCGAGCGGTGCTGGTCCATCGCAATGTCCTCGATCGTGGCGTCGCCGCTGCCGTCGCGAAGGGTGACGCGGCGGTCGAACATCTCCGCAACCACGAGGGTCTCTGCACCCCGCTGTTCGAAGCGGCGAAGGTTGACCAGCCCGGTGCAGATGACCTGCGTCTGGTCGATGGACGTAATGCGGGTCATGGGAACGAAGACGCGCTTCTTGCCCGGGACTTCGACGACGATGCCCACCACGTGCGGGGCGCCGCGGGTTCCGCGTGAGAGCACCACGACGTCGCGCAGCCGCCCCAGACGGTCGCCCAGCGGGTCGAAGACGTCCAGTCCCAGGAGGCGCGCAACAAACACGCGCGATAGATGTGTGCTCACCTCTACAGGCTACCGAGTCTGCTCACTTTTAGCTGAATTTCAGCCCGCGCACATCCTTATGGGCAAGAATGGGTGTATGTCAAACATTTTTGGTGCTCCCAAGGCTGGTGTCCCCAACGGCTCCGACGAGTCCCGGACTGTCCCCACCGGGGATACCGTCGGCCGCTATACCTCCTACCTGGACGCCCAAAAGGCTGTCGACTACCTGGCGGACCAGCAGTTCCCGGTGCACATGGTGTCCATCGTCGGCAACGAGCTCAAGATGGTGGAGCGGGTGACAGGCCGGCTCAGCTACCCGCGGGTGGCATTGTCGGGTGCACTGAGCGGCATGTGGTTCGGCCTCTTCGTCGGCGTCATGCTCTCCTTCTTCACACCGGCCGGCGGAACGTTCTCCATCATCAGTTCGGTCCTGATGGGCGCCGCTTTCTTCATGCTCTTCGGCATCGTCACGTACGCGATGCAGCGGGGCAAGCGTGACTTCACGTCCACCAGCCAGGTGTTGGCCAGCAACTACGACGTCGTGGTGTCCTTCGAAGCCGCCCACGAGGCGCGCCGGCTGCTGCAGCAGCTGCCTATGACACCGTCCGACGCCACCGCCGGCGCTGCGCCGTCGAGCTACACTGCGCCGCCGAGCGACACCCAGCGTGAGTACCAGAACGAGCCTTTCCAGCAGCCCGGCCAGCCCCAGCAGCCCGGCCAGCCTCCGCAGTCCGGCCAGCAGGGCCCCTACCAGGGCCAGGCGCCCCAGCGGCCGGCCGGCTGGAACGACCCCTACGGCCAGCGGACGCAGGATGCCCAGGGGCATGACCTCCAGGACTCCCAAACTCGGGGTTCCCAGGCTCCCGGTGCCCAGGCGCACGGCGCACCGGTTGCACCCCAGTATGGGGCCGTCGAGGGCCGGCAGGGCCAGCATAGCCAAGCCCCGGAAGCCGCCGAAACCCCGGACGCCGCGCTGCGCGCCGGCCAGCGGCCTGCGGCTGTCCGCTACCCTGACCTGCCTGACGGCCGCCCGCAGTACGGCGTGCGCGTGAACGATGCCAACCAGCCGGCGCAAAGCAAGGACGAGCCGCAGCGTTAGCGACAGGCGAGCCCCACAGGTGAGACGGAAAGGGAGGGCCACCGGAGAAATCCGGTTGCCCTCCCTTTTTCTTGTAGAGGCTTGCCTCGTTTGTAGAGGCTGGACTCCCGCAAGAGCCCGCTCCGGTTAACCCTTGCCGTTGACTTCCTGCCAGATGCCAGCCATCCAGGCTTCGACGTCGTCGGCCGTGCGGGGGAGCGCGGCGCTGAGGTTGACGGGGCCGTCGGCGGTCATCAGGATGTCGTCCTCGATGCGGACGCCGATCCCGCGGTACTCCTCGGGGATGCCGATGTCCTCATTCTTGAAGTACAGGCCAGGTTCGATGGTGAAGATCATGCCTTCGGCCAGCACGCCGTCCAGGTAGAGCTCCCGCTTGGCCTGCGCGCAGTCGTGGACGTCCAGGCCCAGGTGGTGGCTGGTGCCGTGCGGCATCCAGCGGCGGTGCTGCTGCCCCTCGTCGCTGATTGCTTCCTCGACCGGTACGGGAAGGAGGCCCCATTCGGCAAGCCGTTCCGCGAGGACGGTGGTGGCGGCAGTGTGGATGTCCCGGAACTTCGTGCCGATCTGCGCGGCCGCAAATCCGGCGTCGGCGGCGTCCAGCACGGCCTCGTAGACCTTGCGCTGGACATCGGAGAAGGTGCCGTTGGCCGGCAGCGTGCGGGTGATGTCTGCTGTGTAGAGGGAGTCGGCCTCCACGCCGGCGTCCAGCAGCAGGAGTTCCCCTGCGTTGATTTTGCCGGTGTTCCGGGTCCAGTGCAGCACGGTGGCGTTGTTGCCGGAGGCTGCAATAGTGTCGTAGCCGAGTTCGTTGCCTTCTTCCCGGGCGCGGGCGAAGAAGGCACCCTCCACCACGCGCTCACCGCGGAAGTGGGTCAGGGCACGGGGCAGCGCCTTGACCACTTCAGCAAAGCCTTCCACCGTGGCGGCCACGGCGATCTGCATCTGCTCGACTTCCCACTCATCCTTGGTCAGGCGGAGCTCGGAAAGGGCTTCGGACAGCTTCTCGTCGAGGGCGTCCAGCACGCCGAGGTCCAGGTTGTCAGGGTCCTTGGCGGTGTTGTAGCGGGCAGTGTCCACGAGAGCGTCAATGTTCTCGTCGACCTTGCGCACCAGGCGGATCGAAATGCCGCCGATTTCAGGGGCGCCAACATTCTTGGTGATGGCCGTCTCGAGTTCGTCGATATGGGCCGCCGGGAGGCCGAGGCGTGCCTCGAACTCTGCCAGCGTGGGGCGGGCGCCGATCCAGAACTCACCGGACCGCGAGTCGGCGTAGAACTGCTCGGTGTCCCGTCCGGCCAGCGGGCGGAAGTAGAGAGTCGCACGGTGATTGCCGCCGTCGTCCCCGGTGCCGTCCTCGACGGGCTCGAAAATGAGCACCGCGTCGGGCTCATGGTCCAGGCCCAGCCCCGTCAGGTGTGCGAAGCCGGAGTGCGGCCGGAAGCGGTAGTCGCAATCGTTGGAGCGGACCTTCAGGGGACCGGCGGGCACTACCAGGCGTTCACCGTTGAACTGGTCGGAGATGGCCCTGCGCCTTCTCGCTGCGTGGCCTGCCACGGCGTCGCGCGCGGGGGTCACCTGCGGAGACGGCGCCCAGTTGCTGGCCATGAATGCCTTGAAAGCCTCGGAACTGGGCCGCTGCGAGCGGTTGTTGACCCGCTCTTCGAGAGGCTGGGAAGCGGAGTTTTGGGTGTTTTCTGCGTCGTTCACCGTCCCATAGTCTCACCAGCCGTGCGGCTTAGGCCAACACCGAACCCGAAGCGGCACCGGCCCGTCCGGCCGTATCAGCCGGGCATCTACTAGGCTGGGCTAGTGAGGATAGATCTGCACGCCCACTCAAACATCTCCGACGGCACGGAGCCGCCGGCCGCTGTCATGGCAGCCGCGGCGGCAGCGGGGCTGGACGTCATTGCCCTGACGGACCATGACTCCACGGACGGCTGGGACGAAGCCTCGCGGGCGGCGCTCGAAAACGGGGTGGCACTGGTGCCTGGCATGGAGATTTCCTGCCGCACGGAAGAGGGGATCAGCGTCCACCTGCTCAGCTACCTGCACGACCCGGCCCACCCGGGCTTGCTCGAAGAGATCACCAAGGCCAAGGACGCGCGCCTCACACGGGCCGAACGCATGGTCACTCTATTGGCCGAGGACTACCCGCTGAGCTGGGACGACGTGATCCACCATGTGGCGCCGGGGGCAACCCTTGGACGGCCGCACATCGCCGACGCGCTGGTGGCCGCCGGCGTGGTGGCGGACCGCACTGAAGCGTTCACCTCGATCCTGACCTCGCATTCGCGGTACTTCGTGCAGCACTATGCGCCGGCTCCCGCGCTCGCCGTCGAACTTGTCCGTTCAGCCGGCGGCGTCCCGGTCTTTGCCCATCCGGTGGCGTCCGCCCGCGGACGCGTGGTGGGGGAGCGCACCTACCGGGAAATGATCGACGCCGGACTGGCGGGACTTGAGATCGATCACCGGGACAACACCGAAGCGGGCCGCGAGTTCCTGCGCGGCCTCGCCGCCAGGCACGGCCTGCTCATTACGGGATCGTCGGACTATCACGGCACGGGAAAGCCCAACCTGCTGGGCGAAAATCTGACGGCGCCCGAGGCGTTTGCCCGGATCGAAGAGCTCGGCACCGGCAGCGCGGTCATCCGCTGACCGCCGTTCCCAACTAACTCGCAGTGGTGGCCGTTTTCAGCCCTCAAAACAACAGTAAGTGCGAGTCACTCGGGCGGGTAGGAGGCGAACTCGGCATGCGCGCCCAGGCGCTTGGCCATGACGTCGATGGCCGGCTGGTTCTGATCCACGCACACAAATCTGCGGCCCAGCTTGGCGGCCACGGCGCCGAGCGTCCCGGATCCTGCGAAGAAGTCCAGGCACCAGTCGCCCGGGCGGCTTGAGGCGGCAACAACCCGCCGCACCAGGCCTTCAGGCTTCTGCGTGGGGTAGCCGGTCTTCTCTTTTCCCGTAGGGGAGACGATCGTGTGCCACCAGACATCCGTGGGCAACTTGCCGAGCTCACGCTTCGCCGGCGTCACCAGCCCAGGCGCCATGTATGGCTCCCGGTCCACTTCGGCGCTGTTGAAGTGGTATTTGGCCGGGTTTTTCACGTAAACCAGGATGTTGTCGTGCTTGGTGGGCCAGCGGTACTTGGCGCGCGCCCCGTAGTCGTACGCCCAGATGATCTCGTTGAGGAAGCACTCGCGGCCGAAGATCGCGTCCAGCATGACCTTGGCGTAATGCACCTCGCGGTAGTCCAGGTGCAGGTAGAGCGTGCCGTCGTCAGCAAGCAGGCGCCATGCCTCAACGAGCCGCGGTTCCAGAAACGACCAGTAGTCGCTGAACGCATCGTCGTAGCGGTGCAGGGCGCCCTTGATGGTGTCGTAGGAACGGCCTTTGAAGCCGACACGGTCGCCGTCGCCGCCGGCGTTGAGCACCATTTTGGTTTCCTGGCGCTGCTGGGTCCGTCCCGTGTTGAACGGCGGGTCCACGTAAATGAGTGTGAAGGCGCCGTCCGGCAGCGTGGGGAGGAAATCCGCGTTGTCCGCGTGTACCACCAGGTTGCTGCCGTCCGGCGCCCAGACAGTTTCAGTCATTGAGGCTTTTAGGCCTCGGTGCTGCCCGGCTGTGAGCCGGTTGCCGCGGACTCGCTGCCTGCGACCACTTCGCCGTCGCGGCGGCGGGTGCGCGTGCGGCTGCGACGGGCTCGTGAGGGCTGCTCGCCGTCCGCTGTCGCGGTTGCGGCGGAAGCCGCTGCGGGTGCGCTACCGGCGTCGGAGGCGGAATCGGTGGAACGACGACGGCGGTCTCCCGAACGTCCGCCCGTTTCGCCGCCGGTGCGGCGGCTGCCTTCCCTGCTGCCGGAGCGTGCGCCGTCGCGGCCGCCGGAACGGCCGCTTTCGCGTCCGCCGCTTTCGCGTCCGCCACTGTCCCGTCCGCTGGTGCGGGAGTTCTTCTTGCCGGTCTCTCCCAAGTCCTCCAGGACCTCGGCGTCGACGCCAGCCAGGGTGCGCTTGCTGCGCGGAAGCCTGCCCTTGGTGCCTTCCGGGATGTCCAGCTCCTCGTACAGGTGCGGCGACGAGGAGTACGTTTCGACGGGCTCCGGAACGCTCAGCCCCAATGCCTTGTTGATGAGGCCCCAGCGCGGCATGTCGTCCCAGTCCACGAACGTCACGGCGGTGCCCTTGTTGCCGGCGCGGCCGGTGCGGCCCACGCGGTGCAGATAGATCTTTTCGTCCTCAACACACTGGTAGTTGATGACGTGCGTGACGTCGTCGACGTCGATGCCGCGCGCTGCAACGTCCGTGGCCACAAGGACATCCACCTTGTTGTTGCGGAAGGCGCGCAGGGCCTGCTCGCGGGCGCCCTGGCCGAGGTCGCCATGGATGGCGGCCGCGGCGAATCCGCGGTCCACCAGTTCCTCGGCAACCTTGGCGGCCGTGCGCTTGGTCTTGGTGAAGATGATGGTGCGGCCGCGGCCACGGGCCTGCAGGATGCGGGCCACCACCTCGATCTTGTCCATGCTGTGGGCACGGTAGATCAGCTGGCGGATGTCGCGCTTGGTGAGGCCCTCGTCGTCCGGGTCGGCCGCGCGGATGTGCGTGGGCTTGGTCATGTAGCGGCGCGCCATGGCGACGACCGGTCCGGGCATGGTGGCCGAGAACAGCAGGGTCTGGCGGACGGCGGGGGTGCCGGCGATAAGGGTCTCGACGTCCGGGAGGAAGCCGAGGTCAAGCATTTCGTCGGCCTCGTCAAGGATGACCATCTTGACGTTCTTCAGCACGAGGTGCTTCTGCTTGTAGAGGTCGATGAGGCGGCCGGGGGTGCCGACGACGACCTCGACGCCCTTCTGCAGCGCCTCGACCTGGGGCTCGTACGCGCGGCCGCCGTAGATCGTGGTGATGCGGGCGTTGCGCTTGCGGGCGGCGTTCTGCAGATCATTGGCGACCTGGACGGCAAGCTCGCGGGTCGGCACGATCACGAGGGCCTGCGGGGCGCCGGGCGCGGGCAGCGAGTCATAGCCGGCGTCGTCCGGTCCGACGACGCGCTGCAGCGCCGGGATGCCGAAGCCGAGGGTCTTGCCGGTGCCGGTCTTGGCCTGGCCGATGATGTCGTGGCCGCTGAGGGCGACCGGTAGGGTCATGGCCTGGATCGGGAAGGGGTGCGTGATGCCGGCGTCGGCAAGGGACTCCACGATGTCGGCGCGGACGTCGAAGTCCGCGAAGGTCTTCTCCGCGATCTCGTGCGGCTTTTCGTCCGAGATGATGGTTTCTTCCGGCTCGATGGTCTCGATTCCGGAGTCATCAGAGAGAAGCTGGTGGGTATGCAATTCACTCACAGTGGAGTTTCCTTATTCATTTGGGCATTGGCGCCGCCTGCTCAACGGCCAGCCGCAAGGGCCGTTCCGGAGCACGCTCAGGCGCGCAAGCAAATCCAGTGGAAGCCGATCGCGGGCTATCTAAATACTGGCACTGGGGACCAGCGGGTGTGTCTCAAGATCGCGTAGGGGCGGGCTTGTTGAATTCGAAAATTAAGGAAATCAACGACCGGGCATCCATATCTACCCTTCCAGTCTAACCGGCAAAACCCGTTTCCCTGACGTGCGCGGCGGAGCGCGGGCAGGAGTAGGGCCAGCAGAGGAGGAAGGCGCAGCGCAGCAGGAAGGCGCATCAGGGCAGGAAGGCGCTGCGTAGCGGCAAGTCAACGCCGAGGCATCAGCTTCCTGGCCCGAGTCAGCCGACCAGTTCGAGGTGCACCTCGCGTGTCGCGATGTCCGAGGAGATCAGGCGGACCCGGACTTTGGTGCCCGGCTCCATTTCGCCGGCGCAGCGGGCAGTGACAGCAGGTTCGGCAATCTGGACGATGCCGGACGGGCCAGTGCCGTTGGACGCCTTGCCGTTGGACGCCCTGCCGTTTGAACCCTTCCAGTTCCCGTTTCCGTTCGCATTTCCATTGCCGTTGTTCTTGGCGGGCTTGGACCCTGAGATCACCACGGCGTCGAATTCCTGGCCAATATGGTTGCTGAGCAGGGCCGCTTCCACGGTGTCCAGGGCCAGCCGCTCCATCTTGGCGGCCAGCTGGTCCGAGGACGCCATGATGTCGGGAAGGGAGGGCAGCGCTGCGCGGGCCCAGGCCGGAACGGGGCGGTCATTGCTCAGCGCCTCGCAAATGACAAGGACGAAGCGGTCGATCAGCCGCCGGAGGGGCGCGGTGGTGTGGGCGTACGCCGTGCCAATGGCGGACTGGATGGCGTCGTCCGGAACCGTGCCGTCAAAATAGGTGTACCCGGCTCCGCGGAAGAGCATTCCTGCCGAATGCAGGATGGCGAGCTGCCGGTGGTCGGTGGGATCCAGCGTCCGCAGGTACTCCCCGTAGCTGACTTTTCCGTCCCACGGCTTGCCCAATGCATCGGTCTGGCGCCTGAAATGGGCGAGCGAGCGTTCGTCTGGGGCCGGCATTGTGCGGAGGACGCCCACTTTGCCGTCGAGCATCAGCGAGGCTGCCGCCATGCCGGTCATCAGGGAGATCTGGGCGTTCCAGTCCTCCACCGGAAGCTGCGGGGCCGCCACAATCCGGTAGCCGCCGTCGGGAAGCTGCACGATTTCCTGCTCCGGCATGTTCAGGCTGGCACCGCCGCGGGCCCGCTCGAGCTCGACACGCTTGAGCCCGACTTCGCGAAGGAGCTGCAGGAGCGGGGAGGCGGTTCCCGCATCCAGCTCGGTCTGGACGCCCTTGTAATTGAGCTTCTCACGGCTGCGGACCATCGCCCGCCGCACCAGGGCGGAGACGACCTCGGCCGTTGCGTCGAGTTCGAACTCCCAAACGAACGCCGAACAGAGCTGGCCGGCGAGCAGGCTGCCCGCATTCTCGCTGATGACCTCGGGGTGCAGGGGGATGCGGCCGTCCGGAGCATAGAAGGTCTGGCCGCGGCGGCGGGTTTCGGCGTCGAGGGCGCCGCCGGGCACCACGAAGGACGGCACATCGGCGATGGCGTACAGGATGCGGTAGCCGTCTGCGGATCTTTCGATGAAGAGGGCCTGGTCCAAGTCGGTTGAGGATGGCGGGTCGATGGTCAGGAATTCGACGTCGGTCAAGTCCAGCTCCGGGAGCTGCCGCTGCGCCACAGCCGCCTCGGCCTCCTTGAGCACTTCCAAGGGGAACTGCCCCGGGAGCTCCAGCTCGGTCCGCAGCGCACTCAGGGCCTCCGCCAGGGCATTGGTCTGTTCATGGACGCTGGGGGATAGGCGATGATGTGGCACGAAAATCAGGTTAGCCCGATTTCCGCAGTTAGTCTTGGATTATGGGCACATCCTCGGCTGACACCGCTCGGTACGACCGTTTCGTCGCTGATCTGTTCGGGGTGATGGCATACGGCGAGCTCTCCGCCTTCGAACGGCTGTCGTCGGACGCCCGCTACTCGCCCACGCTCCACGACCGCGCGGTGCTCGGCAGGATTGCCGTCATCGAATTCCAGCACTACGAGCTCGTGAGTGAGAGGCTCGCCGGGATGGGCGTTGACGTCGAGGACGCGATGCTCCCGTTCCAGGCAGCGGTGGACCATTTTCATGAGCGGACGCGGCCCGCGGACTGGTACGAATCCCTGATGAAGGCCTATGTGGTGGACACGGTCTCGGCCGATTTCTACCAGGCCGTGGCCCGCTACGTGGATGCCGGGACCCGGGAGCTTATTCAGCAGATCCAGTCCTCCGAGGAAGCGACGGCGGTCCTCCGCGAGAGGTTGAGGGTGGCCCTTGCCGATGATCCCCGGCTCGCCTCACGGCTGGCGTTGTGGGGACGGCGGCTCCTGGGAGAGGCGCTCACGCAGGCACAGCGCGTGGGCTATGAACACGCCTTCCTGACCGAGCTGATCACTGAAGCGGACAGCGGTGCTGACGACGCCGCGGCCCGGGAGCGGGTGCGCAGCCTCACCTCCGAGCTCGCCGAAAACCATTCCCGGCGGATGGTGCAGCTCGGTCTGAGCGGCTAGTTCAGGCCTGCCACCGGCGCGCCTGCGCCCTTCACTCCGGCGTTCTCCGCTCCCGCATCCAGGGCCTCGAGCAGTTCGGCTGCCGCGGCCTCCGGATCCGGCGCCTCGGTGATAGCCCGGACGACGACGATCCTGCCGGCGCCCGCTGCCGCGACCTGCTCCACGTTGGTGAGGTCGATCCCGCCGATGGCGAACCAGGGCAGCAGCAGGCCGCCGACCCTTTCCTCGTCCGCCGCCCTTACGGCCTCCGCCGCATAGCGGACAAGATCGAGCCCGACGGCGGCCCGGCCGGGTTTGGTGGGGGTGGCCCACACCGGGCCAACGCAGAAATAGTCCAGACCGCTTCGCCCGGGGGAGGCGGCGATCGCGGCATCCACCTGGTCAGGGGTGTGCGTGGACAGCCCGATCACCGTGGCGTCATGCAGCAGCTTCCGTGCGGAGCGCAGCGGCAGGTCCTTCTGGCCGATATGGAACACCGGGGCCCCGGACAGCGACGCAATGTCTGCCCGGTCATTGACGGCCCAGAGCCGGCCATGCCTGTGGGCTGCCTGGCGCACAACTTCCAAGAGTTCGAGTTCCTCGGCCGCCTCGATGGTCTTGTCCCTCAGCTGGATGATATCCACCCCTCCGGCGAAGGCCGCATCAACGAAATCGGTGAAATCGCCGCGCTCCTTGCGGGCATCGGTGCAAAGGTACAGTCGGGCGGTGGTGTGGACATCATGCGCGGTCATGGCAACCAGCCTAGTTCCTCTAAACTGGGCAGGTACCGCGGGAGCCCGCTGCAGCTGTCACAAACGCCGCAGGGCTGAGAGGGCGTAAGAGCCGACCGCTTGACCTGATCCGGTTAGTACCGGCGTAGGGAAGGATTTCCATGCAGCTTGGATCCGGCGGGAGCACTTCCGCCACAAACACTTCTGCCGCGGAACCGCTGCACGCTGACGTTGCCGTCATCGGCGGCGGCGTGATCGGCCACGGGATTGCCTGGGAGGCGAGGCGTTCAGGACGCTCAGTGGTGCTTATTGACGATGCGCCGGGGACGGGGGCCAGCTGGGCCGCTGCGGGAATGCTCGCCCCTGTCAGCGAGCTGCACTACCAGGAGCAGGAACTCCTGGAACTGATGCTCGAATCCTCTGCCAGATGGCCCGATTTCGCCGCGGCGCTCGCCGATGGCGGAGCCGGCAGGGAGACCGGTTATCTTTCGACGCCGACCATCGCCGTCGGTGCGGACCCCGCCGACCGCCGCACCCTGACGGACCTTCGGGAAGTCCAGCAGGCGTGCGGCCTGGTTGTCGCGCCGCTGACCATCCGTGAGGCCCGGTCGCGGGAGCCGCTGCTCAGCCCGGGCATCTCCTGTGCGCTGGACATCCCGGCTGACCACCAGGTTGATCCGCGGATGCTGGTGGCAAGCATCGCAGCTGCGCTGGCCCGCCACGAACCCGGTTCGCGGACGGCCGTTGCCGGTGCAGAAAACGGCTATGAGATCAGGGAAAACGCTGCCGGCCTGCTGTGGGACGGCGGGCAGCGCGAACGGGTCTGCGGCGTCCGGCTGGCGGGCGGCGGCACTGTGCGTGCCGCCGAAACCGTGGTGGCCAACGGACTCGCGGCGGCGTCGCTGGATGGACTGCCGGACGGGCTGAAGCTGCCCCTGCGCCCGGTCTACGGCGACATCCTCAGGCTCCGGGTTCCCGCGCACCTCCGGCCGCTGCTTACGGCCACGGTCCGGGGCATTGTCCGCGGAATACCCGTCTATCTTGTTCCGCGGCAGGACGGAACGGTGGTTATCGGCGCCACCCAGAGGGAGGACGGGCATTCAGCCCCCAGCGCCGGCGGGGTCTACCAGCTCCTCCGCGACGCCCAGGTGCTGGTGCCGGCCGTGGCAGAACTCGAGCTCCTGGAATCGACCGCCAGGGCCCGGCCGGGTACCCCCGACAACGCCCCGTTGCTGGGCCGCGTACCCCTCGGCGGCATTACGGCGGGGCAGGGCAGCACCGTGCGGCACGGAAGCACGGCGGGCCGGGCGGGCACTGCGGCCGACGGGGGGCTGCGGGCAACTGTTGCCGGGCTCATCATCGCCACCGGGTTCTTCCGCCACGGCGTGCTGCTGACGCCAGCCGCAGCCGCCATCTGCCGCGGGCTGATGGACGGCGTGGAGGACAAACGCTGGCACGCCTTCCGTCCGGAGCGGTTTTCGGCCGGGCGCCCCGCCGCGGCGGGCGCAGCCGCCCCGGGCAACGGCACACCGGCCAGCTGCGCAACGGGCACAGTCACATTTGACCGAGACAAGGAACCAGCATGAACATCACACTGAACGGCAACCAACACGCAGTGGGCGCAGGCGCCTCCGTGACAACTCTGGTCAGCAACGTCACCGGGCGGACACTGGCTGCAAACGGGCAGGCGGCCGACGGCCAGCGGCTTGGCGTGGCCGTGGCCCGCAATTCGGAGGTTGTGCCAAGGAGCCAGTGGAACAGCACGGCGCTCGCCGAGGGCGATGAAATCGAACTCGTCACGGCAGTTCAGGGAGGATGAGGACGATGACTGAAACAACGACAGCGGCGACCGGCACGACTGATAAGGCGACGGGCAGGGCGGGGTTCAAGGCAGACCCCCTGGTCATCGACGGCGTGGAGCTGACCTCGCGGCTGATCATGGGCACCGGCGGGGCTCCGAGCCTGGACGGACTGGGCGCGGCGCTCCTGGCCTCCGGCACCGAACTGACCACGGTGGCCATGCGCCGCTATTCGCCCGCCGAAACCGGATCCCTGTTCCAGCTGCTCCTTGACCACAACATCCGTGTGCTGCCGAACACGGCCGGCTGCTTCACGGCACGCGACGCCGTGATGACGGCGGAACTCGCCCGCGAGGCCCTGGAAACGGACTGGGTCAAACTCGAAGTCATCGCCGATGAGCACACTCTCCTGCCGGACGCGGTGGAACTCGTGGATGCCACCGAACAGCTCGTCAGCCGCGGCTTCAAAGTCTTCGCCTACACGAACGACGATCCGGTCCTGGCGCTGCGCCTTGAAAACCTGGGTGCGGCGGCCGTCATGCCGCTGGGATCGCCGATCGGCACCGGCCTGGGAATCTTGAATCCCCACAACATCGAGCTGATCGTGTCCCGCGCCTCCGTCCCGGTGGTGCTGGACGCCGGCATCGGCACAGCCTCCGATGCCGCACTGGCCATGGAGCTGGGCTGCGACGCCGTGCTCCTGGCCACCGCCGTGACCCGGGCGCAGAACCCGGCCCTGATGGGGGAGGCCTTCAAACACGCGGTTATCGCCGGTAGGCTGGCGAAAGCGGCCGGGCGGATCCCGCGCCGCGAGCATGCCTTGGCGTCATCGGCCATGGAAGGCCGGGCGGAGTTCCTCTAACCCGGATCACCGCGGCCCGTCCGGCGGGCAGGCTTAGCCCGTAACCTCGCCAAGGAGTCAGCAGTGGCCGCCACGGACGACATCCTCACCCGCCCCCAGATCGACGAGGCCCTCGGGGGCCTGCCGGACTGGCGTTACCGGCTCGGCGGACTGGTCACCGTCTATAAGACGCCGACGGCGGCCGGCGCGCTTGAGCTGATTGCCGCCGTCGGGCGCCTTGCGGAAGAACGCAACCACCATCCGGACCTGGACTGGCGCTACAACCGCGTGTTCATCCGGTTCAGTTCCCATGACGCCGGAACGGAGGTGACGGCACGCGACGTCGGCGCCGCGGCCGCGGTCAGCGAGGCAGCCGCAGCGGCGGGTGCCCAGGCGGAGCCGGGACTGTACCGCACAGTGGATATTGGGATCGATACGGCGGCCGCAACAGAGATATCGGAGGTCTGGCGCGTTGCCCTGGGCTATAAGAAGGGCCGGTTCGGCGATCTTGTGGACCCTTACGGCCGCGGTCCGGGTCTGTGGTTCCAGGAAACGGATACCCCGAATGACAACCGCCTCCATCTGGACATCCACCGGTCCAAGGCTGAATCCGCGCCCGTCCTGGACAAGACCGCGGCAACCGGCGCGTTAATGAACAGTGACCACGCACCCATGTGGGTGGTGGTCACTGACGCTCAGGGTAACCGGTTGTGCCTGTGCACCGAGGAAGGCCACGGACCGGATCTTTGAGCCAGCCGGGTCGCGGGTGGCTCCCTACATCTTCAGGGCCGCGGTCAGCCGCTGCGTGTCCTGCCTGGAACGGACCCGGCCAAGGAACACCGCTACCGCTGCAGCCGCCGAGGTGCCGGCCGCCATGGGAAGTATCCACGGAATCCACGTGAGGCCCGGCTGGTAGCCGAGGCCCGCCCAGATGCAGATAATCCAGGCGAGCATCCCAACCGCCGTGGCCACGCCTGCCGGCAGGATCATGCCGTACTTGGCATGGCGCTTGTCATTGGCCCAGACAATGAAGCCTGCAGCAACGGTGACCAGGAAGACGATGACGAGGGACAGCACGGCTTGGCCTAGAGTGCGCCGAAGCCGACCCGGCGGACTTCTTCCGCGCCGATCTCGACATAGCCCAGAACGCTGGCCGGAATAATAATCTGGCGGCCCTTCTCGTCGCTCAGCCGCAGCTCCGTGCCCTTCGCGAGGGACTCCGACACAACCTTGGCCACGGAGTCAGCATCCTGGGTCGATTCCAGCACAATTTCGCGGCCGATGTTCTGAATGCCGATCTTTACTTCCACAGCAAGGCCTCCCAGCCAATCAATGTTGAATCATTTCCAAAGGTAGTTCTCCCTTTGTAGTCTAGGTCTCTTTGGGGAAGCGAGAGATTCCGCGCCAAGCTAAACGGTAGATCAGGTCACTGGCCACATCCAGGTCCAGGTTTCCGTCCGTCTCAAGCCAATAGCGGGCGCTGACCTGGGCCATGCCGGCAAGACCCCGGCCCAGCAGCTGGGCCTCCAGGAGCGGCAGCTTGGTGTCTTCCGCAATGACGCGCGCGATGGCGTCGGCGAAAGCCTTGTTGAAAGTCTCAAGGCGCGAACTGACGTCGGGATCGTTGATGAGGTCAGACTCGAAGACAAGCCGGTGCGCCTGGTCGTCGCTGTCGATGAAGCGGTAGTAGGCCCGCATGACAGCCTGGACGCGCTCCTTGTTGTCGGTGGTGGAGTCGAGCGCCCCCATCATGAGGTCAGTCAGCGCGCTGAGGTGGCTGTCCAGGAGCGCGAGGTAGAGCTCGCGCTTGGACGGAAAGTGCTGGTACAGCACCGGTTTGCTCACATGGGCAGTTTCCGCGATCTCGTCCATTGCGGCGCCGTGGTACCCATTGGCGACGAAGACCTCCTGCGCGGCCGTCAGCAGCTGGGCACGGCGCTCATCGCGGGGCAGCCTGGCCGACCGCTGCCCGGCGGCGCGGGGGGCGCCGGAAGAGGAATGCGCAGCCTGAGTTCGATCAACCGGTGCATCGTGAACCACTGTGGCCTTCTTTCCATTTCAGTTAGCTTCACTTTACCCGGGGGTAATATGACCGCGCGGTATCTTCAGGCATACATTGAAGTATGGCTTCTCCGTCCACCGCAAATACAGCCCGCATCCCACTGGAACCGCTCGTCGATCCGGCGTCCGGACTTTCGCCCGAAGAGGTGGAGCGGTATTCCCGGCACCTGATCATTCCGGAGATCGGGGCTCTTGGCCAACGGCGTCTGAAGAACGCCCGGGTCCTGGTGATCGGCGCCGGCGGTCTCGGCTCGCCGGCCCTGCTGTATCTCGCCGCGGCCGGCGTCGGGACCATCGGTATCATCGACGACGACGACGTGGACCTGAGCAACCTGCAGCGCCAGATCATCCACGGGGTGGCCGACGTGGGGCGGCCCAAGATCGAGTCGGCGCGCGATGCCATCGTGGCGCTGAACCCGCTGGTTGAAGTCCGCCTGCACGATGTCCGGCTGGATGCCTCCAACGCCCTTGATCTCTTTGCCGGCTACGATCTCATCCTTGACGGAGCCGACAACTTTTCCACCCGCTATCTGGTCAATGACGCCGCGGCGATCCTGGGCAAGCCGTACGTGTGGGGTTCGATCTTCCGCTTCGACGGACAGGTCAGCGTGTTCTGGGAAAACCACGGCCCCACCTACCGGGACCTGTATCCCGAAGCTCCGCCGGCGGGCTCGGTGCCGTCGTGCGGCGAGGGCGGTGTATTCGGAATGCTGTGTGCTGCGGTCGGAGCGCTGATGGTGACGGAGGCCGTCAAGCTGATCACCGGCGTCGGACGTTCCCTGCTCGGCCGGGTGGCGCTGTACGACGCCCTGGGCGGAAGCTGGCGCGAGATCAGGGTGGCAAAGGACCCGGCGGCACCGAGGATTACGGAGCTGACGGACTACGAGGTATTCTGCGGAATCGCCCCGGCGGAAGCCGCCGACACGGAGCACACCGTCACGGCGACGCAGCTGGCCACGATGCTGGCCTCCCGCGACGCCGGGCTGAAGGACTTCGATCTCGTTGACGTGCGGGAAGCGGGGGAATACGACATCGTCCGGATCGAGGGCTCCGTGCTCATCCCGCAGGGCCGGATCCTCTCCGGCGAGGCCTGGGGCGACCTGCCGCAGGACAGGGACATCGTCTTCCACTGCAAGGCCGGAACACGCTCCGCGGCCGTGCTGGCCGCCGCCAGGAAGGCCGGCTACCAGCGCGTGAGCCATCTCGACGGCGGCATCCTCGCCTGGGTCAGGGACGTAGAGCCCCAGAAGCCCGTCTACTGACAGGGGCGCCGTGTTGTCGGTGGGGCAGGGCATATCACCCCGCGATGATCGGAATTTGCCGGGACATAATGACTTCGCCGGTGATCCAGTGCAGCAGGTCCACGGTGAGCTTGTAGGTCCCGGTCGCAGGCGGTCGCAGGAGCATGTCATAGCGCTCGGCAGCGCCGAAATTGACGATGCTGGTCCGCAGGGGGCCAGTGGCGGAAATTGGCCGTGCAGGCGCCGACGGGCTGGACGTGTCGCGGAAGGCCCGTCCGTCGTGGGCTATCAGCTCGGCCATGGCAACACGTCTTGGTCACCGGGTGGTCCGGATGGACCACCTACTACCAGTCCGAATCGTCGTCGGCTGAGGACCGGGCCCGAAATTGTGCGTGAACGTGAATCCAAGGTCGCACCTCCAAGTAGGCGTCGCGGTAGCCCCAATGGTGCGCACAAAACCTATGGAAAGCTTGGGCTTCAGTCCGGCCTCGGTGTTGCGTTTTTGGACCCGGCGATGCCAACACCCGACGGCTCAGCGGCCCGAGGACCCGTGCAGGCGCAGGTGCAGAAGGCTAGGCGGAGTTCCTGCGGGACCCGGCCTCAGGGAGCTGGGAGGGAGCCGGTACGCCGTGGTCCACAGGGCATTCGGCCGTGGCCTTGGCGGCAGGCTGTTCCACGGCGATGCCGTAGAGGGTTTCCAGTGCGGCAACGTAATCGTCCTGCTGACCTTTGGCCGCAAGCTCCCGTGCCCTGACGGTGGGGACGTGGAGCAGTTGCTTCACCATACGCCGCAGGGCGAATTCGACTTCCTCAGCGGCCGCGGTGCAGCCGTGACGGGCGCGGACCTTTTCCATTTCCGCGTCCAGCACGTTCATGGTGTGGCGGCGCAGGGCCACGATGGCCGAGTCCACGGACCGGACCTCGCGTTCCTGTTCAAATGCTTCGGCGGCGCCGGAAACGATGCTGCTGGCCTGAGTCAGGGACTCGGCCTGTTCCTGGGGAGCTGCCAGGCGTACGGATTCCAGCGTTAGGAGCTCAACGCCGTCGAGCTCTCCCACCGCGGGATCAAAATCGTGGGTGAGTGCCAGGTCGATGGCGATCAGGGGCCGGGTGGATCCGGCACGGACCTCGTTGAGCTCCGCTGCCTCCACCCTGGTGTCCGAACCGCTGCAGCCGATCATGACGTCGGCGGCGGCGACGGCGGGGCGCAGGGTGTCGCCGTCGAGCGCGGTACCGCCGCGCGTTGCCACGAAAGTGGCCGCGCGGCCTGAGGATGAAAAGACGGAGATGTCGCTGCAGCCGCGTTCCCGCAGCAGCGCCATGGTGGCGCCCGCATAGGCGCCCGTGCCGAACACCACGACTTTCTTGGTGGACCAGTCGGCGTCTTCGGAGAGGTCAGTCGCGAGGTCGAGGGCCACCGAGACGATGGAGAGGCCCCTGGACCCGAGCGCCGTCTGTGCACCGACGTCCTTTGCCGTTTTGGACGCTGCCTGGAAGAGCCGGACCAGGCCGGAGCTGGCGGTGCCCTCATGCTGCGCGGTAATCAGCGCCCGCCTGACCTGACCGGCAATTTCCCGTTCTCCGACGACCGCGGAGTCAAGGCCCGAACTGACGGCAAAAAGGTGCTGGCTGACTTCCGGGCCGGTCCGTGTGCTGAAGGAACGGGACACGAGCTGTTCGCTGAGTCCGCTCATCTCGCTGATCTGTCCCACCAGGGCGGCCCGCGCGGCTTCGACGTCATCCGCGTGCGGAGCTTCGCCATAGATCTCGTAGCGATTGCAGGTGGCAAGGACAACCGCACCCGTCACTGCCGGCGATCCGGCGAGGGAGGATGTAGCGATGCCTGAAGAACCGTTGCTTAGCTGAGCAACGGTTTCGAGGTCGATGTCGGCGTGTGTAGCCACCAATGAAAAAAGAACCACAGCAGGACAATCATAGCTTTTTCGCAACCACGTAGAACAACCCCTGGCCGCAATGCCCGGTCCAACAGCCTGTGATTCCTGCCACGCGGGCTAATTCCGGCCAGGGGATGACAGGCTGTCGTTATCTTTTAGTGGCGATTTTCGGCACAATCAAAGGCATGACTTCTAGCGCTGCAACATCAGATGGCACGGTTCTTGATGCAGGCCATCCGCTCGTGGACGGGCGCACTTCCGACTCGCCCCTCATCACCGCCTACCGCGGCGGGAAGCCGAGCCGCCGGCCGGTGTGGTTCATGCGCCAGGCAGGGCGGTCCCTGCCCGAATACCTGAAGGTACGCGAAGGCGTGGCCATGCTGGACTCGTGCCTGCGCCCTGAGCTTGCCTCCGAGATCACGCTGCAGCCTGTGCGCCGCCACGATGTCGATGCGGCGATCTTCTTCTCGGACATCGTCATCCCGCTCAAGCTGGCCGGCGTGGGAGTGGACATCGTCCCGGGCGTCGGCCCGGTCCTGGACAAACCGGTCCGCACCGCCGCCGATGTCGCCGCTCTGCCCAAGCTCACGTGGGAGGCGCTGGAGCCGATCCGGGAGGCCGTCCGGCTCACCGTGGCACAGCTTGGCAAGACGCCGCTGATCGGGTTTGCCGGAGCGCCATTCACCCTGGCCGCTTACATGGTGGAGGGCAAGCCCTCACGCGACCACCTCGGCCCGCGCACGATGATGCACGCGGACCCGGAAACCTGGACGGCGCTGGCCAACTGGGCAGCCGACGCCTCGGGCATGTTCCTGCGCGCCCAGTTGGAGGCCGGCGCCTCTGCGGGACAGCTGTTCGATTCCTGGGCGGGATCCCTGGGCCTCGCGGACTACACCAGGTCCGTGGCTCCGGCCTCGGCGCGCGCCCTCGACCACGTCCGGCACCTGGGCGCACCGCTGATCCACTTCGGCACCGGAACGTCGGAACTGCTGGTGGCCATGCGCGACGTCGGCGTGGACGTGGTGGGGGTCGATTACCGACTGCCGCTTGACGAAGCGAACCGCCGGCTGGGCGGCACCGTGCCGCTCCAGGGCAACATCGATCCGGCGCTCCTGTCCGCCCCGTGGGAGGTGCTCGAAGCACATGTCCGGGAAGTCATCGCGTCCGGCGCCTCGGCGCCGGGCCATGTCCTGAACCTCGGCCACGGCGTGCCGCCGGAAACGGACCCGGACGTGCTGACGCGCGTCGTCGAACTTATCCACTCCATCGCCCCGGAGTAAAGCGATGGGTGCGGGCAGCTCTCCTGTTGCCGGACGGACGGCCCTGGTGGTGGGCGGCGGCATCTCCGGTCTCCTCGCAGCCCGGGAACTGGCGCAGGCCGGACTGGACACCACGCTGCTCGAAGCCACGGACTCGTGGGGCGGCTGCGTCGGCCGCCATGAGGTCGCCGGCCTGGACCTGGACAGCGGCGCCGAGTCGTTCGCCACGCGCTCCAGCGCCGTGGCCGATCTGGCGACGGAGCTGGGCCTGACCAAAGACATTGTTGCCCCGCATCCCGGCGGTGCCTGGGTGCAGCTGCCGGACGGCCCGCGTGAGCTTCCCAAGACGGGTGTGCTGGGCATTCCGGCGAACCCGTGGGACCCCGAAGTGCGCCGGTCCCTCGGGCTCGGCGGTTCGCTCCGCGCCTCGCTTGACAGGTTCCTGCCCGCGTCCGTGGGCACCACAGCCGATGTCGCGAGTGTCTCCTCGCTGGTCCGCGCCAGGATGGGGCGGCGTGTCCTGACCCGCCTGGTAGAGCCCGTGGTGGGCGGCGTGCACTCGGCTGATCCGGGACTCCTGGACGTGGACATGGTGGCTCCCGGGCTCCGCGCCGGGATCACCCGGCACGGTTCGCTGGCCGCCGCGGTGGCGGCCCAGCGCCGCCGGCCCGCCGAGGGGGCAGCGGCAGCCAAGGCAGGCTCTGCCGTCGCCGGGCTGAGGGGCGGCATGCACACCCTGGTATCAGCCCTCGTGGCCGATCTACGCCGCCGCGGCGTGGGGCTTGTGACCGGCGCCCGGGCGGACTCGGCGGCGCGGACCCCGGACGGCTGGCGGATCCGTACCAGCGGAACCGGGACTCCGGAAGACGGGGCCAACGGACAAACGTACGACGCCGGTGTGCTGGTGATCGCGCTGGACGGTCCTGCCGCCGTCGGGCTTCTTGAGGACGCCGTGCCGGCCCTGGCCGGCCACCGGCCCGGCCCCGGCCCGGAAGTCAAACTGGTAACACTTGTTGTGGATCTCCCTGAGCTGGACCGGCGTCCGCGCGGAACCGGCATCCTGGTGGCTCCGCAGACCCCCGGCATCCGCGCCAAGGCGCTCACCCATGCCACAGCGAAGTGGGACTGGCTGGCGGCGGCGGCCGGCCCGGGCAGGCATGTCCTGAGGCTGTCGTATGGCCGCCGCGACAGCGCCGCTCCGGCCGCCGACACGCCGGAATTGAGCGCCGACGCGGCGCTGCTTGAGCAGGCAATGCGCGACGCGTCCGCCCTGCTGACCGTGCCCGTTAGTGCGGACAGCCTGGTGGACTGGGATGTCGTGTCATGGGCCGGCGCGCTGCCTTTTGCCGCGGTCGGGCACCGGCAGCGGGTTGCCGAGGTCCGCAGGATCTGCGCCGGCAGCGAGGGACTGCTGCTGGTGGGCGGATGGCTCGCCGGAAACGGGCTGGCCGCAGTGGTGGCGGACACCCGCAAACAGTTGCAAGACGTCCTCCACTAGCCTGTTTTTCCGTCCGGAGCCGGTGATGAACGGGCCCGTTCCGGCCTGTGCACGGCGCGGGCCAGGCTGCTGTACGACCGCCCGCGATACCTGCTGGCGGCCCTGACCGCAAGTTTTTCCCGGCGGCGATTTGTGTCTAGGGTCGATGACTATGGTCAATCAGAAGTCCGATAATTTTCGTACGCTGACTGGTTTCCATGGGGGACTTCGGCGCGGCACTGCAGCAGCTGCGCTCGGAGCGGTACTGGTCTTGTCCGCAGGTGTTCCTGCATCCCACGCTGTTAGCCTCGGGTCTCTCACAGACACGGAAGAAGGCGGCACCTCAAGCCCGGCTCCGGCCGGCACGAGGGTCAGCGCCACGGTCAGTGGCGACTTGGTCTCCGGAGACTCGGGCCCTGGTGACTCGGGCTCCGGCGGTACGGGCCTCGAGGCCTGGGCCGCGGCAGCATTGGCGGGGCGATCGGACCCGCCGGCTCCGACACCCGCCCTTTCGCCGTCATTCTCCCCGCCAGTGTCCCCGGTTCCGACGCCCACCGTGCCGCAACGGGCAGTGCCGACGCCGACCGTGCCGACGCTGTCCCCAGTGCCGTCGGTGCCCACATCGCCCGAGCCGTCGCTGTCGCCTTCCACGACGCCGTCGCCGGCTGCGCCGCTCCCTTCGCCGTCCGCTACGGCTTCCGCGCCGTCTTCCTCGCCTTCACAGGCTCCCGCCGGCACGGCTACGCCACCCGGGACATCGGCAAGTGCTCCCACGGAGGCGTCTTCGCCGGCGTCGACTGGCTCCGGGGCCGCCCCCGCAGCCGGAGCCCCGGCGCAGGGCCCCGCGCTGCCGTCATCCGGGGTTGGTCCGCAGGACGCGGCGGCTCCGGCATCCGGATCGTCAACTTCCGCGAAGACGCATTCCCTGGCGGAGGCAATCGGCAGGCCCGCTGCGGCGTTGGGCGCCCACGGGCTCGGCGCTACCGGGACAGCCTCCGGAGTGTGGGGGGCGGCAGAACTGTCCGGCCCGATGAACATGGCGACCATAGACTCCCGCTACACAGCGCATGCGCCGTCCGAAAGCGCAGTTCTTGGCGTTTCGCAGGGCAGCGCTGCCTGGCCGCTGGTCTGGGCAGGAGCCGGGCTCGTGGTCCTCGCCGGTGCCGCCGGCCTCGTCGCTTTGAGAATTCGCAGGCCCCTGTGACAGCAGGATGCTGTGAAATAAGCCACTTCTACACGCCGTAGAAGTGGAGTTTTTCGACTTGGGAGCATGAAAGGGGCAGGATGGTATCCATGAGCCACACTCCTGCCGAATCTGTCACCAAAGCCGAAGAAACAGCCGAGCAGTTCTTCACCCTCTGGACCGTATTCAAGCGCTCCGCAGACGTCCTCCGCACCGCTGATGCTGCCGAAGATTTCGACGCCCTCGTGGCGCGCCTGGCAGAGGGCGGGGTGACCCACCGCGGAAGCTACGATGTCTCCGCCATGCGCGCCGACGCCGACATCATGGTCTGGCTGCACGGGCCCAAACCTGAGGCGCTGCAGCAGGCCATCCGGGACATCCGCCGCAGCAAGCTGTTTGCCGGAACGGAAATAGTGTGGTCCGCCATGGGTGTCCACCGCGAGGCTGAGTTCGCCAAGAACCACACGCCGGCCTACTCCCGCGGCGTGGCACCGGCCGAATGGCTCTGCGTGTACCCCTTCGTCCGGTCCTACGAGTGGTATCTCCTGCCGGAGGATGAGCGCGGCCAGATGTTGCGGGACCACGGACTGTTGGGCCGCGACTTCCCGCAGGTTATTTCCAACACCGTGTCTTCGTTCGCGCTCGGCGACTGGGAGTGGATCCTCGGCCTGGAGGCTCCCGACCTCGTGGACCTCGTGGATCTCATGCGCCACCTGCGCTCTACCGAGGCCCGCAACCACGTCCGCGAGGAAATCCCCTTCTACACCGGCCGCCGGATCACTGCCGGGGAGATTGCCGAGGTCCTGGCATGAGCCCGCTGGGTCCCCAGGAATCCGCCGTTGCCGTGAACGCGGTGACGGAAGCCGGCCGGATGGCGCCCAAGGATTACGACGCCGTTCTCCTCGCCTCGTTCGGCGGCCCGGAAGGCCAGGAAGACGTCATCCCGTTCCTGCGGAATGTCACCCGCGGGCGCGGGATCCCGGATGAGCGGCTGGAAGAGGTGTCGCACCACTACCGTGCCAACGGCGGCGTCAGCCCGATCAACCAGCAGAACCGCGAACTGAAGGCGGCGCTGGAAGCGGAGCTGGCGGCCAGGGGCATCGGGATGCCGGTGCTCTGGGGCAACCGCAACTGGGACCCCTACATCCCGCAGACCCTGCAGGACGCCTACGACGCCGGCCACCGCAAGCTGCTCATGGTCACCACCAGCGCCTACTCCTGTTACTCCAGCTGCCGCCAGTACCGCGAGGACATCGGCATGGCACTGACCGAGACGGGCCTCGATGGCAAGCTCGAAGTGGACAAGGTGCGCCAGTACTTCGACCACCCCGGCTTCGTGGAACCCTTCATCGAAGGCACGGCCGCCGGAATCGCCGACGTCCGGTCCCAGCTGGAAGCAGCCGGAACCTCCGGGGCCCCCATCCATGTTCTCTTCGCCACGCACTCCATCCCGACGCGTGACGCTGATGCTGCCGGACGTTCGGTGGACGAACCCCGCGAGTTTGCCGAGGGCTCGGCCTACGTCGCCCAGCACCTGGCCGCCGGAACCGAGGTCATGCGCCGCGTCGAAGACGAATCCGGCCTTTCCGCACCGTGGTCCCTGGTGTACCAGTCGCGCTCCGGCGCCCCCCATGTGCCCTGGCTCGAACCAGACATCAATGACGCCATTGAGGACCTGGCCAAGCAGGGAGTCAAAGGCATCGTGATCGTTCCGCTCGGGTTCGTCAGCGACCACATGGAAGTGGTGTGGGACCTCGATACGGAAGCCATGGAGACCTGCAGCAACCTCGGGCTCGCCGCAACCCGCGTTCCCACGCCGGGGACCCACCACCGTTTTGTATCAGGCCTTGTGGACCTCATCTGCGAACGCACCGCGGCGAACAACATCGCGGACCGCCCTGCGGCGACACCGCTCGGGCCCTGGTACGACGTCTGCCGTCCCGGGTGCTGCGCAAATTTCCGCGGCGAAAAGCCAACCATCGCCGGTGCCGATACCACTGTGGGCACCGGCCACGACCCCCATCCTTCAGCGAGGCAGGACGCGCAGTGACTGTACGGATCGGCACCCGGGCCAGCAAACTGGCCCTCACCCAGACACAGCAGACCGCTGACCTGCTGGCCGCCGTCGGGGGTTTCCCCGTGGAGCTTGTCCACGTCAGGACCGAGGGCGACGTCCTTAAGGGTTCGCTGTCACAGATGGGCGGCACCGGTGTCTTCGTGGCCGCACTCCGGGACTCCCTGCTCCGCAACGAGTGCGACGTCGCCGTGCATTCCCTCAAAGACCTGCCCACGGGCCCGGCGGAAGGGCTGACCCTCGCCGCGACTCCGCGCCGCGTGGATGTCCGGGACGTCCTGTGCTCCCGCGACGGATTCAAGCTGGCTGATCTCCCCAAGGGCGCCCGGGTGGGCACCGGCTCGCCCCGCCGGGCCGCCCAGCTCCGTGCGGTCCGCCCTGACCTGGACATCGTGGACATCCGCGGCAACGTGGACACCCGCCTTGGGCGCGTTCCGGGCCTCCCCGGAAACGCCACCGACGCCGTAGTGGACGGAAAATCCTGTGATCTCGATGCCGTGATACTGGCCGCTGCGGGCCTGGAGCGCATCAGCCGGCTGGACACCGTAACCGAATACCTGGAGACGGACATCATGTTGCCGGCCGCGGGGCAGGGTTCCCTTGCCATCGAATGCCGCACAGCCGATGCCCCCCGAAAAGCAGGTTCCACCGAGGGTTCGCAAGGCGTTCTCGCACAGGCACTGGCGGCCCTCGACGACAAAGACACCCGGCTTGCCGTCACCGCGGAGCGTGCGCTGCTGGCCCGGCTCGAGGCAGGCTGCGCCGCCCCCGTGGGCGCCTACGCCTACCGCAAGGGCAGCATGCTCCACCTCGAAGCAGTGGTCTGCGCCGTCGACGGTACGGCTTCAGTGCGCGACAAGCGGGCCACGGACGGACTGACCGAAGTTGGCGCGACGCTGCTCGGCATCGAACTGGCGGAAGTCCTCCTGGCCGCAGGGGCTGCGGACATCGCGGACCTGACAGCGTCCTGACCGGCCGGCGGGGACCACTTTATGGAACGAAGCGGCGAAGGTCCGGCGATCGGCTCTGCCCGGAACCAGGACGCGCAGCGCCCCGAAGAAGAGTTTCCTGAAACGCGAGAGTTCTCTGAAACGCGGCGCCCGCTGGCGGGCGACGGCGTACTGATCACCCGGAGCTCGGAACGCGCCGGCGCCCTTGCAGCACAGCTTCGGCTGGCCGGTGCAGAGCCGCTGCTGTTGCCGCTGACGGACTTCGAACGCGCTGCGGACCAGGCGGCCCTGGACGATGCCTTCGATGGCCTGGGCGCAGGCGACTTTGACTGGCTCGTGGTCAGCAGCGCCACCAGCGTCCTGGCGCTGGAGCACAAGGCGGCCGAAAGAAACGTGGCCTTGCGTCGGTGGATACCGTCGGGAACGCGGGTGGCCGCGGTGGGACCGTCCAGCCGAAGCGCACTGGAGGCCGCCGGGATCGCCGTGCACTTCGTCCCCCAACACGAACAGTCCGCGGCTGGTCTTGCCGGGGAATGGCCCGGGGGGCCGGCCAGGGTGCTGCTGCCGCAGGCCGATATCGCAGCTCCCACGCTTGCCCGCGGACTCAAGGCACAAGGCGCGGATGTGCGGACGGTGGTGGCCTACCACACGGTGGACTACCCGGCGGGGCCGGGCCGCCGCCTTGCCGCGGACCGAACGTCGGCCGGCGGCGGTGCGGACTCCGACGGCGGCTCATTCCTGGTGACTCCGGCGGAAGCAAAAGCCCGCATGGCCGACGGCGGGATTGCCGCCGTCGTCGCGGCTTCGCCGAGTGCCGCCCGCCGCATCCACGCGGCGCTTTCACCCTTGGGAGCCTGCCGCTTCGTTGCCATCGGGAAGACAACCGCGGCGGAAGCTGAGGCCCTGGGCCTGACCGTTGCTGCCACGGCAGGCGAGTCCACCCCTGAAGGGCTTGTGACGGCGGTCATCCGGGCCCTCCATCCCGAAGCCGGCACGACCCCAGACATCCATTCGTCAGCAGCAGGCTCCCAGTGAAGGACAGGACATGAGTTTTCCGAACCACCGCCCCCGGCGGCTCCGCACCACTCCCGCGATGCGCAGGCTCACTGCCGAGAACAGGCTTGCCCCCGCAGAGCTGATCCTCCCCGCGTTCATCCGCGAGGGCCTCGCCGAACCCCGTCCGATCGCGTCCATGCCGGGCGTGGTTCAGCACACCACCGAAACCCTTAGGCGTGCCGCCGCAGAGGCCGTGGAGCTGGGCGTGGGCGGAATCATGCTGTTCGGCATTCCGGAGGTTCGCGACGCCGAAGGAACCGCATCGCTGGATCCGGACGGTGTCCTGAACAAGGCCATCCGCGATGTGCGGGCCGAGGTGGGCGACGACCTGGTGATCATGAGCGACGTCTGCCTGGACGAATTTACCGACCACGGCCACTGCGGCGTCCTGGACAGCGACGGCTACGTGGACAACGACGCCACGCTGGAGATCTACGCCAAGATGGCCGTGGCCCAGGCCGACGCCGGCGCCCACGTGCTGGGCCCCTCCGGAATGATGGACGGCCAGATCGGCGTCATCCGCCAGGCCCTTGAGGACGCCGGACACGTCAACACCGCCGTTGTGGCCTACGCCGCCAAATACGCCTCCGCCTTTTACGGCCCGTTCCGGGAGGCCGTCGATTCGCAGCTGAAGGGCGACCGCCGGACCTACCAGATGGACGCCGCCAACCGGCGCGAGGCCATCCAGGAAGTGGAACTGGACCTCGCTGAGGGGGCCGACATGGTGATGGTCAAGCCCGCCATGAGCTACCTCGACATCCTGAGGGACGTCGCGGAAATGAGCCCCGTGCCGGTTGCTGCGTACCAGATCTCGGGGGAGTACGCCATGATCGAGGCGGCAGCGGCGAACGGCTGGATCGACCGGCGGGCCGCCATCACGGAGTCCGTCCTGGGCATCCGGCGCGCCGGCGCCAACATGGTCCTGACCTACTGGGCGAGCGAGCTGGCTGGCTGGCTGAAGGAATCCAGATGAGCGAAACTCCGGTGAGTTCGCCCGCTCCGGCCGGCCCCACTGAACCGGTCGGGCCAACCCGGATCCTCCTAGGGCTCAACACCTTCGGTGATGCAGGGACCGGGCCGGACGGAAGCCCGGTGCCGCATGCCCAGGTCCTGCGGCAACTGCTGGAACAGGCGGAGCTGGCAGACGCCGTCGGACTTCACGCCTTTGGCGTGGGGGAGCACCACCGCAAAGACTTTGCAGTATCCGCCCCGGAGGTCTTCCTCGCCGCAGCGGCCGCACGGACCCAACAGATCCGGCTCGGTTCGGCTGTCACCGTGCTCAGCTCCGACGATCCCATCCGGGTTTTCCAGCGGTTCTCCACCGTTGACGCGCTTTCCAACGGACGGGCGGAAGTGATGCTGGGACGGGGCTCGTTCATCGAATCCTTCCCGCTCTTCGGGCTCGACCTCGCGGACTACGAGGTCCTCTTCGAGGAAAAACTCGAGCTGTTCCACAAAGTCCGCGCGCAGAACCCCGTCCACTGGGAAGGGCGCACCCGGCCGGCCCTGAGCGGGCTGAGCGTATATCCGCATCTGGAGCACCACCTCCTGCCTGCCTGGATCGGGGTGGGCGGCACCCCCGAATCCGTGCTCCGCTGCGCCGAATACGGATACCCCATCATTTTCGCGATCATCGGCGGCGAGCCGCGCTCCTTTGCGCCGCTGGCCAATCTTTACCGGGAGGCCATGGCCAAGTACGGCCATCCCCTGCAGCAGGTTGCCACGCATTCGCCCGGGCACGTTGCGCCCACAGACGGGGAAGCGCGGGAGGAGTTTTTCCCGCACTGGCTCGAACTTCGGAACCGGATCGGCTCGGAGCGTGGCTGGGGCCCCGGCAGCCGCGCCGAGTTCGACGCGATGTGCACACCCGAGGGCGCCCTCTACGTTGGCTCGCCCGAGACCGTGGCACAAAAGATCGTCCGGCTCAAGCACAACCTTGGGGCGGACCGCTTCGATCTCAAATACAGCAGCGGATCGCTGCCTCATGCCGCCATGATGCGCTCCATCGAGCTGCTCGGAACGGTTGTGGCACCCCGCGTCAACGAACTCCTGAAAGAATAGGACGCATGACTTCCAGCATGCCTCGCAACGAGGAACTCTTCGACCGCGCCCGCCAGCTGATGCCGGGCGGAGTCAATTCCCCGGTCCGGGCCTTCGGCTCCGTGGGCGGCACTCCGCGGTTCATGGTCTCGGCCAAGGGTCCGTACCTGACGGACGCCGACGGCAACGAATACGTTGACCTGGTCTGCTCCTGGGGTCCGGCACTGCTGGGCCACGCCCACCCGGCCGTCCTCGAAGCGGTCCACGCAGCCGTGGACCGCGGGCTGTCCTTTGGCGCGTCCACCCCGGACGAGGCCAACCTGGCGGCGATCGTCAAGGAACGCGTTTCCGCCGTGGAGCGGCTCCGCATGGTGTCCACCGGCACGGAGGCCACCATGACCGCCGTCCGGCTTGCCCGGGGTTTCACCGGCCGAAACCTCGTGATCAAGTTCGCCGGCTGCTACCACGGCCACCTCGACGGCCTGCTGGCCTCGGCCGGTTCGGGCGTTGCCACCCTGGCCCTTCCCGGGTCGGCAGGGGTCACCGCAGCCACGGCTGCCGAAACCCTGGTGCTCCCGTACAACGACCTCGGAGCGGTCGAGGCCGCGTTCGCCGAGCACGGCCCCAACATCGCCGCCGTCATCACCGAAGCCGCGCCCGCCAACATGGGAGTCGTCACCCCCGGTGACGGCTTCAATGCGGGGCTGTCGCGCATCACGGCCGCCCACGGCGCTCTGCTGATCGTCGATGAGGTCCTCACCGGGTTCCGCACGGGCTACTCCGGCTACTGGGGCCTGACCGGCGGGGCCGCAGAGTCCACCGAAAAGTGGACCCCGGACCTGCTGACCTTCGGAAAGGTGATCGGCGGCGGCATGCCGACGGCGGCACTCGGCGGACGCGCCGACGTCATGGACTACCTCGCCCCGCTCGGCCCGGTCTACCAGGCCGGCACACTGTCCGGCAATCCGGTGGCCATGGCCGCCGGCGTTGCCACCCTCACGCACGCCACCCGTGAGGTCTACTCGTTCATCGACGCCCGCTCGCTGGAGCTCTCCTCGGCCCTCTCATCCGCCTTGGACGCGGCCGGCGTGGACCACTCCATCCAGCGCGCTGGGAACCTGTTCTCGGTGGCGTTCGGCACCTCGCAGCACGGCGTCCACAACTACAGCGACGCCCAGAAGCAGGATGTGTTCCGCTACGCGCCCTTCTTCCACTCCATGCTGGACTCGGGCGTGTACCTCCCGCCATCGGTATTTGAGGCCTGGTTCCTCTCGGCAGCGCACGACGACGCCGCCATGAACCGAATTTTCGAAGCCCTGCCTGCCGCCGCGAAGGCGGCCGCCGCCGCCAAGGCCTGACCCGCCGTCGTCCTCCCGGGCGCGGGTTATCACCGCCCGTGCCGGAAACGGAAAATCCCCGGTCCGAGGACCGGGGATTTTCTGCATCCTTGCCCTCCGGGCATGAACGGTAATGCGACCTTGGCTACGACCTTAGAGAACGTCGGACAGGAAGCCCTGCAGCCGCTCGGTGCGGGGACCGGTGAAGATCTGTTCCGGCGGGCCGGATTCCACCACAACGCCGCCGTCCATGAAGGTGACGGTGTCCGAGACGTTCCGCGAGAAGCCCATTTCGTGGGTCACCACCACCATGGTCATCCCGCCCTTGGCCAGATCGGCCATCAGGGCCAGGACGCCCTTGACGAGCTCGGGGTCCAGGGCCGACGTCGCTTCATCGAAGAACATCACCTCCGGCTTCATGGCCAGCGCGCGTGCGATCGCCACGCGCTGCTGCTGGCCTCCCGAGAGGTTGGCCGGTCGCGAGTCCGCTTTGTGCTTGAGCCCCACGAGGTCCAGCTGTTCCAGGGCCTCGGCGCGCGCCTGGTCCTTGGGCAGCTTCCGCAGCTTTCGCAGCGCGAGAGCCACGTTCTCCACGACGGTCTTGTGCGGAAAGAGGTTGAACTGCTGGAAGACCATGCCGATGCGCTGGCGGAGCTCGTCCGGGTTGTCTTTCAGCACGGAGCGCCCGTCCAGCAGGATGTCACCCTGGTCCGGTTCGATCAGCCGGTTCATGACCCGCAAAAGGGTGGACTTTCCGGAACCGGACGGGCCGATGACCGACGCAGTCGTTCCAGTTTCCACGTGCAGGTCGATGCCCCGAAGCACATGGTTGCTGCCGAAGGAGAGGTGCAGGTTCTTGCCAGTCAGTGAACCGGACGCGAATTCGCTCATGGCTGCGCTCCCTTCCCAATCAGTGCTGCGGCGTCGTCCGGCTGTTTCTTTTCCGGCCGTCCGGTGCGCAGACGGTTGTCGATGTAGTTGACCAGGTGCGTCAGCGGGATGGTCAACAGGAGGTAAAGCAACGCCGCGGCTACCAGCGGGGACAGGTTCCCAGAGTTTGCCGTGGCGTCGTTGCCGATGCGGAAGATTTCCCGCTGCGACGCAAGCAGGCCCAGGAAGTAAATCAGGGACGAGTCCTTGATCAGCGCGATGAACTGGTTGACCAGCGCCGGCAGGACGCGGCGGATGCCCTGCGGCACCACCACGAGCCGCATGGACGATCCGTAGCTGAACCCCAGTGCCCGGGACGCCTCCAGCTGGCCTTTCTCCACGCTCTGGATTCCGGACCGGAAGATCTCCCCGATGTACGCCGCTGCCATCAGGGACAGAGCCATGATGCCCAGCGGGTAGGGATTGCTGCTGCCGGTGATGTCTTTCACCACCGGGCCGAGCCCGATACTGATGATCAGGATGGTGACGACAGCAGGCAGGCCCCGGAAAATGTCCGTGTAAACCCGTGAAATCCAGCGCAGCACGGCATTGCGGGCGATGGCCATAATGGCCAGGAGCATGCCGAGAACGCAGCCGATGATGCCGGACAAAACGGCCAGGATCAGCGTGTTGGGAAGGCCAACCGTCAACAGGGAGGGGATGACCTGGGCCATCGCCTCCCAGTTGAAAAAGGTGTCAAGAAACTGGGCGAAATCCATAGGCTAGGAGGCCGGGAGTGCGGAAGCCTTGCTGCCCGGCTTCCAGTTCTTGGGGGTTTCACGGTCCGGGTACCACTGCTTGGCCAGCTTGGACCAGGTACCATCGGCGACCACGGCGTCGAGGGCCGAGTTGAGCGCGTCGGTCAGCGCCTGGTTCTTGCTGTTCACCGCGTAGGCCGTGAAGTTCTGGGTGTTGATGGTCTTCTCGACGATGGCGGTGCCGTCGCCGCTCTTGACCTGGCCGTCAGCCTGCTGGGAAGGGGCTACCCAAGCATCCACCTGGCCGTTCTTCACGTTGGCGTAGGCGGTGTTGTAATCGGGGAAACGGACCGGCTCGATCTTGAGCGTGTTGGTGACGTAATCGTCCTGCACGGTGCCCTGGACGACGGCGACGCGCTGGTCGCTGCTGACGTCCTTGAAGCCCTTGATCTTGGAGTCGGTCTTGGCAACGACTGCCATGTAGCCGAAGTCGTAGCCGTTGGTGAACCCAACGGATTCGCGGCGCTTGTCCGTGGTGGAGATCGAGGAGGATCCGACGTCGAACTTCTTGTTCTGAACCTGGGCCAGCAGGGCGGAGAAATCGGTGGCCGCGAACTCCACCTTCAGTCCGAGCTTGGCGGCCATCGCCTTGAGCAGTTCGTTGTCGAATCCGGTGAAGTTGCCGGACTTGTCGATGAAGATGTTCGGCGGGGCATCCGAAAGCGTGCCGACGCTGAGTGTTCCTTCGCTGAGAAGGCCGAGCTTGGACTTGTCGATCTTGTCCAAGGCGGTGACGTCCTTGGTGGTGTACTTGTCCAGCGAGGTCTGATCGCTGCCTGCAAGGGCATCGGTCGGCGACCCGCTGGGCGCAGCGGCGCCGCCGCCGCATGCGGCCAGGGAGACGGCCACGGCAATTGCCACGGGAACGCTGGTCAGCCACTTCATAGCTTTGATTTTCATCAAGCAATCACTTTCATAGAGATTTCACGAGGATTTGGGGGCGGTCCAGTCGCGCAGTCAGCGCGAAGACGACTGCCATAGCAGAGCCGGACCGCAAAACTTAATCATCTCACCACCCGCTGAATAGGGGCTGAGCCGAATTAATCGCGAGGAAATATCTCTATTGCTGAATCTAATTCAGATGCGCGGTGCGGCGTAAGTGCTTCCTTTGCAAATGAAGCCCGTTTGCGGAATCTGGACCAGTTCCTTTTGTGTCGGTGGCGGCATTCCTCTGCGTGTGAGTTGCGTCGCAGACCTCAGAAGTCGCCCCGGCTGGCGTCTTCAGGGGGCAGGACAGGCCAGTCTCCCTCGATCACCGCGGCCGGCTTGGTCTTGCGGAGATATTGCTGGAAATCCGCCGCCTGGCTGACGGCCCAATCCATCTGGAGCTGGTGCAACTGGCTGGCGGGCAGCTTCAGCTTGGGGAACTTGCCGGCCATCGCATCCAGCATGCGGAGAGTCGCCAAGGCATCCGCGGCAGAGGTATGGGCGTTTTCGAGGTCCACGCCGTACTCGTCGCACAGTGCCGTCAGCGTCCTCTTGCCTTTGCGGTAACGGTCCACCTGCTTATTCATGATGTACGGGTCGAGGACCGGAAACCTGCTTAGCTGCGGGACGCCGTACCGGGCCGATTCGGCGGCAAGGACCGTGAAGTCGTAGCTGGCGTTGAAAGCGATCACCGGCACTCCGGCGTCGAAGAGCTCCTGAAGTACCGCTGCGAGTTCCCGGGTGACTTCCGCTGCTGGCCGGCCATTGCTGCGTGCGTGCTCGGTGGTGATCCCGTGGATGTCACTCGCTTCCGTGGGAATCTCGACGCCGGGGTCCGCCAGCCACTCATGTTCCTGGATCACGCCTCCGGAGGCGTCCACCACGGTCACGGAGGCCGTCACGATTCGTGCGGCGCGGGAATTACGGCCGGTGGTTTCGAGGTCGAAGGCGGCCCGGGGGAGGGTGTTCCAAGTGCTCATGGCTACACGCTACCGGCTGGCACTGACAGTTTCGGACCGTGTCGCGGGCTCCGCCGGAACTGGCGTCGGGCTGCTGCGCGGGTCACTTGCGGGGTTCGGCCGGGAGGCAGAGCGGCCGATAGTCTGAAGCCATGCGGACGGAGTATGTGGAGGCGGTGCTGGCGGTCGTCGGGCTCATCCCCGCCGGCTCGGCCGTTGCCTACGGGGACGTTGCTGAATTGCTCGGATCCGGCGGCCCGCGCCAGATCGGCGCTGTCATGAGCCACCATGGAAACGCCGTGCCATGGTGGCGGGTCCTCAAGGCCAGCGGGCAGGCGCCGGAGGGCCTCGAGTCCCAAGCCCTCCAGTTCTATCTCCGCGAGGGAACCCCGTTGCGCGGCGACTTCCTCCGGTTCGCAAGGACAGGGGACGGCCGCTGGCGCGTGGACCTGGCTACGGCACGGTGGGCGCCTTCGGATTCAGAGTTCGACGCCCTGGACGTGATCGCCGAGGGCCTGGAGGCGTCGCTGCATAAATTGTCAGTCGCGGATGATGGAATGTCTGAGTGACCGTAACCATCCAGCAAACCGCACCCTTCCCCGAGCCGGGGGCGCGTTGGGAAACCCCCGCGACCGCCCCGCAGCTGGCCGGGACCGGTCTCCGGCTCCTGCCGCCGCGCCAGATCCACAGTGCCGTTCCGGTCCTATCCGAGGACCAGCTGGCCGCGGTCGAGGTGGCGCCAGGCTCCGGTCCCGTGCTGGTCCCTGGCGGGCCCGGCACGGGAAAATCGACCGTTCTCATAGAAGCGGCGGTCCGCAGGGTAGAGATGAACGGAACGGATCCGGAGCGGGTGCTAATTCTGGCGCCTGGCAGGCTGGCCGCGGACACCCTGCGTGACCGCTTCACGGCTCGGCTGAACCGCAGCCTAAGTACCACTCCCGCCCGAACCTGGGCGTCCTATGCATTCGATCTCATCAGGCGCGCCAAGGCGGAAGGTATCCTGCCGTTGCCCCGTGCCCCGCGGCTGCTGTCCGGTCCGGAACAGGACCTGATCATCAAGGAACTGCTGGAAGGCCACGCCCTGCCCGGCCTGGGACTGCCGTGGCCCGCCGATCTTGATGCTGCGCTGCCCACCAGAGGCTTCCGGCAGGAAGTGCGGCAGCTCTTCGACCGGATCATTGAATCCGGGCGAACCCCCGAGGACCTTGAGAATCTGGGGCGCGAGTGCGGCCGGCCGGACTGGATCGCGGCCGCTGCACTGTACGCCGAATACCGGGATGTCCTGGACCTCCGCATGCCCGAGGCTTTTGACCCTGCCGGGATCATCACGGCGGCCCGGCAGCTGTTCCAGGATTGTCCCGATTTTCTGGCCGCGGAGCGGGAACGCCTCCAGCTGATCCTTGTTGACGATGTTCAGGAAGCCAACCCGGCGGTCTTTGAGCTGTTGGCAGATATTGCCAGCGGCAAGGACGTCTACGTCACGTCCTCCCCGGACACCGTTGTCCAGGGGTTCAGGGGGGCGCGGCCTGACCTTGTTGCGGAGCTTCCGCGCCTCCTGGCAGGCGCTGACGAAGGGAGGCAGGCATTGGAGAAGCCGCTCCGCCACGCGCACCGGCACAAGCCCGCCGTGGCGAGGGCGTGGCTGGGCGTCGCGGACCGGATCTCCCTTCGGGCAGGTGGGCAGCTCGCCCGGCGCCTTGATGAACTCGACGGCGACAGCGGCACCGGTGTGGAGGCGGCCGCCCGGGACGGCGAGGATTTCGATGGAACGGTGGAGGCACATCTGCTGCCGTCGGCGGTCCATGAGCTGCGGTACGTGGCGCAAAGGATCCTTGAAGCCCAGATAAACGACGGCCGCGACTTGGCGGAGATGGCCGTGATTGTCCGCAACGGCGGCCAGCTCAGTCAGCTCCAGCGCTATCTGTCCGGTCAGGGCATTCCCGTACGGATTCCCGTGGCGGAGTCCGCCGTCCGCGACGAAGTCGCTGTGCGTCCGTTGCTTGACGCTTATGCCGTGGCCCTTGATTCTGACCTCCTGACTCCGGAGTCCGCCGTGTCGCTGCTGACCTCACGAATCGGGGGCGCAACGTCGCTTGAGCTGCGCAGGCTCCGCCAGTCCTTGCGCCGGGAGGAAATCCTGGGCGGCGGCGGACGCTCCAGCGACTCGCTGCTCGTTGAGGCCCTAGGGGAGCCCGGGGCGCTCGCGTCACTGGGGATCGAGGGGCGGTCAGCACGTCGCGTCGCGAAGATGATCCAGGCGGGCCGGAGGGCCGCTGCCGAAGCCGGGGCGAACGCCGAGACTGTTCTGTGGGCGCTGTGGAACTCCACTGGTCTTGCGGCAGCCTGGACGGCAGCGGCTCTGTCCGGCGGACTCGTCGGGGCGCGGGCTGACCGTGACTTGGACGCGATGATGGCGCTGTTCCACACCGCCGAACGCTATGTCGATCAGATGCCGGGTTCGGGCCCGGAGCAGTTCCTTGAGTACCTGCTCAACCAGGAATTGCCCATGGACACGCTGGCGGCGCGGGCGCAGGTTGACGACGCCGTGGAGCTGATGACCCCTGCCAGCGCTGCAGGACGGGAGTGGCCACTGGTCATCGTGGCAGGACTTCAGGAAGGCGTGTGGCCGAACACCCGGCTCCGCGGCGAACTGCTGGGCAGCACGCTGTTCGCCGACGCCGTGGAACACGGCGTGGAACACGCGCTCCAGCTCGGCCCGCTGAGCCGGCTCCGGGAGATCCGGTACGACGAACTCCGCAGTTTCTCGACGGCGGTATCGCGGGCCAGGGAAGTACTGATCTGTACCGCCGTGGCGTCGGAAGATGAACAGCCCTCCTCATTTCTGGATTACGTCGCTCCGCTGCGCCCCGGCCAGGACTCGAGGGGGTTCACTCCTGTGGAACGGCCTTTGACGCTCCGTGCCCTTGTGGCCGAATTGCGCCAGTACGCACAGCTCGACGGCAGGTTCGCTGCCGAATCTGAGGAAGCAGTCCGTGTCCTGGGCCGCCTCGCGACCGCGGATCCTCCCGTTCCCGGGGCACACCCCGACACCTGGTGGGGGCTGGCGCCCCTGACATCCGACGATCGTATTGTGCCGCCCGGGGGCACGGTGTACGTTTCGCCCTCAAAGGTTGAGACTGTTCAGAAATCGCCGCTGGACTGGTTTATCCAGGCGGCGGGCGGAGAGGCTGCCACCGATTTCGCCCGGAGCCTGGGCACCTTGGTGCATTCGATCGCCCAGGATCTTCCTGAGGGCTCCGGCTCCGAATATCTCGCAGAGCTCGTCCGGCGCTGGCCCGCCCTGGGGATGAAAGACAACTGGGAAGGGCGGCTGGACTTTCAGCGGGCGGAATCCATGGTGCGGAAACTTGCGCAGTACATCCTGGTGATGCGCAGCGAAGGCAGACAGCTCGTCGGCGTGGAGCAGGACTTCGAGGTGCAGCTGAGCCAGGCCGGAGCCGAACCCCAGACAGATGCCGGCGCCGACCGGACTGCCCGTTCCGCCGTCCTGCGCGGCCAGGTGGATCGGCTGGAAATCGACTGCCATGGCCGGCTCGTGATCGTTGACCTCAAGACGGGCAAAAGGCAGCCCGGCAAAGCCGAGCTCGGCCGGCATCCCCAGCTTGGCGCCTATCAGGCGGCGGTGCTGGCGGGGGGATTCGAGGGCCCAGGCATTACCGCCGATGCCCAGCCGGGCGGTGCCGTACTCGCCCAGCTGGGCACCACGTCCAAGAGTCCCGGTGTCCAGCACCAGGATCCGCTGGATCCGCAGGACAACTGGGCACTGGACATGGTGAAGGGCGCTGCCGAGGTCATGTCCGGCCGTGAATTCGAAGCCAGACACGATCCTTCCAAGGGCAGCTTTGGCGGTCATGGCTGTCGGCTTCCGGAAGTCTGTCCGCTGTGCGCACGGGGAAAGCAGGTCACAGAATGAGTCACACCGCAGACCTCCCCGCAGCCATGTTCAGCCCCGAAGAACTGTCCGCCCTGCTGGGGGAGAAGAACCTGCCCACAGCAGAACAATCGGCCATTATCTCGTCGCCGCTGACCCCCAGACTGGTCATTGCCGGTGCCGGCTCCGGAAAGACCGCCACCATGGCTGACCGAGTCGTCTGGCTGGTCGCCAATGGCTGGGTCAAACCAGAAGAAGTCCTCGGCGTCACGTTCACCAGGAAAGCGGCCGGTGAACTGGCAAGCCGTATCCGGGCAAAGCTTGGCGCCCTGCATCGGATCGCGGCAGCGGATGCCGGGCACACGCTGTTCCCTGCCGGGCTCCTGAGCGCCGATGCCCTGGAGCCCAAGGTGTCCACCTATCACTCGTTCGCCAGCGGCATCGTCTCGGACTACGGCCTCCGTCTCGGCATCGAGCGCGATGTCGTGCTGCTGGGCGGGGCCCAGGCCTGGCAGTTGGCAAGCGAGGTCGTCGAGACGTTCGACGGCGAATACTCCCATTTCCGAGTGGCCAAGTCCACGCTGGTCCAGGCCGTAATCCAGCTCGCCGGCGAGTGTGCAGAGCACCTCCGTGATCCGGGCGAGGTTCAGGCCTGGCTCATGGAGCGGCTCGCCGCGTTCGAGGGCCTTCCCTACGTGGCAGAGGCGAAGAAGAACCCGAGCCAGGCGGCCCTCGATCTCGGCGCGATGCTGCGGACAAGGGCCAGTGTGGCCGATCTTGTAGGTCGCTACTCCGAGGCCAAAAGAGCACGCGGCGCCTTGGATTTCGGCGATCTCGTTGCTTTGGCGGCGAGGGTGTCCCGGGAGATCCCCCTCGCGGCCGATATGGAACGCCAGCGATACAAAGTGGTGCTGTTGGACGAATTCCAAGACACTTCGCACGCGCAATTGGTCCTCTTTTCCAGGCTGTTCGGAGACGGGCACGCCGTCACCGCCGTGGGAGACCCCAACCAGTCCATCTACGGCTTCCGCGGCGCTTCAGCGGGTCAGCTGTTCCACTTCGTCAGCGAGTTCCCCGTCAAAGTGGCTGAGGAGTCAGGCTCGCCCCGGTTTAGCCCAGCCCCAACCTCCTACCTGACCACCGCGTGGCGGAACGGCCGGAACATTCTCGAGGCGGCCAACGTCATCTCCGCGCCATTGAGCGCTGCAGCAGCGGCGGCGGGACCTGCGGGTCAGCGGAAGTCGGCGGCCGCTGTTGAAGTGCCGCCGCTGCAGCCCAGCCCGGTGGCGGTCAAGGGCCGTGTAGTCATGGGACGGTTTGCCACGGATGAAGAGGAGGCGGCGGCGATTGCCCGGGACCTCCTGAAGTTTCGGGTGACCGATTTCGAGGATCAGTCCGCTGGCGCACCAGTTCCGCCCGCTATGGCAGTGCTGTGCCGCCGGCGTGCCCAAATGGAGTGCATCAGGCGGGAACTCGAAGCCAACGGTATCCCGTATGAAATCGTGGGACTCGGCGGACTGCTGGACACTCCGGAGATCGTGGACCTCGTCTCCACGCTCCGTGTCCTTGCTGATCCTGGCCGGTCGGATTCCCTGATGCGGCTGCTGGCCGGCGCGCGATGGCGAATCGGTCCTGCGGACCTTATGGCGTTCCGTGACTGGTCGTCCTTCCTCGCGCGTCGGCGCGGGCAGAGTGCGGCCGATGCTGCCATTGCCGAGGAGGGCCCCTCCGGCGATGTTGTCGTCGAGGGGGACCTCACAGACGCCGCCAGCCTGGTGGAAGCCTTGGACTGGCTGCCCAAGGAGGGTTGGACTTCGGCGCAGGGGCGAACGCTGACGGTGCCGGCACTGGACCGTCTGCACAGGCTGGCCACGGAGCTGCGGCAGCTGCGCGGACTCATAGGGGACGACCTCACGACCCTCCTGGGCGAGGTGGAACGGGCCATGCTGCTGGATATTGAGGTCGCAGCCCGGCCCGGGTTCAGCATCCATCAGGCCCGGAGGAACCTGGACGCCTTTCAGGACGCGGCGGCGGGTTTTCTTCAGACGTCGCAACGTGTGGATGTCCTCGCCTTCCTCTCCTGGCTTGAAGCCGCGGCGGTTGAGGAGGGCGGCCTTGATGTGCCGCCGTCCGACGTTAACCATGAAGCGGTCCAGCTCTTGACGGTGCACGCTTCAAAGGGACTCGAATGGGATGTGGTCTTTGTCCCGGGGCTGAACTCCGGGGCGTTCCCGAGCAGCCGCGATTCACGGTGGAGCAGCGGCTCGGCGGCACTTCCCTGGCCCCTCCGCGGCGACCGGGCAGACCTGCCCCAGTGGGATCTGGACCAGCCTGACCAGAAAGGATGGCTGGACGCCGAGAAGGACTTCAAGGCTGCCGTCCAAACACACGGGGAAGCAGAAGAACGGCGGCTCGCTTACGTTGCGTATACGCGGGCCAAGCACGTGCTGTGGGTTTCCAGCGCCGCCTGGGTCGGTGCCCGGGCGGGAATGGCTGAGATGTCACCATTCCTCGCGGAGCTGGCGCCGCTGGCCGGAGTCGGCGGGAAATCCGGCTCCGTTCCGGCAGGAGTCTCGGCGGGCGAAGTCCACCCTGATTCGGTGGACGAGGAATCCCTGCCAGACAAAAGTCCCCTCACCCAGGACCTTGAGGTGGCCGTATGGCCGTACGACCCCCTGGAGGGGCCTGTCGATCCGCGCACCGGGAGGCGGCTCCGGCTTGTCCCGGGAAGGCGGGCGGCAATGGACCACGCCGCTGAACGGCTGCTACAGGAAATAGCCGCCACCCGTCTCAGAACACTGCAAGGCGCGGAGCCCGAATTGGAGCCGCCGCGCGGGCACGTGTCCGCGCTCCGGCCTCAAGCTGCGAACTGGTCCAGGGAAGCTTCCCGGCTCCTTGAGCGCCGGTCCCGCCGGGCGCGCAGCCGCGACGTCCACCTGCCCGGACACATTTCCGCTTCCACCCTCGTTGACCTGGAGGAAGACGCCGGAGCGGTGCTGCAACGGCTCCGGAGACCCATCCCCCGGGAACCCGGGATGTCCGCCCGGAAGGGCACGGCATTTCATGCTTGGGTGGAAGAATACTTCGGAACGGCCGGCATGCTGGACATCGATGAAGCCCCCGGATCCGATAACCACATTGACGAGGCCTATGGCCTGGAGGACATGGTGGCTACGTTCAGGGAATCCGAATGGGCGCACCGCTCGCCCGCCCACGTCGAGGTGCCGGTCGAAACCCGGGTGGGCGACGTTGTGGTCCGCGGCCGGATCGATGCCGTGTTCCGGGACGCCGACGGCGGCTGGGACCTCGTTGACTGGAAGACCGGACGCCGCCCGTCAGCGGGGCAGCTGAAGACGAAGAGCGTCCAGCTCGCGGTCTATCGGCTGGCCTGGGCAAGACTGAAGGGCGTCCCAGTCGACGAGGTGCGGGCTGCCTTCTATTACGTGGCGGACAACCAGGTTGTGCGCCCCCATGACCTCGCCTCTGCCGGTGAGCTCGAGTCAATTGTCACAGCGGCCCTGGCGGTTCCAGAGCCCTAGGCAGCTGAGGGATCCCGGAAGCCGGCCGCGCTGGGCTGCTTGCTCAGGGGGCCTTGGCCTCGACGATGGTGAGGGCCGTAGTGGACGTGTCATCAGCGGTGAGTGGTGGCTGTGGCCCCGACGGGCCGTCCTGAGTGTCTGCGCTGTCCTGGTCGCCCAGCCCGTCCTGCGGGACTGGGCTGGGCCGGGTGTCCGGGGCGTCCGTGCTCGCGGGGCCGTCCTCAGCAGGGATAGGCGTGACATGCACGGCATCAGCAGGGATAGGCGTGACATGCACGGCGGGCATCTGCTCGGAGACGTCGGTGGCCGCCGGCGCCGGAATCAGTTCAGGCGAAACCGGTCCTGGCCCCGCCGCATGGTTCGGCGGGCCCGCTGTCGGCCCGTCTGAGTCCGCCGGTGAAGTTGCCGGCGCGGGCGGTGTTGCCGGCTGCGGCAGGGGCTCCACACTGATGGGCTGCCCGCCGTACTCGGCGATATCGTCGGCCAGAGTGCTGAGCATGCTTTCCGCTTCGGAGATCATCACGGGGTCGTTGGCGGCGATCCCCTTGACGAGATACTGGGCCAGCGCGAATTCCGCGGACAGCGCGGCCCGGCGCAGCAGGTGGTTGTCCGGAGCGTCACGTCGGTGTTCGGAGTAGTGGCGCACCACAGCATCGACAAAATCCTGCTCGTTGGAGGCCACCAGCCATGCCAGGTCGTCTGCAGGATCGCCGATCCGCAGATCGGTCCAGCCGGTGACGGCCGTCACCCTGTCCTCTTCGACCAGCAGATTATCTTCGTGAAGGTCGCCGTGGACCACGCAGGGATTGAAGCGCCAGAGCGAGACGTCCTCCATGGCGTGTTCCCAGCGGCGGAGCAGCAATGGCGGGATCTTGCCCGTGGTGGCCGCCATGTCGAGTTCGTTGAGCCGGCGCTGCCTGAATTCGTTGGGTGTATAGCTGGGCAGATCCGCGTTGTTCACCAAGGCGCGGGGAAGGTCGTGGATGGCGGCCAGAGCCGTGCCGATCTCCTTCGCCAGCCTCCGGGAGCCGGCGGTCAGTTCTTCAACAGTGCGAGTCGAGCCACTTAGGTGGGAATAGACAAAGGTGGTCAGATTCTGCTGCCGGACGGTTCCGGCCACCGTTGGCATAAGGAACGGGAGCTCCGCCCGGATGGCCGGCGCGAAGGCGCGCAGCACCAGGAACTCCGTCTCCAGCCGTGTGCTGGCCTCTGCATGCCGCGGCGATCTGACCCGCCAGCGCTTGCCCTCGGAATCAAGGAGAAGGGCCGAGTCGAAGTCCGCCGGATCG
The DNA here is from genome assembly GCF_918698095.1 of Arthrobacter sp. Bi83. Taxonomy (GTDB): domain Bacteria; phylum Actinomycetota; class Actinomycetes; order Actinomycetales; family Micrococcaceae; genus Arthrobacter. The sequence goes on from NZ_CAKKLY010000024.1 coordinate 59,788, forward strand.
TCCGGGGCGGAACTCACTGCAGTCGGGCTCAGTCCGGGGACTGCAGCGGTTGCCACAGCTGCCAATTCGATCGGTTCTCTTCTCACGCTTCCACGGTAGATTGACTCGCGTCCAAGACAACGATGTGTCGCGGCGAGTCTTGAGATCCAGCCGAAATAACACCGTTGCGCCGCCCGCGGAGAACCGGCGGCAACCCGGTGAAATGTGAATTGTCACCCCGAGTCAGTACGGTGGATACATGAGTCATGCGGAGGCCGCTGCGCCGGTCATTAAGCCGGCGGGCCGAGCGCCCGAAAATCACCTGCCAGCGGGTGAGGTACCGGCAAACCATCTCTTCGATACCGTTCTTCCCGTGCGTCCCGCCTTGGTGAACCGCGGCTCCGCGGAGCGGATGAAACCAAACTTCGTGGACGGACTCCTGGCAGCAGGACGCGCCAGGGCCATGGTCCTCTCCGGCAGGCAGGCCTTGATCCACGGCGATGCCCTGGTCCTGGCAGACGCCGGCCAGCTGCGGGACAGGATCCACAACGCCGAGTCCGGGCCCTCGCTCATTGTCTACCTGGGCGCTGCACTCGGTTCCCCCGGTCTACCGGCTGGGACGGAGATCCTCCTTTTCATCCTGCCCGAGCAGATGGAGCCGGGAGCCGCCGGACTCCCCTCGGATGCCACCTGGGAAGGCTTCCGTGACGTCGCTGCCCGGCTGGACCCCACCCATACGGCCCTATTCGTAGAGGCCAGCGCCATTGCCAACTGGCATGCCTCCCATACCCATTGCCCCCGCTGTGGCACGCCGACAACAGTGGAGACCGGCGGCTGGGTACGGCGATGCCCGGCTGACAACTCCGAACACTATCCCCGTACTGATCCCGCCATCATCGTCACAGTGGTGGGCCCGGACGGCCGCCTGCTCCTGGGCGGCGGCGGCCCCCTTGATGCCAAGAACTACTCCACGCTGGCCGGTTTTGTAGAACCGGGGGAGTCCCTTGAGCAGGCCGTGGACCGCGAAATCCACGAAGAAGTGGGCGTGCGGGTCAAGGCGTGCCAGTATCTGGGTTCGCAGTCCTGGCCCTTCCCCGCCTCCCTGATGCTCGGGTTCACCGCTGCCACGGATGACACCGAGGCAATGCCCGACGGCGTGGAGGTCACCCGGGCGCGCTGGTTCAGCCGGGAGGAACTCCAGGAGGCTGTGCTCAGCGGCGAGATCGTCATCTCCAGCAGATTGTCCATCGCCAGGTCCCTCATTGAACACTGGTATGGCGGCGTTATCCAGGACCGGCCCGCGGACGAATGACGCTGCGGGAACGCGGCAAAGGCATATCGCCTGCCTTTCGCGCCGGCGCATATGACCGGAGCGAGCACACCATCCATCCTTTCGACTGAGCAGCAGAAGTGACTACAGAAATTCCTGACGGCAATGCCTCCCTTGAGGACCGCAGCCTTGGCGGCCTCGACGCCGAGCAACGTGAGGTCGCGAGCACCCTCGCCGGGCCGCTGTGCGTCCTCGCAGGAGCGGGCACCGGGAAGACGCGCGCCATCACGCACCGGATTGCGTACGGCGTGCACTCCGGGGTCTACAGTCCGCAGCGGCTGCTGGCCGTGACCTTTACCGCCCGGGCTGCGGCGGAAATGCGCAGCAGGCTGCGCGACCTGGGAGTGGGCAATGTCCAGGCCCGGACCTTCCATGCAGCGGCGCTGCGCCAGCTCCAGTTCTTCTGGCCGCAGGCCGTGGGCGGAACGCTGCCGAACCTGCTTGACCACAAGGCGCAGATGATCGCCGAGGCCGCCCGCCGGCTCCGGCTGAGCACGGACCGCGCCTCCATCCGGGACCTGGCCTCCGAGATCGAGTGGGCGAAGGTCTCCATGCTCACCCCGGCCAACTATCTTGAGAACGCACAGGACCGGGGAAACCCCGGCGGCTTCGACCTCACGGCCGTGGCCCGGGTGTTCCAGTCCTATGAGGACGTCAAAACAGACCGGAACGTGATCGACTTCGAGGACGTCCTGCTGATCACCGTGGGCATCCTGCAGGAGGACCCGAAGGTGGCGGCCACTGTCCGCGAACAGTACCGGCATTTCGTGGTGGACGAGTACCAGGACGTTTCGCCGCTGCAGCAGCGGCTCCTGGAACTGTGGCTGGGTGGCCGCGATGAACTCTGCGTGGTGGGTGATGCGAGCCAGACCATCTACTCCTTCACCGGGGCCTCGCCCAAGCACCTGCTTGGGTTTAAGGCCATGTACCCGAACGCCAACGTGGTGAAGCTGATCCGCGATTACCGTTCCACGCCCCAGGTGGTCAAGCTGGCCAATGACCTGCTTGCCGCAAGACGCAGCGGGGGTCCGGTGGCCGACGCCGCCTGGGCATCGCCGCTGAAGCTGGTCGCCCAGCGCTCCGCAGGCCCGGTGCCGGAGTTCACGGAGTGCTCGGACGATGAAGCCGAGGCCGCCACCGCGGCGCTCAAGATCCGTGGACTGATGGACGCAGGCGTCCCGGCGAGTGAGATCGCGGTCCTGTTCCGCACCAACGGGCAGTCCGAGGCTTACGAACAGGCCCTGGCCTCGGCCGGTATCGGCTATCAGCTGCGCGGCGGTGAGCGTTTCTTCGCGCGCAAGGAAGTCCGTGACGCCATTCTGCAGCTTCGGGCGGCAACTCGCGCGGCGGCGGAGTCGGCTCCGCAGCCGCTCGGGCAGCTGGTCCGGGACATCGTGGCCTCGCTTGGCTACACGGATTCCGCCCCGCACAGCGGTGGCGCGCTGCGCGAACGCTGGGAGTCACTGGCCGCCCTCGTGGCGCTGGCGGATGAGCTGGTGCTGAGCCGCGGGCCGCAGTTTACCCTCTCGGATTTCGTGAACGAGCTGCAGGAACGGTCGCTTGCCCAGCACGCACCCACCGTTCAGGGCGTCACACTGGCTTCGCTGCACGCTGCGAAGGGCCTCGAGTGGGACGCCGTGTTCCTCGTCGGGCTCAGTGAAGGCCTCATGCCCATTTCCTTCGCCGATACACCGGAGGCGGTGGACGAGGAACGCCGGCTGCTGTACGTGGGCATCACGCGTGCGAGGGAGCATCTGGCGCTGTCGTGGTCCACCGCCCGCACGCCCGGAGGCCGGGCCAACCGCAAGCCATCCCGCTTCCTGGACGGACTCCGGCCGGATTCCGTGATGAGCTCCTCCGCACGGGGCAAAGGTCCGGCGCCGCGCCGCAAGGCTGCTGTTCCGGCTTCCTGCCGCGTCTGCGGCAGCATGCTGTCCAGCGGCGCGGAACGGAAGGTGGGCCGCTGCGACCAGTGTCCGCCAAGTTACGAGGAACAGACCTTCAACGCCCTCCGGGAATGGCGGAAGGAAGTTGCCCTGTCCGCGGACGTGCCGGCGTTCGTCGTCTTTACCGACGCGACGCTCACCGCCATCGCTGAGGCGCGGCCTTCGTCCCTTGAGGAGCTGGCGCTCTTGGCCGGAATCGGCCCCTCAAAACTCGAACGGTACGGCGAAGCTGTGTTGGCGGTCCTGGTGGAAAGCAGCGTCCTCTGATGGCGGGGACGCAGCTGACGACGCACGATGGCTCACCCGTCGTCGTGCGCCGATCCGCCCGCCGGCGCCGCACCGTGGCCGCGTTTTGGGAGAACGGTACAGCCGTCGTCGCCATCCCCGCGCATTTCAGCCGGGCACAGGAAGCCGAGTGGGTCCGGCGGATGCTGGACAAGCTGAAAGTCCAGGGGGACCGGCAGTCCAAAGGCGGGCGGCGCCCCGCGACCGACTCTGCCCTTGCCAGCCATGCTGCGGAGCTTTCGGCACGCTATCTTGGCGGCAGGGCCGTTCCGACGTCGGTCCGCTGGGTCAGCAACCAGAACTCGCGTTGGGGTTCGGCCACGCCCGCTGACGGGTCCATCCGGCTTTCGGACAAGCTCCGCCCCATGCCGCAGTGGGTGATCGACTACGTGCTGCTCCACGAGCTGGCACACCTGCTGGTTGCAGGGCACAACGCCGCGTTCTGGAAGCTGCTGGAGGCGTACCCCGAAACAGCGCGGGCCAAGGCGTTCCTGGAAGGCGTTTCGTTTGCCACTTCGCGCGGCCTGCCAGCTGACGGGCCTGACCCGCAGGGGCAGGCCGACACGGCGGGGTTCCCCGCCGCCGTCGGCCCTTAGCTGCGGCGTGTCCTAGCCGCGGGTGTCCGTTCCCTCGGAACCGTCGTCCTTCTTGCTGCCATCGTCCTTCTTTGCGGCGTCTTCGGCCGTGCCGCTGTCTCCGGCCGGACCGCCGTCTTCCTCGGTCCCGGCCTCAGGAGTGTCGAAACCGCCGTTCAGGAGTTTCATCAGGGCGTCATCCACTTCGCTGTCGCTGGCTTCGGCCAGCTGGCGGCGTTCACTGAAGCCCTTGGGGTCGTCCAGATCCTCGGCGGTGGGGAGCAAATCGGGATGCTTCCAGATGGCGTCACGGCCCTCGATCCCGCGTTCCTGCTTGAGTGAGGCCCACAGCGTTGCCGCCTCACGGAGACGGCGCGGACGCAACTCGAGACCCACGAGCGAGGCGAAGGCGTGTTCGGCAGGACCGCCCGTTGCGCGCCGACGCCGCACCGTCTCGCGGAGTGCCGCGGCGGACGGGAGGACTTTTTCCGTTGCCGCCGAGGTGAGTTCGTCAACCCAGCCCTCAACGAGCGCCAAGGCGGTTTCCAGTTTCTGCAGTGCCTGCTCCTGCGCGGGCGTCCGCTGTGGCATGAAGACGCCCTGGGACAGGGCCTCCTGGATTCCTTCCGGGTTGCTGGGGTCGAGGTCGCGGGCCAGTTCTTCAATCCGGGAGGTGTCGATGTGGATTCCGCGGGCGTACGCCTCGATGGCGCCCAGCAGGTGCCCCCGCAGCCAGGGGACCTGGACGAACAGCCGTGCGTGGGCGGCTTCGCGGACGGCGAGGAACAGCCGGATGTCGTTTTCCGGCAGGCTGAGCCCCTCGCCGAACTTCGCAACATTGCTCGGGAGAAGTGCCATTTCCAGATCGGCCAGCGGCACGCCGATGTCAGTGGAACTGACCACGTCCGCGGAGAGCGCGCCGATGGCCTGGCCCAGCTGCATGCCGAAAATGGCGCCGCCCATGTTCTGCAGCATGGAGGAGGCGCCGCCCATCATGGACTTCATTTCCTCCGGCATCTGCTCCGTCATGGCGGTGGACAGGGCGTTGGCGATGCTGTTGGCCACTGGTTCGGTAAGACGCTTCCACGTTCCCAGCGTTTCCTCGACCCATTCGGCCCGGGACCACGCCCGGCCGATGAGGCCCGTGGCCGGCAGGTCAGTGACCTGGTCCAGCCACAGCTCAGCCAGCCGCAACGCTTCGTCCACCTCGCGGGACTGTGACGAGGAGACGGACGGATCGGAGCTGCCGGCGGCCACCCGCCGTGCGTTGTCGTGGGCGAGTTTCCAGTTGACCGGGCCCTCTGAGGGCGCGCTCATCATGGCCTGAACCTGCGAAAACATCTGCGCCAGGAGATTGGGGTCATCGGGAAGCCCCGCAGCCTTTGCCAGTTCGGCGGGGTCGATGTCGCCCATGCCCTTGCCGCCCATGAGGTTCTGCAGCATTTCCGCCAGCGGATCCTTAGGATTTTCGTCGCCGTTGGACGGATTGAGTGGGTTGGAGGTCATGATCCCGCCGATCGTCGGTGTGACTATTGATCAACTTCACGCTACCCCTGTGCGAGAGCGGCTGTCTGCCGAAAGGGCGTCCGTTCGCTGTAGGCAAAGAGCTTTCGCCGCGCCCGGACGCGTAGTGTTAGGAGTCGGAATGTTTGCAGGCTGCACCCGGCCGTTCGCTTGGTGCAGCCACAGTGCCGCGTTGGACGACGGCGGTGCGGAGAGGTTCTTCAGTGACGATAACCAAGGGCGATCAGCCCTCAGAGGAGTCCGCTGCTCCCGCTGCCGGTGGCGAACCGGCGGGCGCCCGCGGCTCCCGCCATTCCAGGGCGCGCGATCCCCGGGTGTCCGCCATGATGCTGTCGGGGCTTCTCGCCCTCGGCCTCGGCGTTACGGCCGCCGTCCTGCCGGTCCCGTACGTAGTGGAGTCGCCCGGACCCACGTTTAACACGCTGGGCAAGGACAACGGTAAGCCTGTCATCAGCGTCACCGGGCGGGAGACCTATCCGGCGAAGGGAAACCTCAATCTCACCACCGTCTATGTCGACGGCGGTCCCAACGGGCCGGTCAGTGTTTTTGAGGCGTTCTCTGCGTGGCTCGATGGTTCAAAGGCCGTTTATCCGCAGGAACTGATATTTCCGACGGGCGTGACGAAGGAGCAGTCACAGCAGGAGAGCGCCGTGGCCATGACCACGTCGCAGGAAAACGCGGTGGCTTCGGCACTGAAGGAACTCAACATACCCTTCGGGCAGAAACTTGAGGTCGCCGAGCTTTCAGAGGGTTCCGCCTCCCAGGGAAAACTGAAATCCGGGGATGTCTTTACCTCGATCAACGGCAAACCCATTACATCGCTGGTTGTCGTCCAGGAGGAACTGGCTGCCGGAAAGGGCCGGCCGGCCACTGTCGTCGTGGACCGCTCGGGAAAGCCCGTCTCGGAAACAATAACCCCCACCCGAAGCGATTCCGGCAGGTTCATCCTCGGCGTGCTGCTCAAATACCGCTTCATGTTCCCGTTCGACGTAAAGATTTCACTGGACAAGGTCGGTGGACCAAGCGCCGGCATGATGTTTGCGCTGGGGATCATCGACACCGTGACTCCCGGTGATCTCACGGGCGGGAAACACATTGCCGGCACCGGCACCATCAGCCCGGACGGCGCAGTGGGTCCCATTGGAGGAATCGCTGTCAAGATGCACGGCGCCCGGGCCGACGGCGCCACCATGTTCCTCGCCCCGGCCGCAAACTGCGCCGAGGTCACAGGGCACATTCCGGACGGTCTGCAGGTGGTCAAGGTCGAGAACCTGGACGAGGCGAAGCGGGCGGTGGAGTTGACGGCAAGAGGCGCGGACACATCGGGCCTTCCCACCTGCGCAAACAACTAGACTAAATGGAGGAACTAAGGCCCGGCGCCACTCGTGGCACTAATGACAGCCGTCGCCAGGGTGTGTGGCGGGCCGCGCAAGCTGACACGTGCATGGCGCCCAGCGCGCAGTGCGCGATGCATGTTGTCCCATGAAAACTTCAAATATCATCAGCAACTGACAAAGCTATGAGGTACAGAGTTTGTCCCGTCCTGCCAGCCCCACCCCGCCCGGAAGACTCCAGCCAAGGCGCGGTGCCTTGACGCCGACGCTCATTGTCGTAGCACTGGTTGTCGTCGGATTCATCTTCTTCGCCAATGTCTGGACGGACGTCCTCTGGTACCAGCAGCTGGGGTTCTTTGAAGTGTTCCTGACGGAAAACCTGGCGCGGATCAGCATCTTTGCGGCTGGCTTCGCCATCATGTTCGCCGGCGTGTTCTACGCCATCCGGATCGCCTACCACGCGCGTCCTGTGTACGCCCCCGACTCCGAGATCAGGGACAACCTGAACCGGTACCAGGCCCAGCTCGAACCCGTGCGCCGGGTGGTCATGATCGGCCTTCCGGTGCTGTTCGGGCTCTTCGCCGGCAGCGCGGCCTCCAGCCAATGGCAGAAAGTCCTGCTGTTCTTCAACCAGGAACCGTTCGGCCAGAATGACCCCGAGTTCGGACTCGACATCGGCTTCTACCTCATGACGCTGCCGTTCCTGGGCTTCGTCGTGGGGTTCCTCATCAGTGTGGCCGTCGTTGCCGGCATCGCGGGCATCCTCACGCACTACCTGTACGGCAGCATCCGGATTCTGGAACGCGGTATTTTCACGAGCCGCGCTGCACAGATCCACCTCGCCGTGACGGGCGCCTCATTCCTGATCCTCCTCGGCATCAACTTCTGGCTGGACCGCTTCGCTGCGGTGCAGAACAGCGGCGGCAGGTGGGCCGGTGCGCTGTATACGGACGTCAGTGCCGTCATTCCAACGAAGGCGATCCTGGCCGTTGCCGCGATCCTGGTAGCGATCCTGTACATTGTTGCGGCAGTCATCGGCAAGTGGCGGCTGCCCCTCATCGGCACGGCCATGCTGGTGATCACGTCCATCCTCGCCGGCGGCGTCTACCCCTGGGTCATCCAGCAGTTCCAGGTCCGGCCGTCGGAGCAGACCCTGGAAAAGAAATACATCGAACGCAATATCGGCATGACGCGTGCCGCCTATGGACTCGACCAGGTCAAGGTTGAACGCTACAACGCCACAACAACCACCACCGCAGGAGCGTTGGCGCCGGACGCGCAGACCACTGCTAACATCCGGCTTCTGGACCCGAACCTGATATCCGACGCCTTCTCCCAGCTTGAGCAGTTCCGCCCGTACTACCAGTTCCCCAAAGCGTTGAACGTGGACCGGTACGAGGTCAACGGGAAGATGCAGGACACCGTCATTGCTGTTCGCGAACTCAACCCGGATGGGCTCAGCGCCGATCAGCAGTCCTGGCTGAACAGGCACGTGGTGTACACCCACGGTTACGGCGTGGTTGCCGCGAAAGGCAACAAATTCACGGCTGACGGCAAACCGGAGTTCCTGCAGTCCGGCATCCCCTCGACCGGCGTGCTCGGTACTGACAAGACTTACGAGCCGCGGATCTACTTTGGCGAGGATTCGCCGGAGTATTCAATTGTCGGAGCGCCGCAGGGCGCGGCGCACCGCGAGCAGGACCGTCCTGCCTCCAAGGACGGCGGCGAGACCCAGTACACGTTCACCGGCAGCGGCGGCCCGAACGTCGGCAGCTTCCTCAACCGCGTGCTCTACTCGATCAAGTTCCAGTCCTCAGATCTGCTGCTGTCGGACGGCGTGAACGATGCGTCGCAGATCCTTTACGAACGCAATCCCCGCGAACGGGTACAGAAGGTGGCGCCTTACCTGACCGTGGACGGCAACGCCTATCCCGCCGTCGTTGACGGCCGGGTCAAGTGGATTGTTGACGGCTACACCACCAGCCAGTATTACCCGTACTCGCAGCAGGAGCAGCTCTCGGACGCCACCACGGATTCGCAGACGACGACCGGCCGCAACGTGGCTCTGCCCAACAGCTCCGTGAATTACATCCGCAACTCGGTCAAGGCCACCGTGGATGCGTATGACGGTTCGGTCACCCTGTACGCCTGGGACGACCAGGACCCCCTTCTCAAGGCCTGGCAGAAGGTCTTCCCGACGTCCCTTAAGCCCTACTCGGAGATGTCGGCGCAGGTCATGAGCCACGTGCGCTACCCGGAGGACTTGTTCAAGGTCCAGCGGGAGCTGCTGGGGCGCTATCACGTGACGGACCCGGTCAGCTTCTACAAGAACGACGACGCCTGGAGCGTTCCGAACGATCCTACGGTTTCGGATGCGGTCAAGCAGCCGCCGTTCTACATGTCCCTGCAGATGCCCGACCAGAAGAAACCGGCCTTCCAGTTGACGTCGGGCTACATTCCGCAGGTGGTGGACGGGAATGCCCGCAACGTCCTCTACGGCTTCCTCGCCGCGGATTCGGACGCGGGGAACAAGAAGGGTGTCAAGGCTGGTTCCTACGGTGAGCTGAGGCTCCTGCAGGTTCCGCCGGAGGCCCAGGTTCCGGGCCCGGGCCAGGCACAGAACAAGTTCAACTCTGATCCCACGGTGTCGCAGGCACTAAACCTGCTGCGGCAGGGTGCCTCTGACGTGCTGAACGGCAACCTGCTGACGCTGCCTGCGGGCGGCGGCATGCTGTACATCCAGCCCGTGTATCTCAAGTCCACGGGTGAGACTTCCTACCCGACGCTGCAGCGGGTGCTGGTGGCCTTTGGCGACAAGATCGGCTTCGCGCCCACCTTGGATGCCGCCCTGAACCAGTTGTTCGGCGGCAATTCCGGAGCGACGGCCGGAGACAAGGACAACAACGGGCAGACGCCCGCGCCGCCGGGCGGCACCACGCCTCCTCCGGCAGGCGGAACGGATGCCAAGGCTGCACTGAAGGCTGCCCTGGACGAGGCGAACGCAGCCATCAAGGCCGGCCAGGACGCCTTGGCCAAGGGGGACTTCGCAGCCTACGGCGAACAGCAGAAGAAGCTGGCGGCCGCCTTGAAGAAGGCGCTCGACGCCGAGGCGAAGATCGGCGCCACCGGAACGGCCGGCACGCCGACCACCCCCTCGGCCACGCCGACGCCTACGCCGAGCAGCTGACGCACTGACAGTGACAGGGCCGGTCCCGTGCTTCCGCAAGGAGGCCGGGGCCGGCCCTTTTGCTGTGCTGCCACCAATGAGGCCGCGCCGAGACGCAGATCACGTCGCCTCGATTTGGCCTCCCGTTCACCGAACGGTAGAGTTGTTCTTGCGACGCGGGGTGGAGCAGTTCGGTAGCTCGCTGGGCTCATAACCCAGAGGTCACAGGTTCAAATCCTGTCCCCGCAACTGAGGAAAGGCCCGGATCACCGCAAGGTAGTCCGGGCCTTTTGCTGTCTCCACAGGTTTCGTTTGCACCCGACGAGCGGGGTGGAAAGTGCGGCACCAAAAGTAGGGTAGTGTTGATCAAGCGACGCGGGGTGGAGCAGTTCGGTAGCTCGCTGGGCTCATAACCCAGAGGTCACAGGTTCAAATCCTGTCCCCGCAACCAGAAGAGAGGCCCTGACCGGCGATTGGCCGGTCGGGGCCTCTTGCTTTGCCCGTTCGTTTTGCCCAAGGGCCAGCGGTTCCTAGTATTCTCTTTCGCAGGGCCCGGAAATCCAGGCCGGCACACGGCCCCGCACTGGTCAGTCATTCTCGAGAGGAATGTAGTTCGATGTCCACAACCAAGAACAAGTCCGGCACGTCCAAAGGCAAGCGGTCCCGGCTCTACTGGGCAGTGCCTGCGGCGCTGGTGGCCATAGTGCTGGTGGTGCTGCTCGCGAAGTGGGTCACGGGCTTGTCGGGCGTCCGGTCCTTCATGGCGGACTACCCCGGACACTCTGAACTCCCCGCCGGAGCGCCGGTGGGCTTTCCGGCCTGGCTGGCATGGCAGCATTTCCTGAACGCCTTCTTCCTCCTGCTCATCATCCGGACGGGGTGGCAGGTCCGGACCACGACGCGCCCCAGCGGCTACTGGACACGGAACAACAAGGGGATCATCCGAACCAGGAACGCCCCCACCAAAATCAGCCTTGAACTCTGGTTCCACCTCACGCTTGATGCCCTGTGGATCCTGAACGGGCTCGTATTCGCTGTTTTGCTGTTCGCCACCGGGCAATGGATGCGGATCGTGCCCACCAGCTGGGATGTGTTCCCCAATGCGCTCTCGGCCGCGTTGCAGTACGCATCACTGAGCTGGCCCACTGAGAACGGCTGGGTCAACTACAACGCCCTGCAGCTCCTGACCTACTTCGTGACTGTCTTCATCGCCGCACCCTTGGCCTTCATTTCCGGGTTGAGGACGTCATCCGCCTGGCCGAAAAAGGCCACCGCCCTCAACAAGGCGTATCCGATTGAGGTCGCCCGTGCGATCCATTTCCCGGTGATGATCTACTTTGTGGCCTTCATCGTGGTGCACGTGTTCCTGGTCCTGGCCACCGGCGCGCTCCGGAACCTCAACCACATGTATGGCGGCAGCGACGACGTCAGCTGGGTCGGGTTCGGCATCTTCGCAGCCTCAGTCGCCGTGATGGTGGCAGCATGGTTCCTGGCGCGACCGCTCTTCCTGCGGCCCATCGCCTCCCTCATGGGCAAGGTCAGCAGCCGCTGAAGCGGCGGCTGCCCCAGCGGCTCACAGCGCTTTGAGCCGCTGGTAGGTGTCCAGCGCACGTTCGCGGGACTCCTGCAGCCCGACGAGGGGCTCGGGATAGCCGGACGCCGCTTCGGGGTCCTTCCACGGTTCGTGGATCCTTTTATCGTCCAGGCCCGAGAGCTCCGGGATATAGCCCCGGAGGTACCGCCCCCCGGCGTCGAATTTCTTGCTTTGCGTCACCGGATTGAAAATCCGGAAGTACGGCGAGGCGTCCGCTCCGGAGCCGGCCACCCACTGCCAGTTGGCGGGATTGCTCGCGGCGTCGGCGTCCACAAGGGTGTCCCAGAACCATGCCTCGCCCAGGCGCCAGTCGGCCAGCAGATTCTTCACCAGGAACGATGCCGCTGCCATGCGCACCCGATTGTGCATCCATCCCGTCTGCCAGAGCTGCCGCATCCCGGCATCCACGAGCGGATACCCCGTGCGCCCTTGTTGCCACGCCTCGAGTTCGGCGTCCGACGGCGTCTGCCAGGGGAAACGGTCAAACTCGCGACGGTAATTTTCGGTGGCCAGCCCCGGGTTTTCGTACAGGAGCTGCCAGCAGAATTCACGCCAGCCAAGCTCGCTTCGAAAGATGCCGACGTCGGCAGGAGCGTTCCGGGGGAATCGTTCGCGGAGCGCATGCCAGATTCGGAACGGGCTGATTTCGCCGAAGCGAAGATGCGGGGAGAGCCGGCTGGTGCCTTCCACGCCGGGAACGTCCCGGCCGGTGCCGTATTCCTCCACGGGCCCGTCCAGGAAATCCTCAAGCCGTTGGCTGGCCCCCTGTTCGCCGGGAGCCCACGTGTCCGCGAGCCCGCCGCTCCAATCCGGCCGGTGGGGGAGCAGCCCCCAGGAATCGAGGCTGTCGCCGGCCGGCGGGGCACCGGACGGGCCGGCTGCCGGCTCCGGGAGGCGCTGTGGGGCGTCAACTGGCAACCGGGGCTCGGCGCCGGCCAGGCAGGAACGCCAGAACGGCGTGAACACCTTGTACGGTCCGCCCGAGCCCGTCCGGACAGTCCACGGTTCGAAGAGGAGGTTCGCCTGGAAGCTGGTGGCCTCGATGCCCTCGCCGGTGGCCCATTCCTTGAGGCCCGCGTCCAGCGTGCGCTCTGGAAGCCCGTAGCGCCGGTTCCACAAGATGGTGCCCGCCGCGGTCTCGTTGGCCAGTTCCCGGATTGCCGGTGCGGCGGCACCGCGCCGGAGCAGCAGCCGCGACCCTTTCGACTCAAGCTCCGCCGAAAGGGCGCTCAATGAATGGTGGAGCCACCATCTGGCCGCACCGCCGAGCGGGCGGATGCCGGGGGAGGCCTCGTCCAGGACGTAGACCACGGTCATCTTTTCCGGCGACGATGCCGCCACGGCGAGGGCAGGGTTATCGTCGAGACGAAGGTCATCGCGCAGCCAGACAATCGTTGAAGCCATGGCTCCACGCTACACGCCGCGGAAACGAACAAGGCCGGGGTCCAGCGGACCCCGGCCTTGCCAGGCTGGCGATAAGAGCGCCCGGGGTTATGCGCCCAGGGCCGGCATCTTTACAGCTTGTCGAAGTCAGCCTCGTCGACGGTCGAGCCGGTAGCGGCCGATCCCGACGCCCCGATTGCCGGCTTGGCGTTGCCTGACTTCAGCGCTGCCAGCCGTGCGTCAATCTCCGTCTGCTCGCCGAGATCCTCGAGCTGGTTGAACTGGGCGTCCAGGCTGGAGGCCGCGAGTTCCTGCTGGCCACGCACCTTTGCTTCTTCACGGCGGATCTTCTCTTCGAACCGGCCGACTTCACTGGTGGGATCCATGAAGTCGATGCTCTTGAGCGCGTCATGGACCTGGGACTGCGCGGCGGCGGTCTTGGAACGGGCCACAAGCTCGTTGCGCTTGCTGGTGAGCTGGTTCAGCTTCCCCTTCATCTGGTCCAGACCGGTCTTGAGCCTGTCCACCACCTCGGACTGTGATGCGATATTGGGCTCAGCGGCCCGGGCCTCGTTTTCCGAGGACATCTGGCGCTGCAGGGCGACCTTTGCCAGGTTGTCGAATTTCTGGGCGTCGGCCGCGTTGCCGCCGCTGCGGTAGTCGTCGGCTTTGCGAGACGCGGCCAGTGCCTTGTTTCCCCAGTCGTGCGCGTTTTTGATGTCCTCGTTGTAGTCGTCCTGGAGCATGCGCAGGTTTCCGATGGTCTGGGCAACCGCGGCTTCGGCCTCGGCGATGTTGTTGGTGTAATCGCGGACCATCTGGTCCAGCATCTTCTGCGGATCCTCGGCCTGGTCCAGCAGCGAATTGATGTTTGCTTTTGCCAGCTGCGCCATGCGGCCGAAAATGGACTGCTTCATGGTGTTACCTTTCGTCCTGCTCAGTGTTTCCCACTGAATCCAGTGAACAGTTGATGTACCGCTTCTACCCGCCGGCTGCATTGTCGCGCCAGCGCTAGTCTTGCCGGCTAGAAACTGCCGGAATCACCGCCGCCGAAGTCGCCGCCGCCAAAGTCCCCGCCGCCGAAGTCGCCGCCGCCGGAGTCCCCACCC
>NZ_CAKKLY010000025.1 GCF_918698095.1 Arthrobacter sp. Bi83
GTCAGGCGGTGATGACGCGGTACCAGGAGACCGCTACCAGGAGTGCCAGAACAATGGCCAGCCCGGCCAACTGGATGAGGTGCTGGCGGGGTCCGCGGGGTGCGTAGGCGATGACAGCCGCGCACAGCGCACCGGTGATCAGGCCGCCAAGGTGGGCCTGCCAGGCGATCTGCGGGACCATGAATCCGATAACGCCGTTGATGGCGATGAGCACCCAGAGTTGCCTGGTGTCGCCGCCGCGGTGGCGCTGCACCACGAGCATGGCGCCGAAGAGCCCGAAGATGGCCCCCGAAGCACCCACGACCCCCACCGGGCCGCCCTCCGGAAGAATAGGCGTCAGGAGCAGGTACCCCACGGATCCACCGAGTGCGGAGAGGAGATAGACAGCGAGGAACCGGATCCTGCCCAGCAATGGTTCGAGGGCCTGGCCAAAGATCCATAGCGTGTACATGTTCAGCAGGATGTGGAGCAGGAAGCCCTGGGAATGCAAAAAGGCCGACGTGATCATTCGCCACGGCTGGAATACGCCAAACTCGGGGGTGGCATAGACGGAGGCGTAGGCAAGCGTCCGGAACACGGCGCTTCCCGGAATCACCCACTGCAGGACGTACAGCAGCGCGCACACGGCGATTATCCCGAACGTCACCACCGGTTTCCCGGTGGCCACGGCGCCGCCGTAGACCGTCCGGACTGCCGGCGTCGTACGTTTTGTTTCGTTGACGCAGTCAACGCACTGGAATCCGACGGCGGCCGCCCGCTGGCACTCTGGGCATGCGGGACGCCCGCAGCGCTGGCAGCTCACATAGGAGGGCCGGTCCGGGTGCCTGGGGCACACGGGTACCTGCGCGGACGGCTCTGCCGACGGAATTCCGTAACTCATGGTGGGGTTAGAGCTGCTCGATATCGATGCTGTTGATCTTTACGTCTTCAACCGGGCGGTCGCCCATACCGGTGCGGACAGCCTCAATGGCGTCCACCACCTTCCGGGACTCGTCGTCTGCAACTTCGCCGAAGATGCTGTGCTTGCCCTGCAGCCAGTCAGTGGGGATGGTGGTGATGAAGAACTGGGAGCCGTTGGTGCCCTTGCCCATCTGCAGGCCGGCGTTGGCCATGGCCAGCTTGTAGGGGGCGTTGAAGCTCAACTCGGGGTGGATCTCGTCGTCAAACCGGTAGCCGGGTCCGCCGGTGCCGCGGCCCAGGGGATCGCCCGCCTGGATCATGAAGTCCTTGATGATGCGGTGGAAAATGGTGCCGTCGTACAGCGGCGTGCCGGACTTGTCTTCGCCGCTCTCCGGGTGCGTCCACGGCTGTTCGCCCGTGGCCAGTCCAATGAAGTTCTTAACAGTCTTCGGCGCGTGGTTGCCGAAGAGGTTCACGACGATGTCGCCGAGGCTTGTGTGGATGGTTGCTTTTGCAGTTGCTGTGGCAGTCATACGGTCATTCTTTCACGGCGGGTCAACGCGGGACGGGGCCTGAAACGCAGTTCCGCGCTGGGTGAAATCCGCTCTGAATCCGCCTGAACGATAGCAGGGCAGCTCATCCGCAACGTAGGCTAACTGCAGAACCGTCACATTAATCGGGAGGTAGTTGTGAAGAAATCGGATCGTATTGCCCGTGAACTGGAATTGTCGGTCAGTTCCGCAGTAGAGAACGCAAAAGACCGGATGGAAGCTGCAGTGGACTGGGCTGTACCCCGGCTGCAGCATGGCATCGACACCGCTTCCCCCAAGATCCAGGAAGGGCTCAAGTCGGCAGCCCACAACCTGGCTGGCGGAGTTGCCACCGTGACGCCCCGCCTCCAGGACGGACTGTCGCAGCTGGCGCCCAGGATTCACGACGCCGTTGAGGGCGCGACGCCGAGGCTGCACGAGGCCCTGGACCGGGCCACGCCTGTTATCAACCAGGCCCGTGACCGCGTGGTAGTGGAATACCTTCCGCGTCTCTCGGACCAGATCGGCACGGCGTCGGAAGTGGTCCACCGGACGCTGGAGGGCGCACCGGCCCGGGTGGACGCCGTAGCACAGAGGCTTGGCGACGTCGGTATCATCCACTCCCTCCAGGAGCAGGCACAGGTTGCCGGCAGCCAGTTGAAGTCGGCAGCCTCCGAGGCAAGCCGGGCAGTGACCGGCAAGCCGCTGATCCAGCCGGAGAAGCCCAAAAAGCGCGGTCTCCTGATCGTCGGTGTGATCGCAGCTGCGGTCGCAGCCGGTGTCGCGGCGTGGAAGGCTTCCAAACCGGTGGAGGACCCGTGGAAGACCCCGGCCCCCGTTACACCGGCACCGTCCACCACAGCGCCTTCCGCCCCTGTGGCCGAGACGCCGGCGCCCGTAGCCGCCGCCACGGTGAACGAATCGGCACCCGGATCCGACGCCGCACCGCTGGCCCCTGCCTCCGCAGAGGACAGCGACAACGCAGCTGACAAGGCCAAGCACGTGGCCGAGGATGCAGACGCCGACGCCGGTGCTGTCGCCTCCGATGCGAAGACGGCCGTCAAGAACATTGCGGCCAACATCGACAACGGCGCGGACAAACCGGCCGACAAGTAAACAATCTCCACGCCCACCGGGCGTGCGGTTAGAGGGGTTCCGCCTGGTGCGGGGCCCCTCCAGTCATTTATGGCCAGGTTGCTTGGACCGCTGGAACCTTTTGTGGGTCCGGCTGCGTAGGCCGCGGAAAGAAAATCGATCGGTGCTAAGTTTGAGGTGATGTCACCCGATAGATCCGCCGAGGATTCCTTGCACGACGCTCAGCTGCCGGGCGTATCAATCGTCATACCGGCATATAACGAGGAAAGCGTCATCCGGCAGTGCCTCATCGCGGCCGTTTACCAGTCCGTTCCGGCGCACGAGATTATCGTGGTGGACAACATGTCCAAGGACCGGACTGCGGACATCGTCCTGCAGATGCAGCAGGAATACCCGGAGAGCCCCATCATCCTGCTTCGTCAGGACGCGAGCCAGGGCCTCATCCCCACACGGAACTTCGGCCTCGACCACGCCACCGGTGAAATCCTGGGCCGGATCGATGCCGACTCGGTGGTGGAACCGGACTGGGTGGAGCAGGTCCAGAAAGCGTTCGCGGACCAGTCCACGCAGGCTGCCACGGGACCGGTCGTCTACTACGACATGCCCATGCGGCGTTTCGGCCTCAAGGCCGATGACAAGATGCGCCAACTGATGCTCAAGCTGGCAAAGCACCAATACCACTTTCTGTTTGGCTCCAACATGGCGCTGCGGCGTTCTGCCTGGGAGATCATCCGCGGCGAGACCTGCCGGGATGAGAAGGACGAGATGCATGAAGACATTGATCTCTCCCTCCACCTGGCCGACCACGACCTGCGGGTCCAGTACTGGCCGCAGATGGTCTCTGGAATGTCCGCCCGGCGGCTCGAGGACTCACCCCGTGACTACCGCTACTACGTGACCCGCTTTGACCGCACATATAAGGCCCACAACGTCAAGAAAATGGCCCTCAAGGCCCCTATGGTGGTCTTCTTCTCCGTGTACTTCCCTGCGAAGCTCCTGCGAGCCATTCACACGGTCAACACCAGCCAGCCAGCCCGCCGCGGCGGACAGTAGTCTCAGCGCTGGAAGCCGGCCCTTAGCGCCGGCCCAGGCGCCGCGGCTCCGTCAAACAGCTTCAGCGCCTGCCGGGGGCGGGAAACTTTCCCCCTCAGTCCGTCCCCAGCTCCGCCAAGGGCCGCTCCTGCGGTGTTTTGCCCCGCCCGGCTTTGCCGGTGCGCTGACCTGTGACGACGACGGCGAGCCCCACCAGGATCAGTGCAAGGCCGCCATACGTACCGGCGGGCAGGGTCTCGTTCAGAAAGATGGCCGCAAGCAGTGCTGCGCCGGGAATCTCAAGCAGGATGATCATTGAGACGAGCAGTGGACTCATGGTTGCCAGCAGGTAGTTGAAGGCGGTGTGCCCCACCAGCTGCGCACAAACGGTGATGGCTACGATCCCCAGCCAGCCGCCGGCGTCGAACCCCAGGAGCGGCTGCCTGGTGATGAGCGCCAGCAGCGCCACCAGCGCCGCGCACATGCCGTAGCAGAGCGTGGTGTAGGTTCCCGTTGTCATGCTCTGCCGGGCACGGCCCCCGGCCAGCGTATAAACCCCTGCGAGGAGCCCGCCAGCTACCGCCAGGAGGTCGCCGAGCAGCGCCTCGGGCGATGCGCCCATGTCAAAGCCCGTAATGGCGACGACGCCGCCGAAAGCGATGCCGAGCCCCACGAGGACCTGCCACCGGTGCCTCACGCCGCGGAGCATCTGTATGACGGCGATCCAGGCGGACTGGAGGCAGACCAAGGCGGTTGCCGCAGCAACCGATGTCAGCTGCAGGGAGGTAATGAAGCAGGCGAAATGCAACGCGAGGGCCGAAGCCGCCACGAGCGACCAGCGGAACTCCCGGCCCGTGATGTGGCCGAACTGCCGCGGTTCCCTGATCAGGGTGGGTGTGGCCACGACCGCAGCACCTATCGCGTTGCGCCAGAAGGCGATAGCGAGGGCACTGACCGTGGTTGCACCGAGTGTCGCAGCGATGAGGGGCCCGGAGGAGGCCACCCCCAGTACGCCCAGGGCCGCGAGGAAGAAGTTCACGACTCCACAGTAGTGTGCCCGGGCGGCCCTCCGATTCGGCCAATACGGGCCGCTCGCCGCCCTGTGGCAAGGTCCGAAGGGCCAGATCCCTGTGGCAAGGTCCGCCGGGCGGGGCTACGGCAACCCGCTAAACAAAAAAGTCCCGGCCATCTCTGGCCGGGACTTTCCTTATGGTGGAGGCACGGGGACTCGAACCCCGAACCCCCTGCTTGCAAAGCAGGTGCGCTACCAATTGCGCCATGCCCCCATAAGAAGCAACCCGTCAATCATACCCTAGTTCCGGAGGCCGTCTGACCAGCCTCCGTACCGGGGATCCGGACTATTCAACCGTATCGGTTGACTTACTCCAGACCGTTTTCCGGGCCTCGGATTCCTGCACTTTCCTGTAGAGCAGGACGCCTGCGATCGCAGCTGCAAATGCCAGCAACTTCTTCACACGCACCCCGTTCCGGTCAGTCTTACCTGATCCTTTACTTGAACCTGTGCAGGTTCCGTGGGCGTACCAGGACTTGAACCTGGGACCTCTTCGTTATCAGCGAAGCGCTCTAACCGCCTGAGCTATACGCCCCGATGCCTCATCGGGCCGAGACATGACTTTACAGCACATCCCGGCCCGATCTCAAATCGAGGCATTCCGCGGTGCTAATTCCGCGGAATCACGGGTTTTTTAGTCGTCCGTCAGCGTGACGCCGATGCCGCCCACGAGGGTGGCGGAGATGTTGTACAGCACGGCGGACAGCATGGACAGGGCCGTCAGCAGCACAACGTTGACTACGGCGATGATGACGGCAAAGGATGCCACCTGGCCGAGCGACGCAACCTTCTTCAGTTCAAAACCGCCACCCTCGGAGCCCGCGAGGGTGCCAAGGAGGCTATCCACCTGGTCGAAGATGCCTGTCAGGTCCAGGACGGTCCACAGCACAATGGCCGCAACCACGGTGACGATGCCGAGTGCCACGGAGAGCAGGAACGCCATCTTCAGGACGGACCAGGGGTCCACCTTGCTTACCAGCAGGCGCGCACGGCGGACCTTGGCCTTCGGGGCCGGCTTCACCAGTCCCGGGGCACTCTGGCCCGGCCGCTGGCCGGGTGCCGCGGGCCTCTGGCCCGGGGCCTGGGGCCGCTGCCCCTGGACGGGGCGCTGTCCCGGCGCCGCCGGGCGCTGGCCCTGGGAGGGCAGTCCCGGGGTTGACTGTCCAGGCAGTGACTGTCCTGGCGCCGCGGGGCGTTGCCCCGGAATGCCCGACGCCGTGCCCGGACTCTGCTGCGGACGCACCGGGGCATTCACTCGTGGAGCGGTTGCCGGCTGCCGCATCCCGCCGGGACCATTACTGCTCGGCTTGGGAAATGAGTCGGAATTACTCACTCGTTACCTCCGGTGTTGTCTTCGTTCAGCTCGGTGTCGCTGTCGGCATCCTCGGATGCCGCGGGCATCGCCGGCTCTGCCTCTGCTGTTTCTGCCTCTGCGGACCCGTCTACGGATCCCGTATCTTCAGCCAACGTTACGTCATCCTCCGGAGATTCCTCTCCCTCAAGGCCACGTTCGCTGTTCCGCGCCACCTCAATGATGCGGTCGTTCTTGTCAGGTTTTGCGAAGATGACGCCCATGGTGTCCCTGCCCTTGGCGGGAACCCCTGCCACGGACGAGCGGACCACCTTGCCGCCCTCCATGACCACCAGGACTTCATCCTCTTCCTGGACGATCAGGGCGCCAACCAGGTCACCGCGTTCCTCGGCGAGCTTAGCCACCTTGATGCCCAGCCCGCCGCGGCCCTGGAGACGGTACTCCTCGACGGCGGTCCGCTTGGCGTAGCCGCCTTCGGTGACGATGAACACGAATGATCCGTCGGTGACCACGTTCGCGGCGAGGAGCTCATCATCCTCGCGGAACTTCATGCCCGTCACGCCTGAGGTGGCCCGACCCATGGGGCGGAGTGCATCATCAGTCGCGGTGAATCGGATGGACTGGCCCTTCCGGGATACCAGCATGAGATCGTCTGTCTCGGATACCAGCTGGGCGGAAACAAGCTCATCCTCGTCGCGAAGGTTTATCGCGATGACGCCGGCGGAGCGGTTGGTGTCGTAGTCCTCCAGCCGCGTCTTCTTGACCAGCCCGCGCTTCGTGGCCAACACAAGGTACGGCGAGTGCTGATAGTCCCTGAGGTCCAGCACCTGGGCGATGTGTTCGTCCGGCTGGAAGGCCAGCAGGTTGGCCACGTGCTGTCCCTTGGCGTCCCGGCCGGCCTCAGCCAGTTCATAGGCCTTGGCCCGGTAGACGCGTCCGAGGTTGGTAAAGAAGAGGAGCCAGTGGTGTGTGGTGGTAACGAAGAAGTGTTCCACGACGTCGTCGCCGCGCAGCTGGGCGCCCTTTATGCCCTTACCGCCGCGCTGCTGGGAGCGGTAGTTGTCACTCCTTGTCCGCTTGACGTACCCGCCGCGGGTAATGGTAACCACCATTTCCTCTTCGGGGATCAGGTCCTCCATGGACATGTCACCGTCGTAGCCCATGAGGATCTTGGTTCGCCGGTCATCCCCGTGCTTGGCAACGATTTCCGCCAGCTCGGTGCTGATGATCTCACGCTGGCGCTCCTCCGAGGCAAGGATCGCGTTGAACTCTGCGATCATCGCTTCGAGTTCGGCGTGGCGGTCCTGGATCTTCTGGCGTTCCAGGGCTGCCAGGCGACGGAGCTGCATGTCCAGGATCGCCCTTGCCTGAAGCTCGTCGATATCCAGCAGTTCCATTAGGCCATCGCGTGCGGCTTCGGTGGTGTTGGACGCACGGATGAGGGCGATGACCTCATCCAGCATGTCCAGGGCCTTCAGGAGCGCGCGCAGGATGTGCGCTTCCTCCTCGGCCTTGCGCAGGCGGTAACGGGTACGCCGCGCGATGACGTCCATCTGGTGCGTCACCCAGTGGCGGATGAAGGCGTCTAGGCTGAGTGTGCGCGGCACACCGTCCACGATCGCCAGCATGTTGGCGCCGAAGTTTTCCTGCAGCTGGGTGTGCTTGTAAAGGTTGTTCAGCACCACCTTTGCCACGGCGTCCCGCTTAAGGACAATCACCAGGCGCTGGCCGGTGCGTCCCGAAGTTTCATCACGGAGATCGGCGATGCCCTGGACCTTGCCGTCCTTGACGAGCTCGGCAATCTTGATGGCGAGGTTGTCCGGGTTGGCCTGATAGGGCAGTTCGGTGACCACCAGGCACGTGCGGCCCTGGAGTTCCTCAACGTTGACCACGGCGCGCATGGTGATGGAGCCGCGGCCGGTGCGGTACGCGTCCTCAATCCCCTTGTGGCCCAGGATGGTGGCGCCAGTGGGGAAATCCGGTCCCTTGATGCGGAGCAGCAGCTCTTCGAGGAGCTGCTCGCGGCTGGCGGTGGGGTTGGACAGGTACCACTGGACACCGTCGGCAACCTCGCGGAGGTTGTGCGGCGGAATGTTGGTGGCCATGCCGACGGCGATGCCCGAGGAGCCGTTGACCAGCAGGTTCGGGAACCGGGCCGGCAGGATGGTGGGTTCCTGGTTCTTGCCGTCGTAGTTGTCCTGGAAGTCGACGGTTTCCTCGTCGATGTCCCGCACCATCTCCATGGCGAGGGGAGCCATCTTGGTTTCGGTGTACCGCGGTGCTGCTGCGCCGTCGTTGCCCGGGGAGCCGAAGTTTCCCTGCCCGAGTGCCAGCGGGTAGCGCATGGTCCAGTCCTGGATCAGGCGCACCAGCGCATCGTAAATGGCGGTGTCACCGTGAGGGTGGTACTGGCCCATTACCTCGCCCACGACGCGCGCGCACTTGTTGAACGAACGGTCCGGGCGGTAGCCGCCATCGAACATTGCGTACAGCACGCGGCGGTGCACGGGCTTCAGACCATCCCGGACGTCGGGCAGCGCGCGGCCCACAATAACGGCCATGGCGTAGTCGAGGTAGGACCGCTGCATCTCCGTCTGGAGGTCGACCTGCTCCACGCGGTCAATCAGCAGATCGCCCTCCAACACCGGCTCGGGGAGATCTCCGGAGTCCGCGGGAACCTCAGGGGTTTCGTCACTCATAGTGTGTATTTTCCGTTTCAGGTATATGTCGGCTCGGGAATATCAGTGCGGTAAACCGCTTAGATATCGAGGAACCTGACGTCCTTGGCGTTCTGCTGGATGAAGTTGCGGCGTGATTCGACGTCCTCGCCCATCAGCACGTTGAAGATCTGATCCGCGGCGGCGGCGTCTTCCATGGTGACCTGGAGCAGTGTCCGGTGGTCCGGGTCCATGGTGGTGTCCCACAGTTCCGTGTAGTCCATCTCGCCGAGTCCCTTGTAGCGCTGGATGCCGTTGTCCTTGGGGATGCGTCGGCCCGCAGCCTGTCCGGACACCAGCCTGGAGTCGCGCTCACGGTCGCTGTACACGTAATCATGCGGGGCGTTGGACCATTTGATCCTGTACAGGGGAGGCTGTGCCAGGTATACGTAGCCATTTTCGATCAGCGGGCGCATGTAGCGGAACAGGAGCGTCATGAGCAGCGTGGTGATGTGCTGGCCGTCAACGTCGGCATCGGCCATGAGGACGATCTTGTGGTACCGCAGCTTGCTGAGGTCGAAGTCCTCACCAATTCCCGTGCCGAAGGCGGTGATCATGGACTGGACCTCGTTGTTGCCGAGGGCCTTGTCCAGCCGGGCCCGTTCCACGTTCAGGATCTTGCCGCGCAGCGGCAGGATGGCCTGCGTTTCCGGGTTGCGCCCGCGCTTGGCCGAACCGCCGGCGGAGTCGCCCTCCACGATGTAGACCTCGCACTTCGAAGGATCCTTGGAGGAGCAGTCGGAGAGCTTGCCGGGCATGCCGAAGGATTCCAGCGGGCTCTTGCGGCGGGCGTTGTCACGTGCCTTGCGGGCGGCCATGCGAGCCTGGGCAGCCGAAATGGCCTTGCGGATCACGTCCCTTGCCGGTCCGGGGTTGCGTTCGAGCCAGTCTCCGAGCTGGTCAGTGACCACGCGCTGGACGAATCCCTTGACCTCCGAGTTGCCCAGTTTGGTTTTGGTCTGGCCTTCGAACTGCGGCTCGGCGAGCTTCACCGAGATGACGGCCGTGAGGCCCTCACGGATGTCGTCGCCGGTAAGGTTCTCTTCCTTTTCCTTGATGATGCTCTTCTCCCGCGCGTAGCGGTTGATGAGTGAGGTCATCGCGGCCCGGAACCCCTCTTCGTGGGTTCCGCCTTCATGGGTGTTGATGGTGTTGGCGTAGGTGTGGACGCTCTCTGAATACGCGCTGGTCCACTGCATGGCCATTTCCACCGCAATCTTGCGTTCGGTGTCCTCGGTTTCGAAGGCGATGACGTCCTCGTGGACCACATCGACTTTTTTGCCGGAATTCAGGTGCTTGACGTAATCCAGCAGCCCGTCGTTGTACTGGTAGACAACGGTGCGGTGGTCCGCGTTGACTTCGCCTTCGGTGGCGACGCTGTCAAGGTCCAGATCATCGTTCTCGCCGGAAGCGGTAGTGACGCGCTCGTCGGTGAGGGTGATGCGCAGGCCCTTGTTGAGGAAGGCCATCTGCTGGAAGCGGGCGCGCAGCGTCTCGAAGTCGAATTCAACCGACTCGAAAATGCCGGTATCGGGGTAGAACGTCTGGGTGGTGCCGGTGGTGTCGGTTTCCTCGCCCTTGTCCAGCCCGCCCTGGGGCTTGCCGCCGTCGGCGAAGGACATCCGCCAGACGTGGCCCTGCCTGCGCACCTCGGTGTTTACCCTGCTGGAGAGTGCGTTGACCACCGAAATGCCCACACCGTGGAGGCCTCCGGAGACGGCGTATCCGCCGCCGCCAAACTTTCCGCCGGCGTGCAGGATAGTCATGACCACCTCAACGGTGGGCTTGCCCTCACTCGGGTGAATGTCGACGGGGATGCCGCGGCCGTCGTCCACCACTTTGACGCCGCCGTCGGCCTGCAGGACGATTTCAATATGTGTGCAGTATCCGGCCAGGGCCTCGTCAACGGAGTTGTCCACCACTTCGTACACGAGGTGGTGCAGGCCGCGGAGGCCGGTGGATCCGATGTACATGCCGGGCCGTTTACGCACAGCCTCAAGACCCTCAAGGACGGTGATGTCACTGGCGCCGTATTCCCGTTTGGTCACCGCTTCAGCCGGCGTGTCAGGCGTCGGGGCATCCTCCATTGCGGGTTCCACTGCCTGGATATCTGCATTGTCGTTAGCCACAGGCGCTTTCGACTCCTCTGTAATTGATAGTGGCTGGCCGATGCCGTCTCCCAGGGGAAAGGCGCCCGCCAACAGGCGCGTCACTGATAACGCCGTCTACTTGGTTGGCTTGCGGAACCGTCTTCCGGCCGCTGGAAAAGCGTCGGAAAACGGACTCAGTCAACGTTTCACCGGCGCCCAGTTATCTACAGAGATTCTATCGTGAAAGAGGACCGATCCCCGCATTCCAGGGCGGCGAACGGCGAGCAGTGTGCCTCTCGCAGGCCATTGGCCCCGCCTGCAAGGCCCCAGCGGTACCGTCTTCGGGTTCCTATACGGCTCACGGCGGTTTGAACGCCCTACACGCCGTTTGTGCATTTTTCAATAGATCCGGCCGCGGGCTGGCCGCTGCCACTTGCGGACGGGCTCTATCCGTAGGTGTCCCGGGGCCCGCGGCCATTGACGGTGCGGCCCCCCTTGCGCCAGCTTGGCGCGGCCGGACCCAGCACCTGGATGCTGGTGACGACGCCGTCGCCAAGTTCAGTGCGGAACTTCTCCAGCAGGCTGATGCTCAGCAGCCGAAGCTGCGTGGCCCAGGCCGTGGAGTCGCACCTCACGTGCAGCGTGGTGTCCGTAAAGCTTTCGGGTGTGCAGTGTGCAGCGATCTCCGGCCCCACCAGCGTGCCCCACTCGGCCATGACCGATCCGACCGCCACGGGTGAGGTCCAGCCACGTTCGGCAACAAGGCGACCCACCACCTTTCCCAGTCCCAAGGGATCGCGTCCGGTGGCATGGAACTGGCTGAATCCGCGAGTGTTCCGCGCCGCGGTGCGCTGTTTTTGGGCGCTGCTTCCGGCGCGGGGCGCCGCCCGGCGCACCTCGCCGCGGGCAGCCGCAGCGTCGCGCATCCTGTTCAACGCGGCCTGGGCGGCATCGATCTCATCAGGGTCACGGCCTGGCTGGAGGCCGCCGTCCTTATCCCTGTTCATCGATTCCTCCCGGGATAACCTTCACCCGCCGCCCGGTCAGTTCCTCAGGAATGTCGGCGTCAACAGCGGCGGTTACGAGGACCTGTTCGGCGCCGGCTACTATTGCGGCCAGTTTACGCCGCCGCTGCACATCAAGCTCGGCAAAAACGTCGTCCAGGATCAGGATGGGTGCCGAACCGCCGGTGCGCGCGTCATCGAGCATGACGTAGTAGGAGGCAAGACGCAGGGAGAGGCACATGGACCAGGTTTCACCATGGGAGGCATAGCCCTTCGTCGGTGCCTGTCCGAGGACAAGTTCAAGCTCATCGCGGTGGGGACCGACAAGCGAGATGCCACGCTCGAGTTCCTTGCGGCGGGACGCTGCGAAGGCCCTCACGTAGCGCTCGGTGAGCTCGTCAACGGAAAGCAGCAGGAGGTCTTCCATCTGGTCTCCACCCGCGGAAGGTTCCACGTTCGTTCCGGTGGGTGCGCCGTCGTCGTCAATCATGTTTTGAAGTGTTGACCGGTACACCGCATCGGCGGCCTTGGACCCGTCGGTCAACTGGGCGTAGGCGCTGTTGAGGTGCGGACGAAGCCGCTCTACGAGCTCCAGCCTGGCATGCAGCAGCTCCGCGCCTGCGCGCGCCATGTGCTGGTCCCAAACATCCAGGGTTGTCTCATGGCCAGCCGTGAATTTCCCGGCACGGGCCGACTTCAGGAGGGCGTTACGCTGTTTGAGGACGCGGTCGTAGTCACTCCGCGTGGCGGCGTGCCGCGGAACAAGGCTCACGAGCAGCTCGTCAAGGAAACGCCGCCGGCTGGACGGATCTCCTTTGACGAGGGCCAGATCCTCAGGGGCAAAAAGGACGGTGTGGCAGATGCCCAGAAGATCCCGCGCCCGGACAGGGTTGCTGCGGTTGATGCGTCCGCGGTTGGCCCGGCCGCCGTTGATCTCAAGTTCCAGCACGGTGGACTGTTCGCCGCGCACCAGTTTGGCCCGGATCAGTGCGCGTTCGGTGCCGAAACGCAGGAGCGGCCCATCGGCGCTCACCCTGTGCGAACTCAGCGTTGCAAGGTAGCCGATGGCTTCCATCAGATTGGTCTTGCCGATCCCGTTGGAACCGACCAGGACGGTGACGCCGGGTTCCAGCCGGAGATCCACTTGCGCATAACTGCGGAAGTCGGTCAGTGACAGGTGTTCTAGGTACACGCGCTCTTCAGGATTCTCGGGACACTGGTTCCGGGACTCACGGCCCCGGTGCGGGTGCTACTTTGCCGGACGGGTGGCATGCCCGCCGAACTGGTGGCGCAGTGCGGACACCATCTTCATGGCCGGCGAGTTGTCCTCGCGGGAGGAGAACCGGGCAAAGAGCGCGGCGGTGATGGCCGGGGCTGGAACCGCGTTGGCGATGGCCTCTTCCACGGTCCAGCGGCCCTCGCCGGAGTCCTCGACGTAGTCGTCGATCGAGGCCAGGCCAGGATCCTCATCCAGCGCCTTCACCATGAGGTCCAGCAGCCAGGACCGGACAACTGTTCCCTTTTGCCAGGCGCGGAAGGTACCGGGAAGATCGGTGACGATCTCCTTGGCAGCGAGCAATTCATAGCCTTCGGCATAGGCTTGCATGAGGCCGTACTCGATGCCGTTGTGGACCATCTTGGCGTAGTGGCCCGCCCCGACGCCGCCCACATGGACGAAGCTGTCTGCCCGCTCTCCTTCAGGACGAAGGGCGTCAAAGACCGGCAACGCGCGTTCGATGTCCGCGGCCTCACCGCCGGCCATGAGCCCATAGCCGTTCTGCAGGCCCCAGACTCCACCGGAGACACCGCAGTCCGCGAAGCGGATGCCCTTGTCGGCCAGGGCGGCGCCGTGCTTCTGGTCTTCTGTGAATCGAGAGTTGCCGCCGTCGATCACGAGATCGCCTGGCTGAAGTTTGTTGCCGAGTTCGCTGATGACGGCGTCCGTAATGTCACCCGACGGGACCATCACCCAGATCAGGCGGGGCGAGGGAACGGCGGCGATGAGTTCATCCACGGAGGACACGTCGGTCACGTCCGGATTGCGGTCAAAGCCCGTGACCTCCACGCCTCCCTTGCGCAGCCGTTCGCGCATGTTGAAACCCATTTTGCCAAGGCCGATCAGTCCGATGTGCACGGTGGGAACTCTTTTCTGCGCTGGGGTGGTGGTGGGTCTGTGCAACTGGGTCGCAGCAGATGTCATCTTTAACACTCAAAACGGCGTTAAGTGCGACCTGGTTGGGAAAGTGGCTAGTTGGGAAGGCGGACCGGCATCACGAGGTAGCGGTAGTCATCCTGATCTTCGCCATCCGCATCCATCTGGGCCGTGATCATGGCCGGCTTCGGGGCGGTGGTGAAGGAGAAGCGGACGTACTTTGTTTCGATCACGCTCAGGCCTTCCACGAGGTAGTGCGGATTGAACGCCACGGTGATGTCATCGCCGGAAAGCTGCGCTTCAAGTTCTTCGGAAGCCTGCGCGTCCTCGCCGGTTCCGGCGTCGAGGTGAAGCTGGCCCTGCGTGAAGGCGAGGCGCACGGGGGTGTTGCGTTCGGCAACGAGCGACACACGGCGGACGGCTTCTACGAGTTCCTGGGTCTGCACCGTCGCGTGGATCGGTGTGGAATCCGGGAACAGGGAGCGGATCTTGGGGTAATCACCGTCGACAAGAAGCGAAGTCGTGGTGCGTCCGCCGCTCTCGAAACCGATGAGCCGGCTGTCGTCATCCGCAATGGCCAGGTTGATGTCGCCGCTGCCGCCGAGTGTCTTGGCGACTTCGTTGAGGGTCTTCGCCTTGACCAGGGCGCTGGTGGACATGCCTGGGGTGACTGGTTTCCACGGGACTTCCCGCATGGCCAGTCGGTAGCGGTCGGTAGCAAGGAGGGTGATGAGGTCATCCTCGATCTCCATCCTTACGCCAGTAAGGATGGGGAGGGTGTCATCCTTACTCGCAGCGATGATCACCTGGGACACCGCCTGTGCGAAGGAGTCGCCCGCGACCGTTCCGCTGATGGTGGGAAGTGCCGGCAGCGGCGGGTATTCGGCTTCCGGCATGGTGGCGAGGTGGAAACTGCTGCGGCGGCAGGTGAGCGTCACCTTGTTGCCTTGGGTTTCGATTTCCACCGGGGCGGACGGAAGGCTCCGGCAAATGTCCGCGAGCAACCGGCCAGAGACCAGGATGGTGCCCTCATCCCTGATGTCGGCAGGGATTTCAAGTCTCGCTGACGTTTCGTAATCGAAGCTCGAGAGGCTGACCGTTCCGGCCTCGGCCTTGAGCAGCAGGCCCGAGAGGACCGGTACTGGCGGCCGCGGGGACAACGACCGGGCTGTCCAGGTGACGGCTTCTGCCAGGACGTCCCGTTCGACTTTGAACTTCACGGAAGGGTGCCGCCTTTCATTGCTGCTGCCATTTTCTGAACGGGAACTCCCGCAGGGAGTTCACAAAACCTTTGCGTCCGGACACCGGAACCTGCATGGTCCGCGCTTGCTGAACCACAGACAGACCCGGGGATGGGAGCGCTGCTGACAGCTTAGCCGGAACATTGAGGATTTCCCCATCCCCGGCAAGGACGCTGGCCCTTTGGGGCCATGGCCGCGGAGTCGGGTGAGTAGGGAAACGAGATTGTTGTTTGAGGGATTTCAATTTTTTGGGATTAGTAGTGTTAATAACTGCTGTGGAAACTGTGGATAACTCTATTTCACGGCAGGAATCCGGGGTTAAGCCCTGTTCACGGACTGTGGGCGGGGCAGGTTTTAAACAGGCTGTGGATGGGGATAACATCTTTGGCCGTTTCGGCGATCCACAGACACCTTAAGGGTTTTAAGCCCATTAACCGCGGTTGTCCCCTTAACTGTCCACAGGGTTATCCACATGCACCTGTTAATAAGGTAAGGAAGTGCGGCCTACGAGTCCCGCTGCTGCTGCTTGATCCGGTTGGTCAGCTCAGTCACCTGGTTGTAGATCACACGTCGCTCGGCCATGAGCTCACGAATCTTGCGGTCCGCGTGGATCACCGTGGTGTGGTCGCGGCCGCCGAGCTCCTGTCCGATCTTCGGCAGCGACATGTCCGTCAGTTCCCGGCAGAGGTACATGGCGATCTGCCGAGCCGTGACCAGGGTCCGGGTCCGTGACTTGCTGCAGAGCTCTTCCATGCTGAGCTTGAAGTAATCCGCGGTCTGCGTGAGGATCTGGCTGGATGTGATTTCCTGCGCACCGTCGTCGGTGATGAGATCCTTGAGAACCATCTCGGCCAGCGCCACGTCCACGGGCTGGCGGTTCAGGCTGGCGAAGGCCGTGACGCGGATGAGGGCGCCTTCGAGCTCGCGGATGTTGCTGGAAATCTTGGAAGCGATGTACTCCAGCGCGTCGTCCGGAGCGGAAAGGCCTTCGCTGAGGGCCTTCTTCCGGAGGATGGCGATGCGGGTTTCCAGTTCCGGCGGCTGGATGTCGGTCAGCAGGCCCCACTCGAAGCGGGACTTCATGCGGTCTTCGAATCCTGCCAGCAGCTTGGGCGGCTGGTCCGAGGTGATGACAACCTGCTTGTTGTTGTTGTGCAGGGAGTTGAACGTGTGGAAGAACTCCTCGAGCGTCCGGTCCTTGCCGGCGAGGAACTGGATGTCATCGATGAGGAGGACATCCACATTCCGGTAGGTGGTCTTGAAGCTGGCGCCTTCATCGTCACGGATGGAGTTGATGAAGTCGTTGGTGAATTCCTCAGAGTTCACGTAGCGCACGCGGATGCCGCTGTAGAGACGGCGGGCGTAGTGGCCGATCGCGTGCAGCAGGTGGGTCTTGCCGAGTCCGGAGTCGCCGTAGATAAACAGCGGGTTGTAGGCCTTCGCCGGCGCTTCGGCCACGGCCACGGCTGCTGCATGGGCGAACCGGTTGGACGAGCCGATCACGAACGTGTCAAAAACATACTTTGGATTCAGCCGGCCGAATTCGTGGGAGGTGCTCGGCAGCATCGGCTGCGGCTTCAGTTCAACTGACTGGTCACTTGCGAGGGAAAGTTCGACGGCGGGTTCCGGCTCCTTGTGGAGGGGCACCAGATCTGTGTCCACGTCGATCGCGCACCGGATGTCGTCAGAGAAGACGTTGTGAAGCGCGTCGTCGAGTGCGTCCTTGACCTGGGTCTGGAGAACTTCCCGAGTGAGTTCGTTGG
The DNA here is from genome assembly GCF_918698095.1 of Arthrobacter sp. Bi83. Taxonomy (GTDB): domain Bacteria; phylum Actinomycetota; class Actinomycetes; order Actinomycetales; family Micrococcaceae; genus Arthrobacter. The sequence goes on from NZ_CAKKLY010000025.1 coordinate 16,909, forward strand.
GCACTGCGACCAGGAGCGTGGAACCGATGAGGCCCTGCGCCTGGGCGAGGATAACGAAGCCGCGCTGTCTTGGGGATACCCGGTCGTCCTGCTCAAGAAGAGTCACCACGCGCCGCCAGGAACTTCCGACAGTATTGGCGTGGTTGGCTTCGTCTACTGTCATCAATCCGGTTCCTCAAAGCTTGCTTACCTGCATTACATGCAGCCACAAGCCCGGATCCGGGGTACCGGCCCGGCTTAATCCACAGGTTTATGCACAGTCCGTGGATAATTGGCTACTGAGCCACTCTAGGGGATGAAAAGGCTAGAAGATAGCTGGGAAGTAGCTTGTGGATAATTACACCGGTGTGGTTCGAAAAGGGGCCCTGTGAGCCACTTCATCCACAGGTTGGGACAAGGAGTTAGCCACAGCTGGGGAAAGATGGCGGCAACCCATCCGGTTTGACTCAAGGACGCGGTCTGGCCTAACGTTGTGGAGTCCTTTGTGCCTGCTTTCTGACCCCATTTTGGATCTTTCGAACGCCCAGCGTTGCGGAAAACCGGGGGAAGCAGACATATACAAAACTTAGCGTCGGCCAGTTCTTCCCCTTTGATCGGGTGGGCGCACCTTTGATCCACTGGAGTAACTAACGTGAGCAAGCGGACTTTTCAGCCGAATAACCGCCGTCGAGCCAAGAAGCACGGCTTCCGCCTTCGTATGCGTACCCGTGCCGGCCGCGCCATCCTGGCTGCCCGCCGCGGCAAGGGCCGCGTCGAACTGTCGGCCTAAATACTGACTCGTCGGTTAACTTTCCTTTGCGAGTTTAACGGTGCTGGCCACCAGGAACCGTCTGAGGACCTCAACCGATTTTTCAACAACTGTACGTTCCGGCGTCCGCAATGGACGCCGGAACGTAGTGTTATATACGGCAACTATCGGAGCCGATGAACCTAGCCGGATCGGGTTCATCGTTTCCAAGGCTGTCGGGAACGCTGTTGCCAGGAACCTCGTTAAGAGGAGACTTAGGGAAGCCGGTGCTGTCTCGCTACGCGAGTACGGTACCGGGTTCGCTATTGTGGTACGGGCGTTGCCCTCATCGGCGACCGCCAGCTGGCAGGAACTGCTGACGGATTACAACGCTGCCTTGGAAACCACCACGAAGCGGTTGGAAAGCCGCCATCAACGGTCGGCTGGAACTGGTTCGAACGGAACAACACGGGAAGGGACACAGCGTGCTTGACCTGACTGCCGCCGTCGTCCGTTCGCCAAAGTCCGCAGCAGCGGCTGCCGGCAGATTCGTCTGGAACCTGCCGCGCAACATCCTCATTCTTCTGCTGATGGCCTACCGCAAGGTGATTTCGCCCTTGTACGGACAGGTCTGCCGCTTCTTTCCTTCGTGCTCGGCCTACGCGCTTGAAGCCATCACCGTCCACGGCGCGGTAAAGGGAAGCTGGCTCGCTGCCAGGCGCCTCGCGCGCTGCCATCCATGGAATGCCGGCGGTGTGGACCACGTCCCCGCCGGCCACCGGGAATGGCCGGAAGACCAGACCCCCACAATTGTTGTGCTGAACAATCCGGACAAGTACCTGGCTGCTCAGACTGATGGAGAAGGCCGCCTTGCGGCCTAACGAATAGGGATATCGCATGGACATCTTTGGAACAATCATGGCTCCGTTCAAGTGGCTGGTTTCAGTCATTATGGTCGGCTTCCATGACGGACTGAGCTTCATCGGCCTGCCAGCCGCGAACGGCTGGACGTGGACGTTGTCCATCATCGGGCTGGTGCTGGTGATCCGTGCCGCCCTGATCCCCGTGTTTGTCAAGCAGATCAAGGCTCAGCGAGGCATGCAGCTGCTGCAGCCCGACCTGAAGAAGATGCAGGACAAGTACAAGGGCAAGACGGATCAGCTCTCCCGCCAGGCCATGGCGCAGGAGCAGATGGCCCTGTACAAGAAGCACGGCACCAACCCGTTCTCTGCCTGCCTTCCGATGCTGATCCAGATGCCGTTCTTCTTCGCGCTGTTCCAGGTGCTTTCCGGCATCAGCTCGGCCAAGGCGGGTGGCCAGGGCATCGGTGCCATGAGCATCGAGCAGGTCAAGCAATTCGACGAGTCAAGCATCTTCGGTGCACCGCTCTCCGCGTCGCTGCTACACGGCAGCACTGCCGGCGGTGAGGTTGCCGTTTGGATCCTGTCGATCGTGATGATCCTTGCCATGACGGCCTCGCAGTTCATCACGCAGAAGCAGATCATGGCCAAGAACATGTCCGAAGAGGCCATGGCGAGTCCCTTCATGCGCCAGCAGAAGATGATGCTCTACATCCTGCCTCTCGTCTTTGGCGTCGGCGGCATCAACTTCCCCATCGGTGTCCTCATCTACTGGACCACCACCAACCTGTGGACCATGGGCCAGCAGTTCTTCGTTATCCGCCGCATGCCCACGCCGGGATCCCCCGCCGCCAAGGCCCTCGCCGAGCGCCGTGCCGCCAAGGGCCTTCCGGCCCTCCCCATTCTGGGAGGCAAAAAGGTCGATGCAGCGGCAGAGGCCGCCGCTGCAGCTGCGGTCGCGGAGGCCAGGAGCCAGCGCGTCCAGCCACAACGTAAGAACAGGAAGAAGAAGTAATGTCTGTTGAAAGCTCCGAGCACGCACTTTCCGCTGAAGTCAGCGAAGACCAGGACAACGACGCCGAGGCCGTGACCGCCGAGGGCACGAATGCCGGGGCTGCGGCCGCCGACAAGGGCACGTCCGCGAGCCGTCTGGAAGAAGAAGGCGACGTCGCAGCTGACTACCTCGAAGAACTTCTCGACATCGCCGACATCGATGGCGACATCGACATTGAGGTCCGCAACGGACGTACCTACATCTCCATCGTCGCCGAGGAAGAATCCGCCGGCCTGGAGAGCCTCGTGGGTCGCGACGGTGAAGTCCTCGAGGCTCTGCAGGAACTGACGCGTCTGTCCGTTCTGTCCGCGACGGAAAACCGGTCCCGCCTTGTGCTCGACATCAACGGCTACCGCAAGGAACGTGCCGGACACCTGCAGAAGATCGCCGAAGACGCCGTGGCCACCGTCAAGGAAACCGGCGACGCCGTTGCCTTGGAGCCGATGAGCGCCTATGAGCGCAAGATCGTTCATGACGCCGTAGCCGATCTGGGGTTTGTAAGCGAGTCCGAGGGCGAAGGCGCCGGACGCCACATCGTTGTCTCCGCCGACTGAACCGCCGGCTGACAGACTGATGGTTGAAATTACGGAAGCTGAGCACCGGGCGGCGGAGAAGATCTTCGGCGACCGCCTGGGCCTGGCCGAACGGTACGTCGAACACCTGGCGACGTCGGGAACTGAACGAGGACTGATCGGGCCGCGGGAGATTCCGCGCCTGTGGGGACGGCACGTACTGAACTGCGCTGTCATCGAAAGTGAGATCGCCCAGGGAAGCCACGTGGCCGACGTTGGCAGCGGCGCCGGGCTGCCCGGCCTCTGCCTGGCCATTGCCCGTCCGGATCTGGAACTGACGCTCATTGAGCCCCTGGAACGCCGGGTCATCTGGCTCCAGGAAGTGGTTGATGACCTCGGTTTGGACAATGTCACCATCATGCGCACCCGCGCTGAACTTGCCGTCGGCATGGTCAAGGTCAACGTTGTCACGGCGCGCGCAGTGTCCGCCCTGAGCAACCTGGCCGGACTTACCATTCCACTCCTTGACGGAGAAGGCGAAGTTGTTGCCATCAAGGGACGCAGCGCCGCTGAGGAACTTCAGAAGGCCGCTAAATTGATCCGCAGGCTTGGCGGCGTGCAGACGTCGGTCGTCACAGTCGGGCAGGACCTGCTTGACGAGCCCACCACCGTGGTGCGCATCGTAGTGAAGAAGTCCCGAAAGATCGCCTAGTCCAGGCCCGGTGCCGCAGGTCTTGATGATGGACCGGTTAGGCTAGAGAGCGGCAGCGAAAGCCGAACGAGAGTGAGTGTGTCCCAGTGACCAGTAGCGAAACCTCCACACAGCGGATCCCCCCGTTTGTGTCTTTGGGGTCGGCACGGGCCGTTGCTGCGCCCATCGCTACGGCCTCAAATCACCTGAATCCGTTTGCAGGCAAGGCAAGTGTCGCCAAGGTTTCACGTGAAACACCGGGTGCATCCAATGTTCTGGACACCATGGATGACTCCAGCCCTATAGCCCGCGAGCTGGCACACGAGAACAAGCGCCGCGAAAGGCTGCTGGGCCGCAACCTTCCGAAGCCGGAGAAGACGCGCGTCTTCACAGTGTCAAACCAAAAAGGTGGTGTTGGTAAGACCACCACCACCGTCAACATCGCTGCTGCCTTGGCTGCGGCCGGACTGAATGTCCTGGTTATCGATATCGATCCCCAGGGCAATGCCTCCACGGCGTTGGGCATTGAGCATCATGCCGACGTGGACAGCATCTACGACGTTCTGATCAACGATGTCGCGCTAGAGGATGTTGTGGCACCCTGCCCTGACATCAGCAACCTCATCTGTGCGCCGGCCACCATTCACCTTGCCGGCGCTGAGATCGAACTCGTTTCCCTCGTTGCCAGGGAACAACGGCTCCGCCGTGCGATCGACGTTTACGCGAAGGCCCGGGAGAAAAAGGGCGAACCGCGCCTGGACTACATTTTCATCGACTGCCCGCCGAGCCTCGGGCTGCTGACGGTCAACGCGTTCTGCGCCGCCGGTGAAGTGCTGATTCCCATCCAGTGCGAGTACTACGCTCTTGAGGGGCTGAGTCAGCTTCTCAAGAACATCGAGATGATCCAGAAGCACCTAAATGCCGACCTGGTTGTCTCCACGATTCTGCTCACGATGTACGACGGCCGCACCAACTTGGCAGCGCAGGTGGCTGCCGAGGTGCGCCAGCATTTCCCTGAGCAGGTGCTGGGTGCGGTTGTCCCCCGCTCCGTGAGGATCTCCGAGGCGCCGAGCTACCAGCAGACTGTCATGACTTACGATCCGTCCTCCAGCGGTGCACTTTCCTACCTGGAAGCCGCAGCGGAAATCGCTGAGCGTTAGAATTTTCCAAACACTGCAACAGCCGGAGCCGGGCATAGCCGGGCTCTTCCAATGGAGGGATTTATCCATGAGCGATAAGCGACGCGGGCTCGGTCGCGGTCTTGGCGCACTCATTCCAAGTTCCGCCGCAAGCGCTTCCGGTAACGGAGCGGCTCCGTCGCGTCCAGTGGACCTGTTCTTCCCGGAAGCACGCAAGACTGCCCGCGCTGACACGCCGGTTATTTCTGACGCCGACGCTCCTGCCGTCTCTGAGTCTGTCTTCGCGGGGTCCGCTGCCCCTGAGTCCGTTGCTTCTGAGACCGCTGCTAAGGGGGTAGCTTCCAGGCGCACCCCCGGTACCACGGCCGCTGCTGAGCCTGCGGCGAAGGCTTCTCCCGTAAAGCCTGCCGGCGCACGGTCCGCCGGCAACAAAGCTGGCGTGAAGGACACCGAGGCAGCTGACAAGGAACAGGTTGCTACGTCTGGCACAAAGGCTGAGTCTCTTTCAGCCGAGTCCCGCGCGAAGACTGACGTGACTGACGTTGACTCCGGTCCGGCTGCGAACGGCGGTGGCGGATCATCGGCTTCAAACGATGTCGAGCTGGTTGAGGTCCCCGGAGTGCGGTTTGCCGAAATCCCCGTCTCTGACATCCATCCGAACCGAAAACAGCCCCGGACCGTCTTCGATGAGGACGACATGGCGGAGCTTGTTCACTCCGTACGTGAAATCGGCGTCCTCCAGCCAATTGTGGTGCGTACCTCAACCGAAGAAGGTGGAGAACCCTACGAACTGGTGATGGGCGAACGCCGGTGGCGTGCCGTTCAGGCTGCCGGACTGGAGACCATCCCGGCAATTGTCCGCGACACCACGGACGATGACCTCCTGCGCGATGCACTGCTGGAAAACCTTCACCGTAGCCAGCTGAATCCCCTGGAAGAAGCGGCGGCGTACCAGCAGCTGCTCGAGGACTTCGGAACCACCCACGAGCAGCTGGCAGATCGAATCGGCCGGTCCCGCCCGCAGGTGTCCAATACGCTTCGGCTGCTCAAGCTGCCGCCGCTGGTTCAGCGACGGGTGGCTGCGAATGTTTTGTCCGCCGGTCATGCTCGTGCGCTTCTCGCGTTGCCGGACGCCGCCGCCATGGAACGTCTGGCGCAGCGGATTGTTGCCGAGGGAATGTCGGTGCGCGCCACCGAGGAAGCCGTGACGCTACACCGGGAACCGGCAACTGCGCCGAAAAACAACATTCCGCGGCCGGGGGCGCGCCACGAACGCCTGGACTACCTCGCGTCGTCGCTGTCGGACCGGCTGGATACCAACGTGAAGATTTCGCTGGGCGCGCGAAAGGGACGCGTCAGCATCGAGTTTGCGAGCGTTGAGGACCTCAACAGAATCATGGATGTTTTGGCTCCTGGCTCTGAAAGCTAAGTTAGAAAGAACTTCGGGGTCCGTTTCACGTGAAACGGGCCCCTTTTTTGGTCCCAAGGCGGGTTGGCGCTCCGGTTCGGTGGCTCGCGTGCATCACTTTTGACTGTCGGCTTCGTGGAGCCGCGTGAGGCAACTATCTTGCTTGTCGGCTTCCTTACGGTCCCGGGATGGACCGTATCCAAAGCTAGATAGGGTCAAACACTTGGCGTAGACACCCCTGCCGCTGTCCCGGTTGGGGTCGAACTGTCGGACAAAACCGTTCGATTTGATGCACGGCAGATCGTCGGTGGCCAGAAGACTTTGGCTTCACGTTGTGTAAGCCGATGCATGGGAAGATTTGTCCCTGTCCGCGGGCGCGATTGAGCTTCGAATTCAGTTCGTTCGCTAGCCCTACGTCTCGGGCCAAGTTCGGCGCCCAGCGAAGCTGCTGCCCAACCCAGCCTCGCACGTTCCGGACTGGATTCCACCCGACAGGGTCAAACGGCGTTCAAATGGCCCATGGCAGGTCTGCGGAGCGGCAAAGACCACAATCGAACACTCCTAGGGCTCCTAAGGCGCTGGCCGTCGTGCGGACTCAGATCGCGATGAATGTGGTTGGTATGCCGTCTATAAGGGTGCGGCCGTGTGGCTCGTGGGGCTTCCTTTGGGCTTCGTGCGGACAAGGGACTGTCCGATGGGACGTCTTTCGTCTGCTGGGGCCTAACGTGGCCCGCTCAAACGACTCCCTGGAGCAGTTGGCCGCGCGCTGCCGGCGGGCATTCAGGAGCCCCCTAGCCGTTGCACAGCCTGAATCAAGAGCAAGGGCGAAGTGTTTGCCCCGCCATGGGTTCCGGGCCCCTCAGCGGCTCGGGATGAGCTTGGTACCGCCCTGGGGACGCCGCGGTCCCCTAGGAACAGCAGCTGATGGCCAGACAATGATCGGCTGCGACGGACCCGCTGGTACTGCAGCCCGCAGCGATCATCGGCAGGTCGCAGGCCCGAAGGACGTACGGACCCGATCCGAGACGAACGGACCTTCCGCGTGCAGAAGAGGTGTTTCACGTGAAACGATCTGTTGGGCTGTGCAGTTCGGGGTGCCATTCCCTGCGCGGACCGTATTCTGCGCGTCATGGGTGGCCTGGCGTGAACGGAGTATCCACAATCGCGACATATCCAGAATCGCAACACATCCAGAACGGTGAATCTAGAACTGAGTCCACCGAGATGCCCCCGTATTGATTGACCACCCCGATCACGGCCATGTTTCACGTGAAACTTCCACGTACGCCTGACATGAACGTTCAGAGGAGATCCAGTGTTCCACCTCCTTTGTTCCACCTCCTTGCCGGATCCGACCCCCTGCCGGCTGGCGGCCGGGGTTTCGCAGTGGCTCCGTTGACTGCGGCGCGCAGGATGAGCAGCAGGAAGCCCGCCCCATTGGAGTGATGCCGTGTCGCGAGGCAGTACGGAGCGGAACCCTCTCCCTTGGGCGCCAAGCCTTAGCTATTCGGCGTTTGATATTTGATTGGGACTCAGCGGACGAGCTTTCCGGAGAGCTATCTGTCAGCGTGGCGTCCGGCGGGACCGCTACTTTCCCCACCATCACTGTCACCGAACGCCCGATCCTGTCAGGAATCCTAACCCTATTGGAGTCCGTACATTGGATGAACGTGGTCCGGCGAACTCCAACGGTGGCCTCGACTATCGTTGAACGGTTTGTCGGCGACTCAGAAGGCCGATGCCGCCAGATCGTCGAGATATCTAGGGCGTCCAGACCATGGGCCCCGGGCTCACATGTAACGACGACTGAGAGGCGAGTGGGCATCACTCCCCACAAGGAAGCAGGCGACCCTAAAAACAGGCTCGCTGGAGTGGCGGAGTACCGGCCTTCCCTCACCACCCTCCCCCTGACCACCTTCCCGGACTACCTGGTGAGTACCGCGGCGCACAACGTCTCAAGTGCAATACTGCCGACGTCGTTTCACGTGAAACATGAAAGGGTGCGGTGGTGCCCCGTGCGTCGAATAGAGCGGTGGGCAAACGTTGGGTCGTTGTCCTCCATTCGCACAGGCTCCGCCAAGGGTCCTGCCGACATCACCAGGCTAGGCTGGTTACATGGCTCTGAGGCGCGAAGCGTCGGTTACGTATGGAAGCGGGATCTGTGGCGAGACCAGCTGTCCGGCTTTCTGACAAGCCAGGTCCCCGCGAGCCAGCGGTGGCGTCTCGACAACGCACAATACGGAGCAGGTCAGCAGCGCCCTGATTGTCTGGCCGTTTTCTCTAACTTCGGGCGAGATCTCCGTGATCGACCGTCGAGCGTATCGACCAAGACGAGCGCGGCGACGATCAGGATGTCGATAGCGACCAAAGATATCGTGGCACTGCCCCCAACGGAAGGCTCTTCAGCGTGCCTCCCTGGCCAATGACTTCCCACCGACGGCCCGCCGAGACCACAGGTTGCCCAGTCGCGGGTAGCGGTCTATGTCGTTCCCCGTCAGACTGGTCCGGTCCCACTGCATCAAACTTTGCGAAGGGTGACCCGCCTCATGTCCCCCTGGGCGAATGGGCTTCCCCTAGCGTGGCACCCACAATAAATGGGGCCCGTTGCTCAAACCCGGCCGCCGACTTGCTGACAGCTTCCCGCACGTCTGTGAATGCCCCGGGTTGACGCCGGTTGATCCCTTGAGCGCAGCCCCCATCCAGGAGGGGTGTGACTGTGGATACACCGGTGGATACTGCAGTGGAAAACCCTGTGGATAACTCTGGGGATACTTGGTCTCCTTTTGTCGACCCCAACGGCTGCTCCCCTGATTCCTTTCGTTGGGTCGCACCGTTGCATGGTGACAGCGGGCTAAGAAGAAGCGCATCGTTTCACGTGAATCAATGCCCAGCCATTCACGTTGGGGTGGACACGGCGAAAGGTTGCGCTATTTTGCGTGTGATTAAGCGAATATGGTTTAGCATGAGCGCTGTACGGTGGTCACATATTGCTGTGGCAGTCGGTCGTCAGGTTCTGTTCCACGCTTCTCTGAAAGATGCCATTCGTCGACGGTGATCGACAAGACGAGACGCATTCCGAAATTTCAGGCTAATGTCCTACGCTGCTGTGGAAAAGCCTGTGGATTTCGATGTGGATAACCATGTGAATAATCTCATGTCTCTTCGGCCAAAAGTTGGCGGATATATCACGTTCGCCACGTCCCCGCTGCCTCAATGCGTCTTCGGTCGATGGCTTCAGGACGGTAAATGGGCTAGCCGCCCGTGGCAATGAAGTCATGTGGAAGTTGCGTGGGGTGTCGGATGCCCGGGGCCCAAGGCGTTCCAGAGGACCTTTTGTACCCTGCCGGCATGCCGGAGCCGGGCGGTATCTTCATCGAGTGGTTCAGTGGCCGTCCTACCGAGGGGTCTCCACACACATCCCGCAACGGCTAGGAATGGGGCCGTGCCCGAGGAACACTGGCTCCAGGTGGCAGCAGGAGGCGCCTCCAAAGCAAGACCGAGCTGTGGCCGAAGCTTGGCCTGGTGCGATGACGCATTCTGCTGCGAACGTGCCTACAGCGACTGCGGCCTGTGCAGTTCCATGAGCGTACGTGGCGCGGCCTCGTCCGTGAGTTTCGCGAATGGCCGAGGGGTCGGTGCCACGCACATGGTGGGTCATTGCAGTATGCCGCGGCTGCACAGTCGAGGCCGGGATGCCGCACTGCCGTCGCATTGTCTCCCGCGTCGTAGTACGTCGCCAGGCAGGGTCCTGAGGTTCTTCCGAGCTGCGCCTGCTCACTCAGGTGGCGACGTCGTGGGGCAGCGACGGCAGACGAGTCGCGGGAGCCGGTGACGGTGAACGAGTCTTGGGGGCGGCGACGGTAAGCGCCAGGGTCTGCTGAGCCATGTCGTGGCTGATGGGGCGGGCAGCGCGAGTGCATTCCACCTGGGCTTGTGTGTATAGATTGGTGCTGGGTGTAGATCTGCAGGCTGTTGGACTGCCGGATCCTTTCCCCGGCCGTCCGCCTGACCCCAAGCCAGGCGTCTGGTAGCTAAGCGCACTGGTAGCTAAGCCCGTCAGAAGTACTCATGGGGATGTCCGCACTCGCCACAATCTTGGGCGACGCGAACGGACACTCACACGTGGTTTCCGTTGGATCTGTGGTGCACCGTCGACGCTTCGGTGCCCGCGCGTAGAGGTTTCACGTGAAACACCCCGTGTACGACGTCGCCGACGTTGCTTCGTTGGGCCGGCCCGAATAGACAATCCTGAATTAAGTCGAATCGACGGCCGCTGCCTTGTCCACTCCTCTGGGGCCGCGGAGCAGAATGATATGTCAGCGTGGCAGGCTACTTCGTGCGTTAGTGCGTCCATCCCTTGTCCGAGTTGCAGTCTTGTCCGAGTTGCAGGCTCCGCGCGGGACGTCCTTGGCTGTGGGCGAAATCATTGATCTCACGCGGGAATAGCAGGTTTGACGGGACATGCCCACTAACAACAACCCAGCGACCCGATCACTCGCTTGCCTAAGGATCGCCGGGCGGCGAAACAGTTGACGCTGTTTCACGTGAAACATCGTCCATCGTTCGACCTCATCACCACCCCGAGGTGGGGCAGGGGCATCCGACAGCAGGACGGCGGCGCAATCGGACAGGCATCATCGCGCCTGTTGGAACGAGGGGTGGCGGCCGCCTTGAGGAGCCGGGCCCTGTCCAGACACCCTGTATATAGGCACACAGATCGCCAGGGCGGTTGACTGCGCTGATCCTGGCACGTTGGGGAGGGACGTTCGGTTGCGAGGTGTTTCACGTGAAACAACGTCCATGGCGGGCCCCCGCGCGGATCGCCAGTACGGCGGGGAAACCAAAGTAGCGCACAGTCGGGTTTCGGCGCTTCGTATCCGTGGATGCCTCGGAACTCACGGTGTTTGGCCGGCGTTAGCACTAGCCCACTTCATCCTTAGTGCCGCGCAGGCTTGTTTGGACGCCCCAAGCTTGCCGCAGCAGGACAAAGCCAATACTCATGTCCGCGCCCGACTGCCCCCGTCTTCTCAGTCCTCATCAGGTTCTGCAGGCTTCTGCGTGTGACAACCGGCCCTCAGCAAGCTGTAGGACTCAGCAAGGTGCAGGTGTTTCCGGGCCTTCTTCGGCCCGGGAAGCCGGAAAAGGATCGCGGGAGTCGCGTTCTGCAGTGGCCGGAAATCTAGGGTTCGTCGAGCCGAGAGGTCAATGGGCAAGTTTTCGCTTCTGTTCCCTCCTCTCCTATCCGGCGAGTGTCTGCGGCGCGCGGTCGGTTTTCAGCCAGCGTCCCGTCTTTCCGCCAGCGTCCCGTCTTTCCGCCAGCGTCCCGTCTTTCCGCCAGCGTCCCGTTCGCTCTCCTGTGGGCGCTGGTTCTCCCCACGTCTCCTGGCCTGAACACCCAGGCGGTTCTTGTTTGGCCGACTGTCTCAAGGGACGATGGCGATATCTTCCCAAAGCACCGTTGGATCCCTCGGCGGTCTCGATCGCCCGGTCGCATGCGGGCGTTGACTGCTTGCAGTGGCAGTTCGGCGACAAAAATGGGGCCTTCAGGGGGAAGGTAGAGAGGGGGTCCATAGTGCATCCGCCAGTTCACTCGCGTCAGTGGGTTGTTTACTCATGTGTTCTTAAGTTTCCGAACGATGCTTGTTGCTCGTCCACCGACATCGGATCGTCTTCTTGCACAGTGGTCCAGCTAGGCGACAGAGGTGCAGTTCGCCGGCAAAGGAAGGCTCATAGGCACAAGAGTGCATGGTCAATGAAGAAAAAGACGATCCGGGATCCTGAGCGAAGGCACGCTGTACGACGGTTGTGGGTTGTAGGGCTTGCCTGCGAGCAGACGGGTTTGTCGGGCAGCCGGCGCCTGGGGACGGACGCGGGTGCGTCGTCAGGCCGCTGAGTCGCCAATCCGCTGTGTCGCGAGCATGGAGGTCGGAAAATGCAATGACGTGTTTCACGTGAAACACGACATCAGGCTGTCCGGCAACTCAATGCGCGTGAATCCGGGCAGGCACAGCAGTATTCGGGCCTTGGTACCCCATTGCCCAGCAGACCTTGGTAGTCGGCAAATTCACTGCCAAGAGGAATAGCCGTATGTAGCCTGCTGGAACCGCGCGGCTTACCCGGTCCCCACAATCAAAGGAAGGCAGTCGATTGCCCCGTGATCCGATCCCCTGTTTCCCAAACGATATTCCGGCCAATGGCTGTCGAGAGCAGTTCCAAGTACTTCGGGGTGTTGGTGCGTGTTGTTGCAGATAACATCCCGTTTGGACCAAAGGGTTTCACGTGAAACATGGGGCGTCAGGCACAGCGTGGTGCTACCTGAATAGACACCCGGGCCCTACCGCCGCGTCGCAAGCCACGTACCGGTCACCTACGACGCAGGGGTCCTACGACGGCGCGCGCGTCCATCGTCCGAGGCAGTGAGCAGACGGGGAAGGGTGCAGCCTTCTGTCGGAGTACTCGATCCGCTCTGCGCTGACGAGTGTCCTAGAGCCGGCGCACATCCTGAAGCAAGTGTCCGGCCAGCATGGCAGGCAGGAGACCAAAGGGGCCAGCCTGTGATCGACTCCCAGCGGGATTGATTCCCACGGGTTACTGAGCCGAACGGCGTTGGTCCGCCGGTGCAGCAGTGCTGCCTCGTCCCACAGAAGATTTCAGGGAACAGTGCCCATGTTTGATACGGATGTCGGTTGTTATGCACACTCGAGGGTATGCGGACAGTCGCTGGTGCGGACCACTGCACCTCTCTCCGTGCCCGACTTTGCCCCAATACGCTCGCCGACCGCCGGGATCGGGACGCCGGCACCAACAAACGGCTAAGGATTACCTGCAACTGTGGCAAGCAGTCCACACCTGGACAAAGAGCGTGAGGCAGCGATCGACAAGGGCCATTCAGGCTGCAAGCAAAACAAAAGTGGCCACCGCTCCCTTAGGAGTGGTGGCCACCGGTTTGCCGTCAGGCGGCAGGCGTCGTGCTCTTGTTAGGAAAGAACGTCCGCGAATTCCTTCTCGAAGAACTGCTTCGGCTTGGCGCCGATGACGGTGCTCTTCACTTCGCCGTCCTGGAACAGGTAGACGGCAGGAATTGAGGTGATTCCGTATTGGGCTGCGATGTCGGGGTTATCGTCCACGTTTACCTTGACGACGTTCACCTTTTCCCCGTACTCCACCGAGATTTCGTCGAGGATGGGGCCGAGCTTACGGCAAGGACCGCACCATTCAGCCCAGAAGTCCACGATTACCGGTTTGTCAGCGGCGAGTACGTCCGTGCTGAAGCTTGCGTCTGTTACATCTTTTGCGTTGCTCATAACCCTTGTCTCTCTCTTCGAATGGTGTTCAGCGCCGGTCAGGCGTGAAGGTCAGCGAGGTAGTGCTCAACGTCGATCGCTGCGACGCAGCCCGAGCCGGAGGCCGTGATGGCCTGGCGGTACGTGGGGTCCACGACATCGCCGGCCGCGAAGACCCCCTTGATGCTCGTTCGCGAGCTGCGGCCCTCGACGGCGATGGTTCCGGCGTCGGTTATCTTCAGCGTGTCCTTGACTAGTTCGGTCCGGGGATCGTTGCCGATCGCCACAAAGATACCCGTTACGGGCAGCTCGGATTCCGTACCGTCGAGAAGGTTTTTCAGTTTCAGGCCGGTGACCTTGTCGTTCCCGAGTACGTCCTCCACGGCCGTGTTCCAGACGAATTTGATCTTCTCGTGCGACTGCGCGCGGTCGCCCATGATCTTTGACGCCTTCAAAGTATCGCGGCGGTGAATCACCGTTACGGACCGGGCGAACTTGGTCAGGAACAGTGCCTCTTCCATCGCGGAGTCACCACCGCCAATGACGGCAATGTCCTGATCCTTGAAAAAGAAACCGTCGCAGGTTGCGCACCAGCTAACGCCATGGCCGGATAGGCGCTTCTCGTTCGCGAGGCCAAGCTCCCGGTACGCGGAACCGGTGGAAAGAATAATCGACCGAGCGCGGAAGGTCTCCCCCGTTGCGATGGTGACAGACTTGACGTCGCCGTCGAGGTCCAGCGCCGTGACGTCCTCGAACTGGACCTCCGTGCCAAAGCGGACAGCCTGCTTTTCGAAGTTTTCCATCAGATCCGGACCCATGATGCCTTCGGGGAAGCCAGGGTAGTTCTCGACGTCGGTGGTGTTCATCAGCTCGCCGCCCGCGGTGACGGATCCGGCCAAAAGCAATGGATTGAGGTTGGCGCGCGCCGTGTACACGGCGGCCGTGTAGCCTGCCGGACCGGAGCCGACGATGATGACATCACGTACTTCTGACGCGCTGTTTTCTGCGTTGCTCACTGAACGGTGAACCTCTTCCTTAGTCGATGCGCCAGCCTTGCGGCCGGCCACATGGCACAACTGATTCGTGGTGCCGAATATTCCAGACGTAGTGGGAGGCCTGGTGCAGCCGGTTCGGGGCTGCACGCACACGCCATCACAAGACGTCCCCTAAGGTTACCGTCTTGGGTTGTGTCAGGGCGTGCGCGTTACCTTGCAGCGACCGTCCAGGGGAGGCCGTGCCAACTGGATCTCATGCCGACAGGCCCTGCCAAGAGCAGGCGGCAGCAGCTCTGTGACTCGCTGCTACTGAACCTTGCTGCTACTGAACCTTGATTTCTGCGAGGCGCAGGCCGAAGCCGTAGCGGGTCTTCGGGGCAGCGAGCCGGGGTAGGTTCTTGATGGTGACGATCACGTACTGGGCGGTGACGGGTTCAGCCAACGGCATGGTGAGGTCAGTGGACGTGAAGCTGTTGGTGCCGACCTGCTTGGCGCCGTCCAGGGAAGGACGGTCGTTGGTTAGGACGCTGATGCTGCCGCCTGACGCACCCAACTGGTTCAGGGTGATTGAAGATACCTTCGACGGGCCCTTCAGCTTGACCACGAGGGGAACGCCGTCCGGAGCCAGGCCACCCCAGTCCTCGGTGGCGAACTCCATGTCAGACCAGTAGCTGGCCGCGTTGCCGTCAAACGTCTTGGTGAGGTCGTTGTCATACGTGGAGGCAAAATCGAAGGTGCCGAGACGCGTAACACCCTCCACGGCGGGCGGACCCGCCGCAGGGGCCGTGCTCTGGGTCGGCGAAGGCTTTGCGGTGCCGGACTGCCCAGCGGCCGACGAGGCCGCTGCCCCGGGGGTTGCCTCGGCTTGCGGGGCACTCTTGAAGAGGCTGCCGAGGTTGGTGACGGCGAAAATGAGGCCGACGATCAGCACAGCTGCCAGCAGCCCGCCAACGAGCCAGCGCATGGAGCGCGGTTCCCGCCGGGGCTCGTCATCTTCTTCGTAATAGTCGCCTGCAGCGGCAGGGCTGCTGGTCTTGGCGACGGCAGGGAAATTACCGGCCCGCCGGTCCGTGGGCCGAAGCTGGGTGTCCCCATCGTCGGCAAACTCGTCCTCGGCGAACCCGTCGTCGGCGAACTCGTCCCGGGCGTCCCCGGTGTCCTGGTCCCCGGTGTCCTGGTCCCCAGGGCCGTAGTCGTAGTCGTCCTGAGACCACAAAGACACCTTGGGCTTCTCCTGGCCGCCTACGACGCCGGCAGCTGCTCCCTCCCGCGAGCCGGCAGCCACGTTTGCGGAGCGGTTGCCTTCGCGCTGGAGCAGTGCCTGTTCAACGTTCTCACGCTGGACGGGCTGCGGTGCCGTGTTCTCGGGGGCTTCAGTCTGCTGTCTGCCTTGGGCGGTTGCTGCGGCGCCGGCTGCAACACCGGCACCTGCCGCGATACCGGCGCCTACGCCAATGTTGCGGGCACCCGCGGACGGCACGGCAGCCGGGCGGCTTTGCGGAAGCGGCGGAACAACGGGTGCCTTACGCACCGGTGCACCCGCAGCGTTGGCGCCGGCCGGTTGGTCCGATGAGCGCTCACCGGGCGTACGGTCACCGGAACCGCGCCTGGATGCAGGACTGTCTGCAGCCGCCGGATAAGGGTCGACCTGCCGCGCGTGGGTGCCGCCGTAATTGATGTAGCCGGCGTCAACCTCTTCCTCGTCGTCATAGACTTCCGGCTCGTGGGAGCGGGCCTGGCCGAAAATTTCGCTGCCCAGGGTGTCCGTAAAGAACGGCTCGACGTAAGGAGGGTTAGAGGCGACCACCAGGTCCAGCAGGTCAGCGGCGGACGTGTGGTTGGTGATGAGGTACGTGGTGGCTTCGCTGACGCCAAGGTCGAGGATCTGCACGCTGCCCGGGCGTTCGCCTGTGGCCACCTCGCGCGCACTCTGGGCCACCTGGTCCGCGTTGTGGGGACCGGCCACCAGGATGCTGACCGGCCGGTTGAGCACCTGGTCCACACCGTCCAGCACCAGATCCTGGTCATGTGAGGTCAGTACTGTGGCCGTGACCTTGTAGCGGCCGCCAAGTACTGATCCGACATCGATCGGGTGGGACACGTGTTCCTCCTAGGCTGTCCGGGAATTGCGCGGGCCGTGGTGATTTCGTCACCGCGGGAAGACCTCCGGCAAGCCGGCTGACCCTGACCTGCAACTACCCTTGTTCTTTTTCGATCCTAGCCGATGCTGCGCAACGGCCGGGTGAGACGGGGCTGGACAAGTCGGGTACGCGGTTATTTTTTCTTCTTGCGTCCGGACTTGAAATACGGATTTTGCCCGGTCTTTCCCTGGAACGTCCTCCGGCCGGGGAGGGGGATCTCGTCGCGCAGGGCGTGGCCGCGGGCCGTGCTGGGCACCTCTTCCTCCGGCAGGTAGGAAACAACATCGCCGGAAGGGTGAACGTCCGGTTCCGGCAGCGGTGCCGGTCCCGCGCGGAAGGAAGCGGAATCGAATTCGCCCGAGATCCGTGGAATCAAGCCGGTGTCCATCGACACCGTGGCGCGTTCCGCCGTCGGACGCCCTGTTAAAGCGTTGGCAGCAGGGGCGCCGGCCGCCGAAGCCGTTCCGGCGGAAGCGCCGGCCGGACCCCCGGCCGGACGTCCGGGCGGCGCAGCAGCTCCACGGCCAAGCCGCCCGAGCAGCGGCCGCAAAAGGTCGCGCAGTTCGGTGACACGGAACAGCTTGAGCAGGAGCAAGTAGACGGCCAGCATGACCGGACCGACGACGACGATGGTCACCAGTGCGGCAGGCCGGCTGCTCCACGCGAAGCCCACCGGACTGTAACTGCCCAGCAGCCAGAGAGCGCCGACACCTGCCACAGCTGCGCCGAGTGCGGCATAGCCCATCCGTATATATGAGTTGGCGATCCTCGGCCCGTCCAGATGGCCCAGGAGGCGGCGCAGGAAGGACGCACTCACGATCACGGAGAGGATGTTTCCGCCGGTGTAGAGGATGGCGATGGCGAAGATGATCTGGTCGAACGGGAGGAACTGGATGAAGAACGCCGACACGACATTGACCAGCGCCAGGACCAGCTGGATGTAAAACGGAGTCCGGGCGTCCTCGTTGGCGTAGAAGACCCGGGACATCATGAAGTTCGCGCTCATGAACGGCGTGCTGAGAGCCAGGATGGTGAGCGTCTGGGCCAGCATGACACCGTCCGTCCGCAGCCCGCCGGAGAAGAACATGCCCAGCGGCCCCGCCAGGGCGAAAAGCGCCAGGGCACCGAACACGGTGGCCACCGCCATGGTCCGCAATCCCTGTGACAGGGCATCGCGCAGTTCGTTCCGGTTGCCATCCTGCGAGGCGCGGGTCATGCGGTTGAACAGTACTGTGGCCAGGGAGAGGGCGATGATCGAGTGCGGCAGCAGGTACAGCTGGCTGGCCACCTCAAGCACGGCATTGCCGGGCAGCATGGCCGCGCCGGCGAGGTCGCCGGCTTTCTCCAGCCGGAGCCGCTCGGCGCCGGGGATGGTGGCGATGCGCATGACGTACAGGAAAGCGAGCTGCCCGACGGCGGCGGTCAGGAGCGTCCAGACGCTCAGCTTTGCCGCCTGGCCGAGTCCCACTCCCCGCCAGCCGAAGCGCGGACGGAGGCCGAGTTTCAGCCGGAACACCGGGATCAGCAGGATGGCCGTCTGGGTCATGACGCCAATCGTGGAGAAGCCTGCCACGAAAAACGTCTGTGAGGCGCCCCAGTTGTCCAGGGAATGCGGATTGGCGACGTTGGCACCGAAAAGCCAGATGAACATGCCCAGGCCGGTGATGGCCACCACGTTGTTAAGGATGGGTGCCCACATGGCCGGGCCAAAGGCGCCGTTGGCATTGAGGACCTGGGTCAGCAGGGCGTACAGGCCGTAGAAGAATATCTGCGGCAGGCACCAGAAGGCGAAGGCAACGGCCAGCGACTTCTGCTGCGGCGAGTAACCCTGGGTGGTCAGTTCGATGACCGATGGTGCGAGCAGGGTCACCAGCAGGGTGAGGGACAGCAGCACCAGCACGGCCAGGGTGAGGAGCCGGCTGATGTAATCCGCTCCCCTGTCCGGCGCCTTGCTTGCCTTGATAATCTGCGGCACCAGCACAGCATTGAAGACACCGCCCGCCACCAGCAGGAAGATCAGGTTTGGCAGGTTGTTGGCGTTGATAAACGTGTCGTTGACCGTGGAACCCAGGCCCAGCGCGGCGCCCAGCATCCAGGTCTTGCCGAAGCCCAGGATGCGGGAAACCAGCGTTCCGGCAGCCATGATGGCGCTGGAGCGGGCCTCCCCGGGCTGTGCGCCACCGGAATTGGCGGCGCCGGAAGCAGCCCCACTGGCGGGCACCACACCGGAAGGTGCTTCGCCTGGCTGCGCGGGCTGTTCGGACGCTGGATTGGCTGCTGACATCGTCTTCATCGTCTCACCCGCGCGCGCATAATGCCGCAATCCGCGGGGACCAGGCACGGGTCCGTGGGCCGTCAGAGGTGTTCGGGGAGGACTTCGCGGGCCAGGTCCGCGATACGGCGCTCATTGGGAAAGGACAGTTTCCGGGCGAGCTCGTGGATCGGTACCCAGGCAACATCCACTGCTTCCTTGTCAGGATCATTTTCGATGGTGAGCTCGCCACCAGTGGCGCGCAGCAGGTAATGGTGGACGGTCTTGTGCACACGGTGCCCGCTGACGGTGAACCAGTAGTCGATGCTGCCCAAGGGGGCCAGGATGTTGCCGTCGATGCCGGTCTCCTCGGCGATCTCGCGCACGGCGGCTTCCTCGTTGTTTTCCCGGCCTTCCGGATGGCCCTTCGGCAGGCACCATTCCAGCCGTCCGCCCCTATTAAGGCGGGCGATAATCGCAACCCTCAGTTCGTCGTCGGACGTGTCCACCACGACGCCGCCGGCGGAGATCTCCTCGACCGTGGGGAGGGAGGCCGGAGCCGAGTGCGGGGCAGGCGCGATATGGGCACCGATTGCCGACGGCAACGGTGGGTTTGTCCTCCTGCCGGGGGCGCTCGGTACGGGATGGGCCATGCAGTCCACTCTAACGACTCTTGCCCCGTGGTGATGACCGGAACATGGCTTCAAGATGGACTGCATGTGACGCACTTTGCATCCTCATCCCTGCAATCCCCGTGATTTGGTGTGGTTGGGAGTGGTTTTCTGACAAGCTTAAGTAACTATGGCGCACGCACATGAAAAGACTGATCTCCACACCGTTGACTTCCAGGTGGACCCGGTGGTCCTGGAGCTCGGCCAGCGCTTCGTGGACGCCGGTCATGAGCTGTCGCTCGTGGGCGGTCCGGTAAGGGATCTGTTCCTTGGCCGCACGTCCCCGGACCTCGATTTCACCACCGACGCCACGCCTGACCAGACGGTGGCGCTGATTAAGAAGTGGGCGGACAACTTTTGGGAGATCGGGCGCGCCTTCGGAACGATCGGGATGCGCAAGGCCGGCTTCCAGATCGAGATCACCACGTACCGCGCCGAGGCATACGACCCGGAATCCCGGAAGCCGGTGGTCGCGTTCGGATCCTCACTGACGGATGACCTGCTCCGGCGGGATTTCACCATTAACGCGATGGCGCTGCGGCTGCCGTCCATGGAGCTGATCGACCCTTTCGGCGGTGTCCGGGATCTGCACGCCTCCGTCCTGGCAACCCCCGGTGCCCCCGAGGCCTCCTTTTCGGACGACCCCCTGCGCATGATGCGTGCGGCGCGCTTTGCGTCCCAGCTGGGCGTGGCCGTCCATGACGACGTCCGGCTGGCCATGACCCAGATGGCCGAGCGGATTACCATCATCTCCGCCGAGCGGGTGCGCGATGAACTCGTCAAGCTGATCTGCGGGCGCCACCCGCGCGTCGGCGTGGACCTGCTGGTGGACACCGGCCTGGCCGAGTTCGTGCTTCCCGAGGTGTCCGCACTGCGCCTCGAATCCGACGAGCACCACCGTCACAAGGACGTCTATCAGCATTCCCTTCAGGTCCTCGAGCAGGCGGCCAGCCTGGAGACCGACGAGGAAGGCCCCGTGCCGGGTCCCGATTTTGTTCTGCGGTTCGCCGCCTTGATGCACGACGTCGGGAAGCCGGCTACGCGGCGTTTCGAACCGGGCGGCGCGGTCAGCTTCCGCCACCACGACATGGTGGGCGCCAAACTCACCGCCAAGCGGATGAAGACCCTTCGCCTCGACAACGACACCATCAAGGCCGTCGCCCGCCTTGTGGAACTTCACATGCGCTTCTACGGCTACGGCGAGGCCGGGTGGACCGACTCGGCCGTCCGCCGCTATATCACCGACGCCGGACCCCTGCTGGAACGCCTGCACCGCCTGACCCGCTCGGACGTCACCACCCGAAACCAGCGCAAGGCTGAGCGGCTGGCTTTCGCCTACGACGACCTTGAAACCAGGATTGCCGCCCTTCGAGAGCAGGAATCCCTGGACGCCGTGCGCCCGGACCTTAACGGCGCCCAGATCATGTCCCTGCTAGGCCTAAAACCTGGGCCCGTGGTGGGCAGGGCCTACAATTTCCTGCTGGAGGAACGGATGGAGAACGGTCCGCTCGAACCGTCCGACGCCGAGTCACGGCTTCGCGTCTGGTGGGCGGCCCAGCCCGAATCAGCAGCTGAAGCACCTCAGCCCACGGCGACCGACTCCGCAAAGTCCCCCGCCGACGTCGAACCTTCCCCAACCGAGGAGTCCTAAGTGAACGCTGCCAACATCCCCCGTCCCCAGCTCTGGATCCTGCGGCACGGCGAAACTGAGTGGTCCAAGAGTGGTCAGTACACAGGGCTCACCGACCTCCCGTTGACCGTGGAAGGCGAACAGCAGGCGGTGGAGGCCCGCAAGGTCCTGGACAGTGTGGATTTCGACCTCGTGCTGACCTCCCCGCTGCGGCGCGCCCGCCGGACCGCCGAACTCGCGGGATTCCCCGACGCCGTCCACGAGCCCCTGGCCGTCGAGTGGGATTACGGCGACTACGAAGGCATCAGCTCGGACCTGATCCGCAAGGACAACCCGGATTACCTGATCTGGACCCACGGGGTTCCCAACGGGGAGAAACTGCAGGACGTGGCGGCCCGCGCGGACAAGATAGTGGCCCGGGTCTTGGAGTCTGGCCTCGACAACGTCCTGATCGTGGCGCACGGCCACTTCTCCCGCATCCTCACCGCCCGATGGCTGGAACTCGACCCGGAGGAAGGCCGGCACTTCATTTTGGGTACCGCAAGAGTGTGCACCCTTGGCTGGGATAAAAGGACACCGGCTATTGTCCGCTGGGGGCTCTAAGAATGCTTTGTTCGGGATTCTAAAACTTCGTTTGAGAATTAACTAGTCAACTGCATCATTCCTGGTGTATTTTTATTTCTGACCCCAGAGCGACTTTGCCAGGGTCACGGCGCGCGTTGTCCGGCCATTCGGCTTGTACACCGGCAGAGCAGAAAAGGAGGTTGGGACAATGATTACTTTGACTAGCGGATGGACGTTGACCATCACCGCGTTCCCGGCCTTCGTTGCTGGCCCGCGCCCTCATCACGGACTCGCCGTCTCCTGACCCTTCGCTCCCGGTGCCCGCACCGGCGCTGCGATAACAGGACGATAATCCTGCTTCTTCGGAGGACTTTCTGACCTCGGCGGTCTGATATGGCGGAGCCACGCGCTTGCGCCGCACCCCCATGATTCAGAACCCTGGCTTCTTGTTGGGGGGGTCTGCCTCGCCACCGCTTCGGGGCCACTCACCCGCTTTTACAGATTTCCCTTCATTAGCCCGGGCATTTCTTTGCCCATTTATGGCCATTCTCTGACAAATTAGATGGCTCTACTTGTCATGCCCGGAATTCTGCTTGATTTCCCTGTCTGAATTTACCGAACCCGAATCAAAGGATCCACCGTGACTCCCAGTAGTAGCAGCGCCGCCCCCGCCGGCGCGGCGTCCCCCGTAGCGGCCCCGGCTGCGAACGTGTCCGCCAGGGGAAGCACCCGCCCCCGCCTCACCCGCCGACTGATCCGACACCGAAAGGAGGTGAATGCCATGCTTCGCCAGCTTCAAGAGCTTCTTTCCAGCCGAAACGAAGAGCTGGAGCAACCGCAGTTCAACGGCCAGCTGCTGGACCAGAACCGGGAAGACGTCTACACGCTGATGCATCAGCAAATGAGCAGCATGCGCTGAGTCCACGTCGGCACGATCCCTCCAATACGTTTCCGGTAAAGGGAGGTACTGATGGACTGCACTGCCCACAGCATTCGGCAGAGAGCCCGCGCGGCCACGCGCGGGCTTTCGCAGTTAAGCTTCACCCGCTCTTGAACGATCCGCTAAGAGGTACACGGCCCCGGTAAGCTCGAACCCATGCAGGAGACACAGCCGCCGCCCCATCGAAAGCGTGCGCGCGTGGTGGTACCCAGCCGCAGCGACCGTCTGCTGAAAAATTTCACTGAACTTGTCGGCGGCCCCTTAGGACAGCGGTCAGCACCGGGTATCGTCTCCCCCGGCTTTTTCACGGTGGAACGCGTGCTGATCATCCTCACCGTGGTGGCAGCCCTCGCCGGGATTCTCATCAAGGACTATTGCCGGGTCAACGGATGGGCAACCCCATCGCAGTTTTACTCCACCTGCTATTCCGACTTTCCGGAGCTGTTCCGCAACCGAGGACTGGGCGACGGCGCCTTCCCCTTCTTCACCCAGGGCACCCTTTTTGAGTACCCGGTCCTGATGGGACTCATCGCCGGAGCAACGGCCTGGCTTGTCCCGGGCAGAGGGGCTACGGATTCGCGCGTCCTGGGCTACTTCGATGTCAACGCGACGCTGATTGCGGCCGTTTGGATCGTCACTGTCCTTGCAACGGCCCGGATGACCCGCCGCCGCCCGTGGGACGCCGCCATGGTGGCCTTGGCGCCGGGAATCGTCTTGGCCGGTGTGATCAACTGGGACATGTGGGCCGTGGCAATGCTGGCTCTCGGCATGTACTTCTTCTCGAAGGAGCGGCTGGTGCTCGCCGGGATCCTGATAGGCCTGGGGACTGCCACCAAGCTGTACCCGGTGCTGGTCTTCGGTGCGATCCTTCTGCTGGCCCTGCGCACCGGAAAGATCCGGGCTTTCGTCATTCCCGCAGCGGCGGCCGCGGCTGCCTGGCTGGCCGTCAACGTTCCCTTTGCCGTGAAGGACCCCGCCGGCTGGAAGTATTTCTTCGAGTTCACGCAGGACCGCCCGGCCGGATTCAGCTCTCCCTGGTTCGCATACAACCTCGTGGCAGAGCGTGTCCGATGGACCATACTCACGCCCGAGGCCATCAACACCCTAGCCCTGAACCTGTTCCTGCTCGCCTGTGTTCTCATCACTGTTCTGGCGCTCACCGCACCCCGGCGTCCGCGTATCGCGCAACTGACGTTCCTGATCGTGGCCGCCTTCATCCTGACCAACAAGGTGTATTCCCCCCAGTTCGTGATCTGGCTGGTCCCGCTGCTGGCCCTGGCTCGGCCCCGTTGGCGGGACTTCCTGGTCTGGCAAGGGATCGAAGGGCTGCACTGGGCTGCCATCTGGATGTATCTTGGCCAAGTGACCAGTGGCGGCGTTTCACAGCACAACATCGACATGCCTTACTACGTTCTGGCCGTGGCGGGACATATGCTTGCAACGGCATATCTTATGGCGCGCGTGGCAATGGATGTCTGGGACCCCCGATACGACCCTATCCGCCGCCATTTCATGGATGACCCTCACGGCGGGCCTTTCAATAACGCCATTGACCGGCTTCGGCTGGATCCCCTGCGTCCCTCAGTATCTCTGCTGCCTTGGCGGACGGCTGCGCGCGATGCCTGACGTCGCCGTCGTCGGTTCCGGACCCAACGGCC
The DNA here is from genome assembly GCF_918698095.1 of Arthrobacter sp. Bi83. Lineage (GTDB taxonomy): Bacteria > Actinomycetota > Actinomycetes > Actinomycetales > Micrococcaceae > Arthrobacter. The sequence goes on from NZ_CAKKLY010000025.1 coordinate 41,433, forward strand.
TCGCAGCAGCCGTGGTGATGGCCCGCGCCGGGCTGAAAGTGCAGGTCTACGAGGCTGCGGCGGAGATTGGCGGCGGAACCCGGACATCGCAGGTGATTGAGGCCGATCACTGGCACGATGTCTGTTCTGCCGTCCATCCCATGGCGCTTGCTTCCCCGTTTTTCAAGGCCTTCGAGTTGCCACGCCGCATCGAGCTTGCCCTGCCCAAAGTCCAGTTTGGCTCGCCGCTCGACCGCGGGCGGTCAGCGCTGGCCTACCGCTCCCTGGACCGTACCGCTGACGAACTGGGCCGAGATGGCCACGCCTACCGCCGGCTCATGGCTCCGCTGGTCCGGCACCTCGACGGCATCGTGGAAACCACCTCGGACCAGTTGCTGCGCATCCCGGCTCATCCATTTTCCGCCGCAATCCTGGGTCTTAGGACGTTGGAACAGGGCTCACCGCTGTGGAACCTGCGGTTCAGAGGGGATCTGGCACCTGCTTTGGTCAGTGGTGTGGCGGCCCATGCGGTGGCGCGGCTGCCGTCCCTAGCCGCGGCGGGCGCGGGCCTGCTACTGAATGCCCTTGCGCATGCGGACGGCTGGCCCATTCCAGTGGGCGGATCAGCGGCGATTGCCGCTGCCATGGCCGAGGATATTCGCGCGCACGGGGGCGAAATCCATACTGGGGTCACGGTGTCCTCACTGGCGGAGCTACAACCTGCCAAGGCCGTCCTGCTGGACGTGGCGCCACCGGCCCTGTCCAGACTCGCGGGCAGCAGGTTGCCGGCATCGTATCGCCGCGCCCTGGAGTCCTTCCGCTTCGGCAACGGTGCCTGCAAAGTGGACTTCATCCTCTCAGGACCTGTTCCGTGGGCCGCCCCGGGACTGGCCGACGCCGGCACAGTCCACGTAGGCGGCACGCGGGCCGAGACGGCACAGGCTGAACACGACGTCGCCGTCGGCAGGCATCCGGAGCGGCCGTACTTGCTCGTGTCACAACCCTCCCCCTTTGACTCCAGCCGTGCCCCCGGCGGCCGGCAAATCCTGTGGAGCTATTGCCACGTTCCTGCAGGCTCCACGGTGGACATGGGCGAGGCCGTGATAAATCAGCTGGAGCGATTCGCGCCGGGGTTCAGGGACGTGGTGCTCAAATACAAGGTGACTACTGCCGCCGAATTGGCCGCGTATAACGAGAACTACGTCGGCGGCGATTTCAGTGCTGGGCTTCTGGACATCCGCGGACTGCTCCAGCGTCCCGTGGTGTCACCGGTCCCGTGGCGGACCCCTGCCCGCGGCGTCTACCTGTGCTCCTCGTCCACGCCGCCTGGCCCCGGCGTCACGGGGATGCCCGGTTTTCATGCAGCAAAGTATGCCCTCAAGGACATATTTGGCTTGGATGTACCGGCGCTGGGCGTCTGACAACGCTCACCGCGCCTCACGCGCGCCTTGGGGGTCGAGGGTTGAGTCGACTCCTGCCCGCCCACCGGCGGTGTGACAGGCGGTGGGCTGCCGGAAGGGGCATAATGGCGCAGTGGGGAACTCAAAAAAAATTTCACTTGCTCTCATCGGTCTTATTCTTGGCACGTCGTTGGTGGCCTGCGATGACGGCCGCGGCGGTGCCGAAGCGGCCGCAAAGCAGCTGGCATCGGCCGTGGCGGGGCTGGATCTCCGCCCCGTTGCATTCGATGGCCGGGACTCTTCCGTGGCCAACGACCAGCTGAAACAGGTATTCAAGGCCCTCGAGCCTGCCAAGCCGTCCGTGGAAGCGGGAGAACTCAAGCTTGACGGAGACACGGCCAGCTTTCCGCTGAGCTACAGCTGGAAGATCGACTCCGGCGAATGGAAGTACACCGTTTCTGCCGGGCTCCGGAAGTCCGCAGACAAGTGGCTCACGGTCTGGTCCCCGGGCATGCTTGTGCCGGACCTCGTCGAAGGGGAGATCCTCAGCAAGTCCACACAGTCCCCGCAGCGCGCGGACATCCTGGGCGCGCAGGATGCTCAACTCGTCACCTACCGGCCCGTGGTCAACGTCGGCATCGACAAACCACAGCTCGGCACCGCGGCTGCGGCCGATTCAGCCACCAAGCTGGCCAAACTCGTGGGTATCGACCCCGCGGCCTACGCCCAGCAGGTTGAGGCCTCCGGACCGGAAGCCTTTGTTCCCGCCATCACCCTCCGGGACACCAACAGCCGCACCGTCACCGACGCCCAGATCGAGGCCATTCCCGGCGGCCGCGCCATCCCCGACAAGCTGCCGCTCGCCCCCACCCGCAACTTTGCCCGCGCCATACTCGGCACCGTCGGCGAGGCCAGCGCAGAACAGATCGAAAAGTCCGACGGCGCCCTGACCGCCGGCGACGTCACAGGCACCGGTGGTTTGCAGCAGCAGTACGACGAGCAGCTCCGTGGAACGGCCGGCCTTGCGATCAGGGTGCAGCGCGCGGATCTCACGAGGGAAGAGATCCAGGCCGCCCCGACCGATCCGCGCCGCACCGTCTTCGAGATCAAGGCGACCGCCGGAACGCCGCTCAAGACTACTCTCGACCCAAAGCTGCAGCAGCTCGCGGAAGACACCCTCGCGGACATCAAGCCTGCCTCCGCCATCGTGGCCCTCCGTCCGTCCACGGGAGCCGTGCTGGCCGCGGCGTCCGGCCCCGGGAGCAACGGCTACAACACCGCAATGCTCGGCCAGTACGCACCCGGCTCCACCTTTAAGGTGGTGGACTCCCTGGCCATGCTGCGCAACGGGTTCACCCCAGATTCAACGGTGGAATGCACGCCGACGCTGACGGTGGATGGACGCAAGTTCAAGAACGCGGAAGGCTATCCCGCCGATTCGCTGGGCTCGGTGACACTGCGCGACGCCTTTGCCCACTCGTGCAACACGGCCTTCATCTCAGTACGGGAGAAGGTGTCGCAGGCGCAGCTTGAATCAGCGGCAACGTCCCTGGGCGTGGCGGTTGAGGCCCCGAAGCTGGGGGCTGATGCCTTTCTTGGTTCCGTTCCCGGTGAGGCCGAGGGTACCGAGCACGCGGCGGCCATGATCGGCCAGGGCAGGGTGCTGATGTCCCCGCTTTCCGCTGCCATCATGGCCGGCTCAGTCGCCAAGGGCGCACCGGTGTCGCCGGTGCTGGTCCTCAACCCGGACGCCACCCCGGGTGCCTCACCCGCCGCCAGCGGAGCGGCAGGCACGCAACCCGCAGAAGGCGCGTCGCCGTCGTCGACCGTCACGGCAGAGGCTCCCGCGAAAAATGCGCAGACTCCGGTGACCAAGGCGGAGGCCGCTTCCCTCGCCGACATGATGCGCGCGGTGGTGACCTCCGGACATGCGGGCTTCCTGGCTGATGTGCCGGGCGAACCCGTGGGCGCCAAGACCGGCACAGCGGAGTTTGGCGACGCCAAGCCGCCGAAGACGCACGCCTGGATCATCGCAGTACATGGTGACCTGGCTGTGGCGGTCTTTGTTGAAGACGGCGGGCTGGGCGCCACCACGTCCGGGCCACTCCTAAAGAAGTTCCTGACTGCCGCCGGCTGATCCGAACGCTCCCGCAGCTCCCGCAACGTTCCGCGAAACCCTCCTGCAGCGAACGCAGGAGGGTTTGGCCGTCTGGTGACGGGACGTGCGGGAGCGTAGGAGTCAGCCATGGGAAGATTGCCGGGTGGCCCATATTGACGTTTCCGGCATCGACTACTTCCTCTCCGACGGCACCCAGCTGCTCAACGGGGTGACCTTCAAGGTCCCCGACGGCACCAAGACAGCCCTGATCGGCCCCAACGGCACCGGAAAAACCACACTGTTCCGCATCATCGCCGGCGATCTCATTCCGGACGAGGGCGTGATCGGCCGATCCGGCAACATGGGTATCATGCGCCAGTTCGTGGGCCAGGTCCGGGATGATTCCACGGTCAAGGACCTCTTGGTTTCTGCCGCCCCGGCGGCACTGGCGGCCGCTGCCCGCGCCGTGGACGACGCCGAGCTCGCCATGATGGAGCACGACGACGAACCCACCCAGATGCGGTACGCCCAGGCGATCGTCGACTGGGGAGACGCCGGCGGCTACGACGTCGAGACCGTCTGGGACGAAGTCTGCATGGCCGCGCTGGGACTGCCGTTTGACCGCGCGCAGCACCGCCCGGCGTCGAGCCTTTCCGGCGGCGAGCAGAAGCGCCTGGTGCTGGAGGCGCTGTTCGCGGGCCCTGATGAGCTGCTGCTCCTCGACGAACCGGACAACTACCTCGACGTCCCGGGCAAGCGGTGGCTCGAGGGAAGGCTCAATGAGTCGAAGAAGACCGTATTCTTCATCAGCCACGACCGCGAGCTGCTGAACAACGCTGCCGGCCGCATCGTCACCCTTGAGCCGGGCATCAACGGTGCCGGTGCCTGGGTACACGGCGGCGGCTTCGGGTCGTACGTGGAGGCACGCGCCGACCGCAATGCCCGCTTCGAGGAGCTCCGCAAACGCTGGGACGAGGAGCACATCAAGCTCAAAGAACTCGTCAACATGTACAAGAACAAGGCGGCATTCCGCTCGGACATGGCCAACCGGTACCACGCCGCCCAGACGCGCCTCGCAAAGTTCTTGGAGGTCGGGCCGCCCGAGGCGCTGCCCATCGAGCAGAACGTGCGGATGCGTCTCAAGGGCGGCCGCACGGCCAAACGCGCCATCGTGGCCGAAAAGCTCGAACTGACAGGCCTCATGAAGCCGTTCTCCACCGAAATCTGGTTCGGGGACCGGGTGGGCGTGCTGGGCTCCAACGGCTCCGGTAAATCCCACTTCCTGCGGCTGCTCGCCACCGGGGGCACCGACCCGGAGCGCGAACACCTGCCCGTGTCCGACGTCGAAATCGCCGAAGTGCCCCACGAAGGAACCGTAAAACTCGGCGCCCGCATCCGCCCCGGCTTCTTCGCGCAGACCCACGTGCGGCCGGACCTGCTCGGCAAGACCCTGCTGCAGATCCTGCACCGCGGCGACGAACACCGCTCCGGACTGGCGCGCGAGGCCGCCGCCGGAGCGCTGGACGGCTACGGGCTCGCAGGCCAGTCCGAGCAGAAATACGAGTCGCTCTCCGGCGGGCAGCAGGCGCGGTTCCAGATCCTGCTGCTGCAGCTCTCCGGTGCCACGTTGCTGCTGCTGGACGAGCCCACCGACAACCTGGACCTGCATTCCGCAGAGGCCCTCGAGCGGGCCATCGACCACTTTGAGGGCACAGTCCTCGCTGTCACCCACGACCGCTGGTTCGCCCGGACTTTCGACCGCTTCCTGGTGTTCGGTTCCGACGGGCGCGTCTACGAATCCGCGGAGCCGGTCTGGGACGAAAAGCGCGTGGAGCGCGCCCGCTAAGCACGACGCTCTCTCACTTTCTGCACGTTTTGTGCCAACGCTCTCTCACACGGTGAGGGAGCGTTTGGCGTTATTTGCGACAAGTGAGAGAGCGTTGGGGATGTGGCTGCAGGGAGTGAGAGAGCGTTCGGGATGCGGCGGCAGGAAGTGAGAGAGCGTTCGGGATGCGGCGGCAGGAAGTGAGAGAGCGTTGGGGATGTGGCGGCAGGAAGTGAGAGAGCGTTGGGCACCTGCTGAATCCCGAGGTGGACCCGGGTTTCGGCACGCCCAGCCAGCGACCTTTGGCTAGAGTTGTCGAATGACTTCCACCCAGCAGATCGCCGGCCGGCAGGTCTCCGCCGCTGCCGTTGCCACGTTCATTATTTTCGGCGCCAACGGCCTGGTCTTCGCCAGCTGGGCGGCCCGCATTCCGGCTGTCACCGAAATCCTGCACATCTCGTCCGGGCAGATGGGCACACTTCTGCTGTGCACCGCCGTGGGCTCGCTGATCGCGCTGCCCACCGCCGGGCATGTCATCAGCAGGATCGGCACGGCCAACAGTGTCCGGGCAAGTGGCTTGCTGGCGGCGATGGCGGGTGTGGGCATCGCGATCTCGCTGCTCGCGGAGTCTGTTCCGGGTACTGCGGTCGCGCTCTTCTTTTTCGGCATGGGCGTCGGTCTGTGGGATGTTTCCCAGAATGTCGAAGGGGCCGACGTCGAGCATCGCCTCCGCCGGACGATCATGCCCAAGTTCCATGCGGCTTTTAGCGGCGGGGCTTTCTTGGGTGCACTCATCGGTGCGGGGCTTTCCGGAGTCGGCGTGGGCCTGCCCCAGCACCTCCTGGTCATCGCAGCCGCCGTTGCCCTGCTGACCTTCATCACGCCGCGCTACTTTCTTCCCCATGAAGCACCGCAGGTGCCGGACGCCGGTGAGTCCAAGCCGGCCCGCGGTCCGTCCGCCTGGCGAAATTCCCGCACTTTGCTGATCGGGGTAGTGGTTCTCGGTGCCACTCTGACCGAAGGGGCGGGCAACGACTGGATCGCCAAGGCATCGGTGGACGGCCTCGGCACGACGGAGTCCACCGGGGCGCTGCTCTTCGCACTCTTTGTCCTGGCCATGACAGCCATGCGCTTTTTCGGAGGCGGCGTCATCGACAGGTACGGGCGGGTGGCCGTGCTCCGGGCGAGCATGGCCGCGGCGGCTGCCGGCCTCGCGCTGTTCGTCTTCGCGGGCGACGTTTGGCTTGCCGCCGTGGGCGCCGCCCTGTGGGGAGTCGGGGCAGCCTTGGCGTTCCCCATGGGAATGTCCGCCGCCGCCGATGACCCCAAGCACGCCGCTGCGAGGGTTTCGGTGGTCTCCACCATCGGCTACGTGGCGTTCCTCGCCGGCCCTCCGCTGCTCGGTTATCTGGGCGACCTCACCGGTATCCACCTGGCGCTCCTTGCCATCGCCGCACCGATCCTGGTGGCGCTGCTGCTGGCCGGTGCCGCCAAGCCGCTGTCCTCGAGGGAATGAACCTCGAGGGAGCGAACCGCGGCCCGGGCGGGCCAATGTCCAGCCCCGCACCCCGGCGGTAGGGTGGGCTGATGCGAAGAATGCTGCGACGGGGCCCGGGCTGGGTGGCGGGGATGGACCGCACACTGATGCGGGCGGTCTCGGGATTTCCAGGCGGGCATCATGACACCTTCTTCCGCCGGCTTTCCGCGTCAGCGAACAAGGGTAAGCTCTGGTTCGGTGTGGCCGCCGTGGCCGCCCTTGTTCCCGGACGCACAAGGAGGGCCGCCGTTCACGGGCTGCTCGCACAGGGTGTGGCTTCTGCCGTCACCAACATCGTCTTCAAGACCCTGCTGCCCCGCACCCGCCCGCTGCCCGAGCACCTGCCGGTTTTCCGTTTCGTCCATCCCCAGCCCACCAGCTCCTCCATGCCGTCCGGCCATTCTGCGTCGGCAGTGGCTTTCGCCCTCGGGACAGGACTCGTCCAGCCGGTTCTGGGCGCGGCGGTGGCGCCCGTTGCTGCCGGAGTTGCATACTCCCGGGTGCATACAGGGGCCCATTGGCCGTCAGACGTCCTCTTCGGCTCGGCCATCGGAGCCGGGGCCGCCCTCATCACCAGGAAATGGTGGCCCGTCCGGCCCCCGTTCCCGCCCACTACCCGCACGTGGATCAAGACGGCCCAGGTGCCCAGCGGCGAGGGCCTGAGCATCGCGGTGAATTCGTTGGGAGGTTCTTTCACGGAGGAGACCGCGGATGCCCTTCGGGAAGTATTCCCTCTTGCACATATAACCACGATCGCGCCGGACCAAGACCTGGCCGAACAGATAGAAACGGCGGCGACGCGGCCCGGGACGCGTGCGCTGGCGGTGTGGGGCGGTGATGGAACCGTGGGCACGGCTGCTGCGGCCGCCGTCGGACATGACCTTCCCCTGCTGGTACTGGCGGGCGGCACGCTCAACCATTTCGCCAGGGACGCCGGAACGCCCTCGCTCCAGGAGGCGGTCGAAGCAGCGGGAAAGGGCGAGGCGGCGCAGGCCGACGTCGGGATCGTGGCCGTGGAACGAGGGCTGGCGGACGACCCCGAAATGGTGGAGCTCATCATGCTCAACACCGCCAGTATCGGGCTCTACCCCAACCTGGTCCGCCGCCGCGAACAGCTGCAGCCGGCCCTGGGAAAGCCGCTGGCAGGGGTCGCGGCGATGTTCCGCACGTTCGCGGTGGAAAAGCCCGTCACGCTGATTGTGGACGGCGTCCGCCACAAACTGTGGATCATGTACCTTGGCCGGGGCCGCTACTACCCCAGGGACCATGCCCCGCTCTTCCGCCCGGTGCTCGACGACGGAGTGCTGGATGTCAGGATGATCACGGCCGACGAATCCTTTGCGCGCCTCCGCATGCTCTGGTCCGTGCTGACAGGCACCGTGGCCACCTCCAAAATTACCCACCTCAGGGAGGCCAGCCACGTGCGGCTTGAATGCGGAACGGTGCCCATGGTGCTCGCTGTGGACGGTGAAACCATGCCGGGTGTGCGAGCAGTTGAAATCACTCTCAAGCGCGGCGCACTGAAGTACTACTCGCCGCGTCCGAAGGACTAGGGGCTCATCCGTCCGGACTACGCCGGACAACCCTGATTCGCCCCTGAATCATCCCTGAGACCGGCGAATTCGACCGTCCGCATCGGTAGCGTGGAACGTGCAGACCAATCAGCACTCCGCAGCTAGGCAAAGGACCGCTCCATGATCGAGGCACAAGGCCTGACGAAGGTCTACGGCGACAAAACCGCCGTCGGCGGCGTCGACTTCACCGTCCAGGCCGGACGGGTCACCGGCTTCCTGGGCCCCAACGGGGCCGGCAAATCAACCACCATGCGCATGATCATGGGACTGGACCGCCCGACGGCGGGAACGGTCACCGTGAACGGCGTCCCGTTCGCCCGGCACGTGGCCCCGCTCCGTGAGATCGGCGCCCTCCTGGACGCGAAGGCTGTCCACACGAGCCGGTCGGCCTACAACCATCTCCTGGCCATGGCCGCCACCCACAGCATCCCCAAGAAACGTGTCCACGAAGTCATCGAGATGACGGGCCTGGCCGACGTGGCCCGAAAAAAGGTCAAGGGTTTCTCACTTGGCATGGGGCAGCGCCTGGGCATCGCCGCCGCGCTCCTGGGCGACCCGCAGACCATCATCCTGGACGAACCGGTCAATGGCCTCGACCCCGAAGGCGTGGTGTGGGTCCGCAATCTGGTCAAGTTCCTGGCCTCCGAGGGCCGCACGGTGTTCCTGTCCAGCCACCTCATGAGCGAGATGGCGCTGACCGCCGACCATCTCATCGTGATCGGCCGCGGCAAGATCATCGCCGATGCACCCATCAAGGACATCATCACCGGCAAGGGACAGACCCGGACGCGGGTCCGCACGGACCAGCCCGACCAGCTTATGAACGTCCTCGCCGGAACCGGCGTCTCCGTTGAAGTCCAGGACCACGAACTGCTCGAGGTCAAGGGCCTGGACCCCCGCCAGATCGCACGGGCGGCGCTCGACAGCCGCGTCATGATCTACGAACTCACTCCGCTGCAGGCCAGCCTCGAAGAGGCGTACATGGAGCTGACCAAGGATGAGGTCGAATACCACTCGCTGATTACCACGGGAGTCCCCGTCCCCGTCCAGTCCGGAGGCAACTAAAGCCATGAGCACATCAACCGTCGCCCAGCCCGGCCCCCGCAGCGCCGGCCCCGCGCACTCCAGCAACGCCCGTACCGCCAGCCCGGGTCCTGGACCCAGTTTCTTCCGCGTGCTGAACTCTGAATTCATCAAGTTCCGGACGCTTCTGTCCACCCTGATCCTGCTCGCCGCCACGGCCGTGGTGATGGTGGGGTTCGGCGCCCTGTCCGCCTGGGGAACCGGCCAGTTCGCTGATGCGGCCGGCTCCGATCCCCAGGCGGCGGAAGCACTGGCGGCCCAGGGCGGGGACCTCGCAGTCACTGTCCCCACGTCCGGCATCGCCTTCGCCCAGCTCATCCTTGGCTCGCTGGGCGTGCTGCTCATGAGCTCCGAGTTCACCACAGGAATGGCCCGCTCCACGTTTGCCGCCGTGCCCAAACGGATCCCCGCGTTCGTCGCCAAGCTCGCCGTGGTGATGGTCAGCGCCTTCATCCTGACGGCCGTATCCACCTACGTTGCGGGCCTGGTTGCCGTGCCGATCCTGGACAACTACGGCCTGAAGCTGGATCTGGCCAGTTCCCAGTCAATCAAGCTGCTGCTCGTCAACAGTGCCTATGTGGCTGCCGTGGCCGCGATCGGCATGGCCCTCGGGACTCTGGTGCGGAACTCGGCCGGAGGCATCATGAGCCTCGTGGGACTGTTCTTCGTGGCACCCATCGCCTTCCAGCTGATTCCGGGCGACTTCTTCGTGGAAGCCCGCAAGTACCTGCCCGGCAACACGCTGACGCCCCTGACGGCCGTAGAGCACGTCCCGGACACCCTCGAAGTCTGGCAGGCCGGACTTGTGCTGGGCGCCTGGGTAGTGGTGCCGCTGGCCCTCGCCACGATCCTGCTGAAAATCCGCGACGTCTAGGGTCAGAGCCTAGGCTCGTTTCATGACTGAAGCTGTTCCACTGAAGGACGCGCCGGCCGGCCAGGGCGGCGCGTCCTTCGCCGAGATAGCGGCCAGGCGCCGCGGCCGCCTGCGCCGCTACCTGCACCAGCATCCGCGCGTCATGGATGCCGTGGTGGTTCTCTGCTATCTCCTGCTGGTGACACCCACCATGGTGGACGCCGTACGCGCCGGGGTTTGGCTGGCAGCCGGGCTGCTCACCGCCGTCGCCCTGTCCTTGTTTCTCCGGCGACGTTATCCGGTTCCTCTTGTGGCGTTCATTGCGGCCGTGGAGGTGGCTGTCACCGTGCTGCATCCCTGGGGGACCAACGTTTCCGCCGGGCTCTGGTTCTCGCTTTACGCCCTCGCCGTGGTGCGCACCAGGCGGTTCGCCCTGGTTACGCTTGCGCTCGCGACGGCACCGCTGGCGCTGCTCTACTTCTTCGCGGCTGTGGGTCCGCTGGAGAGGGAACTGCCCGCCTCTGCAACGTCGCCCGAAGAGTTCCAGCTGATCTCAAGCATCGCGGCGGGCACAACCATCGCGCTCTCAAACGTTCTCGCCACAGGCATCGGAATATCGGTTCGCCAGCGCCGGGAACACGAACAGGAGATTGCCGCGTGGGCGGCCCAGGCGGCCAAGCTCGGCTCCGTCAATGAACGGAACCGGATCGCACGGGAAATGCATGACGTCGTGGCGCACTCGCTGACCGTCATGGTCACACTTTCGGACGGGGCCGCCGTGGTGGTCCGGAAGGATCCCGAACGCGCGGCAGAGGTCTTGGCAGAGATGTCCCGGACCGGGCGTACCGCCCTGGCGGATATGCGCCGCGTTCTCGGGGTCCTGCGCGACGACGCGTCCGCGGGGCAGGCGCCGCGCGAGCCGCTGGCTGCCGGGGACAACCTCGCCAAGCTCCTGGACGGGTTCCGTGCGGCAGGGCTTCCCGTGCACTACTCGCACACCGGACCCGCGCTGCCGGCGGATGCCGCGTTCCAGCTGACCGTCTACCGCATTGTTCAGGAGTCGCTGACCAACGTGCTGCGATATGGCAGGGCGCTGAGCCGCGTTGACGTTACGGTGGTCCGTGACCCGTCCACGGTCACCATCGAAGTAGTGGATGACGGCCGGGGCACCGGCTCCGCACCCACCGGCACAGGCGCGCTTGGTTCGGGGCAGGGATTGACGGGCATGAAGGAACGGGCCGGGATCTACGGGGGTACCGTGGAGGCTGGGCGGACCACCAGCGGCGGCTGGCGGGTGAAGGCTGTCCTGGCACTCAACGGCAACAAGGGGGAAGAATGAGCGATGCCGGACGCATCCGGGTTTTGCTGGTGGATGACCAGCCGCTACTGAGGATGGGCTTCCGGCTCATTCTGGAGGGCGAAGACGATCTGGAAGTGGTGGGCGAAGCCTCGGACGGGGCCGAGGCAGTCCGGGAGGTCCGCGAGCTCAAGCCCGACGTCGTTCTCATGGACGTCCGGATGCCGGTCCTGGACGGGATTGAGGCCACCCGCGCCATCACCGTCTCCGGCTCGTGCGCCAGGATCATCATCCTGACCACCTTCGACCTCGATGAGTACGCTTTTGCCGGGCTGCAGGCCGGAGCGTCGGCCTTTCTGCTCAAGGACGTGGCGCCGTCCGAGCTGGTCCAGGCCGTGCGGGTGGTGGCCAGCGGTGACGCCGTCGTCGCGCCCCGCGTTACCCAACGGCTCCTGGAAACCTACGTCCGTGGTGCGGCTGCCAACGCGCCGGCCGCGGCTGCCGCCACCCCCGCCCACCGGGATCCGCTGCTGGAAGCTCTGACTCCGCGGGAAACCGAAATGCTGGAGGCAATGGCCGAGGGCCTGTCCAATGCCGAAATCGCGCACCGGTACTTCCTCTCGGAGGCCACGGTGAAGACCCATGTCCGGCGGATCCTCACCAAACTCCACCTGCGGGACCGGGTCCAGGCCGTGGTCTATGCCTACGAAACAGGACTCGTGACCCCCAGCAACCCGGACTACTGAACCGGCCGCCGGCAGGTACCGCCAGGCGCCCCGCGCACAGCTTCCGCACAGGATTGCCCTATGCGGGCCATAGCTGCCTGGCGTTTCATGGATCCATGAGCACATCACCCCGCACCCCCGACGTGCAGCACTCCCCGCACAGGCCGCATCCCGACCACGACCGTGGCCTCCAGTTCGACCTCACGACGCTGATGAGCAGGCGATCCCTGGGCATGTTCTTTGGCGCCGGCACGGCGGCTGCTGCGCTGGCTGCGTGCACGCCGGGTGGGTCGTCCGGTTCTGCGGGCACCACCGGAACCTCGGCGTCCGCGCCGGCCGGATCCACGGGCACGACGACGGCGCCCGCGGCTTCCGCCGCATCCTCCGCCAGTGCATCCCCCACAGCTTCCCCTACGGTGACCCGGGCGATCGCCGAGTGCGGTGTGGAGATCCCGCAGGAAACGGCCGGTCCCTACCCGGGCGACGGGTCCAACGGCCCGAACGTCCTCGAGGCCTCCGGCGTGGTGCGGCAGGACATCACGTCCAGCTTCGGTACGTCAGCCACGAAGGTCGACGGCGTACCGCTGACCGTCACGCTGACCCTGCTCGACAACGCCAACGGCTGCGTTCCGCTGGCCGGCGCCGCCGTCTACGCCTGGCACTGTGACCGGGACGGAAAGTACTCCCTGTACGATTCCGGGTTGGAAAACGAGAACTACCTCCGCGGCGTGCAGGAAGCGGACGCTAACGGGCAGGTCACCTTCAAGACCGTCTACCCGGGTGCCTACAACGGCCGCTGGCCGCACATCCACTTCGAAGTCTTTGAATCCATGAATAACGCCACAGCGGCCGGGCAGGTGCTGGCGGTCTCGCAGATCGCGATGACCGATGCGGCCTGCAAGGTGGTCTACACGTCCCCTGGCTATGAGACCAGCGCCCAGAATTTCCCCAACACCACCTTGCAGTCGGACAACGTCTTCGGCGACGACGGCGGCATCTACCAGCTCGCCACCATGTCGGGTTCAGTATCGGCCGGCTATACCGCAGGTCTCAACGTCACTGTCTAACGCGGCGCTAGACTCGGAGCCATGCCTCTCCACACCTCTGCCGCAGACCACATCCGGGACCTGGGCGACTATGTCAGCGCATCGCCGTCGAGCTTTCACGCCGTCCACGAAGCGGCGCGGAGGCTGGACGGGGCGGGCTTTACCGGGCTGGACGAGCTTGAGCCGTGGGAAGCGGCGGCAGGCAAGTTTTATGTGATCCGCGACGGCGCACTGATCGCCTGGGTGACCCCCGATGGTGCCGGCCCCACCACCGGCTTCAACATTCTGGGCGCGCACACGGATTCGCCGTCTTTCAAGCTCAAGCCCAAGCCCACCACCGGCAGGTTCGGCTGGCTGCAGGCCGGCGTGGAAGTCTACGGCGGACCCCTGCTGAACTCGTGGCTGGACCGCGAACTGCAGCTTGCCGGACGCCTGGTCATGCTCGACGGCACCCAGCACCTCACCGCCACCGGTCCGCTCCTGCGCTTTCCTCAACTCGCCATCCACCTCGACCGTGCCGTGAATGAGGGCTTGGCCCTGGACAAGCAGCAGCACATGAATCCGGTGTTCGGCCTCGGCGATCCAGCCGGGGAGGACCTGCTGGGACTCCTGGCCCAGCGTGTGTCCGGCGCCGGGACTGTTGACCCTGCGCAGATCGGGGGATACGACGTCGTCATTGCGGACACGCAGCCGGCTGCCGTTTTCGGGGCCAAGGGCGAGTTTTTCGCCTCCGGCCGGCTGGATAACCTCTCCGCGACGCACGCCGGGCTGATGGCCCTTATCGCCCTCGCGTCACGGCCGGGGGGCGGTTCCTCCACCACCGTACCGGCCCCGATTGCCGTGCTTGCTGCGTTTGATCATGAGGAAATCGGTTCGGCGTCGCGCTCGGGCGCCTGCGGGCCCGTGCTCGAGGACGTCCTGGTCCGCATTTCGGACGGGCTGGGGGCGTCGGTGAGCCAGCGGCGGCAGGCGTTTGCGGCGTCGTTCTGCGTTTCCGCGGATGCCGGACACGCTGTCCACCCGAACTATCCCGAGCGGCATGATCCCGTCAACCATCCCCTCCTCAACGGGGGGCCGTTGCTCAAGATCAATGCCAACCAGCGCTATGCCACGGACGCCGCCGGTGCCGCCCTCTGGGCACGGCTCTGCGGCGAAGCCGGCGTTCCCTACCAGGAATTCGTGTCCAACAACGTCATGCCGTGCGGCTCCACCATCGGGCCGCTGACGGCCACCCGGCTGGGCATCAGGACCGTGGACGTGGGGGTGCCCCTCCTGTCGATGCACTCCGCGAGGGAACTGTGCGGCGTGGAGGATCCGCACCGTCTTGCTAAGGTGACGGAACGGTTCTTCGCGGTTCCGGCATAGATGTGCCCGCTGGGCGAAGATTTCCGCTCCGTTACAAAAGTCCGCCCCAGAAAACTTGCGTTGACTATTAGTACTTCCCGTTGGAAGTCTGCCCGTTTTCCGGCGAGGCAAACTGTGCGACTGCATAAGTCTCTGCCCTTAGCTGCTCGCCTAGTGTGAAACGCATCATGTGGGACGCATCATGTGGGACGCGGCACACGCTCCTGCCGGCTCCGGCCCACACCCAAGATCTGAAATCAACAAGAGGACGGCGCATTCATGCACGCTGACCAGCAACTCTCGAAATCCCTGAAACCCCGCCACCTGTCCATGATCGCCATCGCCGGGGTCATTGGCGCAGGGCTGTTCGTCGGCTCCGGTGCCGCAATCCAGCAGGCAGGACCGGGCATCCTGCTTGCCTACACGGCCGCCGGAATCGTGGTCATCCTGGTGATGCGGATGCTGGGTGAGATGGCTGCCGCCAATCCCGAGACCGGATCCTTCTCCACGTACGCCGACAAGGCTCTGGGCAGTTGGGCAGGCTTCAGCATCGGCTGGCTCTACGCCTGGTTCTGGATCATCGTGCTCGGAATCGAGGCGACCGCCGGTGCCGCCATCATGCACCGCTGGGTTCCCGGCATCGACCAGTGGATCTGGGCCCTGCTCCTCATGGTCCTGCTGACACTGACCAACCTTGGCTCGGTGAAGTCCTACGGTGAGTTCGAGTTCTGGTTTGCCTCCATCAAGGTCGCGGCCATTGTCCTCTTCCTGCTCTTTGGTGTGGCAGCCATCCTGGGCCTGGTCCCCGGCGTTCCGGCACCGGGACTGAGCAACCTGACCGACAACGGCGGCTTCCTGCCGAACGGGCCGGGAGCGGTGCTCGCCGGCATCCTCGTGGTGGTCTTCTCCTTCTTCGGCGCCGAAATCGCCACCATCGCCGCCGGCGAGTCCGAGAACCCCGTGGATGCCGTGAAGAAGGCCGTGAAGTCCACCGTCTGGCGCATCTTGGTCTTCTACATCGGCTCCATTGCCATTGTTGTCACCCTGCTGCCGTGGAACTCAGCCAACGTCGCCAAAAGCCCGTATGTTGCGGTGATCGAACTGTTCGGCATCCCCGGCGCCGGCACCATCATGGACATCGTTGTGCTCACGTCCGTGCTGTCCTGCCTGAACTCCGGCCTCTACACGGCCAGTCGGATGCTCTTCTCACTCTCCCGGCGCGGGGATGCCCCGAAGTCCTGGATGAAGATCTCCCGCCGCGGCGTGCCGGCCGCGGCTGTTCTGGCCTCCACCGTGGTGGGCTTCATTACCGTGGGCCTGAACTACATCGCTCCGGACACCGTGTTCCTGTTTCTGGTGAACACCTCCGGTGCCATCGCGCTGTTCGTCTGGCTGGTCATTGCAGTGTCGCAGCTGATCCTGCGCCGCCGGATGGGTTCCGCCGCCAAGGACCTTGCCCTGAAGATGTGGCTGTTCCCCTACCTGACGTGGTTGGCCATCGGCAGCATCGTCGCGCTCATCATCGGCATGGTGATTCTCGAATCCACCAGGGAGTCACTCCTGCTGTCAGTCGGCCTCGCTGCGGTCGTGGTCGGCATCGGCGTATGGCGTTACCGCAGGGGCAACGCGGAAAGCGGCCCTCTGGAAGCCGCCGTTCCGGAAACCGAAGCGGCCAGCGTGGGCGCAGAGCCGACGTCGTAGTCCGCGGTTGCATCGCGCAGCTTGAATACCCGAACCGTCCGCCCGGTGTGCCGTTAAGGCCCGCCGGGCGGACGGTTTTGCGTTGCCGTCGGCGGGTGAACAGCAGTCAGCCCTGTCGCGGCGCGAACATGATCAAAGCCACGCCCGCGAGGCACACAGCGGCGCCGATGAGGTCCCAGCGATCTGGCCTGAAGCTGTCCAGGATCACGCCCCAAGCCAACGAGCCCACGATGAATACGCCGCCGTAGGCAGCCAGGACACGGCCAAAATTGGCGTCGGGCTGGAACGCGGCCACAAATCCGTAGATCCCCAGGGCCACGACGCCGAGTCCGGCCCACCACCATGCCCTGTCCTCCCGCACAGCCTGCCAGATCAGCCAGGCGCCACTGATTTCCGCGGCCGCGGCAAGGGCGAACAGCAGGACCGATTTCAGAATCGTCATGGCTCCAGTATTTGCTTGGGCGTGATTTATCCACAGCCGGCCGTCATGTGGCTGGAACCGTGGCCGTCTTCCCCGGGGTGCAGCGCCGGTCAGTACGGGCGTCACGTTTTCCACATAGGAGTCTCTGCTGCTGCACCCGCCGGCAGCAGCACGTTAGCCTCGAGTCAGAGCACGAATCGCGGAATCCCTCCCCGATGCACTAAGATATTGAAGTCTGTGCTGCGCCCTGCCTCCGTTTTGGAGCCTGGCCTGCACGGCACCGCAAATGAACCTCCTGTTACGGAAATGCCGTAACCGCTTAGCCCAAAGGAGGTGGGTTCACATATGCGTCCTTACGAATTGATGGTAATCATCGACCCCGAGGTCGAAGAGCGTACCGTAGAGCCGTCGCTTCAGAAGTTCCTGAATGTCATCACCAACGATGGTGGAACCATCGAAAAGGTCGACATCTGGGGCCGCCGTCGCCTCGCTTACGACATCAAGAAGAAGTCCGAAGGTATCTACGCCGTGGTGAACTTCACCGCCAAGCCGGAAACCGCCAAGGAACTTGACCGCCAGCTGAGTCTCAATGAGACCATCATGCGCACCAAGATCACCCGCCCCGAAGAGCAGAAGGTCGTTGCTGAGTAATTTCAGCTCCCGGCATTCATTCTTTACCCCGCAGGAACGAACAAGGAGGCAGTAGATGGCAGGCGAAACCACTATTACGGTCATCGGTAATCTCACCAATGATCCCGAACTGAGGTTCACACCGTCAGGTTCGGCAGTAGCGAACTTCACCATCGCTTCTACGCCCCGCACTTTTGACCGCCAGTCCAATGAGTGGAAGGACGGGGAAACCCTGTTCCTCCGCGCATCGGTGTGGCGCGAAGCAGCTGAAAACGTCGCCGAGTCCCTGACAAAGGGCATGCGCGTGATCGTTTCCGGCCGACTGAAGAGCCGTTCCTACGAAACAAAAGAGGGCGAAAAGCGCACCGTTATAGAGCTCGAGGTCGATGAAATCGGCCCGAGCCTGCGCTACGCCAACGCCAAGGTCAACCGCACCCAGCGCTCCGGCGGTCAGGGTGGACAGGGCGGCTTCGGCGGCGGCAACAGCGGCGGTGGATTCGGTGGCGGCCAGGGTGCAAACCAGGGCGGCAACACCGGCGGAACCTGGGGTGGCAACCAGCCCGCAGCGCAGGAAGACCCTTGGGCCACGCCCGGGGTCAGCAATGCAGGCGGCGGCTGGGGCAACGGCCCGGATTCCGAACCTCCCTTCTAAATAAACACATCAAAGGTTCTACGCCGGCAACCCCTGAAGCGTGCCATATGGCACGTTTTGGTCACCGCCGCCGTCGGACCACCACCATCCCGTGGATCAATGTCCACGGGCTCCAAAGAATAGGAGCTCCACGATGGCTAAGGCTGAACTCCGTAAGCCCAAACCAAAGTCCAACCCCTTGAAGGCCGCTGACATCACCGTCATCGACTACAAGGACGTAGCATTGCTGCGCAAGTTCATCTCCGACCGCGGAAAGATCCGCGCCCGTCGCGTCACCGGCGTCACGGTGCAGGAACAGCGCAAGATCGCCCAGGCAATCAAGAACGCCCGCGAAGTTGCTCTGCTGCCTTACTCCGGCGCTGGCCGCGGCTAAGGAAGGGATTAACTAACATGGCAAAGCTCATTCTGACCCACGAAGTAACCGGTCTCGGTGCTGCAGGCGACGTTATCGAGGTCAAGGACGGTTACGCACGTAACTACCTGCTGCCCCGCGGCTTCGCTCTGACCTGGTCCAAGGGTGGCGAGAAGCAGGTTGAGTCCATCAAGGCTGCCCGCGTCGCCCGCGAGCACGCTTCCCTGGAAGATGCTCAGAAGCAGGCCGCTGCGCTGTCCGCCAAGCCGGTCAAGCTGGTCGTCAAGGCTGGCGAAAGCGGCCGCCTGTTCGGCACGGTCAAGCAGGCCGACGTTGCTGACGCTGTTGAGGCCGCTGGCCTTGGCCGCATCGACAAGCGCAAGGTTGAACTGCCGACGCACATCAAGTCGGTCGGTTCCTACCAGGCCAACGTCCGTCTGCACGACGACGTTGCCGCTGTGATCGAACTCGACGTAGTCGCAGGCAAGTAGTCTTTCCGGCTCTAAGCCAGATCGCTGCGCAGTCCTGAACTGCTGAAAGCCCCCGCTGTCGGTTCCCCCGGGAACCCGACAACGGGGGCTTTCGCTTTCCGTCACGGTCGGTTCAGTGGCGTTGGACCACGGTGGTGTAGTAGCGGTAACCCGCCCGGATCAGTTCAGCCAGTGCGGTTTCATCGATGTCCTCGAGCTTGTTGACGTACACGCAGCCGGCACCCATCTTGTGGTTGCCCAGCCTCGCGAGGAGTTCAGGGGCTTCCGGTGCCGCGCTCAAACCGTACAGGGACAGGCTGGCTTTGCGCGGAGAGAATCCGACCGCCGCGGCATCGCCTTCCCGCCCGCTGTCGTATTTGTAGTGGTACCTGCCGAATCCCACGATGGTGGGCCCCCACATCTCGGGTTCCTCGCCGGTC
The DNA here is from genome assembly GCF_918698095.1 of Arthrobacter sp. Bi83. Lineage (GTDB taxonomy): Bacteria > Actinomycetota > Actinomycetes > Actinomycetales > Micrococcaceae > Arthrobacter. The sequence continues at coordinate 60,860 of NZ_CAKKLY010000025.1, forward strand.
AGCTCCGCCATGAGGGCCCGCAGCCGGAGGCCGTCCTGGCGCCGGACAGGATGTTCCACACCGGCCAGGAACTCATCCACCGAGGCGCCGGTTACTTGCGTCTTGTTTTCCGCCATGGAGGCAGTGTAAGTCGCCTTGCTGCCGGCGCTGATAGTTCGCGAACTGAACGGCCCGCACTCCGCAGCGCCGCCACCAACTCCGAAGTCCGGAATAAACACGGAAGGGCCCGGGTTGAGGGAGTAGATGCAAACGCATGCACTGTCGCCGACAGTCGACCCTGAGGAGATCACCGTGGAGACCCGCCGCATAACCGTTCTGTCCGCCGGCCTGGGGGTTCCGTCGTCGAGCAGGCTGCTGGCCGACCAGTTGGCCGGCGCCGCCAGCCAACAGCTTGAGGCAGCCGGGTACGAGGTGACCGTTGATGTGGTGGAACTCCGCGATCTGGCCGTGGACATCGCCAACAACTTCGTCGCCGGCTACGCGGCTCCGCGCCTCGCAGAGGTTATCGCCGGGGTGGAGGCGTCCGACGGAATCATCGCGGTCACGCCTGTCTTCAGCGCCTCGTACAGCGGCCTCTTCAAGTCCTTCATCGACGTGCTGGACCCCAAGTCACTGGACGGGAAGGCTGTGCTGCTGGGCGCCACGGGCGGAACCGACCGCCACCAGATGGTCCTCGAGTACGCCATGCGCCCACTGTTCAGCTACCTCCGCACCAGGGTGGCTCCGACGGCCGTCTTTGCCGGCCCCCAGGACTGGGGGAACACGGACGACGGCGGCTCTCCCCTTTCGGCGCGAATCGGGCGGGCGGCGGGCGAGTTTGCCGGCCTGCTGGACGGGGTGCAGCCCGGCAGGAAGCAGGCGCCCCTGGAGTCGCTGCCTTTTGAACAGCTGCTGGCCGGGATATCCGCCGCGCGGTAGTGGTGCGGACCGGTGAACTATTCCCGGGACCCGCTCGTTGTGCCGGTCATGAAGTGTCCTGTTGATTCCGTAGACCTGATCATGAGCGAACGCAGTGGAGTGGAGATTGATTACTGCCCCCAGTGCCGCGGCGTATGGCTTGACCGAGGGGAGCTGGACAAGATCATTGACCGTGCGGCCGACTCGTTCGGGGGAGCGGGCGCGCCTGCGGCGCCGCCAGTACCGGCTCCGCCAGCTCCGGGCATGGTCCCGCCTCCCCTGTACCAGAACCACGAGGCACCGCGGGAACGGCCCCGGTATGAGCAGCCGAACTATGACAAGCCCGGTTACGACAAGCCCCGTTATGACGACCGTGGCTACGGCAAGGGCTATGACCGCGAGTACGACGGGCGGCGGCCAAAAAAGAAGGAAGGATGGCTGGGCGACCTCTTCGATTTCTGACCGTTTGCGGGTTCTGCGCGACGTTGGCCCGCGCAGGAAGACTCAGCGGTCAGACGCCCCAGAAATGCGGCGTGTCCTCCACTTGGACGATCAGTCGTCCAACAGCGCGATGAATTCGCGGGCCTGCTTCATGGTGATGTCCGAATGCCTGGAGAGGGCGGTGGCCGCCGCCTCCGTGTTACCGCTTTTGGCCAGGGTCCGGATACGGCCGTAAATCTCGTCGTTCAGCATGTTGCTGCTGACTTCCCGCGTGACGTCGCCCTTGCTCGCGATTGCCCGGTACCGGTAGGGGAACCGCTGCGGCGTTTCGTCGTCGGGGTCTGGTTCGCTGGCCTCCGCCGCCGGGGTATGGAATGGCTGGGGGTGGGCAGCCAAGGCCGCCACGGCGTCCCGCGAGGCCCGAAGGCCGAGACCTGACACCTCGTAGTAGAGCTTTATGGCAGCCATGGCCTGTCCCTGCGCGATCAGCGCATAAAGCCTCCGGTGTTCGTCCTCGGACAGCTTGGTCGCAGCCGCCCTGGCCAGTTCGACAGAGTCCGGCGGTGCTTGCGCCGGCCCGACGGCAGTCCGCTGGCGGCGGTTCCATGCCCGGACGGCGAAGGCCAGGGCGACGGCGACGGCCACGAGGATCAGGACGGGGATCACGAGCGGTTCCATGGTTCTAAAGCCGATCTACGTATTGCTTGGCGGTCAAAAGGTCGGAGTGCGTTGCCTGGCGCAGGAGCTTGATGGCCTGGAGCTTTTGCCCGTTACGCGCCATCGACTGCAGCTGGAGCGCCAACTGCGCGTTGACCTGCCCCCCGGGCAGGACGTACCCCTGGTAGCCAGGGTGGCCTGAGGCGGGACCAGAGGCCGCCTGAGCCAGAAGCGCGGCCCGGGCGTGATCGTTCTGTTGGGTCTGCTGCTGCTCGTTCTGGCTGGGACGCGTCGCCGCATCAACCCGTGCACGCGCGGCCGTCGCAGCCTGCACCTGGGCCGCATAGTGGGCCTGTGAGCGCCTGGCCAGATCCAACTGGTAGCGGTCGGCCTCCGACATTCCGGTGTCGCGCGGCTTCAGTGCCGTGGAGAGGGCCCAAAGGACCGCCGCCAGAACGAGGACAGGCACTATGGCTATCAGAACGTCGCCCATAGATAGAGCTTAGGCCAGTTAGTCGTTATCCACAGCATATGCAGCGGTACGCATGCGGCGGTCCTGTCGGGCCGAACGTGGCCGAACGTCGCAGCCCGGCGTGGAGCGGTTCGGGGAGCGTTCGCGATAATGATCACATTCCGCCCATCCCCGGCGGTCAACACGCGGAAATTACCGGCGAGTATCCCCAGTCGCGGCGTTCCGGCTGTGGATGAAGGTTCAAGAAAAGAATTTTGAGTCCACAGGCCTCGACGGGCGTTTCCGCAGGTCAGGCTGCATATAGGCGTGAAAGAAATTTGATATCCACACCTTCGCCCACAGACTGTGCACAAGCAGCGGCCCATTGTGCACAGGTTATCCACAGACGTGCAAAACTCCGGGCTTTGTGCGTTGCCCGGCGGGCGCTAACGTAGCGGAGACACCGAATCGGGACATGCGCTCCACATCAGCCAACCGGACCGGGGCCCCCATTTCAGGGTTTCGGATAATCCGCGGTGCCCTGTGGAAAACCTGTGGATGAGGCGTCGGCCGAGGCCACGGCTTCCGGCTTAAATTGTCAGGGCTGGCTGGTACAACTTTTCATTAGCCGGCGCTGCAGCTTTCGCGGAAACGCGCGTTCAACGGCACACGGCAGACTTGCCGCAGGCCTCCATCAGGGGACTGCGGACACTATGGAGGACGGCAGCTTTGTCAGTTACGCACCTGGACTCAATCGAGGGCACCCGCGGATCCGAAGGCAGCCGCAAGCCTCCACAGGACATTCCTGCCGAACAGTCCGTGCTTGGCGGCATGATGCTCTCCAAAGACGCCATCGCTGATGTGGTGGAGATCCTTCGGGGCCAGGACTTCTACCGCCCCGCCCACGAGACCATCTACGAGGCCGTCATCGACCTTTATGGCCGCGGCGAACCCGCGGATGCGGTGACGGTTTCGGACGAGCTGACCAAGCGCGGCGAGATCAACAGAATCGGCGGTCCGGCCTACCTGCACGAGCTCATCCAGACAGTCCCCACCGCTGCCAACGCGGGATACTACGCGGAAATCGTGGCCGAGCGCGCAGTCCTGCGGCGGCTGGTCAACGCCGGCACCAAGATCGTCCAGCTGGGCTACGGATCCGACGGCGAAGTCGAAGACCTTGTCAACCAGGCCCAGGCTGAGATCTACGCCGTAGCCGAACGGCGCACTGCAGAGGACTACGTGGTCCTCAAGGACGTCATGGAATCCACGGTGGACGAGATCGAAGCTTCGGGCCACCGCGGCGAGGGCATGACGGGCGTGCCCACGGGCTTCTACGAACTGGATGAGTTGACCCACGGTCTGCACCCGGGGCAGATGATCGTCATCGCCGCCCGCCCTGCTGTGGGTAAGTCCACGTTCGCCCTGGACTTTGCCCGGTCCGCTGCCATCAAGAACAATCTGGCCACCGTCATGTTCTCCCTGGAAATGGGCCGGAACGAGATTGCCATGCGACTTCTTTCGGCGGAGGCCACCATCGGCCTGCAGGACCTCCGCAAGGGCACGATCAAGGACGAGCAGTGGTCCAAGATCGCCACCACAATGGGCCGGATGAATGATGCCCCGCTGTTCATCGACGACAGCCCCAACATGTCCCTGATGGAGATCCGTGCCAAGTGCCGCCGCCTCAAGCAGCAGCATGACCTCAAGCTGGTTATCCTCGACTACCTGCAGCTCATGAGCTCCGGCAAGAAGGTTGAGTCCCGCCAGCAGGAAGTCTCGGAGTTCTCCCGTGCCTTGAAGCTGCTGGCCAAGGAGCTCCAGGTCCCCGTCATTGCCCTGTCCCAGTTGAACCGTGGTTCCGAGCAGCGACAGGACAAGCGGCCCATGGTCTCGGACCTCCGTGAGTCGGGTTCCATCGAGCAGGACGCGGACATGGTCATCCTGCTCCACCGCGAGGACGTCTATGACAAGGAGTCGCCGCGCGCCGGCGAGGCGGACATCCTGATCGCCAAGCACCGTAACGGCCCCACCAAGGACATCGTGGTCGCCTTCCAGGGTCACTACTCCCGCTTCGCCAATATGGCAGCAGACGCCGGAGGCGGCGGGTTCTAGCCGGAGCGCCTGCTACGCCCTCTGCTGCAGGAGGTGGTTCGGCAGACGGTTTCCCGGCGCCGCTGCACGGATTTCCAGAAGGTGGCGGGCATGCGCCTGGAGGCGCTTGTCCTCGTCAGAGACCGGGACCCATTCGGGGATGGGTACCGAGGTGCCCTCGGCGTCCCGGGCCACCATCACCGTGAGGCAGTAGGTGGTGAGGTTGAGTTCGCCGCTTTTGGGATCGCCCGAGCGGACATGTACCGCCACGTGCATGCCTTTGGTGCCGGTGTAGACGAGCCGTGCCTCCACTTCCACCACATGCCCTATCAGCAGCGGGCGGTAGAACCGCACCCCGCCGGAGAACACTGCCACGGTGTCCTTGCCGCAGTAGCGCGATGCGCAGACGTACGCGGCTTCGTCGATCCACTTCATGACGATGCCGCCGTGGACCTTCCCGCCCCAGTTGACGTCAGTGGGTGCGGCCATAAACCGCAGCACAACGCGCTCCGCGGTGCCTGCGTCCGTATATTCCTGTGCGTTCATGGCTTCCACGATCTGTTCACGGATCTTGATCCGGGCCAGGGCGTGGTCGCGTCGTTCGAGTTCCTCCGCCGTGGTGGGCTCGAACTGCTTGACGGGGGTGGGTTTTCCGTCCTCGCCCACGGCCACGAAGATCACCATGCACTGACTCCGCATGGTGGCCGGGCCGCCCTTGGGATCGCCTGAGGAAACAACAGTGCGGATGTGCATGGAGGACCGGCCGGTGTAGACGATAGTGGCGGTGACTTCCACCATGTCGCCGCTGTTCACGGGGTCCGCAAAGTGGATGTTGCCCACGTAGGCGGTGACGCAATAGGACTTGGCCCATCCGACGGCGGCTGCGTAGGCAGCCTTGTCCACCCACTCCAGGACCGTTCCGGCGTCCACGGAACCGCTGTGGCCGACGTCGGTGGGGGCCGCAAGGAATCGGAGGGTCACGGAATTCGCCGCAGTCTCGCTCATGCTGCGATCTTACTGACGCCGGGCGCCGCGCAGCAGCCGGACCGACACAAACGCTGCACCGCACGCCACAAGCGGACCGGGCAGCGCCGGTGGGCATCTCTAAAACGCCACTTAGCTGGATGCGGCCACTCTTGAGTCTGTGGGCGGGGTGGAGCTCGAAGGCTGCCCGGACAGGCGGGCTGGAACACGCTCCGGACGAGCTGACTGGCGTTACGGGCTAAGGCTCCAGACCCGTTCCTCGAGGAGGTCCAACGAAAGACGGCGGCTGCGCACCGAAGTGCGCAGCCGCCGTCGCCCTTTTTCGAAGAAGACGTTTTGCCGGGGAAGACTAGGCGAGGACGTTCAGCTTCGAGCCGGGGCGGCCGAAGAGGGCGCGGTCAAGCGAGAGGCGCCCCGCACCGGCGAGTGCTACGGCGAGGGCGGCCGCGGCCAGCAGGAGGACCAGTTCGTAGCCGCCGTTGGCAGCGAAAACGCCTGCCGGGGCGTGAACCAGGAAGAGCGCGCCGAGCATGTCCAGGGCCAGCAGTGCAGCGAAGACCCGGGCCAGGACCCCGAGGATCAGTGCGACACCGCCCACCAGTTCAAGGGTGGCCACGATGGGGGCAGCGGCCTCAGCTGCAGGAATCCCCATCTTGGTGAATGATGCCTGCGTGCCGGCGATGGTGAACTCGTTGAACTTCTGCCAGCCGTGGGCTGCGAACAGGAATCCGACAATGACGCGCAGGATCGTGAGGGCTGTGGTGGCAAGGGTGGACTGGTTCATGGAAAATTTTCACCGTTCGTATCGGTTGCGTTCGGTCGTATGAGCGGGCGATCGGATCGCCGGCTTCCATTCCACTGTCTCGTGTCATTGGTTGAAGTGTCAACTAAATGTGACGCGCTGTGGCTTTTCCCACATTCTCTGAGCCCGCCGCGCAGCGGAAGTCCGCCCCGTCAGCGCATCTTCCGGAGCCACGGGCCCAGCAGCCGGGTGGTGACGGGAAGGAAGATGTAGGTCATGAGCGGCGTCAGGAGGCAGGTGGCCAGCAGCACCTGGAAGACAAGCGGCCAGCCCTGGGTCACCGGGTGAAGCAGGAAATTAGCCAGCAGGCTGAGCGGAAAGAACGGCAGGAAGATGCTGACCATCTGCTTCCACCGGGGAGGCACCACGGTTTCGGGAACGGCAAGGTGGACGTCGCCCTGTTGCGCGAACCAGCCCTCAATCCCCGTGCGGCGCTCAACCCGAGTGATCTCCACGAGGCCTGAGGCGCTGTCGATCCACCAGCGCCGTTCCTCGGACTGCTCCCAGTCGTTGAGGAGGTCGGCATCGGCAAAACGGTACAGCATGTGCCACTCATCCGAATCGGCCGCCGAGCGGACCCAGCCGGATCCGAGGTAGCCGGGCCATTCGCGGGCGAGTTCCTGGCCGGCATGGGCCCAGGCACTGGCCTGGCGCGTACGGCCGGGGAGCACAGTGCGGGCAACGGAGACGGTAACGGGCTGGGGGAGGGACTCAGTCAGGGGCACTGCAGAAATCCTACCGGCAGCCTGCGGCCGCCCCGCCGCAAGGCAGCCTGCGGCCTGCCCGCAGCGCTCCGGGGGACCATTCGTTGGGGCGGCCGCTAGGCTGAAACCGTGCCTGACTCACCTGCGACCGCTGTTTCGGACCTGAAACCAGCGAGCCATTCCCGCGAAATCCTGCGGCTCGCCGTGCCCGCATTCGGAGCGCTCATCGCCGAGCCGCTCTTCCTGCTCGCCGATTCGGCCATCGTGGGTCACCTCGGCGTGTCCCAGTTGGCCGGCGTGGGTCTGGCCTCCGCTGTGCTTCACACGGCGGTGGGCCTGATGGTGTTCCTTGCCTACTCCACCACCCCCGCAGTGGCGCGGGCGGTTGGCGACGGCCAGTTCGCCAAGGCACTCGCCGCCGGACGAGACGGCGTCTGGCTCGCCCTGCTGCTCGGCGCCGTCCTGGCCGTGGCGGGCTTCCTTGCGGCCGAACCCCTGGTGGGGCTCATGGGTGCCGGCGGCGACGTCCGGCAGTTCGCCGTGGACTACCTGCGCTGGTCCATGCCCGGGCTGGTGGCGATGCTCCTGATCTTCGCAGGAACGGGGGTCCTGCGGGGACTTCAGGACACCCGCACCCCGCTGGTGGTGGCCACCGCGGGCTTCACCGTGAACGTTGCGCTGAACCTCGTACTGGTTTACGGCCTGGGCTGGTCGGTGACCGGATCGGCTGTGGGCACCAGCATCGCGCAGTGGGCCATGGCTGCCGTGTACCTGGTGATGGTCCAGCGCAGCGCCCGAAACCACGGCGTTTCCCTGCTGCCCGACTGGCACGGGATCCGGTCCATGACGAGGGTGGGCTCCTGGCTGATGCTCCGGACGCTCAGTCTGCGGATCGCCATCCTGGCCACCGTGCTGGTGGTCACCGCCCAGGGTGCCGTGAACCTCGCGGCACACCAGCTGGCCATGACCATGTTTACGTTCCTGGCTTTCGCGCTGGACGCCCTGGCGATTGCCGCGCAGGCTCTCATCGGCAAGGAGCTGGGCGCCTCCAAGCCGGCGAAGGCACGGCTGCTGACCCGCACCATGATCCGCTGGGGCACCGGTTTTGGCGTGGTGACCGGCGTGCTGCTCGCGGTGGCGGCCCCCTTTGCCGGCGCCCTGTTCACCTCCGACGAAGGAGTCCGGTCCGTGCTCACGCTCGCACTCTGGGTGCTGGCCGCAGGGCAGCCGATCGCCGGCTACGTGTTCGTCCTCGACGGCGTGCTGATCGGGGCCGGCGACGCGAAATACCTGGCGATTGCCGGCGTCATAAACCTTGCGGTGTACGTCCCGTTGCTCCTGGCGGTCCCGTTCGCGGGCGCAGGCGGTGCCGCGGCGCTCGTATGGGTGTGGGCTGCCTTTTCGCTGGGGTACATGCTGGCCAGGGCTGTGACTCTTGGGCTTCGGGCCCGTACGGACCGCTGGATGGTGCTGGGCTCCTGAGCCCCGTTCCCCACAGGTTCGACGCCGCACAGGTTCGACGCTGCACAGGGGCGCACTAAACTGGAGCGGTGACTTCCCCCGTGAACCCAGCCGAGCCGGCATCCGTGACTGCCCACCAAGCGGAGCTGTGGAAGCCCGTGCTGCTCCGCGCGGCGGCGGCGCTGGCCTTCGGTGCGGTGACCGTTTTTTGGGCGGCGCCCTCCGTGGCCGGAATGGGATTCGCCGGCGGGCTGTACCTTCTGGCTACCGGTGCCGTGCTGCTCTGGGGCATCCCCCTGGCCGGCCTTCGCCGGGACGTGGCTCCCGGCAGGACCATGTCCGCGGCGGCATCCATCCTGATCGGCGCCGGCGTCACTCTGCTGATCCTGCAGGGGAGCCTGCTCTTCGGCGTCATCGCGGCCCTCGGAATCGGCCTCGCGGGCGCCGCTGAACTATACCTGGGCCTGAGGTTCCGGCGCCGCCACACCCTGGCCCGCGACTGGGTCACCTCCGGCTTTGTCGGTCTTGGGACTGCCGCCGCACTGCCGTTCTTTATCCCGCTTGGTCCCCACGCCCTGCTGGGGGTTGCCGGCGGAGGCGCCATCATCTCGGGCGTGCTTTGGATCCTTGCGGGCCTTTCGCTCAGGCACGATGCGAGGACGGCCACCGCGAAGGCCGTAAACTAGAGGTAAGGGTTCTACTCCTTGTAGAACAATCACACATCAAAACGGGTGGGCCGTGTCGCTGCCGCCCGCATGGGAGGACACACCGTGGCAAACCAGATGCCAGGACAACCGCGCAATCCGCGGACCTCGGTTAAGGGACCGCTGATGTTCTCAGCCTTCTGGGGTGTTGTGGCCTTTTTCGGCGTGCTGATCTTCGCCTCGGGCGGCAGTGCCCACTCGCCGCGGTTCGACCTCGCTTTCACGGGCGCCGGCATCGCATTCATTGTCACCCTTGTCATCGCGGCCATGCTGTCCATGAGCTACAAGGACAACGCCGCGCACCTGGGCAAGGGATCCGGCGTGAACCTCAGCTCGGCCAAGCGGCCGTCCCATGGCTACGGCGGCCCCGGCCCGCAGACGCCGCCAAGTACTCCCCGCTCCGCTGACAGTTCAAACCCCGACGGCGAAACCCCCTAGCGCCGCCGTCGCACCTATCCGCCTACTCCCCTGCCGCCCGGCGCGCCCGATAGGCTGCCACATGCGCCCTGTTGGCACAGTTGCCGGTGTCGCAATACCTCTTTGACCGGTTGCGGCTGAGGTCCAGAACCACGGCGTCACAGTCATCGGCCGCGCACAAAAGCATGCGGTCCATTTCCTTGCTGCGGATCACGTCCACCAGTGCCATGGCTGCCTCCGTGCCCATTCTGTACGCCAGCGGCGCCTCGCGTGTGGTGGCGTGAAGGTGCCAGTCCCACTGGTCGTGCTTAAGGAGCTGGGGCAGGGCATGCGCCTCGCGCAGGAGGCGGTTTACCCCCTCCACGGCTGTATCTTCGTCGGCCGTCCAGAGCCTTGCGAGCTCCGTCCGGAGAGCCTGCACGCTCGCCAGTTCGGCAGCGTCCTTCGTCCGCGACCCGGTGAAGCCCTCCGCCGCCAGGAACTGGTCCAGGTCCGTCACGGTGGCGAGCTTTTCCTCCCCGTTTGCCGCGCTGTTAATCAGGTTCACCGCGGTGCGCAGCGCCACCTCCGTGTCAGGGGCAAAAACCATCTTGACTCCTTACAGTGCCCGGCGTAATGTCATGACCAATACCCCACTTTACTCCTGACAGGAGGCAGCTGTGCCTGCAGCCAGCAACCGTGCCAAGATGCCGCTCCAGGCAGGCCCCTCGATCTCTCCGGCCGCCCCGGCAGCCGCCCGCGCGCGGGGCTTCATGGCGTCAGGCCTCGGCACGGCCCTCTTTTCCTCGGCCGTGTTCGGGCTTTCCGGATCATTCGCGAAAGCACTCCTGGAAACCGGCTGGACCCCTGGCGCCGCAGTCACGGCCCGGCTGACCGGCGCAGCCATCATCCTTGCGATCCCTGCCATCCCGGCACTCCGCGGACGCTGGCACCAGCTGCGGGAGAACTGGCTGACCATCGTGCTGTTTGGCCTGATCGGCGTGGCGGCGTGCCAGCTGTTCTACTTCAACGCGGTTTCCCGGCTCTCCGTGGGCGTGGCTCTGCTGCTGGAGTACCTCGCCCCGGTGCTCATCGTGCTGTGGCTCTGGGCAGCGAGCCGGAGGCGCCCGCGGCCCCTCACCATCGCCGGTACCCTGCTGTCGCTCGGCGGACTGGCCCTGGTGCTGGACCTTACCGGTGCCGTGAAGGTTGACGTCGTCGGCGTGCTCTGGGGGATGGCGGCAGCCGTCTGCCTGGCCATCTACTTCTTCATCACGGCAAAGGAAAACGACACGCTTCCGCCGATCGTGCTGGCCTCGGGCGGGCTTCTTGTCGGGGCCGCAGTCATGTGGCTGGCGGCAGCCACAGGCCTGCTGCCCATGGCCTTCAGCACTGCCGACACGAAACTGGGACCCTGGACCACGCCGTGGTGGGTTTCGCTGGGTGGCCTCGTGGTGCTCGCAACCGTCGTGGCCTATGTATCGGGAATCATGGCGGCCCGCGCCCTGGGCTCCAAGGTGGCCTCCTTCGTCTCCCTCACAGAGGTGCTGTTTGCCGTGATCTGGGCGTGGATGCTGCTGGGGGAACTGCCGGGAGCGATCCAGCTGGTCGGCGGGGTACTCATCGTCGGCGGCGTGGTGCTGGTCCGGCTCGACGAGCTCAGGGGATCCGGCCGCCAGACGGAACCAGGGGCCGCCGTGACCGCGCCGCTCGACCACGCGAACGACGTCGAGCCCGTCCGCTAGGACGTTTTCCGCCAAGAGTCCGGCACGGCGCCCTCGGCGCATGCTTTTACGGCGGGAGGGCCGGACGC
>NZ_CAKKLY010000026.1 GCF_918698095.1 Arthrobacter sp. Bi83
GGGAGGGGCTTAAGGATCCGTTCCCGCTAGGCGTCCGGGACGACGGCGATTTCGGTTTCGCTGGGCGGCTTCACCGGGAGGAGGACCAGCAGTCCGGCGAGGAGCACCACCATGATCCCCAGAATGCCCCAGCGCTGTGCCTCCCCTTCAGCCACCAGCGGTGTGGCCACGGTGATGCACAGCGTGAACAGCGTCGGGGCCAGGAAGCTGACGGCCCGGCCGGTGGTTGCGTACAGGCCGAACAGTTCTCCGGATTCGCCCTGCGGCGCCAACCTTGCCAGGTACGCGCGGGAAGACGACTGGGCCGGCCCCACGAACAGGCAAAGGAACAGCCCGAACACCCAGAACGTGGTGCTGCCGGCCCAGGCCGTGCCGAAGAAGACGTAGTCGCCGTTGCCCAGCACCAGGATCACCGTCCCGGCGACCAGCAGGCCGGTCAGGGAGCCGAGGATCACGGCCTTGGGACCGACCCTGTCGTCCAGGAATCCGCCGACGATGGCTCCCGCGGCAGCCACGATGTTGCCGAAGATGGCGAAGAAGATGACCTGCGAAAGTTCGAAGCCGAAGGTTCCTGCCGCAATGATCCCGCCGAACGTGAAGACCGCAGCCAGCCCGTCCCGGAAAATGGCGCTGGCCAGCAGGAAGAAAATCGTGTGCGGGCTGGTCCGGTAGATCGCCTTGATCCTGCGCATGAGCAGCCCGTACGACGCGAGGAACCCGAGGCGGCCTCCGCGCCGGGCCCTGGGCAGTTCCGGGACAGCGAACATTACGGGCAGCGCGAAGATGAAGAACCACAATGCCGAGAACACTGCCACCAGCCGGATGTTAAGGCTGTCCTGCGTGGAGGCGCCAAACCACTCGAAGCGGGGCTGGACGAAGAGCTGAAGCACAATCAGCAGGGCCACGATTCCGCCGAGGTACCCCATGCCCCAGCCGAAGCCGCTGACCTTGCCGATGTTCCGCGGCGTGGAGACCTGCGCCAGCATGGCGTTGTAGTTGACCCCGGCGAACTCAAAGAAGACGTTGGCCAGCGCGATCAGCGAGACTCCCAGCAGCAGGAACTCCGGGCCGGGGTACACGAAAAAGCAGAGCGCCGTCAGGAGCGCGACGACGGCGGTGTTGACTCCCAGCCACAGCTTGCGCCGGCCGCCGGTGTCCGAACGCTGTCCGGTAACGGGCGCCAGCAGTGCGATCGCCGCTCCCGCGATGGCCAGGGCTCCGCCGAGCACCGCCGATGCCTGGTCTTCGCCGCCGAACGCCTTGGAGGTCAGGTACACCGTGAAGACGAATGTGGTCATGACGGCGTTGAACGCTGCGGAGCCCCAGTCCCAGGCGGCCCACGCCAGAATGCGCCCCTTGTTCGAGGCATTGTTCCCGGCTTCGAGTTCCGACGACGGCTGCATGGCCTCGGGAGCGGCGGCGGAGTTCATAGGCAGATGCTATCCGCCCGCGGCGAACACTGACGGGAAACTCTCCCGCGGACCCGGGAAACTTGCGCCAACTTCCGGCGGTGAAGGGAAAAGTGTCAGTGCCCGCTTGATAAACTGTCGGGACCGAACCCAACGAATGACCGCCTGCTCCAACTTTTGATAATCGAATTCCTGACTTTGCGGAGATACCAGTGATCACAGTCCTTGCCGTGCACTTTGCGGTTGCTGCTGTGGCGCCGCTTATCTTCCGGAAATTCGGTCGGAGTTCGTTTTATGCGCTGGCGGCCGTGCCCGCCGGCTCATTTGTCTGGCTGCTGCTGCAGCACGGCGCCGTCTACGGCACGGCGCCCCAGCACGCCGCTGGAGGTCCGGGCCAGGCCACCGAGGTCATCCCGTGGATCCCTGGCCTCGGCATGGAGTTTGCCTTCCGCATGGATGCCCTGGCCTGGGTCATGTCCCTGCTGGTGCTCGGCGTGGGCGCCCTGGTTCTCGTGTACTGCGCCCGGTACTTCAAGAACAAGGACAGCTACCTGGGCGGCTTCGGCGCCCAGCTTCTGGCGTTCGCCGGGGCGATGTTCGGCCTGGTCACCGCAGATGACCTGCTCCTGCTGTTCATCTTCTGGGAACTCACCACGGTCCTGTCGTATCTTCTGATCGGCTACGCGCGCACCCGCCTCGCTGCCCGCCGCTCCGCCCTGCAGGCACTCATGGTCACGACGGCGGGCGGCCTTGCCATGCTCGTTGGCCTGATCATGCTCGGGGCCAGTGCCGGCACCTACCGGATATCAGCCATCCTGGAACAGGCGCCCGGGCTGGTCGGCGGGCAAACGGCGGGAGCCGTGGGCGCCGCCGTCGTACTGATCCTTATTGGCGCGGTCACCAAATCAGCGCTGGTCCCGTTCCACTTCTGGCTTCCGGGAGCCATGGCCGCCCCCACGCCAGTGAGCGCCTACCTGCACGCAGCTGCGATGGTGAAGGCCGGCGTCTACATCGTGGCACGGCTGGCCCCGGGATTCACCGATACGGCGTGCTGGCTCCCCATGGTGCTTGGGCTGGGCCTAGCCACCATGCTCGTGGGCGGGTACCGGGCACTGCGGCAGACCGACATCAAGCTCATCCTGGCCTACGGCACCGTCAGCCAGCTCGGCTTCCTCACCATGGTGGTGGGCCTTGGCAAACCCGACGCGGCGCTCGCGGGCCTCGCCTTGTTGCTGGCGCACGGACTCTTCAAGGCCACGCTGTTCCTCGTGGTTGGCATCATCGACCACCAGTCCGGCACGCGCGATATCCGCAAGCTCTCCGGCGTCTTCCGGTCGTCGCGTGCCCTGGCGGTCGTGGCCGCGATCGGTGCCGCCTCCATGGCGGGTGTCCCGCTGCTGGGAGGCTTTGTGGCCAAAGAATCCGTGCTCGAGGCCTTCGTCCACTTCGCGGGCGAGCCCGGCTACGGACCGTGGGGCGCGGTGGTCCTCGCCGGAGTGGTGCTCGGATCAGTGCTTACTTTCGCCTACAGCGCCCGGTTCCTGTGGGGCGCCTTCGCGGAGAAGCCGGGCGTGGACCGTACGCCGTTCAAGGCGATCAAGCCGTCCTTCCTCGCGGCGCCCGCCGTCCTGAGTTTTCTCACCATCGTTTACGGCCTGTGGCCTGCGCCGGTGGACAGCTGGATCCAGCCGTACGCTGCCCTGTTCACCGGGGGAACGGCCGACGCCGGGACCGGCGGAGGTGCCGCCGGGCACCTGGCGCTGTGGCACGGTCTCACTCCGGCGCTGGGGCTGACGGCCGTCACCTTCGCACTCGGCCTTGCTATGTTCTACGCCCGCGGGCTGGTGGACCGAGCGCAGAGCGCGGTCCCCGGATGGATTGACGCGGACCGCGGCTACCAGCTGACCATCGGCGCCCTGGACGACGCCGCCGTGTGGATCACAGGCCGCACGCAGCGCGGTTCGCTGTACTTCTACCTCGCCGTGATCCTGACCGTCGCGTTCGTGCTGCCGCTGACCGCCCTCATCGCCGCGGGCAAACCGCTGCCGGAAGGGCTGTACTTCATCGATCCCAACTCGCCGCTGCAGATCGTGGCGGGGGCCGGGATCGTGATCGGGGCCCTGGCGGCAGTCCGGGCCAACAAGCGCTTCCTGGCGGTGCTCATGGTCTCGGTGACCGGCTACGGCATTGCCCTGATGTTCGCACTGCAGGGCGCGCCGGACCTTGCTCTGACGCAGATGCTGGTGGAAACCATCATCCTGGTGGCCTTCGTCCTGGCCATGCGCAGCCTGCCGGCCGAACTCCGGGACCGCACCGGCGGCAAGTACCGCGTGGTCCGCGTGATCATCGGGCTGGCCTTTGGCGCCACCATGGTCTTCGCCGCCATCCACGCCATGGGTGCCCGGGTTGCGACGCCGGTGTCCCTGGAGTTCCCGAAGCTCGCCTACGAGGGCGGCGGTGGGCTGAACATCGTTAATGTCACGCTCGTGGACATCCGGGTGTGGGACACGTTCGGCGAGATCTCGGTGCTTGCGCTGGCCGCGACCGGCGTCGCCAGCCTGATCTTCATCCGCGGCCGCGGCGACGGCATCCGCGCATCGGCCACAGTGGCCGAGGGCACGGTGGGCCGCCGCAGGGGAGTGGACAAGTCGTCGCGTGACGGCGCCGCCTTGGCGCTGAGCCGCAAGTTCGCCGCCGCCTCCCGCGACGCGTGGCTCGTGGCAGGCCGCACCATGGCGCCCGAACGGCGCTCCATCATCTTTGAAGTGGTCACGCGGCTGATCTTTCACTCGATGATCATCTTTTCTCTCTACCTGCTGTTGGCCGGGCACAACCTTCCCGGCGGCGGGTTCGCGGGCGGGCTCATGGCAGGGCTGGCCCTCACCCTCCGCTACCTGGCGGGCGGACGCTACGAGCTTCGGGAGGCCACCCCCATCAGCGCCGGAACCCTGCTGGGGATCGGCCTGGCAACGGCCGCCGCGTCCGGCGTGGCCCCGCTCCTGCTGGGCGGGCAGGTGTTCCAAAGCGCCATCGTTGAGGTGTGGCTGCCGGTTTTCGGGGACATCAAGTTTGTCACGTCCACCATCTTCGACACCGGCGTCTACATTGTGGTGATCGGGCTGGTGCTGGACGTGCTGCGCAGCCTGGGAGCCGAGATCGACGAGCATTTCGAGGAACAGCCCGGGCAATCCGCCGAGGGGCAATCCGCCGGCCCGCCCGCCGAAGCCGAACCCTCCGCCGGCCCGCAGTCCGAAGCCGAACCTTCCGAAACCCAGCCAGCCGAGGACAGCCCGTCCGCCGGGGACCGGGGGCCCGGCGTCCCGGCCGAGACCACCGCGAGGGGACAGGCATGAGCGTCAACCTCACCCTGCTGACCGTCATGGGCGCGCTGTATGCGTGCGGCATCTACCTCATTCTCGAGCGCAGCCTCACCCGCGTGCTGCTGGGCCTGATGCTGCTGGCCAATGCCACCAACCTGCTGATCCTTGCCACCGGCGGCTACGCCGGCCTGGCCCCGTTCTTCAGCAAAGACACGGACCCAGGCGCCTACAACGACCCCCTGCCCCAGGCACTGATCCTGACCTCGATCGTGATCTCCTTCGCCGTTACCGCCTTTATGCTGGGCATCATTTACCGGACCTGGGTGCTGGCCCGCCAGGACGAGATCCAGGACGACGTCGAGGACCGCCGCGTCGCGGCAACACCCAGCTTCGATGCCGAGGACGACGCCGTCATCCCGGTGGAAACCTCCGAGTTCCCGCTCACCATGCTCGGCTCCGACGGCGCGGCTGTGTCTGACTCGTCCGCAGCTGAAGCCGCTCCCGCGCCGGCCGCAGTCCCGGCGGGCGGAGGAACCATCTCCGCCGAAGATGCCGCGCGGGAAGAGAAGCCCGGCTCCGCCAACCTCGATATCAACACTGAAGGAGGCGGAAAGTGAGCATCGCAAGCCTGGCCCCGCTCGCCGTCGTTCTTCCCATCCTGGGCGCAGCCCTGACGTTCGTGCTGATCCGGCGCTCGCGGGCACAGCGGGCCGTGAGCATAGCGCTGCTGTCCCTCACCCTGCTGCTCGAATGCCTGCTGCTGGCCTCCGTCTGGGACGGCGGAACGGAGGCGGTGAACATCGGTGGCTGGCTGCCGCCCTGGGGGATCGTGCTGGTGGTGGATCAGTTCTCCTCGCTGATGCTGGTGGTGTCCTCCGCGGTGAGCCTCGCGGTCCTGGTGTACGCCACCGGTCAGGGCATGGCCGACGGCGACGAGGACGCCCCCGTGTCGATCTTCCACCCCACGTACCTGATTCTCGTGGCAGGTGTCTCGAACGCATTCCTCTCCGGTGATCTCTTCAATCTCTACGTCGGCTTCGAGATCCTGCTCACCGCCAGCTACGTTCTGATGACCCTGGGCGGGACAGGTCCGCGCGTCCGTGCCGGCGTCACGTACGTGGTGGTCTCGGTAGTCTCCTCAGTGCTGTTCCTGATCGCGATCGCCATGATCTACGGGGCCACCGGCACCATCAACATGGCGGACCTCGCCATCAAACTTGCGGAGCTGGACCCGGGCACCAAAACGCTGCTGCACGTCATGATCCTGGTGGCGTTCGGCATCAAGGCCGCCGTGTTCCCGCTGTCCTTCTGGCTGCCTGACTCCTATCCCACGGCACCGGCCCCCGTGACGGCAGTGTTCGCCGGCCTGCTGACCAAGGTGGGCGTCTATGCCATGGTGCGCACAGAGACCCTCCTCTTCCCCGGCGACACCCTCAACTCACCGCTGATGGTGGCCGCGCTGCTGACCATGGTGGTGGGGATCCTGGGTGCCCTGGCCCAAAGCGACATCAAGCGTCTGCTGTCCTTCACCCTGGTCAGTCACATCGGCTACATGGTGTTCGGATTGGCCATGTCCTCGGTGGCGGGGCTCGCCGCTGCCGTGTTCTATGTGGCCCACCACATCACCATCCAGACCAGTCTCTTCCTGGTCACCGGCCTGATCGAGCGCCGCGGCGGAAGCTCGTCCGTGGACCGGCTGGCGGGGCTGGCCAAGCTGTCGCCACTGCTGGCTTTGCTGTTCTTCATCCCCGCCATGAACCTCGCGGGCATCCCGCCGTTCTCCGGATTCCTTGGCAAGCTGGGGCTGATGCAGGCCGGCATCCAGCTCGGCACCCCGCTGGCCTACTCGCTGGTCATCGGCGGCGTTGTGACGAGCCTCCTGACCCTGCTGGCGGTGGCCCGGGTCTGGAACCGTGCGTTCTGGCGAAAGGCCGACGACGCCGAGCACCCCGACCCCGTCCTGCTCGCCGACACCAAGGATTCGGCCACGGGCCACCGGGCGGGCAAGCGCAACGTCGTCCTGCTGCCCCGGACCATGGTGGGCTCCACGCTGGGCCTGGTGGTCCTCGGCGTGGCGCTCACGGTCTTCGCCGGCCCGCTCTTCCGGGTGGCGGGCCAGTCCGCTGAGGCCATGCTGGACAGGTCTGCGTACATCAAGGCGGTGCTGGGTGAGCATGCGCCCGTTCCGGGCCTGGCCGTGGGTGGCAGCACCCTGAGCGGCAGCACCCTGAAGGGCAGCACCCTGAGCGGCAGTGACCCGGGCGGTGACGGAAGATGAGCCGGAAGCGGATCTCCCTGCGGCAGGAACTGCCGCTGCTTGTATGGCTCGTGATCGTCTGGGGTGCCCTCTGGCAGGACTTCAGTCCGGGCAACCTGCTGTTCGGTGCCCTGCTCGCCGCCGTCGTGGCCCGCCTGTTCTACCTGCCGCCGGTGGAGCTGAGCGGGCGCTTCAGCGTCCTCCGGGCCATCCCGTTCGCCGTGCAGTTCCTAGGCAGGGTGGTGGCCGCCAGCTTCCAGGTCTTCTACCTGGCCGTGGTGCGGGGGCCCAAGGTGACCAACGCCGTCGTCGCCGTTCCGCTGCGGAGCCATTCTGACCTGATGGTGACCGCCACCGGGCACGTGATCTCGCTGATTCCCGGATCGCTCGTGGTTGAGGTGGACAGGTCCACGTCCACGCTCTACATCCACGGCCTGAACGTTAGGAACGCTGACGACGTGCTGAAGCTCCGCAAGGAAGTTCGGGACACCGAGGCGGGGCTGATCCGCGTCATGGGCACGAAGGAAGAACTTGCAGCCCTGAACCTGGAGGTGGGCGCATGATGGAGCTCGTCCTGACCGTGACCGCCGTGGTGTTGTCCCTGGCCGCGGCCGGTGCGATCGTGCGCATCGCCCGTGGTCCGTCGCTGCTGGACCGGGTCCTGGCGGCCGACGTCCTGCTGGCCATCCTGGGCGCGGCGCTGTGCATCGACATGGCCGTGAACAGGCACCTAAACAACCTGATGCTGCTGGTGGCGGTGTCCATCATCGGGTTCATCGGCTCAGTGACGGTGGCGCGCTTCGTGGCCGACCGGCGGGAGCACCTCAATGAATCCTGACGCCAACGTCGTGGACACGGTCATCGATGCTGTGTCCGCCGTGTTCATGATCGTGGGGGCAGTGATGTCCCTGGCCGCGGCCATCGGCCTGCTGCGGTTCCCGGACCTCATGAGCCGCATGCACGCTGCCACCAAGCCACAGGTGCTCGGGCTGTTCCTTCTGCTGGCCGCCGTGGGCCTGCAGCTGCGCACGTGGTGGGTGTGGCCGGTACTGCTCCTGGCGTGGATCTTCCAGCTGCTCACGGTGCCGGTGTCCGCCCATATGGTGGGCCGGGCCGGCTACCGCACCAAGCACCTCCACCGGGAACTGCTCAGCACGGATGAGCTGGAAGCCGTTGTGCTGAAGGCCGCCGAAGCGGCCAAAGCGCCGGCTTCCGACGGCGGCCGGTCACCTGCCGCGGAGTGAGCCGTTGCGTTCAGGCCTGGTCGGTGGGCATGATCCACAGCTCGCCGATGGAGGCGTGCCGGGGCCGGGTGACCATGTAGGCGACGCCGTCGGCGATGTCCTCGGGTGCGAGGACCTCCGTCTGCTCATAGAACGGATCGATCATCTCGCCGCGGACCTCGGGGTTGTTGTGTGAACCCAGTTCGGTGTCCACGCCGCCGGGTTCCAGGACGCCGACGCGCACGTGGCGCTGGGTGACTTCCTGGCGAAGGGATTCGGTAAAGCCGTTGACGCCGAACTTTGTCAGGTTGTAGACGCCGTAGCCGTTCCAGGCGACGCGCCCGGCGATCGAGCTGATGTTGACGATGTCCGCGACGCGGCGCGGGCCGTCCTCGGCGGCTCTGAGCAGGTGCGGCAGGGCGGCGTGCGTGGTGTGGAGCAGGCCCTGGACGTTGATGGCGATCATGCGGTCCCACTCGGCGGGGTCGGCGCCGACGACCGGGCCAAGGAGCATGAGGCCGGCGTTGTTGACCAGGATGTCCAGCTGTCCGAAGCGCTCAGCGGTCCGGTCTACGGCGGCCTGCGCCTGGGCGCGGTCGGTGATGTCGGCTTCGATGACCAATGCGGTGCCGCCGGCTTCTTCGATCTCTGCGGCCAGAGCCTCCAGGCGGTCCCGGCGCCGGGCGACGAGCGCGACGGACGCGCCGATTGCAGCGAGCTGCCGAGCGGTGGCGGCGCCGATGCCGCTGCTGGCGCCGGTGACGAGGGCGGCAGTTCCGGTCAGTTTCGATGTCATGGCTGGGTTCTCCTCAAGATGTTGGTGCCGGTTTTGGGCAGCCGGTAGCCATAGCCGTCCAGCGGGTTGGTGGCGGTGGGCTTTGCGGCGGGTTTGGGAGACGGCGGCGGGACCTCCCTCCGTCGTCCGTTTGCGTTGCTGTCAGGCGTCGTCGTGGGCGAGGTTGCCGGAGAGTCGGCGGTGGGCGTCGGCCTGGTCCTGGAGTTCCTTGGCCCGGGTCTCGAATACTCCGACGGCGTCCGCGCCGGCTGCGAACCGCAGCGGCGGCTCATCCAGCTCGGCCAACTGGATCAGTGCGTCGGCGAGCTTCGCCGGGTCCCCGCCCTGCAGGCCGTTCATGCCCTTCCACGCGGTGACCGTCTGCTCTGTCCGCAAGGCGTAGTCTTCGATGGTGGATACGGCGTAACTGGTGGATTCCGGGGTGAGCAGCTCGGTGCGGAAGAATCCCGGTTCGACGATCATGGTACGGATGCCGAACGGGGCGATTTCCATGGCCAGGGACTCCGCCCAGCCCTCGACGCCGAACTTCGACGCGGCGTACGCGGTGAGGAACTCCCCGCCCGTGATCCCGGCGGTCGAGGAGATCGTGACGACCAGGCCCGAGCGCTGGGCCCGCAGGACCGGCAGGGCCGCCCGGGTGACGTTCATGGGCCCGAACATGGTGGTTTCAATCTGTGTTCGGAAGTCGTCCGGGGTGATTTCCTCAAAGAATCCTGCGTAGAAGTTGCCGGCGTTGTTCACCAGGACGTCGATGCGTCCGAAACGGTCAACTGCAGCCTGGATGGCTGCCGCCGCATCCGCAGGGTCAGTGACGTCGAGCTTCACCGCCAGCAGGTTCTCGTTTTCGCCTACGGCCTGGGCGACCCTTTCCGGGTTGCGGCCGGTGGCGACCACCGCGTGGCCGGCCGCCAGGGCCCCCTTCGCGATGTCGGTGCCCATCCCGCGGCCGGCGCCGGTGATGAACCAGACCTTCTTGGCCATGTTTTCCTTCTGCACTGTCTTGGTTTTCTTCTCAGTCATGGTTTAGTTTTCCCTGGGTATGTGGTCCCGGCTGCGCGTGGGGGCGCATCTCCGGGACGGCGGAGCCACCGGCAGGATCGCCGGTGATGGTGGTTTGGGGAGGCGATGCCGCCCAGCTGGCGAGGAACGCCAGCGCGTTTTCAGACGCGGAGCCCGGTTCGGCGGTGAAGGTGAACAGGGTCTGTCCCTCATCGCCGGGAAGGTCCAGCGTCTCGAACTGCAGGGACAGTTCCCCGGCGACCGGGTGGTGGAAGCGCTTGGTCCCCGTGGTGTGTATCCGCACGTCGTGCCCGGCCCATAACGCGGCGAACAGGCCGCTGCTCGTGGTCAGCTCCCCGACCAGCTCGTTCAGCGCCCGGTCGTGGGGGTTACGCCCTGCTTCCGAACGCAGCATCGCGACCGTGGTGGCCGCGATCGCACGCCAATCGGGGTAGAAATCGCCTGCACGCGGGTCGAGGAAGAGATAGCGTGCCTGGTTCGGGAGCCGACCCGGGGTGTCCGGCCCCGACGGTCCGGCGAATTTGAACACCTCCGCGTACAGCGCACGGCCCAACAGGTTGGCGGCCAGTACGTCCGAGCGGCCGTTCTGCACCATGGCCACCACTCCGGTCATGCCGTCCAGCAGACGCAGCACCCCGGGACGGACCCGTTGCTGTGCCGGCCGGCGCGGCGTCCGGCGGGCCGGCGCGTTGGCCGTCCGGGCCAAATTCATCAGGTGTGCCCGCTCGGCCTCGTCCAGCTGAAGAGCAGCGGCCACAGCCTCGAGCACGGAGTCTGAGACGCCGCGCACGCTGCCGCGTTCCAGCCGCGTGTAGTAGTCCGTGCTCACACCGGCGAGCTGCGCCACTTCCTCCCGGCGCAGGCCGGGCACGCGCCGCAGCTCCCCATAGCTGGGAATACCCGCCTGCTCAGGGCTGAGCTTCGCGCGCCGCGAGATCAGGAACTCACGGACTTCTTCTTTTCTGTCCACAACCACCACGCTACGCAGCCCGATAACCGGGTGGCAGTGTCCATCAGACACCCCCAAGCCGCCTGAAACAAAAGGGGCCTGTTCTCTGCCGGAGGCCTAAGCCAGCGCGCTGGCAGGTCCGGATCTCGGTGCAGTTGGTGTCGCCCGCGGTGCGAGATCCATGGTTGTGAGGCGCAGCCACAGCCAGAGCCGCTTCTGCGGGTCGTCCAGATCCAGGTCAAAGTCCTTGGCCAGGCGTGCGACCCGGTAACGGACGGTGTTGTTGTGCACGTGGAGGCGTTCCGCCATCGTGGAAATGCTTCCGTTCGAAGCCAGATATGCCCGGAGGGTGTCCAGGTAGCCGGTCTGCTGCTCGGCATCGTGGGCCTGAATCCTGGTGATGTCGTCGACGTCGGAAAGTCCGTTTTCGGCGATGAACGCCCCGATTTTCAAGAGATTCAGCGGGATCCGGTAGTCCTCGAAAAGCCCGGCGGCGGGGGATTGCACCCCACCGGAACCGGAACCCGGCGTTTCCGCTTGCCGACGGAGCAGGTATTGCAGCGTTTGCAACGCTTCGGATCTGGATTCCGGCAGGTCCTCAAGCCGGGGCGCGATGCCGCCAACGGCTGCGATGAGCGGGTAGGAGCTGATCGTGTGTGCGTAGGCGCCGATTTCCTGGACCACACGCCGATGGACGGCCCTTGGAGCGGTCCCATCGCAGGGCAGAAGAGCGTAGACCACCGAGTCAATGAGGGCACTGTGGCTGGTGTTGAACTGAATGTTGCAGACTGTCGTAACAAGATGCAGCAGCCGTTGTATGTCGCGCACCGATTCAAGGCTCCCGGTTTCGGGCCGGACGATGGAAAACGCCGCGACCGCGAGCCCGTGGGCTGCATCGAGTCCCAGCTGGGCGGCGGCAAACGCGGCATGCGCCGTGTCGTCCATGAGCGTGCGGATCAAGTCCCCGTTCCGGCGTTCCCCAAAGTCGGAGGCCGAGCGGGCATGGAGCATGTGGAGTCCGGCCAGTGGCGCCATCCTGCCGAGTGCGTTCAGCGCCGCCTCGCGTTTGTCTTCGCCCGGGTCGATGATCCAGATCGAGCCAAGAAGTTCCCCGCCGGCTCTCACGGCGAGGGCCAGCCTTGCCATCTCATCATCTATTGCGGGGACTAACACTGCCCCCGAGGACGCATAGACGGTCTTGAAATCCGTATCGAAGGCCGGCGGCTGGATCTCCTGCAGGGAGAGTGTCGTGACGCGGCGCAGTTCGTCGACGGGCTGTCCCGGCAATGTCGAGTAACCGAGCACCCGTCCGAGCGGGTCCACGATGCTTGCTGCGCCGTTGGTGATCGACGCCGCGGCGTTGGCGAATGCGTAAAGGTCGCCGAGCCGGACACCTGAGACGGAATCGGCGGCCGCCCCCATGACCGATGCCCTGGCAAGTGTCACCAGGCGGGTCCAGTCCACATTGTCAGGTGCAACCAGGACGGCCAGGCTGTGCCGGACTGCGGCAGACCGTAGCTGCTCCATCGGCGTCCCATGGGCTTTGACGACCACTGCAGCAGCATCGCTGTTAGAGGCCCGGTGCATCAGCTGGTCGAAATCGACCGAGCCACAGGTCAGGCCGACGGCCAGAATGATGCGGTCGTGGACGCTTGTCCATTCGTCGAAGGGGTCATACATGAGGACATCCGATACGGGATGGCTGAGGTTTTCCGGTGTGGGGTTGGCATGCACCAGATCGGCCTGCATTAGCTGGATGCAATCCGACAGCCGTACGACGGCCCCGTGAAGATCGCCCTCCGTCAGGTCCGTTTTATGCGTATCCATACCTTGGAATTTATCACGGGCAATCCGCAAATCTTTTAGCCGAACTCACATATAGAAGGCGCGAGATCTGCGTCACCATTGGGGAAGGAAGCGACAAGGAAGTCCTTCAAAACCAAGAGGATCAGCAGTGAAATTCAAAGACATCAGGGCCCTCGCCACGGTCCAAGGCCCGGCCCGGACAGCCTCGGAGCGCCTCGCCAGGCGTTGCTACAGCGTCGAGGACATGAGGAAGCTCGCATCGAAACGCCTCCCCGGCAGCATTTTTGACTACATCGAGGGCGGCGGCGAGGACGAGGTGTCCCTGCGGCGCAACCAGTCCTCCTTTGATGACTGGTCCTTCCTGCCGAAGTGGGGATCTGTCCAGGACCTTGACCTCAGCTCAACCCTCCTGGGTGGCCCGGTATCGATGCCCCTGACGCTCGCCCCGACCGGCGGCACCAGGCTGTTCCATCCGGACGGTGAGACCGCTGTTGCCCGTGCGGCAATGGAGGCCGGCGTCCCCTACGGCCTGGCGCACCTGAGCACAACCCCCATGGAGCACGTCAGCGCCGCTACCCCCGGCCTCCGGCGCTGGTTCAACATCGAACCGATAGGGGACAAGGTAGAGCTGCAGGCAATCCTGGACAGGGCCGCGGCCGCAGGCTATGAAGGCCTGCTGGTCAACGTTGACTGCCGCGCCATCGGCCACCGCGAACGGGATTACCACAACGGGTTCACCGCGCCTCCGTCCATCAAGATGAAGACCGTCGTCGAGGGAGCCCTGCACCCGCGGTGGGCGCTTGGGTTCCTGGCCAATGACGCGATCGCCTTCCCCAACCTGGACGCCGAGATCCCCGACGGTCCCTTGTCCAGTACCCCTGACATGTGGCGGACGCTGCTTGCCGGTTCCTACGAACCGACGGACTGGGATGACATCCGGGATCTGCGTGCCCGCTGGAACGGCCCCATCATCCTCAAGGGGGTGGTTAATCCCAACGATGCCGCCACGGCCGCCGAGATCGGCATCGACGCCATCCAGGTCAGCAACCACGGCGGCCGGCAGCTCGATCACATGGCCTCGCCCCTGGACCTCCTCCCGGACATCGTCGACCGGGCGGAAGGCCGGCTCGAAATCATCGTCGACGGCGGCATCCGCCGCGGCTCCGACGTCGTCAAGGCCATCGCCCTCGGCGCCGACGCCTGTTCCATCGGCCGCCCTTACCTGTACGGCCTCGCGGCCGCGGGCCAGGCCGGCGTTGCCCATGTCCTGAGAATGTTCGAGGCCGAAACGACGCGCACCATGATGCTCCTCGGGGTGTCTTCAATCCAGGAGCTTCGGCTGGAAGGCCGTGGGCTGATCCGGCACCGCAATGCACCCCTTACCCGCACCTCACCCGCCCCGAAGGCCCACAAGGGCCTGGTAGAAATGAGAACCCCCTGATGAAACCTTCATTTGCCACCACCCGAGGCAGATATCGCCGCCTTGGATCGTCCGTCGTCGCAACGGCGGCGCTGGTGCTTGCTGTCACGGCATGCACCCCTGCCGGCACTGCATCGCCATCGACTTCTTCCGGTTCGGCCGTGCCGGGGACCGGCGTGCCGGCGCTGGAAGTGAACCAAGCCGCCGTCGGACTTCTCCCGGAGTCCATCAAAACGTCCAAGGTGCTGCGGGTGGCCATCCCCACCAACGAGCCGCCTACCCAGTTCTACCGGGAGGGCACGCAGGAGATGACGGGCACCAATCCCGACGTGGCGCGCCTCATCGGTGAGGCATTGGGTGTCAAAGTCGACATCCAGGTGGCCAACTTCGACGCCATCATTCCCGGGCTTGCTGCCGGTCGGTATGACATGACCGTCTCTTCCATGACACCCACCACCAAGCGGATGAAAGTCCTGGACTTCGTTGATTACATGCAGGTCGGCGGCGGCGTTGCCGTGCCCAAGGGCAACCCGGCGGGGATCAAAGACCAGCACGCACTGTGCGGTAAGAAGGTCGGCCTCCTCACCGGGTCCTACCAGCTCACGGTCGACGTCCCGAAATTCGACGAGGCCTGCACCTTCGACGGTAAAGAAGCGATCCAGCGCAGCGAGTTCCAGGACACGCGGCAGGCCATCTCCGCCCTCACCAGCGGACGGTTGGACGCCGTACTGGCGGATGCGCCCATCCTGAACTTTGCCGCCACCCAGAACCCGCAGATCGAGATCGCCGCAGAGTACGACGTCACGCCTGTTGGGGTTGGCGTGCCGAAGGACTCCAGCCTGGTCAAGTCGGTCTCTGCTGCCCTGGACGCAGTGATCAAGAGCGATTCCTACAAGAAGGTGCTGGGGAAGTACGGACTTGAATCCAGCGCCATCACTGACGCCCGCGTCAATTTCGCCCAATAGGAGGTGAACACCATGCAGCAACACTCAATCCCTGACACCAGGAAGCAAGCCCCGCCGGCATCGGAGGACTCCATCCCGGTGGTGCGGCTCAGGCACCCCGTCCGGCTGGCCATCGCAGCCGTTTTGATCCTCCTTGCCCTCAGCGCCGCGTGGGACGTGGCGGTGAATCAGCGGTACCACTGGGATGTTGTCATCTCGTATCTCTTCGCTCCACAGATCATTGCCGGTGCCGGGCTGACGATCCTCCTGACGGTGGTATCGATGAGCGTCGGTATTGCCCTGGGCACGCTCCTTGCCGTCATGCGGCTCTCAGCGAATCCGATTCTCAGCACGATCAGCCGGAGTTACATCTGGTTCTTCCGTGGCACTCCGCTCTTGGTGCAGCTGATCTTTTGGTACAACATCGCCGCCCTGTATCCGGTGATCGCCTTCGGGCTTCCCTTCGGCGGGCCGTCCCTTATCCTCGGATCGGCCAACGTGCTGATCTCGCCATTGGGTGCCGCGTTGCTGGGCCTGTCCCTGAATGAGGCCGCCTACATGGCCGAAATCATCCGTGGCGGCATCGGGTCCGTGGACAAGGGCCAGTATGACGCCGCCCGGGCACTTGGAATGGACGGCGGAAAGCTCATGCGCCGCGTGATCCTGCCCCAGGCCATGCGCGTGGTCCTCCCACCGACCGGCAACCAGGTCATTTCCATGCTCAAAGGCACGGCCCTTGTCAGCGTCCTGGCGATCTCGGACCTGCTCTACTCGGCCCAGATCATCTACGCCAACAACTACCAGACGATCCCGCTGCTCATCGTCGCCAGCCTCTGGTACCTGCTGATGACAACCATCCTGAGCTTCTTCCAAACCAAACTCGAACGACGGTATGGCCGCGGCTTCGACGTCGCGCCGCGACGGACCCGCCAGCAAAAGGCCCAGCCAAAGACAAGGACAGCATGATGAACGCCGCCATGGTGGAAGCCCAGGGTGTCCGCAAGAGCTTCGGCTCAACGGAAATCCTCAAAGGCATTGATCTGAGAGTCGAACGCGGTTCGGTGACCTGCCTGATCGGACCGTCCGGTTCCGGGAAGACCACTTTCCTCCGGTGCATCAACCACCTGGAAAAGGTCGACGCCGGTCGCCTTTACGTAGACGAACACCTGGTGGGCTACACCGAGCGCCACGGACGACTTTACGAAATGAAAGAGCGCCAGACCGCACGCTCACGGCTGAACGCGGGCATGGTTTTCCAACGCTTCAACCTCTTCCCGCACATGACGGTGCTGGAGAACATCGTGGAAGCGCCCGTCCATGTGCTCGGGCGTCCGCGGAACGAAGTCACCGCCGAAGCGCAGACGCTGCTGGACCGCGTCGGGCTCGGCGACCGGGGACACTCCTACCCCCAGGAGCTCTCCGGCGGGCAGCAACAGCGGATCGCAATCGCGCGGGCACTGGCCATGAAACCCAAGCTCATGCTCTTCGATGAACCCACGTCCGCACTCGACCCGGAGCTCGTCGGCGAAGTGCTCGACGTCATGAAATCCCTCGCCGAGGCCGGGATGACCATGGTCGTCGTCACGCACGAACTTGGCTTTGCCCGTCAGGTCAGCGACCAGGTCGTTTTCATGGATCAGGGGGTGGTCGTCGAAAGCGGACCCCCCGCGGGGGTCCTTGGTTCACCGCGGCACGAACGCACCCAGGCCTTTCTTTCAAAGGTCCTCTAAGAACATCAACAACTCCGGCCGGCCACCGCGCCGGTCACACGAAAGGAATCCTCCCCATGCCTCGACAGCAGGTAACCACAGACCTCGCGCCCAGCCCGGCCGGACCCTACTCCCAGGCGATCGCCGCCAACGGCTTCCTCTTCACCGCGGGCCAGACACCCCACGACCCCGTCACCGGTGACACCGTCGGCACCACCATCGAGGAGCAGACCGTCCAGGCCATGAAGAACCTGGCTGCAGTCCTGGCCGGGCACGGACTGGACTTCTCCCACGTCGTCAAAGCAACGGTGCACCTGCACCATCCCGGCCGGGATTTTTCAGGGTTCAATGCCACGTACGAAGGGTTCGTCGAAGCCCCCTACCCGGCTCGAACCACCGTCGGTTCATTCCTGGGAGACTTCCTGGTCGAAATCGACGTCGTAGCCGCCATACCGTAGCCAGCCCAGGACCTCCGCTGGGGAATGACCGCGGACCACGGCCCCGTCTGATGCAGTGTCCAGCATTAGTCGGGCCCGTGGTCGGCTCACCAGGAAGTGGCTAGACGATGTCCTGGGTTTTGGCGAAGCGGGTGATCGCCCGCTGTGTGCCCCGGTTGGCCAGCACCTGGATGATGGCGCTCACCGAAGCTGAAATGAGGGCAAAGGTGAGGGCCGAGCGGAGCGTCGTGGGGACGTCGTCCTTCCCGCCCTTGGGCGGCTTGCGGCCGGTGGTCTTTTCCCAGATGGTGTCCACGGCCTTGGTGCCGGCGAATCCGGCGAGCAGGCTAATGCCGGTGCCAAGCAGCTTGATGAAAAAACTCATTCCGAAACTCCTTGCGACGTGAATACAGACTGCCCCTAGCCTAGCCGCATGGACGCATGGATTTCCCGAAGTGCCCGCACCACCAGATCGTGGTCGGCCTTCTGCGGCAACCCTGAGACCGTCACCGTGGCTACCGCACCCACGCCTTCCACGTAAATGGGGAATGAGCCGCCGTGGGCGGCATACCTGGACTGGTCAAACCAGGCGTTGTCCTCGATGCGGCCCCCGCCGAGTCGGCCGCGCAGTCCCACGAGCAGGGACGGTTCCTCGTAGCGTGCTGCGGTCCGCTGCTTGGCCTTGACCCAGTGCTCGTTGTCCGGGGTGGCACCCTCCAGTGCCACATGGAACAGCACGTGTTCGCCCTTGGTGATGTCGACGGCGATGGGCAGGTTGCCGATCTTGCCGAGCTCAACCAGCAGGAGGCCGAGGTTGAGGGCGTCGTCCCTGCCGAACCGGGGAAACTGCAGCTCGGTGATTTCCGCTTCGATGCTGGCGATCAGGGCTGCCAGAGCGCCCGCCGGCTGCTCGGCGGCGGAGTCGGGGTCAAAAGCGGCTTGGCTGCCGTGATCCTGTTGCGTCATGGCCCCAATGTACTCCGCGCTGTCCTCGCGCCGCCCCGTCCCAGGCAGCCTCTGTTCGCCGCCCTCTGGCGCCTCCGCGCACTTCCCGGATACCTCCCGGATTGTGACCGCGGCGCCGGTCTTCCGCGGCCGTCCCGGTGTAAACTGGATCAGCCCACAAGGGCAGATTTATTACGACAGGGGAGCGCCGCCGTCGGGCATCACTGGCAACTGCCAGCGAAACCGAGGATGGGCGCTGAGAGTGCGGACCGCCGCAGACCCTCGAACCTGATCCGGCTAGTACCGGCGCAAGGGAGTCGAGTTCTCAAAGTGTCCGGCAGCAGGCAAACCAACCGCCAGCAGCCGGGGAGCGCTTTCCCCTCCTGTTCCTCAGGAGGACCATCATGACAACTGCAACAATCAAGAAGACCGGCTACAACTGGCGCGTGGCTGACATCGTGGTGGCGGCACTGATCGCGGTCGCCGGCGGCGTGATCTTCTGGGCCTGGTCCCAGGGCGCCAACCTAATCTCCGCCCCCGTCAACGCCGTGTACCCGCCCCTCTCCGGCCTCTACGCCGGCGGCTGGATGATTCCGGCGGTGCTCGGCATGCTCATCGTCCGCAAGCCGGGTGCGGCACTGTTCTGCGAAGCCGTCGCCGCCACGGGCGAGCTGATCATGGGCTCCCAGTACGGCACCACGGTGCTGATCTCGGGCATCCTGCAGGGCCTGGGTGCGGAGCTCGTGTTCGCCGCCTTCATGTACAAGAAATTCAACCTCCCCGCTTCGCTGCTGGCCGGCGCGGGTGCGGGCCTGTTCTGCGGCCTGAATGACTCCTTCGCTCCGTGGGGCTGGAACATTGCGTACGCCGCTGGGGACAAGCTCGCGTATATCGTGTTCTGCGCCATTTCCGGCGCGGTCATCGCCGGCGTGCTGTCCTGGATCGCTACCCGCGGCCTGGCCAGGACGGGCGTGCTGAGCTCGTTCGCGTCCCGCAAGGCAGCCACGGAGCCCGTCTTCTCCTGATGCCCGCACATTACGACGGCGGCGTCCGCCCAGCCGCGGTCACCGCCCGCGGCTGGGGCTGGCGCCACGCGGGACGGTCCAGGCCCGCCGTCAACGCGCTGGACCTGGACATCCGGCCGGGGGAGCGGGTCCTGTTGCTGGGACCTTCCGGCGCCGGCAAGTCCACGCTGCTTCACGCCCTCGCCGGGGTTCTGGGTGACGGCACCTCGGGAAACAGCGCAGCCGGCGACGGCGGCCTTGCCGACAGCGACGACGCGGACGAGACCGGCAGCCTGCTGATTGCCGGCGAACCGCCGCGCGCGCGGCGCGGCCGCGCCGGCCTCATGCAGCAGGACCCCGAAACGCAGGTGGTCCTCTCCCGCCTCGGCGACGACGTAGCGTTCGGTGCCGAAAACCTCTCCGTGCCCCGCGACGAAATCTGGACCCGCGTCCACGAGGCACTGGACGACGTCGGGCTCGCGCACCTTCCGCTGGACCACGCGACGTCGGCCCTGTCCGGCGGGCAGAAACAGCGCCTTGCGCTGGCCGGCATCCTGGCGATGCGGCCGGGGCTCATCCTGCTGGACGAGCCGACCGCCAATCTCGACCCGGCAGGCGTGCTGGAAGTCCGCGACGCCGTGGGCCGCTGCCTCGACAAGACGGGCGCCACGCTGGTGGTCGTGGAGCACCGGGTAGCCGTATGGAAGGACCTGGTAGACCGGATCGTGGTGCTGCAGCCTGGATCCGGCACGCAGCCGGCGGTGCTGATCGACGGTACGCCGGACCAGGTTCTTGAACAAGCGCGCGAGATGCTCATTGCCGCCGGGGTCTGGGTTCCCGGATATGTCCCGGCCGCGCGGCAGCGGACTCTTGCCGGAACCTCGGCTGAAGTCACGGGCCAGCTGCTGCTCGCCGCAGAGGGCCTGGCCGTCTCACGCGAGCGGCCACGCCGCCGCGGCTTCAGGTCCGTTCCGCCCGTGCCTGTCCAGCGGGACATCACGGCCCAGGTCCGCGCCGGCGAAGCGCTGACCATTACCGGGCCCAACGGCGCCGGGAAATCCACGTTTGCCCTGACGCTCGCCGGCCTGATCCCGCCCGTTGACGGCAAGGTGTCCGCCACCGTGGAACTGAGCCGCGGCGCCGGGATCGACCCGTACAAGTGGCGGGCCGAGCAGCTGATCGCGAGGATCGGCACCGTGTTCCAGGAACCCGAGCACCAGTTCGTCACGGGCAGGGTCCTGGACGAGCTGCAGTTCGGCCCGCGGCACATGGGCCACGGGGAAGAGCGCGTTGACGAGCTGCTGGAGCGGCTTCGCCTGACCGGTCTCGTGGACGCCAACCCGTACACGCTTTCCGGCGGGGAAAAGCGCAGGCTTTCCGTGGCCACGGTGCTCGCGGCCCATCCCCAGGTCCTGATCCTGGACGAGCCGACGTTCGGCCAGGATGCAAACACCT
Organism: Arthrobacter sp. Bi83; assembly: GCF_918698095.1. GTDB lineage: Bacteria > Actinomycetota > Actinomycetes > Actinomycetales > Micrococcaceae > Arthrobacter. The sequence goes on from NZ_CAKKLY010000026.1 coordinate 20,695, forward strand.
GGGCCGAGCTCGCCTCCTTCCTGTCCGAACTGCTCGACGCCGGCACCGCCGTGGTTTCCGTGACGCACGACCAGGAATTCACGCATGTGTTGGGCGGGACCGAGTTCAGGCTCGCCCCCCGGGGACTGGGTCAGCCGGGCACGGCTCAGCCGGGCACGGCTCAGCCGGGCACGGGCGGGCACGCCCTCGGCGCACCGGAACAGGCCCCGACATGAGGGACGCGCTGAGCCTTTCCGGAAACCAGGCGCTGCTGACCCGGGCCAACCCGCTGGCCAAATTCGCCGCCGTCTTCCTCATCACCCTTGTTCTGGCCCTGTCCATCGACTGGATGTCCGCGTCCGTGGCGCTGGCCTGCGAACTGCTGCTTTTCCCGCTCGCCGGCCTGACGTTCACGCTGCTCTGGCAGCGCGGCTGGCCGCTGATTGTCGCTGCCGCCGTGGGCGGCTGGAGCACGTCCATCCTGTCGCCGGACAGCGGGAAGGTACTGCTCGACGTCGGCATCTGGTCCATGAGCGAAGGTTCCCTCCAGCTGGGGCTGGGTTTCCTGCTCCGCGGCCTCGCGATTGCTTTGCCAGCGGTGCTGCTGATGAGCTGCACGGACCCCACCGACCTCGCCGATTCGTTGGCGCAGAAGGGCCGCCTGCCGCACCGGTTCGTGCTGGGCACGCTCGCGGCCATGCGACTCGTGGGGCTCATGGCGGAGGAATGGCAGACCATCGGCATGGCCCGGCGCGCCCGCGGCGTGGGGTCCCGGGGCAACCCGTGGCAGCGGCTGCGCGCCACCTTGGGGCAGAGCTTCGGCCTGCTGGTCCAGGCCATCCGGCGCGCGACCCGCCTCGCCGTCACCATGGAGGCGCGCGGCTTCGGCGGGGCCACACGGACGTGGGCCCGCGAATCGACCTACAGCCGCTTGGATATCTGGGTGCTGCTCGGCGGAGCGGTGATCGCGGCTGGCGCCGTGGTTGCTGCCGTATGGGCCGGGACCTGGAACATGGTGTGGCTCGAAGGGTCCTAGGTGTAGTTGGCCAGCGCCGGACTACCTTGTCATCCGCAGTTCGACGAGTCCTTCCCAGTCTTCAATGGCTTCCTTCGTTCCGTTGAACTCGAAGCCGTTGCGGCGGTAGAAGGCCTGGGCCCTGGGGTTGTCCTGGGCCACCCACAGGGCTGCGGGCTCGGCTCCGAGCGTTGCATCAAGAAGCCGTTGGCCCAGCCCGGAACCGTGGTGGGCTTTCAGCACGTAGATGCCCCAGAGCTCAGCCCTGCCGTCGGAACGTGCGTCAGCGGAGCCTGCCGCCGGCGGAAGCGGGCCGGGCGGAAGTAGGCGCGGCGGAAGTGAGCCGGCAAATCCCACCAGCCGTCCGCCGACGTCTGCAACGAATTGGCGCCCGGCGTGGGCGCCGTTCAGTAGCCGGAGCCACATGGCCAGCCGCTCGTCCACGCTCTGCCTGGCAAAAAAGTCGGGGGACAGCAGTCCCGAGTAGGTCTCTCGCCAGCACTCGAGCTGGAGTTGGGCGAGGATTTCCGCGTCTTCGATGGTGGCGGTCCGGATGGTGTCGGTGTGGCGCATGGCCCGAGTCTAACCATGGGGCAGGGCCTAACCACGGGGCAGGGCCTAACTACAGGGCAGGGCCTAACCACGGGTCAGGCCGGGGCTCCGGAGGCCTCCCGCCGTGCCTGGGCGTCCGGGTCAGATGCAGGAGTAGTCGTAGTCGAAGCCCTTGGAGACGAACTGGGTGAGGATGACCCGGCCGCCGGCGGTGAGGGGCGCGGCCGAGCAGTTGCCCTTGGCCCCGCTGGCCGTGCGGGCGCCGGGGAGCCAGCTGGGGAGGTTGTAGAGGTTGCTGCCGGGGCTGACCTGGCCAACGATCTGTCCCCACTGGACACCGGTGGAATAGATGCCCACGTCCGCGTCGATGCTGTGGAAGAAGTCCGTCATGCCCTCAAGGTCTGCCCTGTTGGCGTCTTTGTTGCCGGACCAGCTGTTGCCCGTTTCCACATCCAGCCACCACAGATAGTCCTCCGGATTAGTGATGCTGCGGAGGTAGGCGTCATCGAAGGCCTTGGCATATCCGTACATGTAGGCGCACGGGACATCCACCTGCCCCTTGCACTCGCCGTAGGGGTTCGGCACGGTCTTGCCACCATAGTTGTTGCTTGTGGGCCACCAGGATCCGGCACTGCCGGGGTTGGCGGTGTTGATGTAGAGGGCCACGCCCGGCTGTCCGGTCAGATCGGAAGAGATGTCATCTGCCCAGTCCAATTGCTGATGCAGGCACGGGTTGGTGGTGTTGGCCAGTCCGTTGTTGACGCCGACGATTGCGAACGCCGGGTCCTTGGGCAGGGCCTTGTTGCACTGCGGCCAGGACACGTCGTTGCCGAGCAGCATGGTGCCGCCTGCCGAGGGCTGGGGCGCGGACGGTTGCGCCAGAGTCGACGGGGCCGCGGGCTGGGCTGGAGCAGCCGGGGCGGTGGCGGACGCCGCGGCCGTAGGCTGAATGATGGAGGACTCCGGGGGAGTGCCATCGTCCAGGCGGGGGCCCGGCACGAAGCCCACCGCCGTGGCTACCACGAAGGAGAGAAATGCGGTGGCCTGCTGCCTGGAGGGGCGCTTCTCGCCGAACACCGCGGAGTTGAAAATGGACAAGGCGGCCTCCCGTTCCCTTAACTGGCCGCAACCGGTAGCGTTAGCTTGCTCCCGATGGCTTCCCGGGTCAAGGCCAGCGGCTGTGTCGGTCCGCCGCCTCGCCAGACCTGGTGGCCTGCGCCTCGCTGCCTGCTGCCGGTAGCCCAACCCGCTCTCGTTATCGCACAGGGCGGGTAAATTCTGGAATTCAACGGGCACCGGCCCGACTTTGCCGCCAAAATACATCATTTGTGATATTTTTTTGTTATGACACAACAGACTGCTGAACACGTTGGACTCATGCTCCGCGACGCCCGCGGGCAGAAGGGCTGGACCCAGGGGCAGCTCGCCGCGGAACTCGGAACCAGCCAAAGCGCCGTCGCCCGAATGGAGCAGGGCAAGCAGAATCTGAGCCTGAAAATGATCCAGCGGCTTGAGGCGATATTCGGCCAGAGCATCGTAAAGCTCGGCAAGTCCCAGATGACCCACCTCCGCGTGGAAGGCGGCCGGACACTCTCTGGCTCCGTTGACGTCAACACCAGTAAGAACGCCGGCGTCGCACTGCTTTGCGCCAGCCTTATCAACCGCGGCACCACCACACTGCGCCGGCTGGCCCGGATCGAGGAGGTCAACCGGATCGTCGAGGTGCTCGTGAGCATCGGCGTCGAATGCATCTGGCTCAACGACAACGATCTCCAGCTCCGCCGGCCCGCCGTGCTGGACCTGGAGTCCATGGACGTTGAGGCCGCCCGCCGCACCCGCAGCGTGATCATGCTCCTCGGCCCGCTGCTGGACGAAACGGCACAGTATCGGCTGCCGTACGCCGGCGGATGTGACCTTGGCACCCGCACAGTGGAGCCGCACATGCAGGCGCTGCGCCAGTTCGGGCTTTCGGTGGAGGCCACCGCGGGCTTCTACACGGTGCAGGCGCCGACGTCGGACGCTCTTGACCGTTCCTTCGTGCTCACCGAGCGCGGAGACACCGTCACCGAAAATGCCATCATGGCCGCCGCCCACCGGGGCGGCACCACCATCATCCGCAACGCCAGCCCCAACTACATGGTGCAGGACCTCTGCTTCTATCTGCAGAGGCTGGGAGTGGAGATCGACGGCGTCGGAACCACCACGCTGAAGATCACCGGCAAGCCGTCCATCGACGTCGACATTGAATACTTCCCCTCCGAGGACCCCATCGAGGCGATGAGCCTCATCACCGCCGGTATTGTGACGAATTCCGAGGTGACCATCCGCCGCGTGCCCATCGAGTTCATGGAAATCGAGCTGGCCACGCTGGAGCAGATGGGCCAGAAGCTCGAAGTTTCGGGAGAGTACATGGCCCGCAACGGCCGCACCCGGCTGGTGGATGTGACCACCAAGCCCTCTGAGCTGCGGGCGCCGGAAGACAAGATCCACCCGATGCCGTTCCCGGGGCTGAACATCGACAACCTGCCGTTCTTCGCCGTGATTGCCGGCAACGCCGAGGGCCAGACAATGATCCACGACTGGGTCTACGAGAACCGCGCCATCTACCTCACGGAGCTGAACAAGCTGGGGGCCCGGGTGCAGTTGCTGGACCCGCACCGGATCTACGTCAACGGCCCCACCCGGTGGCGTGCCGCGGAGATCGGCTGCCCGCCTGCCCTCCGCCCGGCGGCGTGCCTGCTGCTCGCCATGCTTGCGGCGCGGGGCGTGTCTGAGCTGCGCAACATCTACGTCATTGAGCGCGGCTACGAGGACCTGGCCGAGCGGCTCAACACCATCGGCGCCAAGATCGAGTATTTCCAGGACTAGGTTTTCCCAGCACCAACAGAGCGCGAGCGGAGGCTTGAGGCCCTCCGCAGAGCGCGAGCGGACACTTCCGCCCCTCGGGCCAGCCTGCCGCAGGGCCCCCAGTGATCGTTCGCGCTTTTCGTCATGTCAGGGACGTTTCGGCTGGTCTGACGGACAATGTACGCATGCGGACTTTTGGGGTCGAGGAAGAACTGCTGATCGTGGACCCGGGCAGCGGGGAGCCATTGGCGCTCGCTGATGCGCTGCTCTCCGGCCGGAAGCTCGCGGCCGACGACGCCCCGGACAAACCGCGGCTGCTGCAGAAGCAGACCAGACCCGCTTGCGACGACGGGATGGGCTTGAGTGCCGAGCTCAAGCTCGAACAGATCGAGACCCAGACCCGGCCGTGCCTGGATTATGAGGAACTGCTCCGCCAGATACGCGCGGGCCGGGCGATGGCCGATGAGGCCGCCCAGCGGCACGGCGCACGGGTCGCGGCGCTCGCAACCTCCCCTTTGTCCCTCGCAAGCCACACGACGCCGGACCCGCGGTACGCCCGGATGCTCGAGCGCTTCGGCCTGACCGCCCAGGAGCAGCTGACCTGCGGCTTCCACGTCCACACCTTCATCGAATCCCAGGATGAAGGCGTGGCGGTCCTGGACAGGATCCGGGACAAGCTGGCCGTCCTGATCGCGCTCAGCGCCAACTCCCCCTTCTGGCAGGGCGTGGAAACCGGGTTCGAGAGCTACCGTACCCAGGCCTGGAACCGCTGGCCGACATCTGGCCCCACCGCCATTTACGGGAGCCTGTCGGCGTACCGGCGGGTGGTGACCCGCCTGCTGGACAGCGGGGTGCTGCTGGATGAGGGCATGGTCTACTTCGACGCGCGGCTGTCCCGGAACCACCCCACGGTGGAGGTCAGGGTGGCCGACGTCTGCCTCCGGGCCGAGGACGCCGCACTGATCGCCGTCCTGGTCCGGGCGCTGGTGGAGTCCGCCAGCAGGGAATGGCACCAAGGCGTGGAGCCGGCCCCGGTTCCCACGGTGCTGCTGCGCATGGCGGCGTGGCAGGCCAGTAATTTCGGCCTCCGCGGCGAGCTGCTGGACTTCGGCAGCTTCCGGCCCGCGCCCGCCGCGGAGGTGGTGCGCTCGCTCGTGGATTTCCTGGAACCGGTGCTCACCGAGAACGGCGAAATCGACCTGGTGCGGCAAGGGGTCGAGGAGATCCTCTCCCGCGGCACCGGCGCTGCAGAACAGCGCTGCGTCCGGGAGACTGTGATGGAGAAAGCCGCGCCCGACGACGGCGGGCTGGGTGCCGTCGTCGCGCACGCCGTGCGGGCCACGCTGCGGGGGACGGTCGGCTATGCCGACGCGGAAGCAGAGCCCGTGCCGGAGCTGCTGCGGGTCCGCCAGTCCTGACCTCCTATCTGAAGCGCGCCCCGGACATGCGCTGAGTGGCGGGGAGGTTTCCGATGGTCATTTCCCGGCAAACCGCACGAAATATTGTCTGGCTAGGGTGGAAGCACAAGATCCACTCGGGGAAGGCATGACCATGCGTGTAGGTGTCATCCGGGCTTTGACGACGTCAGACCGGCGTCTGCTCAACTCCCACGGAAAGCTGCTGCAGGAATCTTTCGGCTTCGAGGTGACGTCGCGCTGCATTCCGGCCCAGCCGTCGGGCGTCTACGACGCAGAGTCGCTTCGGCTGGCCGTTCCTAAGGTTGTGGAACTGGCGCTCGAAATGGCGGGTGAGGTTGACGCCCTGATTGTCAGCTGCGCCGCGGACCCGGGACTGGCCGAGGTGCGCGCCCTGCTGGATATTCCGGTGGTCGGGGCCGGCTCGTCGGCTGCCGCCGCCGCGCTTACGTTCGGCGGGCGGGTGGGCGTGCTGGGCCTGAAGCACTCGGTTCCCGGACCCATTTCCGACGCCCTCGGCGACCGCATGCTGCTGATCGACGGGCCGGAGGGCGTGGAAACGTCCGAGGGGTTCCTCATGCCGACGGGTATTTTCGATTCCCTCGCTGCGGCCCACATGCTGGTGGATGCCGGTGCTGACGTCATCGTTGAGGCGAGCACCGGCCTGACGAGCATCGGCATGGCGGATGTCTTGCGCCGCAGGCTGGGCATACCCGTTATCGATCCCGTTGTGGCTGCCGGTTCCATGCTCGTCTCTGCGGTGGCGGCCCGGGAGCTGCAGGCAGTCTAAGGGCTTGCTAAGCACCCATCGTGGACGCCTTCGCGCCCGCCACGGCTGACCGGGCCGTCCTCCTGTGTGCCTTCCACCGGTTTGCCGAGCTGGCAACCCGCGTGCACAGGGCCCAGTAGGCCAACCCTGCGGCAAGCGAGGCGGTGACGGCCAGCGCGGGGCTGATCCCGGCCAGCGGCGGAAAGACCAGCCAGTGGACCAAGTAGGCGTACAGAGAAGCGCTGGCCAGCACCACCGTCAGGCGGCGGAGGCCCGTCGGCACAGGAATGGCCGGCAGCCACACCAGCACGAGTATCCCGATGAGGAGTGTTGCTTCCCGGTTCGCGTTGTCGAAGAACCCGGGAACAGTCAGCGCTGCAATGGCCGACACGGCGCAGCGGTGGCCCAGGTTCCGGGACCGCGCAATCGCCCAGCCCAGTGCGAAGAGCCAGAGTGCCGGCGCTGTGTGTGGCACTCCGGGGTCGATAATCCCGAAGCGGGTGAGAAGCCCGACGCCGGTCAATGCCAAGGGGAAGAGCAGGGGGAAGCGCCGCTCGGCACGGCTTGCCCACGGGATGGCGAGCAGGGCGGTCATGCCGACGAGCAGATAGACGAGCACCTCGATGAACCAGAAGTGCCACCGCGTGGTCACGGCCTCGGGCCCGATGATGGCGTTGAGGAGCACCACGTTGGCAGGACTGTATCTGTCCGTGATCAGGTACGCTGCACCGATGAAGGCCATGCTCGGCACCGCCACCTTGGCCGCGCTCCTGAGCTGCCGCCGCAGGCGGGGGAGCCGTTCCCCCGAGAGCTGGAAACGCGCAAAGTTGTAGCCCGCCACGGCCATGAGAACGTGGGCCGTCCCTTGCAGGCTGAACAAGCCGACGTGAGTGCTGACGATGCAGACGATCGCGGCCGCCCTGAGGACGATGCTGGTTTCCAATGGTGCGAAGAACCGCCGCAGCTTCCGGACTGGCACATCCTCGCGGCGCGGTTCCAGATCGCGGACGGGCGTCAGATGCCAGTCCGCCGGAAGACGCCCCAGAGCCTGCTCGAGCCTGACGGATGCCGCCACATAGGACAGGGAATCGCCGCCAAGCGAGACGAAGGTGTCGCTGTCGGAGATGTCCGCACGCTCCAGGGTGTCCTCGAAAATCCTTCTGACGTTGTCCGGCCCCGTTGCGGCGGCGGGCCCCGATGCCGGCTCCGCCGGCTTGGAACCGGAAAGGGCGAGAACTGCCGGGTAGTCCAGCTTGCCGGTGGCCAGGCGCGGGAGATGTTCGACGGCGTGCACCTCGAGGGCCGCCCGCGGCAGCCCGATACCCTGCGCGAGGACCTTGCTGAGCAGCCGCGGGTCGTGCTCGCCCTCGACGGCGACGACGAGTCCCTGGTCCGTTCCCGCACTGGCCGCCTGCACCCCGAGGTCCGCGAGCATCCGTTCCACCTGACCGAGGTCCACGCGCAGTCCCACGATCTTGACGAACCGGCTGCGCCGGCCCACCACCTCGTAAACTCCGGCGGGATGCTGCCTGGCGAGGTCGCCGGTGCGTAGCTCATGGATGGTCCGGCCCGCTGCGAGATCGTCCGGGCTGCCGGCATAGCCCAGCATGACGTTCGGGCCTGTGTAGACGAGCTCCCCGTCGTCCAGCCCTGGGACAGGATCGATGCGGAAGCTCCCGCCGGGCACCGGGGTCCCTATGGCGCCGGGAAACGTGCTGGCGAGTTCCGCGGGCAGGTAGGACATCCTGGCGGTGGCCTCCGTCTGGCCGTACATCACGAATAAATCCCAGCCGTTGCGGCGTCCCAGCTCCGCGTAGCAGCGCACGTTCTCCGGGGCCAGGCGGCCGCCGGCCTGGGTGACGTAGCGAAGGAGGGGCAGGTCCATGTCCGCGAACCCTACCCGTTCCAAAAGTTCAAAGGTGTAGGGAACGGCCGCGAAGGACGTCGCCGCCTGGCTTCGGAACAGGTCCCAGAAGCACGGGTCAACGACGGAGAGGTCAGTGAGCACCAGGCCGGCGCCGCGGAGCAGGTGGCTGTTGATCACGGACAGCCCGTAGCAGTACGACATGGGCAGCGTTGTTGCCGCGCGGTCGTGCGGACCGATGCCGAGGTAGTCGGCAATGGACTCGGCGTTGGACTGCAGATTCTGGTGTGAGAGCCGGACGAGCTTGGGGGAGCCGGTGGAGCCTGACGTGCTGAGCAGGAGGGCAAGATCCGGATGCAGTTGGTGCCGCGTCCCGGGCCGGCGTTCCTCCAGGACGGTCTGCCCGTTCGCGGACCTCAGGATGACGTCGGGATCGTAGGCCGCCACGAGGGACTCCAGGGCAGCCGGTTTGTCCTCCGGAAGAAGGATCAGCGGATGGCCGGAGGTCAGCGCCGCCAGGTAGGCGACGAGCGAGTCGAGGTCGTTGGCGGCGGCCAGCGCCACGAGGCGCCGCTCGGTGCCGAGCCGGAGGGCAAGGGCATCGACGCGGTCCGCCAGGTCCCGATAGGTCAGGGCTTGTCCGTCGGTGAGGATGGCGGGCCTGTCCCCGTGGCTCGCAAGATCCGCGGCAAAGGACGCCCGCGCGAAATCTAGCTGCGTGGTCACCCGGACGATGATATTAGCCAAGCCTTACCTAAGTAAAACTGTGACGGGTCTTGTTACGTCGCCTGAAATGTGTCGCTTCAGGCTCCTACAAGGCTGCGGGCGGCTGCGGTGATGTGGCGGGCGGAGATGCCGGCGGCGTCGAGCAATTCCTGGGGTTTGCCGGACGTGGGCAGTGACCTGACGGCAAGCAGGACGGTGTGGAGTTCGGGGGTGTCTGTGCCGGCGAGGGCTTCGAGCACGGCGGATCCGATGCCGCCTTCGGGGTAGTGGTCTTCTGCGACGACGATCCGGCCGCCGGTCTCGAGGCAGGTCCGGCGCAGGGTCTCCGCGTCGATGGGTTTGATGGAGTAGAGGTCGATGACGCGGGCTTTGATCCCGGCTTCGGCCAGTTGCCCCGCCGCCATGAGGCATTCGTGCAGCGTGACCCCGGCACCGATGAGCGCCACGGCGTCATTGGGGCCCGCGCGGTGGACTTTGCATCCGCCGAGCGGGAATTTTTCGTCTGGCCCGTAGATGACCGGGTAGGCGCCGCGGGTGGCGCGAAGGTAGGAGATTCCGGCGGTGTCCGCCATGGTCTCGACGAGTTGGGCGGTGGAGGGGGCGTCGGCGGGGTAGAGCACGGTGGAGGTGTGCACGGCCCGCATGGCAGCGATGTCCTCCAGTGCCATTTGCGACGGGCCGTCCTGGCCGATTTCGACGCCGGCGTGGGTGCCAACCAGCCGGATGCTGGCCTGGGAGACGCCGGCCATCCGAATGAAGTCGAAGGGCCGGGATATCAGGAACGCGGCGAAACTGGCCGCGAACGCCACGTAGCCGCGGACCGAGAGCCCGACGGCGGAGGCGATGAGCTGCTGTTCGGCGATAAACATTTCGAAGTACCGTTCCCGGGCAGCGTCCTCGAATTCACCGGCGTGGGTCGAGTTTCCCACTTCGCCGTCCAGAACGACGGTTTCGGGACGCGCGGCCAGCGCGGATACAGCGGCACCAAAGGCGGCCCGGGTCGCCACCTCGTCGCCCACCTCCCAGCGGGGCAGGCGGACAGATGCCAGGGGGTTGGCGGTGATGGCGGGTGTGCCCGGTTCGGGCAGAGCCGTGGTTATCCGCAGGCTGCCGGGCCCGCCGAGGGCTGCCACGGCGCGTTCGGCCATGTCCTTCGGAAGGGCTTTGCCGTGCCAGCCGTTCTGGTCTTCGATTTCGGGCACGCCTTTGCCCTTAATGGTTTTCGCCAGAATGACGGTCGGCTGGTCGGGATTGGAGCGCGCGCGGGTGAGTGCGTCGTCGATCGCGGCAAGATCGTGGCCGTCGATGACGAGGGCGTCGGCCCCGAAGGCTTCCACGCGCCGGGCGTACCGGTCCATGTCCCATTGGAGTTCCGTGGGCCCGTCCTGGCCCAGGCGGTTGACGTCCACGACGGCTGTGAGGTTGCCGAGCTTGTAGTAGGCGGCCTTGTCCAGGGCCTCCCACATGGACCCTTCGGCCAGTTCGCTGTCCCCGCACAGCACCCACGTCTGGTACCGGAGCCGGTCCAGGTACCGTCCGGCCAGTGCCACGCCCACCGCGGCCGGCAGGCCCTGGCCCAATGATCCGGTGGCCACATCAACCCAGGGCAGGACCGGTGTGGGGTGGCCTTGCAGGCGGCTGCCGAACTGCCGGTAGGTATTGATCAGTTCGTCCTCATCGACCACGCCCACCGCCCGGTACATGGAGTACAGCAGCGGGGAGGCGTGGCCCTTGGAAAAAATGAGGTGGTCATTGGCAGGCAGCGATGGCTGGTCCCAGTCATAGCGGAGGTGCCGCTCGAGCAGGACGGCCATGAGATCCGCAGCCGACAATGATGAGGTGGGATGGCCGGACCCGGCCTGTGTGCTGCACCGGATGGAGTCCACCCGCAGTTGAGCGGCCAGGCTCCCGATGACGCCGGCCTGTGCTGCGGTCATCGGCGCCGGGGCCAGTCCCTGATGTTCGGTCATCGCAAATCACCTTTCGCCGGCTCAAAGGCGCCCTCGTGTCCGGAACGCCTATACCTGTCATACCCGCAAGCCAGTGCCTGCGGAAGACGTGAGTTGTCCGCCACCGCCCATAGACGTGTGTGAGGGGTGGCTGTGTGGTGGCGGCCGGTAGTAAAGTCAGCCCACCAATCAAGGAGGCTCCCATGGCTATGCAAGTCCACCACGTAGCCCAGCTCGACCGGGACGTGGCGCACGAAGTCACCCAATGGCTGAAGTACCTCAAGGGCCAGGTGACAAGCGTTCAGTTCCTCACCACCACCATTCCTGATCCCAAGAACCCGGAGAAGTGGCGGGTGCAGTACGAGGCCTACATCACCTACCAGCAGTAGGCTTCAGGGCTGCAAACTCACTCAGATCTGCTTGAGCGCCTGCTCCAGGTCCGCGATCAGGTCTTCCGGATCCTCCAGGCCCACCGACAGCCGCACCACGCCGTCGCTGAGCCCGATGGCTGCACGGCCTTCCGGGCCCATGGCGCGGTGCGTCGTGGTGGCCGGGTGGGTGATGAGGGACTTGGCGTCGCCCAGGTTGTTGGAGATGTCGATGATCTTCAGCGCGTCCAGCAGCGCGAAGGCGGCTTCCTTGCCGGACCGGCCGCCCGACGTCGCGAGTTCCAGTGTGAGCACGGTGCCGCCGGCCTTCATCTGCTTTGCGGCCAGCTCGTACTGCGGGTGGGACTTCAGCAGCGGGTACTTGACCCAGCTGACGGCGGGATGTTCTTCAAGCCATTCGGCCAGGCGCAGTGCGGTGGCCGAGGAGTGGTTTACGCGCAGCGCCATGGTCTCCAGGCCCTTCGTGAGCACCCAGGCGTTGAACGCGGAGAGTGCGGGCCCGGTGTGGCGCATGAGCTGTTTGACCGGCCCGTCGATGAATTCCTTGGTGCCGAGGATGGCGCCGCCCAGCACGCGGCCCTGGCCGTCGATGTGCTTGGTGCCGGAGTAGACGATCACGTCCGCGCCGAGGTCGCCGCAGCGCTGCAGCAGGGGTGTGGCAAAGACGTTGTCGACCACGACGGTGGCGCCGGCCGCATGGGCCAGTCCGCTGACGGCGGCGATGTCTACGATCTCCTGCATCGGGTTGGACGGCGACTCGAAGAAGACGGCGGCGGTGGGCTCCGAAAGGGCAGCGCGCCACTGCTCAAGGTCCGGTCCGTCCACGAAGACCGTCTCCACGCCCCAGCGCGGCAGGATTTCGTTCAGGATCACAAAGCAGGAGCCGAACAGCGAGCGGGCGGCCACCACACGGTCCCCGGCACCCAGCAGGGCACCCAGGGCGGTGAATACCGCCGACATGCCGGACGCCGTCGCAAAGCACGCCTCGGTGCCCTCGAGCAGGCGGAGGCGTTCCTGGAAGGTGGCCACGGACGGGTTGCCGTAGCGGGAGTAGACGAAGCGTTCGTCCTCGCCTGTGAAGGCCCGCTCGGCCGCGGCAGCGGACTCGTACACGAAGCCCGAGGTCAGGAAGATGGGTTCGGTGGTTTCCTGGAAGTTGGTGCGGTCCAGCCCGCCGCGGACGGCCTGGGTTTCGGGGCTCCAGCCGGCGGCATCTTGATTGAAGGTCACTTAGTTCTTTCCCAGGTTCGTTGGGAGGCCGCGGTTCTTCCAGCCGTTGACGGTGCGCTCGCCGTAACGGTCCGGTTCGCCTTCAAAGCCTTCGAGGACGTTATACGAGGTGAAGCCCGCCTGGGTCGCTGCGACGGCGGCCGCGATGGAGCGCTGGCCGGACCGGCAGAGGAAAACGAGCTCCGTGGAGGTGTCCGCCGGAGCCTGCTGCTTCAGCTGCTCGATGAATGCAGGGTTGGGGATGCCGCCCGGGAAGGTCCACTGGATGAACAGCGGGTCATTCCGCTGATCGTTTGCGGTTGCGGTTTCCGGGATGCCGATGTGGGCCCATTCGCCCTCGGTGCGGACGTCCACCAGGATGGCGCCGTCTTCGAGTTTGGCCCATGCCTCCTGCGGCGTGAGGTCTCCCGCGTAGCTCATGCGTGGCCCTCGAATGCTTCGGCGTTGAGGTCATCGTCCGAGTCCAGCCGGTCCACGGCGGTGGCCACCGCTGCGTCGGCCGTGGCGATGGCGGCGGGCAGGATCACGGCCTGCGCCACGATCACGTCCCTGCCGTTGAAGGCGGCTGCGGGGCTGCCGTGCAGCACATACCCCTCCGCCAGGGCAGCGGAGATGCGTTCACAGAAGTCGCGGTTGTCCGGCCCCGTGATGAGGCGGTAGGACAGCTTTTTCTCAGGTTTGTCCTGCTGGGACGGCAGGGTGTCGCCGGCGGGGGCGTCCGACATGACGGATCTCCTTCTCTCACGCTTGCAGCTCGAAGTGGTCGATATGCCGAGTATTCACCTGAGGCACCCCGCCGCGAAAGGGAGGGTTGCCGACCGGCCAGTCAGGGCTTGGCGCCGGTTCTCATTACTCCCCAAAAACGTAACACCGACGACGGCGGCTGGCACCGCCGCCGTCGTCATGTTCCGTAACGCTCGACGCCGGTTGCTTCGGTTACAAAGCCGCTGGCCGGGGGGATAATGACGGGAGATGAACCACCGTAACGCCGGATGAAACCAGGCAACAGTGAACGCGTCGAACGCCAATACAGTCAGTCCCATGCTGCATTTTGGATGGTTTGTGGGCCACGGCTTTGGTGTGCAGGGCTGGGGGACGCCGGGCTACGGCATCGGCTACGACTGGAAGAAGCCCTCGCTGTACCAGCATGCCGTGCGGGAGTTCGAGCGGGCGGGCCTTGACCTGTTCATCATCGAGGACTCCCTCACCGTCCCGGACACCTACGGCGGCAGCGCGGAGGTGAGCCTGGCGCAGGCATCCTTCGCGCCGAAGCACGATCCGCTGGCCCTCGTGCCGTACCTGCTGTCCGCCACCGAGCACCTGGGGATCGTGCCGACTGTCAGTGCCTCGTTCTATCCGCCGTTCACCGCGGCCCGGCTGCTGGCCACGCTCCAGCACTTCTCCAGCGGGCAGCTGGGCTGGAACGTGGTGACGTCCGGCAGCGACCTCGCCGCCCAGAACTACGGCCTGGACCAGCAGATCGAGCACGACCTCCGCTACGAGAAGGCCGAGGAGTTCGTGGACGTGGTCCGGAAGCTTTGGCGGAGCTGGGACGGGGACGCCATCGTGGAGGACGCCCAGGGCGGCGTCTTCGCTGACCACACCAAGGTCCGGCCCATCCACCACGCCGGCGAGTTCTTCAAGGTCCGGGGTCCGCTGAACACGGCACCCCTGCCGGAGGAGCCCGTGCTGGTGCAGGCCGGGGCTTCCCCGCGCGGCAAGGCGTTCGCCGGTGGCAATGCCGACGTCGCCATTGCGCTGGCCCGCGGAGCCGACGGCATGAAGGCGTACCGCGACTCCATCCGCTCCGTGGCGGCCGCCGCCGGCCGGAACCCGGACGACGTCAAGGTGCTGTTCGTGCTCAAACCCACTGTGGTGGGCTCCAAAGCAGAGGCGGAGGACTTGCGTGCCGCGCGGAAGGAACTCACGCAGCGGGACATCGACAGCCAGCTCAACTCGATCTCATACCTGTCCGTCATCGACTTCAAACAGTTCGACCTGGACGAGCCCTTGCCGGACCTCACCACCAACAGCAACCAGGGAACGCTGGAGCACTTCTCCAAGGCTGCCCCGCCGGGCTCGACCCTCCGTGAAGTCCTGCAGGCCCGGAGCGGCGGCGCGGGGGACAGCATCGTCGGCACAGCCGAGGAAATCGCGGACCACCTTGAGGAAACGGGCGCCGCGGTGGGCGGGGACGGCTTCCTCTTCTCCGGCTTCGTTGACCCGGCCACTGTCCACGGGGTGCTGGACAAACTCGCGCCGGTGCTCCGGCGCCGGGGACTGCTGCGGACGAGCTACGGTGACGGCGGGTTCCGCCGGAACCTGCTGGATTTTTAGTGCCATGGCCGGAGTCAGAGCGTCCGGGGGCCTTTTGCCGGGAGTCCGGAGGGGCAGCTTCCTGATCGGAACGGCGCACCTCCGCGCCGCCGACGTCGCGCAGGCCGCCGCTGATCCGTCAGTGGAAGTCGTCCTGAGTGCGGAAGCAACGGAGCTCATGGGGCTGTCCCGCGACGTGGTCCAGGCTGCCATCGATTCCGGCCACAGGGTCTATGGGCTCAATACGCTGCTGGGATCGGGCCGGGACACGGCTGTGGAGGAGGAGTCCATCCTTGCCTACCAGGTTCAGGTGGTCCGCTACCACCACAGCGGCGTGGGGGCGCTGCTCGCGCCGGATGAAGTGCGCGCCGTCATGCTCGCGAGGCTCGTCGGTTTCACCCGCGGCGGCTCGGGCGTCCGCCCCGAAATAGCCAGATTCTATGCCGAACTGCTCAACCGGGGAGTGGTTCCTGCCGTTCCACGCGACGGTTCCGTGGGCTCCTCTGACCTGACGCAGCTGGCCGCGGTGGCCGCCGTCGCCATCGGCGAGGGGCAGGCGCTGGCCCCCGACGGCAGTCTGGTGGCCGGTGCCGCTGCGCTCGCCGAGGCCGGCCTTGAGCCGCTGGTCCTGGCCCCTGGCGAGGCACTGGCGCTGGTCAGCGCCAACTCCTACTCAATCGGCGCCGGCGCGCTCGAGCTCGGCCGGCTCCTGCGGTTTGCCGACCTCGCGGATACCGCTCTGGCCCTGTCGCTGGAGGCAACCGCAAGGTACGACGGCGGCGGGAACCTCAGCCCGTTTTCGCCGGCCGTGCAGTCGGCCAAGGCGGTGGACGGCCAAAGAATCTCGGCCGCCAATGTCCGGCGGCTGGTGCGCGGCGGCTGGCTGGAGGACCCACGGCGTGAAGCCTCGGTGCAGGATGCCTTGTCCTTCCGTGCCGCGCCGCAGACGCACGGAGCCTTCCGCGCCCAGATCACCGCCCTTGCCGATGCGCTCGAGGTGGAGCTCAACGGCCGGGGCGACAACCCGCTGACGGATGTGGTCGCCGGCCGGATGGTTTCCGGCGGGAACTTCCAGCCGATGCAGCTGGCGCTGGCCTTCGAAGCCCTGCGCCTGGGACTGGCGCACGTGGGCATCAGCAGTGAACGGCGGATCGCCAAGCTCTACCCGCCGCAGCGGCTCATCCGGCAGCTGAACCTGGCGGCGGCCCGCAGCGGCACGGCCCTGGCGTCCGAGGAACTGCCGGGCCTGCTCTGGTATTCGGCCGCGGGGATGGCGGCCGAACTGAAGTTCCTCGCGGCGCCTGCAACACTGGGCGCCCCCACGCTGTCCGCCGATGTGGAGGACCACTCGACGCTGGCCCCGCTGGCGCTCCAGCAGCTGGAGCGCTCGGTGGAGGTCGCCGGCAGACTCCTCACGATCGAGGCGCTGACGGCCGCCTATCTGCTGGCGGAAGCGCAGTCAGCGCACACCCGCGGGAGCGAGTCCGCGGATGAGGTGCGGCCGCTCGGCAAGGGGACCGGCGTCGTCGTCGTCCTTTTATCAAAGCTGCTGGCCGAGCAGCTGCCGGCGGCAGCCCTAGTGGAGCGGGGACGGGACGAACTGGGGGAACTGCTGGCGGTGCTCCCGGAGCTGCGACTCCCGCCGCCGGGTGACGTGGACGGGTCGGGAGGAGAAACATGAGCACCATGACAGGCAGGCACGAGCCGCCACGGCATGCGGCGCCAGTCGTGGATCTGGGGGCAGACGCCGGGTCCGTGCTGGCGAAGGTGGGCAACACGCCGCTGGTGCCCCTGCCCGTGCTGAGCCGGGGCCTTGGCAGCACGGTTTTCGCCAAGCTGGAATCGGAGAACCCGGGCGGGTCCATCAAGGACCGGACGGCCCTGAGCATGGTCCGCGCGGCCGAGCGCAGCGGCGAGCTGCAGCCCGGCGGCACGATTGTGGAGAGCACGTCAGGGAACACCGGGATCGGGCTGGCCCTGATCGGAGCCCTCACCGGGCATCCAGTGGTGGTGGTGACAGGCGAGTCCATCTCCACGGAAAAACTTGAGGCGCTGCGGCGCTATGGTGCACAGGTCCTGTTCACGGACTGGAGCGCCCCGTCGGATTCGCCGGCAAATGCGAGGGCGGTTGCTGCCCGCATCACCGCCGAAACCCCGGGCGCGTGGCGGCCGCTGCAGTTCGACAATCCAGCCAACCCGCGGGCGCACTACGACGGGACGGCCCCGGAAATCTGGGAGCAGACGGCTGGAAGGATCACGCACTTCGTGGCGGGGGTCGGCACCGGGGGCACCATCACGGGGAACGGCCGGTACCTGAAAGAGAAGTCCGCCGGCCACGTGGAGGTGATCGGCGCCGATCCGTACGGCTCGGTCTACAGCGGCGGTCACCCCGGACAGATCCTGGTGGACGGCGTGGGCAACTCCTGGCCCAGGCCCGACTGGCCGAAGGTCTTTGACCGCGGCCTCCTGGACCGGTTTCTCCGGATCCCGAACGACGAGGTGTACACCACGCTGCACCGGCTGCTCAATGAGGAGGGCCTGTCCCTGGGACCGTCCTCGGGGCTGACCGTGGCCGCAGCACTCCGCGTGGCGCGGGCGGCGCCGCGCGGGTCAGTGGTGGTGGCGATAGCTCCGGACACCGGCAGCAATTACCTGAGCAAGGCCTTTAATCCTGTGTGGCTGGCGGACAACCACATCCATCTGGCCGCGGACCTGGCAGAGGAGTAGTTCCCCGGCCCGCATCTGCTTGCATCAGGAAGCGGGGCCCTTTGTCAGGAAGCGGGGCCGCTCGCGGCGGACTCGCGTTCAGACTCTGTCCAGGCGTTCCAGTCCAGCGGGTGCACCGACGGCCGGCCCAGGAGATAACCCTGCGCCGCAACGATGCCGAGCTCGGTGACCGCAGCGAGTTCGGCCAGGGTTTCGACGCCCTGTACCGCGAAGGCGGCACCGATGTGACTGGCGAGTTCGGCCATGGCGGCGACTCGGGTCCGCTGTCCCTCCGAGCGATCGATGTCCGCGATGAACCCGCGGTCCAGCTTGATGATATCGGGGTGGAGTTCCAGGACCTGGTCCATGGAGGTGAATCCGGCGCCGGCGCCGTCCACGGCAATCTGCAGTCCGCGGCGGCGGAGCGGTGCCAGGGCTGCGGTCAGCGACTGGTACTGGTCTCGGGGGACTGCGCCGTTCAGCTCGATGACGATCCGGTCGAGGGCCAGCTGGGAATGCTCCAGCAAACCCTGGATCCGGGGATCCATGCACGTGGCCGGCGTGAGGTTCAGCGCGATGAAGAGGTGCGCGGGGACCGTCTGAGCTGCGGTGAGTGCCCGGAGCAGGGCGGCGATTTCGAGATCGGTACCAAGACCAACGGATTCTGCCTCGGTGAACCAGTGGTCGGCGCTGGCGCCGTCATCGCTGACGAACCGGGTGAGGGCCTCGACGCCGATCACGTTCCCGGCCGGAAGGCTGCGGATCGGCTGGAAGGCCGTCATGAGCATCTTGTCGCCAAGGACGGCTTCGATCCGGTTCCTGCTGCGCCGCGTGAATGGAACCGGGACAGGCTCGGCTGCCCGGATTGGCACAACTTCGGCCCCTTCATCCTCGCTGTTGGTGATCGCTGTGGTCGCAGTGAGGTGCTGGAGGAGCGCACGTTCGGGGTGATCGGGATGCGCCGCCACCAGCTCGCGGAGTTTGCTGCGGGTCCAGTCGCTCTCAGGATCGGACTCCGCCAGCAGGACGTCGATAATTTCCTGGGCCTGCCAGCGCACAGTTATTTCACCCACGTCACCTGGCAAGGCTGCCTGGGCCCCCCGGCCCTCGGTGGGTAGTGAGTTTGTCAATGAAGGAAGGGAGGTTTCATCCCTGGACATCGGCTATTCCTTTATGGATACTCGCTCCGGCTGAGCCCGGAACCGGGCCCTGCTCCGCTGCATCCCTGCGGGATGTGGCGGGCGGGCCGTTCTAGAAGCGTACAACGGCTGTGAGCGACTTGTCTGCTTTATTCAGTACCCACATTTCACGTGCAACTTTACGCGCATCAGGGCAGCGGCCTTGGGCGGAGGTCCTTCGCGGCCGGGCCTTGGATGACGGCGCCGTCGATGGCGAACCGGGAACCGTGGCAGGGGCAGTCCCAGCTCACGTCCTCCGCGTTGAACCCGACGGTGCAGCCGAGGTGGGTGCAGACAGCCGAGACGGCCTGAACCCTCCCCGCGGGGTCGGTATAGACAGCTGTCAGCTCTCCGTCCAGGTCAACCACCGTTCCTGCTCCGGGCGCAGGGATTGCGAGGTAGGGCTGGACAGCCGGCCCGGGAGCCGCACTGTCCGGCGGGGCGTCCTCCGCCCGGGATTGTGCCGCCGCCGTCATGGGCGTGGGCCGGCTGCTGTCAAACATCGCCGCCCAGGGGTTGTGCCGGCCGCAGAGGGCGTCCGTGAGGATGAGCGCAGCGGCGGTGCCGTTGGTCAGGCCCCATTTGCGCAGCCCGGTGATCACGTGGACGTGCTTGGCGTCGGGGAACAGGGGGCCGACGTAAGGCAACCCGTCCACGGGCATGGCGTCCTGGGTGGACCAGCGGTAGGCGGCCTCGCCGGCTCCGAGGCGCTCGCGGGAGAAGGACGCCAGCCGGGCATACCGCGGGGCGGAGTCGCCGCCGTCGGACACCCGGTGCCCCTCACCTCCGGTGAGCACGTAACTGGCGCCATCGACGTCGACGGTCAGGATGGAGCGCATCGGCTCGTCAACGCTGATGAAGGTGGCATCCAGGGTTGGCCCGCCGGCGCGGCTGGCGACGATGTAGGAGCGGTGCGGGTAACACCGCGCATCGAAGGATCCCCGGTCCCCGAACGGCACATTCGTGGCCACGATGACGTCCCTTGCCCGGACGGAACCTTGCTCGGTGTCCACCACGGCCGGCCCGCCGTCCCGGAGGCCCACGGCCCGGGTCTCCTCGAACACGAAGCTGCCGTCGCCGTCGACCGCGTCGGCGAGGCCCTGAAGGTACTTGAGTGCGTGGAGCTGCGCCTGGCCGTCGAAGCGGACGGCGCCCCGTACTGGAAAGGGCAAGGGAACATCGGTGGTGAAGGAAGACGGCAGGCCGAGCCCGGCAGCGAGGTCGGCTTCTGTCCTGACCAGGTCCAGGGCCGCCTGCGATTCTGCGTAGGTGTAGTTGGCCACGCGCCGGAAGCCGCAGTCGATGCGTTCCTCCGACACTGTGCGGGCTATGTGCTCGAGCGCGGCCTGGTTGGCCTGCCCGTAGGTGCGCGCGGTGGCGTTACCGTGGCTTTCAGCGAGTTCGGAGTACACGAGCCGGTGCAGCGACGTGACTTTGCCGGTGGTGTGGCCCGTGACTCCGGTGCCCACCCGCGCCGCCTCGATGACCGCGACGGTCTGGCCGGCACGCTTGAGGGCCAACGCCGCCGTCAGCCCAGCCACGCCGCCGCCGATCACCGCAACATCGACCTCGACGTCGGCAACCAGCTGCGGATAGCCGGTGGTTCCGGCGGTCGCCACCCAGAGGGACACCGGCTTGCCTTCGGTCCGCTCAGTCACGGCCCCACCTTTCCTCGGGCGGGGCCTGCCGGCGAGGACCGCTCACGTGTATGACATGTCCGGCTCATTGCCGCTGTCGTCCTGCACCCAGGTGGTGAAGTCCGCCAGCGACATGAAGCAGTAGTAATCGCAGTACCGCAGGTTCTTTTTCTCCGCCTTGCTCATGACAGCTATTCGTCACCCGCGGCTGCAAGGATGGCGGCCGGCTACCAACACGGCCAATGGCAACCAGGGTTATCCAGTCCATGTGAGCTCCTCCTGTGCCAGACCATACCTGTAACGCGTCCGGGAAGGAACGGGCTCGAAGCTACGCGTTGGCGGGACGCGCGCGGCGGATCGGGAACATCGTCTGCGGGGGCCCGGCGGCACCCAGGAACTTCAGGATCAGGGCGTTGACTGCGTCCGGCTGTTCGAGGGGAAGCGCGTGCGATGCGCCCGGTATGACCCCCAGTTGGCCCTCAGGCAGCGCTTCGTAGAGGGCGACGGTATGGGACAGTGAGACGAGGTCGTCGTCGCCGGACAGCACGAGCGCCGGACTGCTGATCTGCGCGACGTCGGCAGCCGTGAGCGTCGGCTCTGCAGCGAACATCGCAAAACTCTTGTTGACGACCTCAGCCAGGTGCCCCGCTCCGTCAGGGGAGCGTTCGATGTAGGCCTTGCCCAGTTCCTGCGCCATCGGCGAATCGGGATCCATCTCCACGGGAACCATGCCGTCGTAGTGGAAGTTCGCCCCGATGACCACGAGCTTCCGCACCAGATCGGGCCGCTGCAAGGCGACGAGCAGGGCGATGATCCCGCCGTCGCTCCACCCCACCAGGTGGGCCGAGCCCTCCACGACATTTTCCAGCACACCGATGGTTTCGGCCGCCATGCCGGCGTAGTGGAAGTCGGCGTCGGTGTCGGCCGTGTATCCGTGGCCGCGGCGGTCGAAGGCGACAACGCGGAAGCTTTCGGAAAGGCCCGGCCCGATGCTGTTGAGCAGCTCGTCGCTGTTGCTGAGGCCCCCGTGCAGCAGCAGGAGCGGTGTGCCTGACCCGCCTTGGTCCTCGACCCATGTCGGGTGCCCGTTGATTTCCACTGTGCTGGCCATGGTTCGCTATTTTCCTCCAGGCCGGCCAGCACCACAACCGCCGGCGGGCGTTTACTCGATCCCGGCGAACAGCTCGTTGAGCTCGGCGGTCAGCTGCTTCCGCAGTGCCGGCGTGCCGATCTCTTTGCCGTCGATGTGGTTCACCGGCGCCAGCAGCCTGATGCTGGAAATCAGCCAGACGGCGTCAGCGTCAAACAGGTCCTGGGGCTCCAGCGGGCCGTAGCCCAGCTCCCAGCCGGCCGCCTTGGCGGCCGCGAACAGCGCCCCCTGGGAGGTACCGGCGAGGATGCCGCTGTCCAGCTGCGGTGTGATGAGCCGCTTGGCCGTTTCGCCGTCGTCGGACGTTTCGACGTGCGCCAGCAGAACGGTCGACGTCGGGCCCTCCAGCACACGGCCGTCTGACGATGTGAAGATGACGTCGTCGGCGCCCTGCTTGTGGGCGTGGCGCAGGGCGGCCATATTCACGGCGTAGGAGAGCGTCTTGGCGCCGAGCAGCAGCCACGGGGCGCGTTCGGCGACGTCACTGTCGTAGCCCCGGTCCAACAGGATGACGTCGATGCCCGCCTCGCGCTGCCGGCGTCCGGCGGCGGCCACAGCCGACACCTGGACCCAGCAGGTGGGGGCGGAGGCGCCCTCCGCTCCGCGCGTTACCAGGAGCTTGACCACGGCCTCGTCCTCCTCGGGCGACGCCGCGGGGTTGTCGGAACGGAACGCCGCGACGCCCGTCTCGATGGCCCGCCGCCAGGTCTCCTGGCCGGGGATTTCAAGGTCCAGGGCCCGTGCAGAGCCGCCCAGGCGGTCCAGATGCGCCTGGATCTTGCGGGTCCGGCCTGCCACGGCGAGCATGGACTCGAAAACGCCGTCGCCGCGCGTGGCTCCTTGGTCGGTGGCCATCAGCTGCGGCTGCGCGGGGTCGGCAATCCGGCCGTATTCATAGTCCGGGTCGAGGAATACCAGCACGGTGGCGGAGGCAGGAGAAGTCATGCCTCAAGCTTAGTGCGGGCCGTCCCCGATAGGCTGTGCTGGACCGTCCCTTCCGGAATGCCTCCGAGGGCAAGACATACTGGAGGTTTCACCTGTGTTGTGGCCATTTCCGCTTGCCGGAACCTTGCCGTCCTGGTTGATCCTGCTGCTGGGCACCGCCGACTTCATCATCCGCGTGCTCGCCGTAGGCATCATCCCCGGCAACCGCCGGCCCACCACCGCCATGGCGTGGCTGCTGGGCATTTTCTTCGTGCCGGCCGTGGGCCTGATCCTTTTCCTGCTCTTTGGCAACTTCCGGCTGTCCCGGCGCCGAGTGGAGCAGCAGCAGCTGGTCAGCGAAAGGGTGCGGGCACGCACCTCGGTGCTGTCCGACGTCGGAAGCGACTACTCTGGGCCCGAGTGGGTGCAGTCCGCCGCCGAACTGAACCGCCGGCTGGGCTCGATTCCCATGGTGGACGGCAACTCGGTGGAGCTGATTCCCGGCTACCCGGACTCCATCAGGGCCATGACCGAGGACGTCCGGAAAGCCAAAAGGTTCATCAACGCCGAGTTCTACATCATGAGCACAGACCACGTGACGGATGACCTGCTCACTGCGCTGGAAGAGGCGGCCGACCGCGGCGTCGAAGTCCGCGTGCTCTTTGACCACATCGGCACCCTTCGGGTCAGGGGCTACCGCAAGCTCCTCAAGCGCCTCAGGGCCAGCCGGATCCAGTGGCGGCGGATGCTCCCGCTGCTGCCCATCCACGGCCAGTGGCGCCGGCCGGACCTGCGGAACCACCGCAAGATCATGGTGATTGACGGCGAAGTGGCGTTCACCGGATCGCAGAACCTGATCGAGCCGTCCTACAACAACCCCAAGCACCGCAAGGTGGGGCGTGAATGGGTGGAACTGATGGCCCGGCTGCGCGGCCCCATCGTGCCCACTCTCAACGTCGTCTTCGCCACCGACTGGCTCAGCGAGACGGACGAGTCGCTGGAAGCCCAGCTGCAGGCCCAGCTGGAGCTTCCCGCCGAGACCTCACCCGGCACCGTCACG
This sequence comes from Arthrobacter sp. Bi83, assembly GCF_918698095.1. Classification (GTDB taxonomy): domain Bacteria; phylum Actinomycetota; class Actinomycetes; order Actinomycetales; family Micrococcaceae; genus Arthrobacter. Next base: position 44,401 of record NZ_CAKKLY010000026.1, read on the forward strand.
GCGCAGGTGGTTCCCAGCGGCCCCGGGTTCAGCACGGAAAACAATCTCCGGCTGTTCAACACGCTCATCTACTCGGCCCAGCACCGGATCTCCATCTGCAGCCCGTACTTTGTGCCGGACGACTCACTCCTTTATGCGATCACCACCGCGTCGCAGCGTGGCGTCGACGTCGAACTCTTTGTCTCCGAAAAGGGCGACCAGTTCCTGGTCCACCACGCTCAGCAGTCGTACTACAAGGCGCTGCTCGAGGCGGGCGTGAGGATCTACCTCTACAAGGCGCCCTTCGTGCTGCATGCCAAGCACTTCACCATCGACGACGAAGTGGCCGTCCTCGGCTCCAGCAACATGGACATGCGATCCTTCTCGCTGAACATGGAGGTGTCGGTGATGTTGCTCGGGACGGAGATCGTGAACAGCATGCGTGCGGTGGAGGACACGTACCGTGACATCTCGCACGAACTCAATCTCGAGGATTGGATGCGCCGGCCCCTGGCCGCGAGGTACGTGGACAACGTGGCCAGGCTAACGGCAACAGTTCAGTAGATAGCCCGGGGGATCAGCCGGGGAAGTGGGAGCCCAGCGCGGAAAGCACGCCGAACGCCTTGGTGCGAATCTCCTCGTATTCCTCCTGCGCTGCTGAATCCGCCGTGATGGCGCCGCCGACGCCGAGACTGAGTTTCGCCGTCGGCTCCCCTGCAGTGCGGGCCAGGCCGGCAGCGGTCCCGCCGGCAGCCTGGGCGCCAGCTTCGCCGTCTGCCTGGATCACCAGCGTCCGGATGGCGACCGCCAGGTCCGTGGCCCCGTTGAGTGAAAAGTACCCGATCGCGCCGGAGTAGACGCCCCGCGGAGCTTCCTCGAGCCGGTCCAGGATGGCCATGGTGCTGATCTTCGGCGCCCCGGTCATCGAGCCGGCCGGGAAGCACGCAGCCACGGCTTCAGCCCGGGGCGATCCCGGAAGGAGCTGGGCGTCGATGGTGCTCACGAGCTGGTGGACCGTGGCGTAGCTTTCGATCTCGCACAGCCGGCTGACGGTCACTGAACCCGGCACCGCGAAGTGGCTGAGATCGTTCCGGAGCAGGTCGACGATCATGATGTTTTCGGCACGGTCCTTCAGCGAGCTCTCCAGATCGTGCCGCAGCGCCGCGTCTTGCTCGGGATCGGCAGCCCGGCGGCGGGTGCCCTTAATCGGTTCGGCGCGCATGCCGCCGTCGGACGCTATCCGCAGGAAACGCTCCGGGGACGTGCTCGCCACCGTCAGCCCGCTGAACCGCAGGTAGCTCGCGAACGGTGCCGGGTTCCTCTTGCGCAACGCAAGGTATGTGGGCCAGGGGTCGAGCGCAATTGCGGGCACCTCGGCGGTGAGGGCCGTGGTGAGGCATACCTCGTACGAATTCCCCTCCGAGATCTCATGCTGGGCGTCGGCGATCTTGCGCTTGTAGGCGTCCTCGGTGTCGCGGCTGGTAAACGTTGGGGCAGGAAACCGCCCGACGACGCTACTGGGGGAGCCGGCGCTGGTGGGGGTGCCGGCCGCAGCGGCCACCGAGGCGCGGGCATTGGCGAGCCAGACTGCTGCGTCGGGGGCATCGAGCGCGAGCAGCCAGGCGGCGCCCTCGGCGTGGTCAAGGACCACGGCCCGCCCGGCGAAAATCAACGCCGCGTCCGGGGTATCTGCCGGGACGTCGGAGCCGCCGGTTTCACGCTTGAGTTCGTAGCCCAGGCAGCCAAGCCAGCCCAGGGTGAAATCACAGGGATAGCCCTCGGGGCCGCGGACCGCTTTCCGGCCCCACACGGTCTCCAGCCACCGGAAGAACTGGCCGGGCACTTCGGCGGTGGCAGACCCTGCGGTGATCCGGTTGGTCCCCGAAGTGTGCCGTGCCGACTGCCCGAACGTGCCGCCGTCGTCCGCCAGAATGCTGAACCGGCTGCGCTCCGCGGCGGGCGTCCTGACGCTCAGCCAGTCTTCTGGGGTGGGCGGGACCAGCGAGGAATCGAGCCAGACGGCATTCGCAGATGTCCCGTACATGGACTGGAAGAGGGCCGCCGCGTCCGGCCTGGCCTCGATGCGCTCGGCCAGGAGCCGGAGACCCCGGCGCGCCGAGAGTTCGGGGACCAGCGCGGTGGCGAGGGCCGGAAGGTAGGTGAGCGCCTGCAGGACGTCTGCCGGGGCGGTGTCGTCGGCCAGGTTGAGGACCCGGATGTCTGCGTGGTCCCGCACGTTGTCCGAGGCGAGGAGCTCCGATTCCTGTGCGGCCCACTGTTCCCAGTACGGCTCGTACGTTTGGCCGTCGCGTTCCAGGGCGCGGGTGCGGCGTTCGTGGTCCGGCGAATCAGCCCAGATGACTGCGTCCAGCAGGGGCCTGGCCGCCGCCGCGGCAGCCCCCACCCCCTCCACGATGACAATCTCGGCGGGCAGCGTGACCCGGGCATCGCCGTCGTAATGCCTTTCCCAGTCCCAACTGACCCACGTTGCCGGTTCTCCCCGCCGCAGCGGCGACAGCACGGTGGTGACGTAGCGTTCAACGCCCGCGGCGAGCCCGTTCCAGCCGGGGTAGATGTCCTCAAGATGGAACAGCGCGACTTTGTGGTGGTTCCGCAGCCGTGCCGCGAGTTCAATGGCCAGCGTGGTTTTGCCTGCGCCCGACCGCCCATCAATGGCGATGATCACAGGTGCGGGGGTCATGAAATAGAGCGTACCTGCTGGCTGTTCTGAACCTCGAGTAGGGCCTGTTCTTCTGCGATCGCCGCACGGACAAACTGCACGATGCCGGGCACGGCCGCCTGGACCTGGTCCCACACCGACTCAAAGTCGCTGTGATCCCCGTACCAGGGGTCTTCGATGCCTTGGTCCAGGGGGTCCTTCGATTCGAGGGCGGGATCAAAACTGCGCAGCATTCGGATTTTCTCCCCGGTCTCCCGGTCGGGGGCCGAGGCCCGGAGCCAGCCATAGTGGTCCACGTCCAGGGCCAGGATCAGGTCTCGTTCCGTGTACCACTCGGGGCGCCATTCCCGGGCGATGTGCCGGTCGGAGATGAGATTGTGGGCCCTCAGTTTCCTCGCGGCCCGGGGGTCGATGGGGCGTCCTGCCTCATAGGCGGTGGTTCCGGCGGAGTCCACGACGGCAGCATCGGCGAGCCCTGCCGCTGCGAAGGCCTCCGCCAGCATCAGCTCCGCCATCGGGGACCGGCAGATGTTGCCAGTGCACACCGCGATGATCCGGTAGGGGCTCGACGTTGAGGGCATGCTGCTAAGCATGGGGGATGCCGGCGGCACTTGGCTAGTAAGCAGCCTTATTGTTCAAAACATTTCGTTTAGTGGATCAGCGCCAAAAGGATGCCCACGGCCACGAACAGGACGCCGAAAACCCTGTTCAGGACCTTCTGCCCGTGGGCGTTGTGCGTGAAACGCTGGAACGACTTCGCGGCCGCCGCGAAGAAGAACCACATCACCAGGATGTCGATCGCCACCACGGTGGCAGTGAGGACCATGTACTGCGCCAACAGCGGCCGTTCGGGGAGAATGAACTGAGGCATGAACGCGAGGAAGAACACGATGGCCTTGGGGTTGAGCAGGTTGACCCAGAGGCCGCGGCGGAACATGGACCAGGCTGGCTCGTTCCGAAGTGCGGCCGCCTTCTCCTGGTCAAGGTCCGGCTTGTGCAGGAACTGGCGGATGCCCAGGTAGACCAGGTAGGCGGCGCCGGCGTAGCGGATGACGTTGAAGGCAACGGGCGATCCTGCCACCAGGACTCCGACGCCGAGCGCCACGATGACCACATGAACGATCAGGGCCGCCTGCTGGCCGAGGATTCCCCAGATGGAGCGCCGGAACCCGGAATTTAGCGAGTTGCTCATGGTGTTGATGGCGCCTGCGCCAGGAGTGAAGCTGATGAGGACGCCGGCACCCGCGAGGGCCAGCCAGAGGGAGAATTGCACCAACCAATCTTAGTGCGGGATTCCGGGCGCGGAAAAAACCTAGGCCCGCGCGATGACCTCGCCGTTGGGGATGAGGAACCAGCCGTCGTCCGTGGAGCCCCAGCGGTGCCAGCCGGCGGAGATGCGGGTCAGGTCTGCTTCCTGGGCGAAGCCGTATTCGAGGGCCTGCTCAGCGAAGGCCGAGTGCAGCACCCGTTCCCCCCAGACGCGGGCCTGCCAGCGGCGCTGCTGCCCGGTGGCGTAGAGCCAGTTGCTGCTGGTGGGCGCCACATCCGTAAAGCCGGCGGCCTGCGCCCAGGAGACCAGGCGGCGTCCGGCGTCGGGTTCGGCCCCGTTTCGCCGCGCGATCCGCTGGTACAGCTCCATCCATTCGTCCAGTTCGGGGATGGCCGGGTACCAGCTCATGCCGTGGAAGTCGGCGTCGCGGACCGCCACGATGCCGCCCGGCTTGGCCACCCTCCTCATTTCCCGCAGCGCCCCCACGGGATCGGTCAGATGCTGCAGCACCTGGTGCGCGTGGACTACATCGAATGTGTCGTCCTCGAAGTCGAGGTCGTAGATGTTGCCGGCCACGAAGTCGACGTTCGCAACACCCCGGTCTGCCGCCAGCTCGCGGGCGTGGGTGATCACGTCCTGGGAACGGTCCAGTCCCGTAACGGTTCCGGGGGCCACCAGTCCGGCGAAGTCGCACGTGATGCTTCCCGGCCCGCAGCCCACGTCCAGCACGGTGACTCCGGGGGTGAGGTACGGGATCACGAAGGCCGCGGAATTCTCGGCCGTCCGGGAGGCGTGGGCGCGGATCACTGACTCATGGTGGCCGTGCGTGTACACGTCGTGCGGCTGCTGCTCACTCATAGGGAAACGCTACTCCTTTTCCGAGGCTTCCCGGCCGGCGCGGACGGTGGCATTGATCATCGAGTTCAAGAACCGTGTCACGGTCACCAGCTCTTCTGCGCTGAACTCTGCCATCGCCGAGCCCATCTGCCGCGCCAGCGGGAGGAACATGGCGCTGCCGTCCCGGTAGGCCTTGTCCGTCATCCGCAGCTGGACCTGCCGGCGGTCCTGGCCCTGGCGCTCGCGGACCAGATGCCCTGAACCGCACAGCCTGTCGATCAGGGCGGTGGTGGCCGGCGAGCTCAGGTTGAGTTCTTTCCGCAGGGTGCCCGGGGTGACCACCTGGTCCGCGGCTGAATGCCGCATGATGACGGCCAGCGCATTGAGGTCGGTGCGGTGCATGTCGTTGCGGCCTCCGGCAGCATCCACATACCGGTTGGCCTCCAAGGTGAATTCCTGGAGCAGCCGCACCAGGGGGGGTGCGCCGGGCAGGCCCGAGTGCTCAGGCAAGCCCGAGTGGTCAGACTGGCCGGGCAGACCGGCGGGATTTGAGGCCGCTGGATCTTCGGTCACGTTGGCCTCCCTCTCCGGTTTCATGCCTTCCGGAGTTTACTCCAGCGGTGCCGTTATCCTGGCCGGCAATCCTTCCGGCTATGTATCTCCATCGTAGAGATAGTCTATGATGGATCTATTCTACTCCGCCGGATTCCGTTGGTCCCCGTTCCCGAAGAAGGACCCCATGAAGCAGCCATCCCACAGGAAGCCCCGCGCCCCGTTCTGGCTGCGCTGGCTCATTCCCGTTTTCCTCGTCTCCGCATGGCTCGCCGTCGCCGGCGTAGGCGGGCCGACTTTTGGCCGGCTGGATGAGGTCTCGTCAAATGACCAGGCATCGTTCCTGCCGGCCGGAGCGGAAGCCACTAAGGCCCAGGGCTGGCAGGAAAAGTTCCGGGATTCGCGCGAGATTCCCGCCGTCGTGGTCATCGAAAGCGACGCCGCCTTCACCCCGGCCCAGCTGGGCGAGGCGGCTGAGCTCAAAGGCAAGCTGGAGGCGCTCAAAGCGGGCAGCGCCGTGATTGGCCCAATCCCGTCCAGCGACCAGAAAGCGGTCCAGCTCGTGGTGCCCATCCCGTCCGCCGGCGAGGTGAAGGACGTGGTCCAAGAGCTGCGGAACGAGGTCATAGCCGGGGCCCCGGCCGGCATGCGGACCTTCATCACGGGGCCCGCCGGACTGACAGCGGACCTGGCCGGCGCCTTCGCCGGCATCGACGGCATCCTGCTGCTTGTGGCACTGGGGGCGGTATTTGCAATTCTCCTGATCGTCTACCGGTCGCTGCTGCTTCCGCTTGCCGTGCTGCTCACATCGGTCTTTGCGTTGTGCGCCGCCATCCTGCTGGTGTTCGGCATGGCGAAGCTCGGCTGGATCCAACTCAACGGCCAGAGCCAGGGCATTCTGTCCATCCTGGTGATTGGAGCCGCCACGGACTATGCGCTGCTTTACGTGGCAAGGTTCCGCGAGGCGCTGACCCACACGACCAACCGGACCGCCGCGGTCCTCACCGCCTGGAGGGCCTCGTTCGAACCGATCTTTGCGTCCGGAGCCACGGTGATCATCGCCCTGCTGTGCCTGCTGTTCTCCGACCTCAATTCCAACAAGGCCCTCGGCCCGGTCGCCGCCGCCGGCATCCTCTGCGCGCTCGTGGCCGCACTGACCCTGCTGCCGGCGCTGCTGGCTCTGCTCGGCCGCACCGCGTTCTGGCCCTTCCGCCCCAGGTTGATGCCGGAAGGGGAGCGCGAGCCAGTCCTGGTGACCGGGCTCGAAGGCCAGAAGGGGCTGTGGCGCGCCACTGGATCGCTGGTGTCCCGGCGTCCGCGGACGGTCTGGGTGGCTTCGGTCCTGTTGCTGCTGGCCGCGTCGGCAGGTCTGCTGCAGCTCAAAGCCAATGGCGTCCCTCAGACCGACGTTATTCTCAGCGCCTCCAATGCCGTCGACGGGCAGGACGCCCTGGCCCGCCACTTCGATGCCGGGAGCGGCAGCCCGGCCGTGATCGTGGCAGCTGAGGCCAAAGCCGGCAGAGTGCTGGAGACTGTGAAAGCGTCCGACGGCGTGGGGAACGCCTACCTCCTGGCTGACGGCACTGTGCCGATCACCGGAGCGCCGGGATCGCCGTCCGTACCGGCCGTCCGCGGCGGGAAAGTGTTGCTCAACGCCACCCTGGACTTCGCGGCAGACTCGACCGACGCTGAGAAGGCCGTGCTGAAACTGCGTGAAAGCGTCGGGGCCGTGGACCCGGGAGCTTTGGTTGGGGGCGTAACGGCCACGGCCCTGGACACCAACACCACCGCACAGCGGGACCTCGTCACCATCATCCCCGTGGTGCTCGGCGTCATTCTGGTCATCCTGATGCTCCTGCTCCGCTCCGTCCTGGCGCCCGTCCTGCTGGTGGCCTCGGTGGTCCTTTCGTATGCGGCGGCCATGGGAGTCTCGGCCCTGGTGTTCAACAACATCCTCGGGTTCCCCGGAGCCGACGCCACGGTGCCGCTGTTCGGCTTCGTGTTCCTTGTGGCACTCGGCGTGGACTACAACATCTTCCTCATGAGCCGGGTCCGCGAGGAGTCGCTGAAACACGGCACCAATGCCGGTATTCTGCGCGGGCTGGGCGTGACCGGCGGGGTGATCACCTCCGCGGGCGTGGTGCTCGCGGCGACGTTCGCCGCCCTGGGAGTCATCCCGATCATGTTCCTGGTGCAGCTCGCGTTCATCGTGGCGTTCGGGGTGCTGCTGGACACGGTGCTGGTCCGCTCCCTGCTGGTCCCCGCCCTGGCTTACGACCTCGGCAGGCGGATCTGGTGGCCCGGCAGGCTGGGCCGCCCGGAGCCGGCTTCCGTGGGCGAGCTTCCGGACGGGGCCGGGACCCGGGAGGCCGGTACCCGAGAAGCCGGAACCCGAGAAGCCGGCGTCCGTTAGGCCCAGGCCGGTTTGGTCAAGCCGGCAGGCCGGCGTGACCAAACGCCGGCAGGGCGTCAGCGGGGCGTGGGCGCAGTGGAGTTCTCCGCGCGCCACCACTCCACAGTTGCCTTGGCCGCGGCCGCCAGGGGAGTGGGGCGAAGGTCCAGGGCTGCCTCGCTGGCCCCGGAATCCATCACGAACGGTCGCTGGAACTGGTAGAGCGTCTCGCCGAGCTCCCGGATGTCGGCGGAAAACAGGCCTACGGTACGCAGCACCCAGCCCGGCAGGGCGCCGACCTTTGGCCGCGGCATTCCGGCGGCCTCAGCGAACGCGGCGGCAAGCTCCCGCTGCGTCAGGGCCGGATTGGTGGGGGCATGCAGCACACGGTTCCACAACACGGGATTCTGCGCTGCCTTGATCATGGCCGCCGCGAGATCGGGGACGTACGTGAACGAATGCGGCTGGTCCGCGCTGCCCACCACGCGGAGCCTGCGGCCCGAAAGGATTGCGGGCACCATCCGCTCACCAGCGTGGGACATCCGCACTCTGGGTCCGAAAAAGTCGCCGGCAACCACACTGACCGTGCCGGTTGCGCTCGCCTGCCGTGCCTCGAGCAGCGCCGTCCGCACTCCGCGCTTGCCGCCGCTTGCTGCGCGCGGGCTGTCCTCAACCATGACGCGGTCAGGCTCGGTGTACGAGTAGAGACTTTCGGGAAAGACGACGACGGCGCCCGCCTCGCCGGCGGCTGCCAGGAGAGCCTGTTCGGCCATGGGAAGTTCCTGCTCCCAGGCCCTGGCACTGTACGCGGAACCGTGAATGCAGTGGAAGGCCGCTGTGGCACCGCGCATGGACTGCGCCACCAAAGCCCGGTCCGAGACATCCACGGACAGCCTTTCCACCAGCGGATGTTCGGGGCCACTGGCGGACCGTGTCAGCACGCGGACCCTTTTGCCCTGGGCTGCCAGCTGTTCGGCAACCGTCCACCCCACAGGACCTGCTCCAGTCACCGCAAAGAGTTCTTCTGACATGGCTCCAGGCCTTTCGTGGCAACACAATTCGATTGGAAGAGAAGTAGCAGTCCCAATATTTCAGACTGCGCCTGCAGAAAGCGATCATCTCTTCCTCCCTCAGCCTTGGAGAGCGCCCCGGCTCGACCTGCTGGGCCGCAGCGAAGCGACGCCGGCGCGCTCGGTACGCCGAGCGTTCCAACGATGTAACCTCAGGAGGAGAGGCGGGCATTTGTTTGGCGGGAAGGATGACATGGCGATCACCATGCGCGACGTGGCTCAGGTGGCGTCCGTGTCAATCAAGACGGTGTCAAATGTGATCAACGATCACCCAAACATCAAGCCGGAGACGCGCAGGCGAGTTCTCTTGGCGATCGAGAACCTGGGCTACCAGCCCAATCTCTCTGCGCGCGGACTCCGTTCTGGCCGGACCGGCGTGATTAGCCTCATCATTCCTGACCTGAAGAACGCATATTTTGCTGAGCTGGCAGACGCGGTGATGACAGCGGCCTCCAAGAGGGGCCAGGCGGTGATCATCGAGCAAAGCGGTGGGGAGCGGGACCGCGAACTCGAAATCCTCCATGGCCCGCGCATGAGGATGGTCGATGGCGTCCTGTATAGCGTGCTCGGCCTCGGCCAGGAGGACGTGGGCCTTATAGATATCCCGACCCCGATTGTCCTGCTCGGTGAACGTATCTTTAACGGGCCTGCAGACCACGTCACCATGCAGAACGTCGAGGCGTCCGAGGCAGCCACCGGGCATCTCCTTGAACTCGGACGCAGCCGGCCTCTTGCCTTTGGAGCCCACCGCAACGAAGTGATCGGTTCAGCCGGGCTGCGTCTCGAGGGCTACCGCCGGGCCCTGAAACGAGCGGGACTGCCCTACCGAGAGGAGCTCGTTGTCGACGTCCAGACCTGGCATCGGTCCGACGGTGCCCACGCGATGCGGCAGGTATTAGCGTCCGGTGTCACCTTCGACGGCGTGGTGGCATTCAACGACTCCATCGCCCTGGGAGCGATGAGCGTGCTGCAATACGCTGGCCTGAAGGTCCCCGACGATGTAGCCATCATCGGCTTCGACGACATCGACGAGACACGCTACTCCCTGCCAACGCTGTCAACCGTGGACCCCGGACGCCCCCAAATTGCCGAGACGGCCGTGCGCATGCTGCTTGAGCGGATAAACGGCGAAGCTGCGGACATTGCTCCGCGGGAGTTTGAGGCTTCGTTCAGAATTGTCCCCCGTGGATCCACGGGGGAGTCCGGGGCCTCTTTCCCCGAAAGTTAAGTCTTGACTTGTAAGCCGCATCACACCAATATGGATTTACAACGATTACATACATCGATGTAAAAGCTGGCGGAGCCTGCTCCAGGTCTTACCCAAGCCCTTCCCGGGCAGTCCAACGTCCCCGCTGGACAGGCAAGCGTGGAGCCTTCCGCTTCAGACGATGAAGTCCAGAACCTGCAGCACCGAAGGGACCCCTACGTGAACAAGAAAACAGTCGCGGCAGCATTGTCGACGGTCGCCCTGGCGGCGAGCCTCTCCGCCTGCAGCTCCGGTGAGGCCGCTACCGAAAGCGCCAGCACCACCAGTTGCACCAACAAGATTGTCCACGCGGATGCTCCTAAGGTCTCCGTCTGGGCGTGGTATCCGAACATGGCCAAGGTGGTCGACAATTTCAACAACTCCCACACGGATGTGCAGGTCTGCTGGACTGTCGCCGGGCAAGGAGCCCCGGAGTATGCGAAATTCCAGACCGCCATCCAAGCCGGCAAGGGTGCACCCGATGTGATCATGCTCGAAGCCGACCAGCTAACAGGCTTCGAGCTGCAGAATGCATTGGTGGACCTCAGCCCGTACGGCGCAGCTGATGTGAAGAAGAACTTCAGCGACGGCTCCTGGAAGGACGTCTCGCAAGGAGGCTCTGTTTACGCCATCCCCGTCGACGGCGGCCCGATGGCAATGATTTACCGCAAGGACGTGCTCGACAAGTACGGCATCAAGCCGCCGACCACCTGGGCTGAGTACGAGACGGCGGCCCAGAAGGTCAAGGACGCCGGCGGGCCAGCCTTCGGTGACCTGGGGAGCAACGTGCCGGCCGCCCTGACCGCGCTCATGGCCCAAAAGGGCGCGGTTCCGTTCACGTACGACTTGGCGGATCAAAAGAAGATTTCAATCCAGCTGGATAGCCAGCCGGCGAAGGACGTGCTGAACTACTGGGCCGGGCTCGTCAAGAAAGGCCTTGTGGGGACGCAGGACCAGTTCACCACCGACTACATTTCAGGCATGGTCGGCGGCAAATACGCGACGTATGTTTCCGCCGCGTGGGCACCGGGATATCTGACCGGCTCGGGCGTGGGTAAAGGAAAAGAGAAGGGCACGTTCGCCGTGGCAGCCCTTCCGCAATGGGATGCCAGCAACCCCGTTTCTGTGAACTGGGGAGGATCAACTTTTGCGGTCACTTCACAAGCAGGAGACAAGAAGCTGGCTGCCGAAGTGGCCAAAGGCCTCTATGCCGACGACGCGTCGCTCACAGATGGCTGGAAGACCCAGACCATCTTTCCCCTGAACCAGAACGTGCTGAGGTCGGCTGCGTTCATCAACAACCGCGTCGATTTCTTTAGCGGCCAGACGGCCAACAAGGACATCTATATTCCAGCCGAGAACTCCTACAAGGGCTTCAGCTACAGCCCGTTCACCGTCTACTACTACGCGCAACTGCAGGCCGAGACGGTCAAGATCAATTCAGGCAAAGTCACCGGAGACGAGGCGGCCAGCGAGCTGCAGAACACCATGGTGAACTACGCGAAGAGCCAGGGATTCACAGTCAACTAGCAGCCGGGCCTGCTCCGGGGACCTGATGGTTGGCGGAGCAGGCCGGATCGACCGATAGAAAGACGCAGGACAGATCATGGCAGTTCACGGGTCAACGGTGACACCCTTGCCGCAAGATTCTCCACAGGAACTACCGGCTCGCCCGGAGCAGGTGGACAGCAAACGGGCTCCCCGTATCCAGACGGTGATGGCACGGAGGGCGCGGAAGGGGTGGCTCTTCATTGCCCCCTTCGGGTTAGTTTTCGTCGCGTTCCTCCTCGCCCCCCTGGCCTACGCCCTTTACCTGAGCCTGTTTACCAAGGGCCTGGCAACCGGTACGCGATTTAGCGGGCTGGAGAACTATTTTCACGCCTTCTCGGATCCGCAATTCCTGAAGGGCGTAGGGTTCGTAGTCCGTTTTTCCTTAGTTCTGATACCGGTGCAAATGGCCGTCTCGCTGGCCGCGGCCCTCGTCCTGGACCACCTCACGACACGACTGGCCAAGTTCTCCCGGCTGATGATCTTCCTGCCGTATGCGGTGCCGGCCGTCATAGGCGCGCTCATGTGGGGGTTCCTCTACAGTCCCTCGTTCGGACCGATGCAGCAAGTGTTCTCCCTTTTTCACGCTTCAGCACCGTTCCTTCTCAGCCAGGACAACGTCTTCTACGGACTGCTGAACGTGGTTACCTGGCAGTGGGCCGGGTACTACATGATTATCGTGTACGCGGCCCTGCAGGGAATCGACCCTTCCCTGTATGAGGCGGCCAAGATAGACGGTGCTTCCACCTGGCAGGTGGCCTTCCGGATCAAAGTGCCCATGGTGTCATCTGCGCTCGTGCTGATTCTTATTTTTGCTCTGATCGGAACCCTCCAGTTCTTCTCCGAGCCGCAGATCCTCGGCCCGGTCGCCAACGGGAGTATCACGCCGGACTTCACGCCCAACATCTATGCATTCAACCTGGCCTTCGGCTACGCCCAGTTCAACTACGCGTCTGCCATTTCCTTTTCCCTCGGCATCATCGTCTTTATCGCCGTGTATGCCTTCATGTTCGCCACCCGTAAAAAAGGGAGCACCCTCTCATGACTGCAGTCACGACCAGCGTCCCCGCCCTGGCCCGGCGACCCAAGCCGCGCCGAAACGTGGTGGCCCATGTGTTTCTGGGAGTTTTGGTTCTGTATTTCCTGGTCCCTATCTGGTGGCTCTTCGTGGCGAGCACGAAGGACACGGAGGGTCTTTTTGCCGGCTCCTCCGGCGCCATGTGGTTCGACAAGAACTTCAACCTGGTGGCCAACCTTCAGGACCTTTTCACGTACAACGGCGGAGAGTACCTGCGATGGCTGGGCAATTCACTGCTATATGCCGTTAGCGGCGGGCTGGGGGCCACCGCGATCTCAGTACTGGCGGGCTACGGCTTCGCGAAGTATAGGTTTCCGGGACGAAACTTGACCTTCTCGTTGCTGCTGGGCGCGGTCATGGTCCCGATGACTGCCCTGGTTATCCCCACCTTTATCCTGCTGTCCAACCTCAAGCTGACGGACACGGTATGGGCCGTCATCCTGCCATCGCTGCTGAGCCCTTTCGGCGTTTACCTCATGCGCGTTTACACCGCCGAGGCCGTGCCGGACGAGCTGCTGGACGCGGCCCGGGTGGATGGTGCCGGCGAGCTCCGCACCTTCTTTCAGGTGGCTCTCCCCCTGCTGCGCCCCGCTCTTGTGACAGTTCTCCTGCTTTCCATAGTTGGGACGTGGAATAACTACTTCCTGCCCCTGGCCATGCTGTCCACTGAAAAGCTCTACCCGATCACAGTTGGCATTGGGCTCTGGGAGCAACTGGCTTCGTCCAATAACGGCGGCGGTCATTCCCTCTGGAGCCTCATCATCGTCGGCTCCTTCGTCTCCATCATCCCTCTCGTCGTCGCCTTCCTGACCCTGCAAAAGTACTGGCAAGGCGGCTTGTCCCTCGGCAGCCTCAAATAGAACGTCGTCGCTAAGCACGGCGTACCGTTCCGTGCTTCCCCTTACCTGAGAGAAAACTATGGTTTCCGCACGCCTTACCATCGACCCGCAGTTCGCCGTGGGCCCCGTCAATCCCCGCCTGTTCGGCTCGTTCGTTGAACATCTCGGCCGCTGTGTCTACGACGGAATCTATGAACCCGACCACCCCAGTGCAGATGCCGACGGATTCCGCACGGACGTCATCGGGCTCGTCAAGGAACTCGGTGTCTCCGCAATCCGTTACCCCGGCGGCAACTTCGTCTCCGGATTCCGCTGGGAGGACAGTGTGGGGCCCAAGGACCAGCGTCCCCGCCGCCTTGATCTGGCCTGGCACTCGACCGAAACTAACGAAGTCGGTCTGCACGAGTTCGGCTCCTGGCTGGAGAAGGTAGGCAGCGAGCTGATGCTCGCCGTCAACCTCGGCACCCGAGGCACCCTGGAAGCCCTCGACCTCCTGGAATACACAAACATCAGTTCCGGAACGGAACTGTCCGAGCGCCGGGCAGCCAACGGCCGCAAGGAACCCTTCGGCATCAAGATGTGGTGCCTTGGAAACGAAATGGACGGCCCTTGGCAGTTGGGGCACCGCTCAGCTGATGACTACGGCAAGATCGCGTCCCAGACAGCAAAGGCCATGAGGCAGCTCGACCCGTCAGTTGAACTCGTCGTCTGCGGCTCATCCAGCGCCCACATGCCCACCTTCGGCGAATGGGAACGAGTTGTCCTAACCCACGCATACGAAGACGTCGACTACATCTCCTGCCACGCCTACTACGAAGAGAAGAACGGGGACCTGGGCTCCTTCCTTGCCTCCGCCTCCGACATGGACCACTTCATCGAATCTGTGGTTGCAACGGCCGACCACGTCAAGGCAGTCAACGGCAGCTCCAAGACCATCAACATTTCCTTTGACGAATGGAACGTCTGGTACCTCGAGCGATTCCAGCAGGTCGATAAAATCGAAGGAATCGATAACTGGCCCACGGCGCCGCGGCTGCTTGAGGATGCATACTCCGTCGCCGATGCCGTCGTTTTCGGCAACCTGTTGATCTCGCTGCTTAAACACGCAGACAGGGTCGCGTCGGCCTCCCTTGCGCAACTGGTGAATGTGATCGCCCCCATCATGACCGAACCGGGCGGCCCTGCATGGAAGCAGACCACTTTCTTCCCTTTCGCGTTGACTTCCAAACTTGCCAAGGGAGCCGCTCTGGACGTCAAACTGGAAGCCGACGGCTACAGTACGGAGGTCTACGGCACTGTCCCTCTCATCGACGCGGTCGCCACCTTCGACGCCGAAACCCGCACCACCGCGGTCTTTCTGGTCAACCGCTCCCAAACCGAAGAAGCGAACGTGACGATAGACGTAACTTCTCTGAACGGCGCTATTGTCCTAGATGCTCAAACGCTTTCCGATGTGGATGTTTATGCGAAGAACACACTCGACCATCCAGACCGCGTGGGCCTCAACCGGAACAAGAGCGTCGCTGTCCGTGACGGCCTAGTCGCGATCACTCTGCCGCCAGTCTCGTGGACTGCGCTGCATCTCGGCTGACAGGCAAGGCGGGGGCATCCGAACAAAACGGGTGCTCCGCCACTGGCGCCTGGGGCAATTTCCACTTCCGGCCGGCCGGACCCTGAACCCCCGCCACCCCTCCGCCGTGCCCTGTTGCCATCCGCCGCATCTGAGTAGACTTCCAGTGCGTCCGGCCGGACGCGCCCAGTCCTCCCAAGGAGTGATCAAGCGATGACTGAAAACAGCGAGTCCAATACCGCAGGAAAGACACACAACAGCTCCAGGAACCCTGCACTTGAAGGCGAGAGCGGTCAGTACGTAGAAGGCGACTACGGCGACGCCGGCGTGGTGGCCGATGAGGCCGCCGCCGAAAAGGGTGACTACCCGGCCGGTGACTATGGCGATGCCGGCGTGGTCGGTGACGTGCCTGCGGAGGCCGAAGAAGGCGAATACTCCGAAGGCGATTACGGCAAGGCGGGGACATTGGGCCAGGAGCTCCCCGGCGAAGAAGAGGGTGAATATCCCGAGGGCGACTACGGCGCCGCCGGAACCGCGCGGGAGCGGGGCGCCGCCGGTGAGGTGAAGGACGGACTGACGGACGGCCAGGTCAACGCTCCGAGGAATGACGACGGCGGGACCTCCGCCGGGGGCTAGGAGCCGCCGCGAAAGCACCTCCAGAGCAGGTTCACGCAGAGCGAAACTGTGCTCGCGCCGTCGTCGTGGCCCCCGGTGTTCCGCCAAATTCCGCGGATCACCGGGGGCCAATTGTTTGCGCGCGACCACCAAAATGGCAGACTTGAGCCGAGTCGACTCAACTTTGGATTGACTTAAACCGTCCGTTGAGTAAAGTTGAGTGCAGATCGCTCAAGGAGTGGGCGAGCCCCGATTCGACACGCCAAGTACTAGGCGTACATGCTCGAGCATCGGGGCCACACAGTTTCCAAGAAAGAAGGAAGCAACACATGTCACGTGCAGTAGGTATTGACCTCGGAACCACCAACTCCGTCGTCTCCGTTCTCGAAGGTGGCGAGCCCACCGTTATTGCCAACGCCGAGGGTGGCCGCACCACGCCGTCCGTCGTTGCGTTCTCCAAGTCCGGCGAAGTCCTGGTCGGCGAGATCGCCAAGCGCCAGGCCGTCAACAACATCGATCGCACCATCGCCTCCGTCAAGCGCCACATGGGCACCGACTGGGGCGTGCAGATCGACGACAAGAAGTACACCGCGCAGGAAATCTCCGCACGCGTGCTGATGAAGCTGAAGAACGACGCCGAGTCCTACCTCGGTGAAAAGGTCACCGACGCCGTGATCACCGTTCCGGCCTACTTCAACGATGCCGAGCGCCAGGCCACCAAGGAGGCCGGCGAAATCGCGGGCCTCAACGTCCTGCGCATCGTCAACGAGCCCACCGCGGCCGCCCTCGCCTATGGCTTGGACAAGGGCAAGGAAGACGAACTCATCCTGGTCTTCGACCTCGGCGGCGGCACGTTCGACGTCTCCCTGCTGGAAGTCGGCAAGGACGAAGATGACTTCTCCACCATCCAGGTGCGCGCCACCGCCGGTGACAACCGCCTCGGCGGCGATGACTGGGACAACCGCGTCGTTGAGTACCTGCTGAACCAGCTCAAGGTCAAGGGCATCGACCTGTCCAAGGACAAGATCGCCCTGCAGCGCCTCCGTGAAGCTGCCGAGCAGGCCAAGAAGGAACTCTCCTCCTCCTCCAGCACCAACGTCTCCCTCCAGTACCTGTCCGTCACCCCCGACGGCCCCGTCCACCTGGACGAGCAGCTGACCCGCGCCAAGTTCCAGGACCTCACCAAGGACCTGCTCGAGCGCACCAAGAAGCCGTTCCACGACGTCATCAAGGAAGCCGGCATCAAGCTCTCCGACATCGACCACATCGTGCTCGTCGGCGGTTCCACCCGTATGCCTGCCGTCTACGACCTCGTGAAGGAACTGGCCGGCGGCAAGGAGCCGAACAAGGGCGTCAACCCGGATGAGGTTGTGGCCGTAGGCGCAGCCTTGCAGGCAGGCGTGCTCAAGGGCGAACGTAAGGACGTTCTCCTGATCGACGTCACGCCGCTGTCCCTTGGCATTGAAACCAAGGGCGGTGTGATGACGCACCTGATCGAGCGCAACACGGCCATCCCCACCAAGCGTTCCGAGACCTTCACCACGGCGGATGACAACCAGCCGTCCGTGGCCATCCAGGTCTTCCAGGGCGAGCGTGAATTCACCCGCGACAACAAGCCGCTGGGCACGTTCGAACTGACCGGCATCGCTCCGGCCCCGCGCGGCGTTCCGCAGATCGAGGTCACCTTCGACATCGACGCCAACGGAATCGTGCACGTCTCCGCAAAGGACAAGGGCACCGGCAAGGAACAGTCCATGACCATCACCGGCGGCACCGCGCTTTCCAAGGACGACATCGAGCGCATGGTCCGGGACGCCGAGGAGCACGCAGCCGAGGACAAGGCACGCCGCGAGGCAACCGACACCCGCAACACCGCCGAACAGCTCGCCTACTCCGTGGACAAGCTGATCGCGGACAACAAGGACAAGCTGCCCGAAGAGGTCAAGACCGAGGTCCAGGCCGACGTCGACGCCCTCAAGAAGGCACTCGAAGGCACCGATGACGCGGCCGTAAAGACCGCGTTTGAGAAGCTGCAGGCTTCCCAGACCAAGCTCGGCGAAGCCATCTACGCCCAGGCCGGTTCCCCGGACGGCGCCACCGGCGCAGCAGGTGCCGAAGGCGCCCCCGCCGGCGACAAGGCAGGTTCTTCAGATGAAGATATCGTCGACGCCGAAATCGTTGACGAAGAAGAGAAGAAGTAGCCATGCCTCATCACGGTAACGAAGAAGAGCACAGCTCTTCCCGGGATCAGGGCGGGCAGCGCGACGAGCCTGTTATCCGGGACCACCGCAAGGTGGACCCGGTGACCGGGCAGGCCCGCCACCCCGAGGGAGAGCAGCCCGCCGATCCGGCTGGTGCTTCCGCGGATTCGAACGGCGACGCCCTCGCCCAGGCTGAGGAAATCCTCAACCAGGTGGAGGTGCCGGCGGAGGAATCCGTGGCCCAGGGAACTGACGCCGCGGCTGCTGCGGAGCTGAAGAACGATCTGCTGCGCCTCCAGGCGGAGTACGTCAACTACCGCAAGCGCGTCGAACGCGACCGTGCCGTGGCAGGGGAGATGGCCGTCATCGGCGTCCTGAACTCGCTGCTGCCGGTGCTCGACGACGTCGACGCCGCCCGCCAGCACGGTGACCTGACCGACGGCCCGTTCGCCGCGATCGCCGCCAAGCTGGAGAACGCGCTCAAGACGTACGGCCTGGTGCGCATCGATGAGACCGGCGTGGAATTCGATCCCACGATCCACGAGGCCCTCATCCAGCAGCCCGGCGCGGACATCGAGGTTGACACCGTCAGCCAGGTGCTCCGATCCGGCTACAAGTCAGGCGAGCGCGTCCTCCGCGCGGCACAGGTTATCGTGGCAGTCCCTGCATAAGGTGAGCTGACACGATCGCGAAGCGGAACATGGGCCCTGGGAGTGGCATCGGGCCTGCCGGAGCGTGGTGGCTTGGTCCGTAAGGACCAAGCCACCACGCGAAGGGGCGGGGGCCCATGTTCCACGTAGCGAAACGTAACCACAAACTTTGAAAGGAAACGCCATTGGCTAGCCAGGACTGGGTGGACAAGGACTTTTACGCGATCCTTGGCATCGCCAAGGACGCTTCCGACGCTGACATCAAGAAGGCCTACCGGAAGCTCGCGCGCCAGCACCACCCGGATACGAACTCCGGTGACGCTGCTTCGGAGAAGAAGTTCAAGGACATCTCTGAGGCGTACTCCGTGCTGTCCGACCCCGAGGAGCGCCAGCAGTATGACGCCATCCGGGCCATGGGCGGCGGGGCACGGTTCGCTCCGCACGGTGCCGGAAGCACGGCCAACGGCGGCTTCGAGGACCTTTTTGGCGGGCTCTTCACCGGCAACGCCGGACGCCAATCCGGCGGCTTCAGCACGCCCGGCGGCGTCCCGCCCGAGTTCGCCGACCTGTTCGGCGGCGGCTTTGGCGGCGCCGGGGGTCCTGCCGGGTACCAGC
Organism: Arthrobacter sp. Bi83; assembly: GCF_918698095.1. Classification (GTDB taxonomy): domain Bacteria; phylum Actinomycetota; class Actinomycetes; order Actinomycetales; family Micrococcaceae; genus Arthrobacter. Next base: position 63,543 of record NZ_CAKKLY010000026.1, read on the forward strand.
GCGCGCCGCAGAAGGGTGCGGACCGCACGGCAACCACCAGCATCTCCTTCGCCGGTTCCATCCGCGGCACCACCATCGGCCTGCGCGAGCCGGACGGAGAAGTCATCGACGTCCGTGTTCCGGCCGGCATCAAGGACGGCCAGAAGGTCCGCGTCCGCGGAAAGGGCCAGTACGGTCCCGCGGGCAACGGCGATCTCATGGTGACGGTCAACGTCAAACACCACGACTTTTACACGCGCGACGGCGACAACCTCCGCATCCACGTGCCGGTCACCTTCGCGGAAGCTGCTCTGGGCGCCGACATCGAGGTTCCCACGATCGACGGCGAGCATGTCCGGGTCCGCGTTCCCGCTGGCACGCCCGCGGGGCGCACTCTCCGGGTCAAGGGCCGCGGCGTGAAGACCTCCAAGGGCACCGGCGACCTGCTGGTGACGATCGACGTCGCCGTTCCGAAGAACCTGAGCAAGGAAGCCGAGGAGGCCGTGAAGGCGTTTGCCGCCGCCACCGCCGGCGCGGACGTCCGCGAGGGCCTGGCAGCCAAGGCCCGGCTCTAGAAACGGGCGTCAGCCGTGGACATTAACTTCGATCAGCCGATCTTCGTCATCTCGGTGGCGGCCGAACTGGCTGACATGCACCCGCAGACGCTTCGCCAGTATGACCGGCTGGGCATCGTCTCGCCCAGCCGTGCGCCGGGCAAGTCCCGCCGGTACTCGCAGCGGGATGTCAACATGCTGCGCGAGGTGCAGCGCCTGTCCCAGGAAGGCGTCTCCCTCGAAGGCATCAAGCGCATCCTGCAACTGGAGAACCAGGTGGCCGCGCTGCAGCGGCGGGTGGGCGAGCTGACCGAGGAACTCGCCCGACGTCGAGACTCCATTGACTCCCGGATCTTTGCCGCCGGTGCCGCCGGGGACGTCGTCAGCCTTGCCCGCGGCCAGCGGCCCCGGCCACGGTCACAGGCCGTGGTGGTGTGGCGCCCCCGGGGAGCGAACAACCCATAGATCGCTGTGATCCTGCATGCCAGAATGGGATGAACCAGGCGCAGCGCGGCGTCTCGTTCAGGGCGTAAGTGGCCCGGGCAGAAGGGATGCACGGTCGTGACCTACATCAAGGACTTTGACCAGCTCGGGCGCGGCGACGTGGAGGAAGCCGGAGGCAAGGGAGCCAACCTCGGCGAACTCACCCAGGCAGGGTTTCATGTGCCACGGGGCTTCGTGCTCACCACAGCCGCCTACGCTGACTTCGTCGAGGCCAACGGACTCGGTGCGCGGATCCTGGAACTTGCCACTCTTCCCGCCGACGCGCCGCAGCAGGACTACGACGGTGCGGCGCACCAGATCCGCTCCCTGTTTTCGGACCGCGTGATGCCACCCGGAATCGCCCGCGAACTCAGCGAGGCCTACAGCCGTCTCGGCCACGCCCTTCCGGACGCCTCGGGTGAGGATATCCCGGTGGCGGTCCGGTCCTCGGCCACGGCCGAAGACCTGGCCTCCGCAAGCTTCGCCGGCCAGCAGGACACCTACCTGAACATCCGCGGTGCTGAGGCCGTGGCTGCCTCGGTCATTGCCTGCTGGGCATCGCTGTGGAACGCCCGCGCCATGGCCTACCGGGCCCGCGAAGGCCTCGACCCGGCCACAGTGCGGCTGGCGGTTGTGATCCAGCAGATGGTCGAGTCCGACTCCGCCGGAGTGATGTTCACTGCCAACCCGGCCAACGGCCGCCGCGACCAGGTGGTGGTCAGTGCCTCCTGGGGGCTGGGGGAGTCCGTGGTCAGCGGTGCCGTGACCACCGACGACATCGTGGTGGACCCTGCCGCGGGCCGGATCCTGTCGCGGCTCACTGCTGACAAAGAGGTCATGATGGCCTACTCCAAAGATGGGACCGCTGAGCAGCCGGTCCCGGAGCCGAAGCGCCGGGAGCCGGTGCTCGACGACGCCGCGGCGGCCGCTCTGGCGCGCCAGGGAACGGCCATCGCGGAGCATTTCGCGGCGCCGCAGGACATTGAA
>NZ_CAKKLY010000027.1 GCF_918698095.1 Arthrobacter sp. Bi83
CCTTGGCCAGGGCCAGGACGGACAGCGGGGTGTATTCGGACGGTTTGACCACCACGGCGTTGCCCATCCGCAGGGCGGGGGCGATCTGCCAGATGGTGATCATCATGGGCCAGTTCCACGGGCCGATGGCACCGACGACGCCGATGGGCCGGTAGTGCAGTTCGGCGCGGGTTTCGCCGTCGTCCACGACGGTTTCCGCCTCCAGCGGCGTTCCGGCGGCGGCGCGCAGCCAGGCGGCGCAGGCGCCGACTTCGAAGCGGGCGTTGGGGCCGTTGAGCGGTTTTCCCTGCTCGCGGGAGAGCAGGCGGGCGAGTTCCTCGGCGGAGCGTTCGACGGCGTCGGCTGCCTTGAGCAGCGCGGAGCTCCGGGCGTCGTGGCCCAGCGCCGCCCACGCCGGCTGGGCGGCCGATGCGGCGGCTATGGCCTGCTCCAGGTCCTGGACGCTGTGGACCGGCGCCTCACCGACTGCTTCTCCGGTGGCGGGGTCAAGGATGGTCCGGGTTTCGCCGGACTCCGGGGTGATCGAGGCCAGCAGGGCATCGTAGGTTTCCATGGGGTACTCCACTTCGAGTAGGTCAGGGACCGCAGGCCGGTGTGGCCTGTCAGCGCTGCTTCAAGCGTGCTCCGCCGCACGCCGCGGGTCTTGTCTATCCGCGAAGGGCTGTTGTGCGGGAGCGAACGGAACGGGATCATATGGGTGTGATTGCGCTCAGGAACAAGAACTGATCGCTGCAAGACAAGCCGCAGCCGGAGGCGACTGCCATGCTGGATTTCACGGTGCAGCCCTTGCCAGGCCCCGGCACCCATCCCAAGTTTTGCAGCACATTCCCCAGCACAATCCCAGCACTCATGACCGTTAAGAAGGATCCAATGAGTATTTCGAATCCCGAATCCCGGACCGCGGAACCCGGTTCCCGCCAGGAACACTCCACCGCCCTGCGCGCAGGCAGCATCGGAGTCCTGGGCATTCTGTTCTTTGTCCTGTCCGCGCAGGCCCCGCTGACCGGAATCGTCGGAGCAGCACCCCTGGCTGCAGCGCTCGGCAACGGTGCCGGCGCCCCCGGCGCGTACCTCGTCGTCGGCATTGTCATTGTGATCTTCGCCGTCGGTTTTGTGGCCATGAGCCGGAAGGTGCAGACCAACGGCGCCTTTTACGCCTACGTCACGGCAGCGTTCGGTCGCAAGGTCGGTGCGGGGGCGGCGTGGCTTGCACTGCTGGCCTACAGCACGGTGCAGGCGGCAATGTACGGGCTGTACGGTGCCGCGTTCTCCGGCCTGCTGGCATCGGCCGGGGTGACGCTTCCATGGTGGCTGCTCGCACTGGTCACCATGGCCGGCGTCCAGGTCCTGGGATCGAAGAACATCGAGCTGGGTGCCCGCGTGCTTGCGGTCCTGGTGGGCCTGGAAGTGGCCATCCTGTTGATGTTCGGATTCTCTGTCCTATTCCACGGCGGCGGCCCCGAGGGGCTGAACATCGGCGCCTCGTTCGCACCGGAAGCCATCGCCAGCGGGGCTCCGGGAGTCGCCATTATGTTCGCGGTGGCGTCCATGTTCGGCTTCGAATCCACGGCCATCTACTCCGCCGAGGCGAAGGACCCGCACCGGACCGTTGCCCGGGCCACTTATCTCTCTGTAGGCATCATCGCCGTCTTCTTCTCCTTCATCACCTGGATGCTGGTCAGTTTCTACGGCCCGTCACGCGTCGCCGATGCCGCAGGCGCCGCATTGGAGTCCGGCGACGCCACATCGTTCGTGATCGGCCCGATCGTGGAGATGTTCGGGCCATGGGCCGGGGTGACCGCCGGAGTCCTGCTGGTGACATCCCTGTTGGCCGGCATCATTGCGTTCCACAACGGCATCAACCGGTACCTTCACTCGCTGGCGCTCCGCGGCTCGATGCCCGCCGTCGTGGCCCGGACCAATAGGCACCGCGCCCCGGCCACCGCGGCCTGGATTCAGACCGCGGTTGCCGCCCTGCTCGTCGCGCCGTTTGCGCTGCTGGGAATGGACCCCGTCCTGACCCTTTTCTCGTGGTTCAGCGGCCTTGCCGTGGCAGCGCTGCTGGTGCTGTACATGCTGTGCTCACTCGCCGTCGTCGCCTATTTCCGCCGCGAACGGGTGACCGGACAGCACTGGCAGACACTGCTCGCCCCCGGGATCGCGTCCCTCCTCCTGGCCTGGGTGCTCTACCTGGTGGTCAGCAACTTCACGTCCCTCATCGGCGGAAGCGCCGAAACAGCCGTGGGGCTGCTGGTGGCCGTTCCCGTGATTTTCCTGGCCGGAGTGCTGGTGGAAGTCCGAGTGGAGAAGCGGGTCCGGATCCTAGAGCCTCAGCCCGCCGGGTAACGGGGGAGCGGGGGCGGCCGCGGCGTCGGCGCGCGCGGCGTCCCGGTGCCGCCCGCGCCACCCGACGCAGCCGGCCAGCAGCAAAAGCGCCACGATGAAGGCCGCCGCCCCCATCACCGCCTCGGGGTCGGTGGGCCAGTGCCCTGTGATGCCCATGAACGCCGGAACCGTGGCTGACGCCTGGCTGGTGAGGACGAGGGACCACCCAATGAGGGGCGTGAGGCGTTCGAACCCCAGCGCCAGTTGAAGGAAGCACAGCATCCACAGGTAGGTCCAGCAGAGCCAGAGAACGGCCAGAAGAGGATCCTCCCCGGACCAGGCCGCGGAGAGCAGGAGGCCGCATGCGCCCACCATCCCGCAGAACCAGCCGAGGCCTTTGGAGCCGAGCCCCAGCAGGAAATCCAGCCCCACATAGACGTACGTCAGGCCGAAGAGGAACATTCCGGCCGCGCCGAGCAGCAGGGGTGTTCCGCCGGCGTCACCACCGCGGCCGCCGGTAATCCCCAGGTACGTGATGCCCAGGATCAGCTGGATGCTGCCGATGACCAGGCTGAACACGGCGGCGTCCCTGCGGGGGAGCAGCTTCAGCGCTGCGAGCCCGTTGATCAGGAGCGCGGCCCCGGAGAGAAGCAGGCAAATATGGGCCATCAGAAGTCCCCCGCCGGGCCGCAACCCGAGGCCATTGTTTTCGTTTCATGGAAATTAGATGTCACAATACGGAGGCTAGTCGAAGACCGATTGGCCATGCGCGGCCCGCGCAGTCACAATTGGATATGTTGAAGTTTCAATAAAAGCGTATGCCGGAGACTTCCCGCGCCCGGTTCGACGTAAGGAATCACCATGGATGCACGGCTCGAGGCCATCAGGGATACCGTCCTGGCCAGAAACCCGGGCGAAGCCGAGTTCCACCAGGCGGTGACCGAGGTGTTTGAAAGCCTGGGCCCCGTCCATGACCGGCACCCCGAGTTCCTCGAAGCCGCCATCCTGGAACGGCTCTGCGAGCCCGAGCGGCAGATCATCTTCCGCGTGCCGTGGACCGACGATGCCGGCCGCGTACAGATAAACCGCGGTTTCCGCGTGGAGTTCAACTCCGCGCTTGGCCCCTACAAGGGCGGTCTGCGCTTCCACCCGTCCGTCTATCTCGGCATCGTGAAGTTCCTCGGCTTCGAGCAGATCTTCAAGAACGCCCTCACCGGCATGCCCATCGGCGGCGGCAAGGGCGGCTCCGATTTCGATCCCCGCGGCCGCAGTGATGCCGAAGTGATGCGGTTCTGCCAGTCGTTCATGACCGAGCTGTACCGCCACATCGGCGAGTACACCGACGTGCCGGCGGGCGACATCGGTGTCGGCGGCCGCGAAATCGGTTATCTCTTCGGTCAGTACAAGCGGATCACCAACCGCTATGAATCAGGCGTCCTGACGGGCAAGGGCATCTCCTGGGGAGGCTCGCTGGTTAGGCCCGAAGCCACCGGTTTCGGCACGGTGATCTTCACCGACGAGATGCTCAAGACCCGGGGAACGTCCTTCGACGGGCAGCGCGTGGTGGTATCCGGCTCCGGCAACGTGGCGATCAACGCGATCGCGAAAGCGCAGGCACTGGGCGCCGCAGTGGTGGCCTGCTCGGATTCCTCCGGCTACATCGTGGATGAGGCGGGAATAGACGTCGGCCTGCTCCGACAGGTCAAGGAAGTGGAACGCGGACGCCTCAAGGACTACGTGCTGCGCCGTTCCGGCGTTTCCTACGTGGAGGCCGGCTCGGTGTGGGACGTCGACGCCACAGTCGCACTGCCGTGCGCCACGCAGAACGAGCTCGACGGCGATGCTGCCGCGAGGCTGGTCCGCAACGGGCTGCTCGCCGTCGGTGAGGGTGCCAACATGCCCTCAACCCGTGAAGCCGTGGCGGTGTTCCAGGATGCTGGCGTGCTGTTCGGCCCCGGCAAGGCCGCCAACGCGGGCGGCGTGGCCACGTCGGCGTTGGAGATGCAGCAGAACGCGAGCCGTGACTCGTGGTCCTTCGACCATACGGAACAGCGCCTCACGGACACCATGGTGGGCATTCACCACCGCTGCGCCGCGACTGCGGACGAGTACGGACAACCCGGCAATTACGTGCTGGGCGCGAACATTGCAGGCTTCGTCAAAGTGGCTGATGCCATGCTGGCCCAGGGGCTGATCTAGGGCCTGGGCAGGGTCCCGTATGCGGGACTCGACCGCTGAACCCCGTCCGCCGGGCCGGGAGTTCGGGGGGTCAGGCGCCGCGCCGCCAGTCGCTGGGGGATTCGCCGAAGGCGTCCCGGAAGGTGCGGCTAAAATGCGCTGCGTCCAGGAATCCCCAGCGCGCTGCCACTGCGCCCACTGAGGTTCCGGAATGTAGCGGGTCCCTGAGGTCGCGGCGAACCCGTTCAAGCCGCCGGCTCCGGATCCAGCTGGCAACTGTTGTGCCCGACTCGTGGAAGACGTTGTGCAGGTGGCGCGTCGAAATGAAATGGGCCGCCGCAATGCTGGCCGGTGACAGCTGCGGATCCGCGAGGTTCGTGTCGATGTATTCGCGGACCGATGTCGCCAGCACCATCTGGGGCTTCATGCTGTCCGCGGCCAGGTCCAGTTCCGAATGGAGCATCGTTGACACGAGGTCAAGGGTATTGGCGGCCAGCCGGGAACCGCTGGGGCCGCTGAGCGCCTCGAGATTGCCGGCGAGCTGCGCGATGAACGGTCCCACAATACTGGTCAGCCCGTGCCCGGCGGCCAAGCGGACCGCGGAAAGCTGCCCCACGTAGTCCGGCGGCAGGGACAGCGAGTCGTGCGGGAACATGACCACCATCATCCGGGCCTGCTCTTCGAACGCGAGGGTGTAGGGGCGGTTGGTGTCGTAGATGGCCAGGTCCCCGGGGCGCAGCACGGCTTCGCGGTTGTCCTGGATGAGGAGGCCGGTCCCCTCCAGCTGGAGGTTGAGCTTGAAATAGCGCTGGTCCGACTGCGCCAGGAGGGCCGGTGTGCGGTGGACGCTGTGGGACGTGGACGACACCTCCACGATGCACATGCGGTCCAGAACCCTGGACCGCATGCGGCCGCGGAAGGAGTCGGGGCGGTCCGTCTCCGCGGTCAGCGGCACGAAGGACTGCGCCACGAGGTGTCGCCAGTGGTCAAACGACGCGGCCACGTTGGAGGTGAGGTCCTGGCCCACCGGGCGGACTGTTGTTGCAGACATTGGATGTTCCTGACGACGGACGGCCACCTGAATTTCGGTCCCCAGACTGTGTCCTGGAACACAGTCATTTCAGGTTAGCGCCGAAATTCCGCCGTGTCATCTTTTTTCGACGCATGTCGAAAAAAGATCAGTTCTTCGCCTCCAGGAGAGTCAGGAACGCCTCCAGCTGTTCGCTCAACCCCGGATCTACCTGCCCTTCGGGGGCCAGGGCGGCGGCGATCTGCGCGCCCAGCAGCATGTTCAGGAGGTGGCCGGCCACCGCCGCGTCGTCGACGGCGGCACTGACGGTTCCGTACTCCCGCGCCTGCGCCAGGTACTCCAGAATCGCCGCGTGCCACTGCTCCATGGACTCCCGGTGGATGGCGGCCTTTTCCGGATCGTTGATGGCTTTTTGCCAAAAGGGAATGACAATCCGCGCTTCACTGACGCGTTCGGAGTCCAGTGGCAGCACCTCAACACAGAAGGCCCGCAGCGCCGGGATGCCGGTCTTGCCTGCGGTCACTTCCCCGATGCGTTCATTGGTCCGGTTGAAGACGTGGCCGAAGGCGAACGTCAGCAGGGTGTCCTTGGTGGGGAAGTACGGTTTCAGGGCGCCGTTCGCGAACCCGGCCTCGAGTGCGATCTCCCTCATGGTGGCGCCTTCAATGCCCAGCCGGGCGATGATCCGCCAGGTCGCATCCACCAGCTCCAGACGCCGTTCATCATGGTCAACAATCTTTGGCACGCTGCCGCTCCCCGGAAATATGTGGCATCTGGCTATTGTGAGCCATCTTACGGACGGTTATTCTCTACAACTATAGAAAATAAAAATCCCGACCGAACCACGGTCCCGGACAAAGGTCGCTCATGACACTCGCACCAGCTGACACAGCCACCCAGTACCGCCTGGCAACGGGCACTGAAATCACCGACGTCCAGGGCATCCTCCGCGCCGGGGGACTTCTTGGCCCGGAGAAGCGCATAGCGTACCTCGGCCTGCTGGATCCGGCCCGGGGCGCGGCTCCGGATACCCAGGACCGGCGCTTCCGCGTCTTCGTCCATGATGTGTCCGGCGGACGACCCCTGGATGTCACGGTCTCCGCCACGAGCGGCACGGTGACCGCGGCCGTCGAACTCGACACCGCCGCCACGGGCGAACTGCCCGTCCTGGAAGAGGAGTTTGAAGTCGTTGAGGAACTGCTGGCATCTGACGAGCGCTGGCTGGCCGCGCTTGCGGCCAGGGGCCTTGACGTCGCCAAGGTCCGCGTCGCGCCGCTCTCCGCAGGCGTCTTCGAGTACCCCGATGAAAAAGGACGCCGCATCCTCCGCGGCCTGGCTTTCGTGCAGGAGTTTCCGGAGGACAGCGCCTGGGCGCACCCCGTTGACGGACTGGTTGCCTACGTGGACGTCGTCAGAAAAACCGTGACGCAGGTGCTGGACACCGGAGTGGTCCCCGTTCCGGCAGAGCACGGCAACTTCACCGACCCGGAGCTCACCGGACCGCTTCGCACGTCCCAGAAACCCATCAGCATCACGCAGCCGGAGGGACCCAGCTTTACCGTCGCGGGCGGAAACCATGTTGAGTGGGAAAAGTGGAGCGTCGATGTCGGCTTCGATGTCCGCGAGGGCGTGGTGCTGCACAACATTGCGTTCCAGGATGGCGACCGCAAGCGGCCCATCATCAACCGCGCATCCATTGCCGAGATGGTGGTTCCCTACGGCGACCCGTCGCCCATCCGGTCCTGGCAGAACTACTTCGACACCGGTGAATACCTGGTGGGCCAGTACGCCAATTCGCTCGAACTGGGCTGTGACTGCCTCGGCGACATCACCTACCTCAGCCCCGTGATCAGCGACGCGTTCGGCAACCCGCGCGAAATCCGCAACGGCATCTGCATGCACGAGGAGGACTGGGGCATCCTGGCCAAGCACAGCGACCTTTGGTCAGGCATCAACTACACCCGCCGGAACCGCCGACTGGTCATTTCCTTCTTCACCACCATCGGCAACTACGATTACGGCTTCTACTGGTACCTCTACCTCGACGGCACCATCGAGTTCGAGGCCAAGGCCACCGGCGTCGTTTTCACGAGCGCGTACCCGGAGGGCGGCTCGGACAATATCTCGCAGCTGGCGCCGGGCCTGGGCGCCCCCTTCCACCAGCACCTTTTCAGCGCCCGGCTGGACATGGCAATCGACGGGTTCACCAACAGGGTGGAAGAAGAGGATGTAGTCCGTCAGGCCATCGGGGAGGGCAACGAGCGGGGCAACGCCTTCTCGCGGAGGCGGACCCTGCTGGCCCGGGAGTCCGAAGCCGCCCGTGAAGCTGACGCCCGCAGCGGCCGGACCTGGGTCATTTCCAACCCGGGCTCAAGGAACCGCCTGGGGGAGCCCGTGGGCTACAAGCTCCACACCGAGGCTCAGCCGACCCTCCTGGCTGATCGCGACTCCTCCATCGCCAAGCGTGCGGCATTTGCCACGAAGGACCTGTGGGTGACCCGCTTCGCGGAAGACGAGCGGTACCCCACCGGCGACTTCGTGAACCAGCATGCCGGAGGAGCGGGCCTGCCCGCCTACATTGCCCAGGATCGGGACATCGACGGCCAGGACATTGTTGTCTGGCACACCTTCGGACTTACCCATTTCCCGCGGCCCGAAGACTGGCCGATCATGCCCGTGGATACGGTGGGGTTCAAGCTGCGGCCGGAGGGCTTCTTCGACCGCAGCCCGGTCCTGGACGTTCCCGCTTCAGCCCAGGCAGCCGGCGGCCACTGCCATGGTTAGCAGCTAGCTCATGACACCGATTCAGGCATGGGGCCGGGCAGCCGGGCCCAGGCTCCACTCGCGGATGTGCGCCGCCGTGACGGCCGGCTCCTGCCTCCTCCACCTGTGGCTGGTCGCCGGCAACCACCATGCGCTGTGGCTGAACCTCTCGATGCTGGCCATGGTTGCCGTATGCCTGCCGTGTTCGGTGCACATCTGGCGACACGTCCGCGTCGGCACACTCCACCGCGTCATGGCCTCCGCCCTGGCGATGGCGCTCCTCCACGCTGTCCTGCTCCTCGCCGCGGGACCGGCCAGCCACAGCCACGGAACGGCGGCGGCCGTCGGAGCCGCCGGCATCGCCGGAACCGAGGCCTTTGCGGAAACTGCCGCAGCCCCCTCGGCTTCGCTGGGTGTCATCGCCCTGGAGATTACGACGGCGCTGCTCGCCGCCACCCTCGTCGCCCGGCTGCGCCGTGGTCAGGTCGCATGCGTTTAGGGTGCCAGGCGGTGGTACTGGGAACCGAAATGGATGAGCGGATCCACGGCCTCGGCCGCTGCAGCATCACTGCCCATGGCCAGGACCTCGCCCACAACGAGCAGGTGCGTGGCGGCCGGATGGGTGGCAACAGTCCGCAGTTCGAAGTAGGCGAGCGCTCCGTTGAGGATCGCCGATCCGGTGGCGGGACCCCGGCGGTAGGGAACCTGGGCGAGCATCCCCTGTAGCGGAATCCCGGGACTGGCCAGCCAGTTCGCGGCGCCCTGATGCTTGCCGGACAGCAGGCTCAGTGCCCACGTTCCCGCCTCCGCCACCGCCTCGCCGATCCGGGACTCCGCATAGAGGCTGACCAGCAGGGTCGGCGGATCGTAGGAGACGGAGAGGAAGGCGCTCACCGTGGCTGCGTAATCGCGGTTCCGCAGGGACGTGGAAACGACGGCCACGCCGGCCGCGATGTCGGCGCTGAGCCTGCGGTACAGATCAATGTCCGCGTCCGACGGCGGCCCGCCGGCCAGGCGATGGGCGTCCAGGTCTCCGGGGGTCTCCATAACGCACATCGTGCCACGCGGCGGCCACGCCTGCACCCGTTCTCTGCAGGGAAGGCTGCTGATCACCAGAGCTGCATCTTTCACCGGCACGAGCACAGTGGGACCATGCAACCATGAGCGAAAACACGGAACCCAGGCCGGAAAACCCCACTGCGGATCAGCCCAGCACTGAACGGCCAGGCACTGATCAGGCCGGTCCTGACGGCGAGGAAAAGAAGGCACCCGCCGAACGCCATGACGATCACAGCGCACCGTCCACGCACCAAACGCGCACCGTGGGCCAGCGGCGCCGGGATTCAGAAGAGAAGCTCCAGCAGCACCAGAAGGACGCCCGCGACAAGCCGGAACACTGAGCCCGGGCCCACGCTCCGGGCCGGCACGCCACTGCTGTACCTGCCCTGCATCACAAAACCCCTTCCCAAATTTAGCCGTGGCGCAATGCGACGCCCGACCCACTACGACTGAGGCGCGTCCAGCGCAATGGGGACCCTGCATGTGTAAGCCAATATGCCGCCGTCGTTAATCCTCCGTTCACCTTGGACCCCAATACTCGTTACCTGGGACCCCTAACTTCAATGAAGGTACACAACGTACGCAGCTCCCAATCCGAACGTCTCCGGTTCGGATCGCATCAGAAACCCTGGAAGGGGTACACCCAAGTGAAGGCACTCCGCTTCGGCCGCCACGCGGCAATCGCTGTCATCGCCGCTGGCGCACTCGCGCTCACAGCCTGCGGTTCAGACAACGCCACGAATTCCCCGGCAGGCACCCAGTCCGCTGCCGGCACCAAGGTCACCGGCACCCTGACCGGCATCGGCTCCTCCGCGCAGGGCGCGGCCATGGACGTCTGGAAGACCAACTTCGCCACCGCAAACCAGGGCGCCACCGTGCAGTACTCCCCGGACGGTTCCGGCGCAGGCCGCAAGGCCATCATTGACGGCTCGGCGCAGTTCGCCGGTTCCGATGCCTACCTTAAGGACGAGGAACTCACCAAGGCCAAGGACCAGTGCGGCCCGGACGGCGCCATCGAGGTCCCCGTCTACATCTCGCCGATCGCCATCGCCTTCAACGTGCCGGATGTTACGGACCTGAAGCTGGATGCCTCCACCGCGGCCAAGATCTTCCGCGGCGAGATCGCCAAGTGGAATGACCCGGCAATCGCCGCCATGAACCCGGACGCCAAGCTTCCGGACCTCAAGGTCACCCCGGTCAGCCGCTCTGACGACTCCGGCACCACCAAGAACTTCACCGAGTACCTCTCCGCTGCGGCTCCCGACGTCTGGAAAGACAAGGCTGACGGCGTGTGGCCCGCTTCGCTGAAGGGCGAGAACGCCAAGGGCACCTCCGGCGTCGTCAAGACCGTCACCGACACCCCCGGCGCTGTCACCTACGCCGATGACTCCGCTGTCGGCGGCAAGCTGGGCACCGCCGAGATGAAGGTCGGCTCCGAGTTCGTCAAGATCTCCCCGGAAGCCGCCTCCAAGGCTGTGGACCTCGGCAAGGCTGTCGAGGGCCGCGGGGCCAACGACGGTGCCATCAAGCTGGACCGCACCACCACGGAATCCGGCGCCTACCCGGTAGTCCTGGTGTCGTACCACATTCTCTGCAGCACCTACGCCAAGCAGGAAACCGTCGATCTGGTCAAGGCCTTCGAGAAGTACGTACTCTCCGAAGAGGGCCAGAAGGCCGCTGCCGAGTCCGCCAAGTCGGCTCCGCTGTCCTCCACCCTGGCCGAAAAGGCCGTCAAGTCGGTCGAGTCCATCAAGGTCAAGTCGTAAGGTTTGACCCAAACGGCCGAGTTCCCCGCCCCGCCGCAAGGCAGGGCGGGGAACTTAGCCGTGTAATCCGCAGCTTCGAAAAGTTCCGCACTCCCGCAACATCAACACCGAAGGGCCAGGTATGACCACCACCTCCCTGACCAACCCCCAGGGCGCAGGACGTGCCGGGGATAAAGTCTTCTCAGGGGCCGCCTTGGCAGCAGGGTGCCTGATCCTCGCCGTGCTGTTTGGCGTTGCGCTGTTCCTCGTCATCCAGGCCATCCCGGCGTTCACTGCCCCTGCGGAGGACATCCAGGGCGGCCAGGGGTTCTTCGCCTATATCTGGCCGATCGTCGTGGGCACCCTTATCGCCGCCATCATCGCCCTGGTCATCGCCACCCCCGTGGCCATCGGCGTCGCGCTCTTTATCTCGCACTATGCCCCGCGCAGACTGGCCTCGGGCCTTGGCTATGTGGTGGACCTCCTGGCCGCCATTCCGTCGGTCATCTACGGCGCATGGGGTGCCGCCTTCCTGGCCAAGGAAATCGCGCCTGCCTACGACTGGCTCGCGAAAAACCTCGGCTGGCTGCCCATCTTCCACGGACCGGCTTCCTCCACAGGCAAGACCATCCTGACGGCGGGAATCGTGCTGTCCGTCATGGTCCTGCCCATCATCACGTCGCTGACCCGCGAGATCTTCCTGCAAACCCCCAAACTGCACGAAGAGGCCGCCCTTGCTTTGGGCGCCACGCGCTGGGAAATGATCAAGATGGCAGTCCTGCCCTTCGCCCGCCCCGGCATCATCAGCGCGGTTATGCTGGGCCTCGGACGCGCCCTCGGCGAGACCATGGCCGTTGCGCTGGTGCTCTCCTCCGGTGCTCTCACCGCCAGCCTGATCCAGTCCGGCAACCAGACCATCGCCGCCGAGATCGCGCTGAACTTCCCCGAAGCGGGAGGCCTGAAAGTCGCCACCCTGATCGCCGCCGGGCTGGTCCTGTTCGTGATCACCCTGGGCGTGAACATGGTTGCCCGCTGGATCATCACCCGGCACAAAGAATTCTCGGGAGCAAACTAAATGACCTCCACCCTGACCCCGGCCCGCAAGCGGTCCGCACTCACCAAGGGCCAGTTGCCAAAATTCGCCCCGTACGCCGTCCTGGCCGTAGCGCTGGTCCTCGGGGCGGCCATCCTCGCGCTGATCGGCTTCAACGCCTTCGGCTGGGGCATCGTCTCCGCCATCCTCTTCGCCGCTGGCCTGGTGGGCTGGAGCGCGGCCGTGGAAGGCTCCCGCAAGGCCAAGGACAAACTCGCCACATGCCTCGTGGTGGGCTCCTTCCTGATCGCGCTGCTCCCGCTCATCTCCGTCATCTGGACCGTCCTGGTCAACGGCATCCCGGGCATCATCACCCCCGGATTCCTCGGCACGTCGATGAACGGCGTCACCGGTGTCTATGACAACAAGGCCGTGGAGGGCGGCGCACCCGTCCTTGGCGGCATCTACCACGCGCTGCTCGGCACGGTGCAGATCACCCTGCTGGCCACGGTCATTTCCGTGCCGGTGGGCCTCCTCACCGCCATCTACCTCGTGGAGTACGGCAACGACCGTTCCGTGGCCCGCGCCATCACCTTCTTCGTAGACGTCATGACCGGCATCCCGTCGATCGTGGCAGGGCTCTTTGCCGCCGCCTTCTTCTTCGCCGTGGTAGGCCCCGGCACCAAAACCGGTGCCGTCGCCGCCGTCGCGCTTTCCGTGCTGATGATCCCCGTGGTGGTCCGCTCCAGCGAGGAAATGCTCAAGATCGTCCCCAACGAGCTCCGCGAGGCCGCCTACGCCCTCGGCGTCCGCAAATGGCGGACCATCCTCAAGGTGGTCATCCCGACGGCGATTTCCGGCATCGCATCCGGCGTCACCCTGGCGATCGCCCGCGTGATCGGCGAGACCGCCCCCATCCTGGTGACTGCAGGATTCGCCACCAGCATCAACAACAACGTGTTCGGCGGCTGGATGGCCTCCCTGCCCACGTTCATCTATACGCAGATCCTGAACCCCACCTCGCCGTCCAACCCGGACCCCTCCTCGCAGCGGGCCTGGGGCGCCGCCCTGGTGCTCATCATCCTGGTGATGCTCCTGAACCTCGGCGCGCGCCTGATTGCCAGGGTCTTCGCCCCGAAGACCGGCCGCTAGGCGGGCCTTCCGGCCATCCCGCCGCGGAGCTTTACCCTGCGAACCGTTCCCCGGCCGGCCGTTTCCCGCCGGGCCGCCGGGACCTAGACTTCAATCCATACCAGCAAGTTAAGGAACATCATGTCCAAGCGCATCGACGTCAAAGACCTGAACGTCTACTACGGCAACTTCCTGGCCGTCGAGGACGTCAGCATCAACATCGAAGCCAAGTCCGTTACGGCGTTCATCGGCCCCTCCGGCTGTGGCAAGTCCACCTTCCTGCGGACGCTCAACCGCATGCACGAGGTCCTTCCGGGTGCCCGCGTCGAGGGCGAAGTCCTGCTCGACGGCGACAACCTGTACGGCCCGGGCGTGGACCCCGTCACGGTGCGCTCCCAGATCGGCATGGTCTTCCAGCGGCCCAACCCGTTCCCCACCATGTCCATCCGGGACAATGTGCTGGCCGGCGTGAAGCTGAACAACCAGAAGATCTCCAAGGGCGAGGCTGATGCCCTCGTGGAACGCTCGCTCCAGGGCGCCAACCTGTGGAACGAAGTCAAGGACCGGCTGGAAAAACCCGGCTCGGGCCTGTCCGGCGGCCAGCAGCAGCGCCTGTGCATCGCCCGTGCCATCGCCGTGGAACCGCAGGTGATCCTCATGGATGAGCCGTGCTCCGCCCTGGATCCGATTTCCACCCTGGCCGTTGAGGACCTTATCAACGAGCTGAAGGACCAGTACACCGTGGTGATCGTGACCCACAACATGCAGCAGGCAGCGCGCGTGTCCGACCGGACGGCGTTCTTCAACATTGCCGGTACCGGCAAGCCGGGCAAGCTCATCGAGTTCGCCGAGACGAGCACCATCTTCAACAACCCCAGCAACAAGGCCACGGAAGACTACGTCTCCGGCCGCTTCGGATAAACCCCTTCGCGCAGCTAAGCGACTTCGCGGCGGCCACGCCGCCCGCTAAACACCCATCGGTTGTTCCGTGACTGGCCAAGTGAACAGTTACGGAGCAGCCGATGCGCGGTTAAGCCCCGGTGAGCGGAGAGAGCGCAAGCGCCAGCACGAATGCTCCGGCTGCCGTGGCAGCGGGGGTCAGGACCCACAGCGAGAGGATCTGCGCCACGAGCCTCCGGTGCGTTCCGGACACGTGCTGGTTTTCCCCTGCACCGAGCACCCCTGACGTGACGGTGTGCGTGGTGGAGATGGGCCAGTGGAGCCCGATAGCTCCGATGAAGAGCAGGATGGCGCTGAAGCCCTGCGCAACCACCCCGCGGAGCGGATCTATCCGAATGAGCTTGTATCCCACCGTGTGGCAGATCCGCCAGCCCCCGAACAGCGTGCCGACGGCGATCATGACCGCCGAGAGCATCACTACCCAGAACGGGACCGAACCGCCGTCGCCGTACCCCGCCGCCAGGGTGGCCAGGAGGAGGACGGCGCTGACACGCTGACCGTCCTGGAGTCCGTGGCCGAACGCGACGGCGCCCGCAGCTATTGACTGGGCAGCGCGGAAACGCTGATTGACGACGCTCGGCTGCGCATACCGGGCTGCCCACGTGACAGGGAAGACCAGCAGGTAGGCGCCAATGAACGCGATGACCGGGGAGAGGGCCAGCGGGAGCACCACCTGGAACAGGAGAGACTGATCCGCGCCGCTTACGGAGTTTCCACCCACCAGCACACTCGCGGTTCCGGCGCCGGCCAACCCGCCAACCAGTGCATGGGTGGAGGACGAGGGCACACCCCGCCACCAAAGGAGCAGGCCCCAGATGCAGGCGCTGGCCAGCCCTGCCACGAGGACAGTGAGACCGCTGTCGCCCTGCGGCAGAGTTACCCAGTTTTGGCTGATGGCCACCGCCAGGCCGGCACTCAGCAAGGCGCCCACGAAGTTGAAGACGGCCGCCAGCAGCACCGCGACAGTTGGCGTCAGAGCACGGGTCCGGACGGCCACGGCCACGGAGTTGGAGACGTCCCTGAAGCCGTTAATGAAGGCGAAAGCCGCGGCAAGAACCACCACAAGCCCGAAGATGAACGCCGTCACCTTATGATTCCTTGACGATGATGCTGCCTACCTGGGTGGCGATGCGCCGCATGTCCTTGGTGACATCCACCAGCTGGTTGGCGATGTCCCTGTTCCGGGCATACTGCGCGGACTTCATGTCCTTCAGCATGTCCGCCACCCAGACCCGGTGCGTCCGTTCAGCACGTTTGGCCAGCCGCACGATCTCGATCCAGTAGTCCTCAAGTTCGTCCAGGTCATTCAGCCGGCGCATGGCGTCCGCTGTGAGCTCGGCCTGGCGGCTGATGATCTCCAGCTGATCCGCCGCGCGCTTCGGAAGCCGGTCCAGCTTGTACAGCGCCACCAGTTCAGCGGCGGCGTCCAGCCTCTCCATGGCCTCATTGAGGCACAGGGACAGCCCGTACATGTCCTCGCGCGGGAGCGGGTTTACAAAACTGGTCCGCATGTGGGTCAGCAGGGCGAAGTGCAGTTCGGCGGACTTGGCCTCGTGGTTGTGCATGTCGTCCACGAGCCGGTCATGCTCGCTGGCCGGCGCGCCCAGGATTTCCGCCATGGTGGCACTCGCGAAGACAATCTGCCGGGCCAGCTGCGAAAGGAGGTTCAGCCCCGCGGGCTCCTGGGGAAAAAGGCGCAGCTTCATGAGTACCGGTCTCCGGAGGATCGTCAGGGCGGGGAACCGCGGCCCGTATGACTTGACGCCGGCCCGCAGCTAGTCAGTACTTTACCGGCAGCTGCATCCGGGCATGAAAATGGTGCCGAACCGGATACGCCTCTCGGCGGTAGGCCGCTCTAGGCGGCTAAATGTTGAAGCCCGGGGGTTTCGCGGCTCGGCACCAGTTTCAGTGTTCTACTTTGGCGGGACCAAGTCAACATTGACAGATCCGGTCCGATGGGGTCAGTCCAGCTCGCCCAGCCGCCACGCATTGGCTGCATGTTCAAGATCCTCGGCGGTCTTCACCAGCAGGTGCGAATTCCGCGTCAGCTTGCGTGCGTGGCTCTCGTTGCTGTGGTCCGCACCGTCGGCCAGGGTGGCCTGTCCCAGCGCAACAACCCGGCAGAAGGCGGCCGAACGCTCCAGCGCGACATCGAAGTCGCCGTCGAATGCTCCGGACAAGATGGCATCAGCCATGGTCTTCATTTCGTCGGCCCCTGGCGGCTCAGCGGCTCCCGCCACGACGTTGGAGACCTGGGCCGTGTCCTTGCCTGCCTTGAAGTAGACCGAGATGCGTTCGGGGTCCTGGACCGTCGCCGCGCGTAGGGCGTACAGCCGCCACAGGGCGCCCGGCAGCGAGCGTGCAGGGCTTTCGGCCCACATCTCGGCGATGGCTTCGAGGCCCTGCTCGTCGGCCAGCTTCACGAGGCGGCTGGTGATGACGGGATCGTCGCTGTCGCGGCCGTGGCGCACCAGCGCCTGGGCCGCCAGGTGGGCCGCTTCGGAGACCCGTGCCGGATCCGCACCGCCCGCGAAAGGCTCAAAATCAATGGGCGCAAAAGGCTTCGGTTTGTGGTGCCGTTCCGCCCCGCCCGGACCGCTGGTTCCTGCTTTCTCGCTCATGGTCCCACGCTACTCCTGTGCCGGACGGTAATCGAGCGCGGGGTTTTGGCCCCCCGGGGGCAGCGTCGCGGCCGCAGGCGGGACAGAATTGAAAACGACGGCGGCGGCGGCAGGCCCGTCAGTAAGGCGCCGCGGACTGCGGTACAGTATTAAACGTCCAGAAATGGACTGGAACTGACACGCGTCTTGTGTGCCGCTGGCACGCGCTTCAACGGTCAGTTTGGGCCTTTAGCTCAGTTGGTAGAGCATCGGACTTTTAATCCGTGGGTCGTGGGTTCGAGCCCCACAGGGCCCACTCTTTTAGCGAAGAGTGGAAAGTCCCCGGTTCCCTGGCAACAGGAAACCGGGGACTTTTTGTTTGCCCTCTTTGTGCCTTCTTTCTGCCTTCGGCGGGTGCCTATTCGTGCTTGTGCCGCCGAGTCGCGCAGAATAAGCCCATGACGAAAAGCAACGCGCGGCTGCCGCGGCTTGAGGATGTGGCGGAACTCGCCGGGGTCTCGCACCAGACAGTGTCCCGCGTGATCAACAACCACCCCAACGTCAGCAAGGCCACGCGCGAGCGGGTCGAAGCGGCCGTTGCCGAACTGGGTTACCGGCGCAACACGGCGGCGCGGAGTCTGGTCACCCGACGCTCCCAGACCATCGGCGTCCTGGCCAGCGAGCTCTCCCAGTACGGTCCTGCCAATACGCTGCTGGGGGTTGAACAGGCGGCCCGGAACGCCGGCTACTTCGTCAGTATCGCGGCGCTGAAGTCCGTCAGCCGTGAATCCATTTTCGACGCCGTCAGGCACTTCATGGACCAGTCCGTCGACGGCATCGTGGTGAGCGTGCCCCACTCCGAAACCCTGCTCGCCCTCGCGGAACTGAAGCTCGGTGTACCGGTAGTGGCGGTCGGTTCGCTGGGAAACGACGCCGTGAGCGGCGCCATGGTGGACCAGACGCGGGGGGCCGAACTCGCCGTCGGGCATCTAATTGACCTGGGCCACCGGCGGATCGGGCACGTCGCCGGACCGCAGGACTGGATCGACGGTGTAGCGAGGGCCGAGGCCTGGAGCGCCGCCCTGCGTACCGCGGGCCTTGAGGACGATCTCCTGATGACTGGTGACTGGAGCGCCGGCAGCGGCTACGAGATCGGCAGGAAGCTCGCCGCGGAACGCACCGCCACCGCGATTTTCGTGGGGAACGACCAGATGGCGCTTGGCCTGCTGCGCGCCTTCAATGAGGCCGGAGTCCGCGTGCCCGAGGACGTCTCCGTGGTCGGCTTCGATGACCAGCCCGAGGCGGGCTACTTCACGCCGCCGCTCACCACGGTCCGCCAGGACTTCGAGGAGCTCGGCCGGCGCTGCATGGATCTGATGCTGACCGCTATCGGGGACGGCGACGGCGTAAGCGCCACGGTGGTGGAGCCCGAGTTGGTGGTGCGGCGCAGTACCTCTGCCCCCGCCTGATCGCCGCACTCCAGCCCAATCCGCCCGGCTGATCGCCCCCGTCTGATCCGCCCCGGCAGAAATTTCCGGCGTCCCAAATGCACCCGGGCTGGTAAGCTGATTGTTAGCGCTAACGTCGGGGGTGGGAATGTCACTGGGTTCAGAGATCAGGCGTCCCCCCGTGATGGAGGACGTGGCCAAACTGGCCGGCGTTTCGCACCAGACTGTCTCGCGCGTCCTCAACGCCCATCCGAACGTCAGCACGGTGACCAGGGAGCGGGTCGAAAAGGCCATCGCGGAGTTGGGCTATCGCCGCAACACGGCAGCGCGCAGCCTGGTCACGAGACGGTCCCAGACCATCGGCGTTCTGGGAAGTGACATGTCCCATTACGGTCCGGCCAATACGCTCCTCGGGGTGCAGCAGGCAGCGCGGGACAAGGGCTATTTCGTCAGCATGGCCAGCCTCGATGAAGTCACTCCGGCCGCGATCCAGGACGCCCTCGAATACTTCATGATGCAGTCAGTGGACGGCATCGTCGTTATTGTGCCCCACGAAACCATGTTTGAATCGCTGAGCACCATCAACATCTCTGTCCCGCTGGTGGCCGTGGGCTTCGGCGTTGACGAGCGGCTAAGTGTCGCCGCGGTGAACCAGCGGATGGGTGCCAGCCTCGCCGTGCAGCACCTGGTGGACCTTGGCCACACAGCCATCGCGCATGTTTGCGGGCCGCCGGACTGGATCGACGCAGCCGCCCGCATTGACGGCTGGCGGCGTACTCTGGCCCAGGCAGGGCTGCCCGACTCCGTGCTGATCCGAGGCGACTGGAGCGCCGAAAGCGGTTACCGGGCCGGGCTTGAACTTGCGGCCGCCGGCAACGTCACCGCCGTTTTCGCGGCCAATGACCAGATGGCGCTTGGCGCCCTGCGTGCCTTTAGCGAGGCCGGCCTTCGCGTACCGCTGGACATCAGTGTTGTGGGTTACGACGACCAGCCTGAGGCCGCCTATTTGGTCCCGCCCCTGACCACTGTCAATCAGGGGTTCAAGGAACTCGGAGCCCGCTGCATGCAGATGCTTCTCTTCGATATGGCCAACGGCCATTCCGGTGCGTCGTCAGTCGTGAACCCAAGGCTTGTGGTTCGCTCCACCACTGCGTCACCGTCCGGACCGTGAGCGTCCGGCTGGATAGGCGCCGCCGATCCAGCTGATCAATTCCCGCCTTTGCTTCCCCAGCGTCAGGCCCGTCGCTCGATTTGCGTTGACGCAGGCCCGTCCCCCCGTTGCGTTGACGCTGGGTGGCAAACGCAGGGCCCGGCAGCGGGGAGCGTGCCGGGCCCTGCGGTGGAACCACCACATCACCAGTGATTCGTACCCTTACCGTGCGGTCAGGAGTCCAGAAGGAAAGTTGCGGCGGCCCTGTCGTTCTTGCCGACTTTGGCTACGGTCAGGACGCCTTGCCGGAGCAACAGATACGAACCGGGCAGGTCGACCGACTCGAATGAGGCTCCTGCCGGATCTGAAAGGCCACCCCGCCGGATGAACGCCGACGACGACCCCGCGGTGGAAGCGATCGCCACCGTTGAGCCCTGGATCCGAAGATAACGCCCCTTGGCCAGGACGGGTTCGATGACGACGGAGTTTTTCTTGGCGTAGCCGGGAGCAATCCGGAACTGGGACGCTCCCAGCGTCGGTGCCGACGAGGCGGTGACGGTTGTTCCGTCATGGACCAGGTAGGCGCCCGGGGCCGATGCGGGTTCCATTCTGACGGGCAGTTCGCCGTCCCCGACGGGGACGCCGAAATCGGGCGTTCCATCTGCGTTCCAGTACAGTCGCTGAACACGTGCATGCCTGTTGGGGTCAAAGAGCGGGTTGCCGATCGGGTCGCGGTAGGACCTGGCGTGGTAAACGAGAACGTCATTGCCTGCTTCATCCACCGTGAAGGAGTTATGACCGGGCCCGTACTGCTTTGACCCGTCGGACGTAGCCAGAACCGGCGTCGGGGCCTTGGTCCAGGAGGCCGCGTTAAGCAGATCGGCGTCTTCATTCGCCGTCAGCAGGCCTATGCAGTAGTTGGCGTCCGTCGCACTGGCGGAGAAGGTGACGAAGATGCGGCCGTTCCGTTTGATCACGGCGGGCCCTTCGTTCACCTTGTATCCCCGGGTTTCCCAGGCCAGGGTTGGCACTGCGATGCGGATCGGAGCGCTGGAGAGAGTGGACGGTGATGACATGGAAGCGATGAAGAGGCTCGAATTCACGCCGGTGTCGCTTTGGGCCCAGATCAGGTACCGCGTGCCGGCGTGCTCGAACGTGGTGGCGTCCAGTGAGAAAGAGTCGGCGTGCGTGTACACCCGGACTGGCGGCTCCCACACCGCAGTGGTCGGGTCCGCGGCGGCGGTAGATATCACGTAGATCCGCACCCGGAAAACGTCGTCGCTGTCGCCGGCGGCGAAGTAAATGTGCCATTTCCCGTCAAAGTGATGCAGCTCCGGTGCCCAGATGTAGCCTCCCATTGTCCCGGTGACAGGCCGTGTCCAGACCACAGCTTCCGGGGAGCCGCCCAGTCCTGAGATGGAGGATGAAGAGCGGAGGACGATCCGGTCGTATTCGGGCACAGAGCCGGTGAAGTAGTACTTGCCATCCGTGTGCTTCATGAGCCACGGGTCCGCCCGTTGCGGAACGATGGGGTTGATGACCGGTGCTGAACCGGCGGGGGCGGCAGCCGCGGCTGGTGCAGTCACCAGAGCGCCGGCGCCGGCGCCGGCGAGCAGCACAGCGGCAGCTGTGGCAGTCCCGGTGCCGAGGAACGAGCGGCGTGAAAACTGCGTGTTGATGGGAACATTCATGCTGAAGGCATCCTTCCTGGGTCCCCTTCGCAGCGTGCGGGCGGCAGCACTAATCGGCAGCCCGCGCGGCGCAGCAGCGAAGGGGTGAAATGGTTATGGAGCTGATGAATTGGTGTGTGAACAAATCCGGACAGCCACGGAGGGCTGGAAATGGCGTGGGACTGCCGCAGTTAGGCTCTTCTGGCGAATAGCCGCTGGAGCAGGATGAAGACGAGGAGCAGGCCTCCGATGACGATCTTGGTCCACCAGGAACTGAGGGTTCCGTCGTAGGCGATGAAGGTCTGGACAATTCCGAGTACGAGCACGCCCACCACAGATCCCAGGACGTAGCCGGTTCCGCCGGTCAGCAGGGTGCCGCCGATGACAACTGCGGCGATGGCGTCGAGTTCCATGCCCTGGGCTGCGAGGCTGTAGCCGGAGAGGCTGTAGAAGGAGAACAGGATTCCGGCGATGGCGGAGCAGAGGCCGCTGAGTGCGTAGACCAGGATTTTGGTCCTTGTGACCGCCAGTCCCATGAGCATCGCGGAGTGTTCGTTGCCCCCGATCGCATACACGGTCCGCCCGAAGCGGGTGTGGTGCAGGACGAAGAAGGCTATGGCCACAATCGCGAGGGCGAGGAGAACGCCGGGGGAGACGAAGAGGTCCCCCGGAAGCGGGATCTGGGCCTGGGCCATGTTCGTGAAGAATTCATCCGTGACCGGGATCGAGTCGAGGCTGATGACGTAGCAGAGGCCACGGGCGAGAAACATGCCGGCCAAGGTGACGATGAAGGGCTGGATGTCGAAGTATTGGATGATCAGCCCCATCAGCAGGCCCAGCCCGCCGCCGATAAGAAGCACCAGGATGATGACGGCGGCCGGATTCCAGCCGTGCTGGAGGAGGGTGGCGCTGACCATCATCGACAGTGCGACGACGGCTCCGACGGAGAGGTCGATGCCGCCGGTCAGGATCACGAACGTCATGCCGACGGCGAGCACGATCAGGAAGGTGTTGTCGATGAAGAGGTTTAGGAACACCTGGCCGGAGAGGAAGCTCGGGTACATCCCGGCGCCCACGGCGAACATGGCGATGAAGAGCCCGAGTGTTGCAAGGGTGGGCGCATAGCGGGCTCCTCCGCGAATGCGGCTGCGGGCGGGGGAGGGCTTCTTGACTGTCGGTGGCGTCAGCGTGGACAGGGGTGACATCAGACGGCGACCTTTTCCTTAGAGCCGAGTTCCTTCGAGTCGGGTTTCTTTGAGCCGGGCTTGGGGCCGGCTTTGAGGTTCCTGAGCAGGTTCCGTGCCTTTGGTGCCTGCAGCAGGCATACGGTGATGACGACGAGGGCTTTGAAGACCAGCGTCACTTCCGGCGGGATACCGAGGGTGTAAACGGTGGTGGTGAGGGTCTGGATGATGAAGGCTCCGACGACGGTTCCCACCAGCGTGTACCGGCCGCCGGCGAGTGAGGTGCCGCCGATGACCACGGCGAGGATGGCGTCCATTTCGATGTAGAGTCCGGCGTTGTTCGCGTCGGCGGCGGTGACGTTGGAGCTGATCATCAGGCCGGCGATTGCGGCGCAGGCGGCGCTGAAGACATAGACGATCCAGATGATGTTCCGTGCGCGGATACCGGCGAGCCGGCTGGCGACGGGATTGATGCCGACGGCTTCGATGAGGGTTCCCAGGGCCGTGCGCCGGGTGAGGACGGCGGCGAGCACAAAGACGGCGGCGGTGATCAGGATGGAGATCGGAAGGGTGAGGAGGTATCCGGCGCCGATGGACTTGTAGGAGTCGTTGGAGACGGAGATGATCTGGCCGCCGGTGATGAGCTGGGCGATGCCGCGTCCGGCGGTCATGAGGACCAGGGTTGCGATGATGGGCTGCACACCGATGGTGGAGACCAAGAAGCCGTTCCAGACCCCCAGTAGGAGCCCGGCGATTACTGCGATGAGAACGGCCGTGGCGGCCGTGACGGGAGAGGCCGGTTCCGGGGAGGCTACGATGTAGGCACAGGATGCTGCGCCGGCGATCGCCACGACGGCGCCGACCGAGAGGTCGATGCCCCGGGTGGCGATGACCAGGGTCATGCCAAGGGCGATAAGGATAGTGGGAGCGCCGTTGCGCATGATGTCGATGATGCTGCCGTAGAGGTGGCCGTCCTGCATTCTCAGGCTCAGGAAGTCCGGCCGGAAGATCTGGTTCAGCAGCAGTAGCAGGGTGAGGGCGATGACCGGCCAGGCAATGCGGTTTTTCATAAGGGATTTCATTGGGCACCTCCGGCGATGACCGTCATGACGTCTTCCACGGAGACGTCGTCATTCTTGATTTCGGCGACCATCGCCCTGTCCTTGATGACCGCGATGCGGTCACTGAGGCGAAGTACTTCTTCCAGTTCCGAGGAGATGAAGAGGATGGACATCCCCTCGTCCGCGAGCTTGTTGACCAGTTTCTGGATCTGGGTTTTCGCGCCGATGTCGATTCCCCTGGTCGGTTCATCGAGGATCAGCAGTTCGGGGGAGGTGACCAGCCAGCGTGCGAGGAGAACTTTTTGCTGGTTTCCGCCGCTGAGGTTGCGGATCAGCGCATCGGGGTTCGCGGGGCGGATGTCCAGGGTTGCGATGTATTCGGCTACCAGTTCATCCTGGACACGGCGGGGGATGCGGCGGGCCCAGCCTTTGCTGGCCTGCATGGCGAGCACCAGGTTGTCGCGCACGGACAGGTCTCCGATGAGGCCTTCCTCTTTGCGGTCCTCGGAGCAGAACCCGATGCGCTTGTCGATGGCGGTGCGGGGGGAGCGCAGTTTCTGGCTGTCTCCCTTGATCTTGAGAGAGCCTTCATCGGCCCTGTCGGCGCCGAAGATGAGCCGGGCAATCTCCGTCCTGCCCGCTCCGAGCAGACCCGCGAGCCCGACGACTTCACCGGGGTAGATGGATAGGTCGACGTTGGAGACCGATCCTTTCCGGCCCAGACCGCTGGTCTCAAGGAAGGGTGGCAGCCCGGCAGCTGAACCGGCCCGCGTCCGGGCCGGGGCGTGGTCCAGTTCGGCGAGGGCTTCCATGTCCTTGCCGATCATCCTGGAGATGAGTTCCATCCGGGAGAGGTCGCGGGTCATGTACTCGCCCACGAGTTTGCCGTTGCGGAGCACGGTCATGCGGTCGGAGATCTCGTAGACCTGCTCGAGGAAGTGGGAGACGAACAGGATGGCCACTCCGCGGTCACGGAGGTCCCGGATGACACGGAAAAGCTGGTTGACCTCATCGGCATCGAGGCTCGATGTTGGTTCATCCAGGATGAGGACCTTGGCGTTGATCTCCACGGACCTGGCAATGGCGATGAGCTGCTGGACCGCTATCGAGTGGGAGGACAACAGGGATCCGGGGTCAACATGGCCCAGATGCAGCTCTGCGAGGACCTCCCTGGTCCGGGAACGGACGCCCTTCCAGTCGATGGTGCCGCGGCGGCGCGGCTCCCGTCCGAGCAGCACGTTTTCTTCAACCGTCAGGTTGGTGCACAGATTGACTTCCTGGTAGACGGTGCTGATGCCGGCCGCCTGGGATTCGGCGGGAGTCGAGAACTGCTGGGGCGCGCCAAGCACCGTTATCGTGCCGGAATCAATGGTGTACACGCCGGTCAAGGCCTTGATCAGGGTGGACTTGCCTGCACCGTTCTCTCCCATGAGGGCGTGCACTTCACCCTGGAACAGGCGGAAGTCGACTCCGTCGAGCGCCTTAACTCCTGGAAATCCAATAGCTATGTCGGTCATCTCGACGACCGGAACGATTTCGTTCATCCTCGCATCTTTTCTGTGCTAGTTCTGCCGAGCGGCGGGCTGCCGTGCGGCGGCGGTGATCCGCCGCCGCACGGTCGTTCAGGGGTGCCCGGACTTAGTAAGGGCGGCTGGCGAGAACCTGCTTCGCCTGCTCCTGGGTGAAGGTCGTTTCCTTGGTCACGACACGCTCCGGAACGCTCTCACCGGCGACAACCTTCTTCGCCAGATCCATGAGCTGGTCACCGAGCATCGGGCTGCATTCGACGATGTAGTTGATCTTGCCGTTGCTCAGGGCCGTCATGCCGTCCTTCACCGCGTCAATGGTGATGATCTTGATGTCCTTGCCCGGGACCTTGCCGGCTGCTTCGATGGCTTCGATGGCGCCTAGGCCCTCATCGTCGTTATGGGCGAAGACAACATCGATCTTCGGGTTGTTCTTCAGGAAGGCCTCCATGACCTGCTTGCCGCCGCTGCGGGTGAAGTCCCCGCTCTGGGAGGCAATGATCTTGAGCTTCGGGTCAGCCTGGATGGCATCGGCGAAACCCTTCTTCCGGTCATTGGCCGGCGCGGATCCGGTCGTGCCCTGGATTTCGACGATGTTCACGGCGCCGGAGGCGGACTTGGAATCGTTGACGAGCCAGTCTCCGGCCTTCTTGCCCTCTTCGACGAAATCAGAACCGATGAACGTCTTGTACAGGGACTTATCGGACGAATCCACCGCGCGGTCGGTGAGAATTACGGGGATTTTCGCGGTCTTGGCTTCCTTCAGCACGGTATCCCACCCCGACTCCACTACGGGGGAGAAGGCGATGACGCTGACCTTCTGCTGAATGTAGGAGCGGATCGCCTTGATCTGGTTCTCCTGCTTCTGCTGCGCGTCGGAGAACTTCAGGTCGATCCCGGCCGTCTTGGCGGACTCCTGAACAGACTTGGTGTTGGCCGTACGCCAGCCGCTTTCGGCACCGACCTGGGCAAAACCCATGGTGACCTTGTCACTGCCCGCGTTGCCGGCAGCACTGCCGGTTCCGCCGCAGGCGGTCAGGGTAAGCATCGATGCGGCGGCAACCGCAATAAGGGACTTCTTAAACACAACATCCTCCCGGAAGCGTTAGTTACATGCAGGCGGGAGAATCTCGAACACCGCCATTGCTGCAAGTGAGCCGATGAGCTCTGCGACTCATTGTGAACGCTAACAAAGAATGCCGTCAAGTAGTCCGGGTCACAATTCGGTGACTTGGCTGCCTCCTCGGCCGGCCGCGCGTCCGGTGGGGGACGAGGGTGAATCCCGGGAGGGGTCCGGGGGGCAGTTCATCCGACAGCAATACTTGTCAAGCCTCTTTACAACCCCGCGAAGATGTCCAATACTTTTCCCGACGCGCATTTTGTTAGCGTTAACAGCTTCTGTCACCCATTCACCGGCGGCCACGCCCGAGGGCGGTATTGCACCCTGCAACCGTCGGCGGCCGCCCCGCCTGAGCTGCGCCGGCTAGCCGGCGGACCGTTCAATGGAGAAAGGCCATCTCTTCCCATGCCATCAAGTTCATCAAGCCCCGCAAAGCGGGCCTGCACCCTGGCGCTAGCCGGATCACTGGCAGCAGCGATGCTGTCACTGGCCCCGGCATTGGGCGCCAACGCAGAGTCCGCAAACCGAACAATCAACGTCAACGCCGCTGAGGCCGGGCCCAAGATCGATCCGGCCATGTACGGGGCATTCTTCGAGGACATCAACCAGGGCGCCGACGGCGGCATCTATGCCGAGCTCGTGCAGAACCGGTCGTTTGAATTCAATTCGGGGGACAACCGCACGTTTACGCCGATGACCGCCTGGGAGGTCCTGAAGCGTGGCAGCGACGGAACTGCCGCCGTCGTCAATGACGACAACCGGCTGAACCAAAACAACAGGAACTACCTGAAAATCGAAGCTACCTCTGCCGGCGCAGGCGCCGGCGCCGGAGTCGGGGTCCGCAACAGCGGCTGGAACGCGGGGCAGAAGCTCGAGGCGCACAAGAAGTACACCTACTCAGTCTGGGCGCGCACGTCCAACCCGGCCGGAACAAACCTGGCTGTAACGTTGGAGACCCCCGAAGGTGCCCGGCTCGATCTCGCGTCGATCAAAGTCAAAGGTGACAAGTGGGCCAAATACGATGTGACGCTGTCGCCCAAATCGTCCACCGGGGCCGGCCGGCTGGCGACAGTGGTGCAAGGGACCGGCACCGTCAGGCTCGACATGGTCTCGCTCTTCCCGAAGGACACCTGGAACGGCAGGGAAAACGGCCTTCGCAGGGACCTCGCCGAAAAGATTGCGGACCTGAAGCCGGGATTCCTGCGCTTCCCCGGCGGCTGCATCGTCAACACGGGGAGTTACGACACGTATTCGGCGCCCAATTACACCCGGGCCCGCACCTACCAGTGGAAAGACACCATCGGTCCGGTGGAACAGCGGCCCGCGAACCGTAACTTCTGGGGCTATAACCAGACGTACGGACTCGGCTACATGGAGTACTTCCAGTGGGCCGAGGATATGGGTGCGGCCCCGGTGCCGGTCGTGCCGGTCGGCGTCACGGGCTGCGGCGATAACAACAGTGCTCCGGACCAGGCAACCCTTGACCGGTACATCCAGGACACCCTGGACCTGATCGAATTCGCCAACGGTGACGCCAGTACCACGTGGGGCGCCAAACGCATTGCCTACGGCCATCCGGCGCCCTACAACCTGGACCGCCTTGAGGTTGGCAACGAAGAGTACAAGCCTGAATTCAAGGAATACTTCGTCCAGTTCCAAGACGCTATCCGCGCGAAGTATCCGAGCATCAAGATCATCAGCAACACCGGCCCGGACGACCAAGGCGCAATCTTCGACGACCTGTCCAAGTTCAACACCGATCGAAAAGTCGACATGGTCGACGAGCACTACTACAACGATCCGTCCTGGTTCCTGAACAACAATCACCGCTACGACTCCTATGACCGCAACAGCTACAAGGTCTGGCTCGGCGAATACGCATCGTTGGGCAATAAGCCGGCCAACGCACTCGCCGAAGCGTCCTACATGACCGGCCTGGAACGCAACGCAGACGTTGTGAAGATGGCCTCGTACGCGCCTCTGATCGCGAATGAGGCCAACACCCAATGGAGCCCGGACATGTTGTTCTTCAACGGAACCTCTGTGCGGACCACCCCCAACTACGAGGTCCAGAAGCTGTTCATGACAAACGTCGGCACCCAGGTGGTGCCCAGCGCGCAGAAGAACCCGGCCTCAACCGTGGTGCCGATTGCAGGGAAGATCGGGCTGTCCACCTGGGCCACCTCCGCCAAATACGACAATGTGAAGGTGACCGGCAGCGACGGGGCCGCGCTGTTCAGCGACGACTTCTCGGGCACGGCCGCCGCCTGGACGGGCAACGGCACCGGCTCCTGGTCGATCCAGGACGGCGCCTACGTCCAGTCAAGCACCACGGCACAGAACACCATGGTCACGGCCGGCAGCCCGGAGTGGAGCAACTACACGCTCAGCACGAAGGCCACAAAGCTGGCCGGTTCCGAGGGGTTCCTCGTCTCCTTCGGCGTCAAGGACACCGGAAACTACTTCTGGTGGAACCTCGGCGGCTGGAACAACTCGAAGTCCGTCGTCGAGAAGGCCGTCAACGGTGCCAAGACCACTGTCATTGAAAAGAACACCGTGATCCAGACCGGCCACGAGTACGACATCCGCATCGAAGTCACCGGGCGCACCGCGAAACTCTACCTGGACAACGTTCTGTGGGGAACGGTGGACGACACCACCGCCGATCCCGTCTACTCGGTGGTCACGAAGGATGAAAAGTCGGGCGACACCATCGTCAAGGTCGTCAACACTTCAACCGACAAAGCGCCGGTAGACATCAACGTGACCGGCGCCGCCAACATCGCAGCCACTGCTGCGGTGACGACACTCACCGAGACTGCCGACGGGCAGACCCTAGCCCCTGCTGCCAGCACTTTCAGCGGTGCAGGTCCGAAGTTCACCTACACCTTCGAGCCCAATTCCGTCACGTTCATCCGCCTGGCTGACGGCAGCTCACGCAAATAAGAGGGGTAACCCGGTCTTGAACCAGGAGGGGCCGGGCCAGCCCGGCCCGGCCCCTCCGCAGCGTTCAAAAAAACGACACCCGGGCCACCTGGCAATTTCCTCCGCGCGGCAACGTATCGGAGATCCAATGACGAATCACGTATCCAGGCGTAATG
Source organism: Arthrobacter sp. Bi83 (assembly GCF_918698095.1). GTDB lineage: Bacteria > Actinomycetota > Actinomycetes > Actinomycetales > Micrococcaceae > Arthrobacter. Next base: position 29,085 of record NZ_CAKKLY010000027.1, read on the forward strand.
TCCTCAGGCTCGGAGCGGCTGCGGCGGCGCTTCCGTGGCTTCCATCGCTTGCAGCGGCAACCACGACGGCCGCTGCGCAAGGGCCCATGGCGACCGCCAACGGCCTTGCCTCGGCCATTACCGTGCGTCCCTTCAATCTGTCCGATGTCACCCTCGGCCCCGGAGTGTTTGCCCGGAAGCGCGAGCTGATCCTCAAGTTCGCCCGGGGCTACGACGAGCGGCGCTACATCAACGTATTCCGGGCCAACGCCGGCCTCCAGCCCATTGCCGGCGTAACCCCCTTGCCTGCCGGCGGGGACGGCCTCGACGGAGAAGCAAACGGAAATCTCAGGGGCCATTTCACCGGCCACCACATGTCCTTGCTGGCCCAGGCCTATGCCAGCACAGCTGAGGACGTGTTCGGGACGGATCGACTTTGCCCAGCGAAGCGTCGGTGAGGCGGCCCTGCGGGACCTTCTCGTCAGCGGCGCGCAAGCGCTCATCATCAGGCTGACCTCCTGAACCGGTCCGCCCTGGCCCGCATTAGTTCCCATCCCGTCAACCGCGGCCTCGCGGCCGCCCTAACGAAAGCATCCTTCATGCCCCTAATGATTCCCAGAGCCCGCACAGGGCCGGCCGTCCTCACGGCGGCCGCCCTTGTGCTTGGCGGCCTCGCCGCAGGCGCTCCCGCCCAAGCCGCCATTGACGACGGCCTCGTCCTCAAATACAACCTGACCGAACCGGCCAGCTCCGTCGCCGAAGACACCTCCGGACATGGCCGCAACGGCGTGATCAGCGGCGATGCCACCAGCCTGGGCAGCGAAGGGCTGCAGCTCGGCGGCACGGACGCCCATGTCCGCCTGCCGAACGACGTTATGCGCGGGCTCGACTCCATCACCGTCTCCACCGACGTGAGGATCGCGCCCGACCAGGCTGCCCCCTACTTCATTTGGGGGCTGGGCAACACCACCAACGGCGCAGGCAACGGCTACCTCTTCACCACCGGCAACTCCTACCGGACCTCCATCGCCAGCGGCAACTGGTCAACGGAGCAGACCACCAGCGCCAACCGGGATCTGGCACGCGGCGCGTGGAAAACCATTACCTATACCCTCAGCGGCGGAACGGCCGTTCTCTACGAAGATGGTACGGAAGTTGCGCGCAAGACCGGCGTCACCATCACCCCGGGAAGCATCGGGGGAGGAACGACGACGGCGAATTACCTTGGCAGGTCCGTCTACACCGGAGACAAGTACCTGAAGGGGCAGGTCCGCGACTTCCGCATCTACAACCGTGCCCTCTCGGCAGCCGAAGTACGCGAGCTCGGCTACGTGTCCCCGGAACAGCGGGTGGCCCTCGATCTGCAAAATCTGTCGCTCGGAGACACCAGTGCTGTGACGGCCGACCTGAAGCTGCCCACTGCCGGACCCAACGGCTCGGCTTACACCTGGACCTCCTCCGATCCGGCCTCCGTGTCACCCCAGGGAATTGTGGCCCGCCCGGCCAACGGAACCGGCAACGCCACTGTGACCCTGACCGCCACGGCCACCTCCGGCGCGGCATCGGCGTCGAAGTCGTTCTCCGTCACGGTGCCCGAAGACATCAGCGACGACCAGAAAGTCAGCGAGGCCGCCGCAGGACTGAACGTGTGGGATGCCGACGCGATCCGCGGGAACATCACCCTACCCGCGGCGGGGTTGCTCGGAACCAAGGTGGAGTGGAAGTCGAACCACGACGCCGTCATCACTGCCACCGGCGAAGTCAACCGGCCCGCCTACGGCAGCCGGGCGGCAAGCGTTGATCTGCAGGCAACCGTCACTCTCGGCAAGGCGAAGTCCAAGAAGAAGTTCCGTGTCACGGTCCTTCCGCTGCCCAAGACAGAGGCCAAAGAGGGCTACGCCTTCGCGTACTTCACCGGCAACGACATCGCCGGGGAGAACATCTCCATGGCTGCCAGCCGGGGAAATGACGCACTGAAGTGGGACGAACTCAATGGCGGAAAGCCGGTGGTGAAGTCCAGTCTTGGCACAAAGGGCCTGCGCGACCCGTTCGTCATCCGCTCGCCGGAAGGCGACAAGTTCTACATGATCGCCACGGACCTCTCCATCGGCAGTGGAACCTCGTGGGACGCCTCCCAGCGCCAGGGCAGCCAGTACCTGGAAGTCTGGGAGTCAACGGACCTTGTGAACTGGTCCGGGCAGCGGCACGTCAAAGTCTCCCCGGACACCGCGGGAAACACCTGGGCGCCTGAAGCCCATTACGACGAGAAAATCGGAGCCTACGTCGTCTACTGGGCCTCCAAAATCTATGCCGACAACGACCCGGGCCACGCGGGCGGCACCCACAACAAGATGATGTACTCCACCACGCGGGACTTCCGGACCTTCAGCGAGGCCAAAGTCTGGAACGACCCGGGTGACTCCGTCATCGACTCCACTGTTATCAAGGAGGGCGACACCTACTACCGCTTCACCAAGGACGAGGCCCGTGTCTCCGGGTGCCTCGACATCATGCAGGAGAAGTCCACGGATCTGCTGGCCGTCGATCTGCCCGAAACGAACCCGCGCAACTGGTCCCTGATGGCCAACTGCATCGGCAAGAACGCCGGGACCGGCGGCGTTGAAGGGCCGACCGTCTTCAAATCGAACACTGAGGAGAAGTACTACCTGTTCGTGGATGAGTTTGGCGGCCGCGGCTACATCCCGCTGGAGAGCACCAGCCTGGAGAACCCCAACTGGAAGCTCTCGACCAACTACGAGCTGCCGCGGGCTCCGCGCCACGGCACCGTCCTGCCCGTAACCAAATCGGAGTTGGACCGGCTGCACAGCCAGCTGGGTTAAGGCCCCGCGTCTCAGCGCGCCGCATCGCAGCGTCTGACGTTTAGCAGGACAGGGGGCTCCGCCATGCCGGCGGGGTCCCCTGTGCTGTTTTTGCAACACAGGACCTGGAAATTGGTCACGGCCAATGCTTGACGCGCGATATGTTAGCGTTCACAATCTAAGAGAATCATTTACGTTTTCGACACCGGGCACAGGGGCCAGTACCTCCCGGATGGAGGTTTTAGCATGCAATCTGTTGATGACACCGGTTTCACTGCCGGCAGCGAAAACTATGTGATCGGGGTGGATTACGGCACCTTGTCGGGCCGTGCCGTGGTGGTGCGGGTTCGCGACGGCAAGGAGCTGGGCAGCGGCGTGTTCGACTACCCGCACGCGGTGGTCACGGAGGCGCTTCCGGCGGACGTGGCGGACGACGGCGTAGCCCGGCTTCCCGGGGAGTGGGCGCTTCAGGTGCCGAACGATTACCGGGATGTGCTCCGGCACGCTGTGCCGGCGGCGATCGAGGATGCGGGGATTGACCCGTCCGCGGTGGTCGGGATCGCGACGGACTTTACAGCGTGCACGATGGTGCCGGTCAAGGCTGACGGCACGCCGCTGAACGAGCTGCCGGGCTTCGCGAACCGGCCGCACGCCTACGTCAAGCTCTGGCGTCACCATGCGGCACAGGGCCAGGCGGACCGCATCAATGCGCTGGCGGCGGAGTTGGGCGAGACATGGCTTCCGCGCTACGGCGGGCTGATCTCGTCCGAGTGGGAGTTCGCCAAGGGCCTGCAGCTGCTGGAAGAGGATCCGGAAGCGTACGCGGAGATGGACCACTGGGTGGAGGCGGCGGACTGGATCGTCTGGCAGCTGTGCGGCAACTATGTCCGCAACGCCTGCACGGCCGGCTACAAGGGCATCTACCAGGACGGCAATTACCCGTCCGAGAAGTTCCTGGCCGCCCTGAATCCGCAGTTCAGGGACTTCGTGTCCGCCAAGCTGGAGCACACCATCGGCCGCCTCGGCGACGCCGCCGGCTTCCTCACCGCCGAGGCCGCTGCCTGGACCGGACTGCCTGAGGGCATCGCGGTGGCCGTCGGCAATGTGGATGCCCACGTCACTGCACCGGCCGCCAAAGCGGTGGAGCCGGGCCAGCTCGTGGCCATCATGGGCACGTCCACGTGCCACGTCATGAACGGGGACGTGCTGCGCGAAGTGCCCGGCATGTGCGGGGTGGTGGACGGCGGCATCGTGGAAGGACTCTGGGGTTACGAGGCCGGCCAGTCCGGTGTGGGCGACATCTTCGGCTGGTTCACCAAGTACGGCGTCCCGCCGGAATACCACCAGGCTGCTGCGGCGGCGGATCTGGGCATCCACGAATACCTGACCGAACTGGCCTCCAAGCAGGCGATCGGCGAGCATGGCCTGATCGCCCTGGACTGGCATTCGGGGAACCGGTCCGTGCTCGTGGACCACGAACTGTCCGGTGTGGTGGTGGGCCAGACGCTGGCGACCCGCCCGGAGGACCTCTACCGGGCGCTGCTGGAGGCCACGGCCTTCGGCACCCGCACCATTGTTGATGCCTTCCGCGACTCGGGCGTGCCGGTGAAGGAATTCATCGTGGCCGGCGGGCTGCTAAAGAACAAACTCTTGATGCAGATCTACGCCGACATCACCGGGCTGCAGCTCTCCACCATCGGCTCCGCCCAGGGCCCGGCCCTCGGCTCTGCCATCCACGCGGCCGTCGCCGCGGGCAAGTACGCGGACATCCGGGCAGCCGCGGCGGCCATGGGCTCGGCACCCGGAGGCGTTTACACTCCCATTCCGGAGAACGTCGCGGCCTACGAGGAACTCTTCCGGGAATACCGCACTCTGCACGACTACTTCGGCCGGGGAACCAACGAGGTCATGCACCGGCTCAAGGCCCTCCAGCGGAAGGCCGCCAGCCAGCGCAACGACGCCAAGTCCATGCAGGCACGGGCCCTCCTCACCGAAGGAGTCCCCGCGTGAGCGCCCTGCTGGATACCCTGGCCCGCGTCCGGGCCGAGGTCTGCGCACTCCACGCCGAACTCACCCGCTACGAACTGGTGGTCTGGACCGCCGGCAACGTCTCCGGCCGCGTCCCGGGCTATGACCTCATGGTCATCAAGCCCTCCGGGGTCTCCTATGATGACCTGACCCCGGAGCTCATGGTGGTCACGGACCTGTACGGCACTCCTGTCACCAGCCTGTCTGCCGACGCCAACGGCGAACCGGCGCAATGGGAGAACCCTGCCCTCACGCCGTCCTCGGACACGGCTGCGCACGCCTACGTCTACCGGCACATGCCGGAGGTCGGGGGAGTGGTGCACACCCACTCCACCTACGCCACGGCCTGGGCGGCGCGGGGAGAATCCATCCCGTGCGTGCTGACCATGATGGGTGATGAATTCGGCGGCACCATCCCGGTGGGCCCCTTCGCGCTGATCGGCGACGATTCGATCGGCCGCGGCATCGTCGAAACCCTGCAGGCCTCCCATTCGCCCGCGGTCCTGATGCAGAACCACGGCCCGTTCACCATCGGCAAGGACGCCCGGTCCGCGGTCAAGGCCGCCGTCATGTGCGAGGAAGTGGCCCGCACGGTCCACATCTCACGGCAGCTGGGCGAGCCGCTTCCCATCGACCCGGGCCAGATCGAATCCCTCTACGCCCGCTACCAGAACGTCTACGGCCGCTAGGCCCCTTAACCTGGCCGCCAGGCCCCTCAACTTTTCAGGAGAAACACATGTCCGACGCCAACACCACCTCCCTCGAGTCCTACGAGGTCTGGTTCCTCACCGGCAGCCAGCACCTCTACGGCGAAGACGTGCTGAAGCAGGTCGCCGCCCAGTCCCAGGAGATCGCCGCCGCGCTGAACGAGTCCTCCGAGGTCCCGGTCAAGCTGGTCTGGAAGCCTGTGCTGACGGATTCGGATGCCATCCGCCGCACAGCGCTCGAAGCGAACTCTGATGATTCGGTGATCGGCGTGACCGCGTGGATGCACACCTTCTCCCCGGCCAAGATGTGGATCCAGGGCCTGGACCTGCTCCGCAAACCCCTCCTGCACCTGCACACCCAGGCCAACGTGGAACTGCCGTGGGCGGACATTGACTTCGACTTCATGAACCTGAACCAGGCCGCGCACGGCGACCGCGAGTTCGGCTACATCCAGTCCCGCCTCGGCATCCCGCGCAAAACCGTCGTCGGGCACGTGTCCAACCCGGAGGTCGCCCGCCAGGTCGGGGTCTGGCAGCGCGCTTCGGCCGGCTGGGCCGCCGTCCGGACCCTGAAGCTGACCCGCTTCGGTGACAACATGCGCAACGTCGCCGTCACCGAAGGTGACAAGACCGAAGCCGAGCTGCGCTTCGGCGTTTCGGTCAACACGTGGTCCGTCAACGAGCTCGCCGACGCCGTACACGGCGCCGCAGAGGCCGACGTCGACGCCCTGGTCGCCGAGTACGAGCGCCGTTATGACGTGGTTCCGGAACTAAAGGCCGGCGGCGCCCGCCACGAGTCCCTGCGCTACAGCGCCCGCATTGAACTGGGACTGCGGTCCTTCCTGGAGGCCAACGGCTCCGCCGCTTTCACCACCTCCTTCGAGGACCTCGGCGAACTGCGCCAGCTGCCCGGCATGGCCGTGCAGCGGCTCATGGCCGACGGCTACGGCTTCGGCGCCGAGGGCGACTGGAAGACCGCCATCCTGGTCCGCGCCGCCAAGGTCATGGGAGCGGGACTGCCCGGCGGCGCCTCGCTCATGGAGGACTACACCTACCACCTCACCCCTGGCCAGGAGAAGATTCTCGGCGCGCACATGCTCGAGGTCTGCCCCTCCCTGACCGCCACGAAGCCGCGCGTGGAGATCCACCCGCTCGGCATCGGCGGCAAGGAAGACCCCGTCCGCATGGTCTTCGACACCGACGCCGGCCCCGGCGTCGTCGTGGCCCTCTCCGACATGCGCGACCGTTTCCGCCTCGTGGCGAACGCCGTCGACGTCGTGGACCTCGACGAGCCGCTGCCCAACCTGCCCGTCGCCCGCGCCCTCTGGTCACCGAAGCCGGACTTCGCCACCTCCGCCGCCGCGTGGCTGACCGCCGGCGCGGCGCACCACACGGTCCTCTCCACCGCCGTCGGCATGGACGTCTTCGAGGACTTCGCCGAAATAGCCCAAACCGAGCTGCTGACCATCGACGACGGCACCACCATCAAACAGTTCAAGAAGGAACTCGCCTGGAACGCCGCCTACTACAAACTCGCCGGCGGACTCTAGCCCCTCCTGCAGCCTGATTGCGTGCCCGGCCTTACGGGGCCGGGCGCGCAACAAGCTGAACTTTGACCTCCTGCCTGTCCGACCCCCGGCGGAATTCAACCGTCACGGTCTGCCCTGGACTCTTGCTCCTCAGTGCGGCGAGCAGGTCCTCGGGAGACGCGAGCTGGTCGCCGTCGAGCCTGACGAGCACGTCACCCGGGCGGATGCCAGCCTTGGCTGCCGGCCCACCCTCCTGGACCGAGAGCGCCAGCGCGCCCCGGGTGTCCGGCAGGCCCAGCCGGTCGGCGATCTGCTGGGTGATGTCCCCCAGCCCCAGGCCAATGAAGGAGTGATCGGCGGTGCCGTCCTCCCGGAGTTGGTCTGCCACCTTCACCACGGTGGCGGCCGGGATTGCGAAGCCAAGCGCCACCGCCCCGGACGACGGCGGAATGTACGCCTCGCTGATGCCGACCACCTCGCTCCTGCTGTTCACCACGGCGCCGCCGGAGTTGCCGGGGCTAATCGCGGCATCGGTCTGGATCAGGTCCACGAGGGACTGGCTGCTTGACGCCGATCCCGGAATCTCCCGGTGGAGGCCCGAGATGATCCCCGCCGTCGCCGTGTTTTCGAATCCCAGCGGCGAGCCAATAACCACTGCCAGCTCGCCGATCCGGGGCAGTTCTGACTGGAACTTGGCGGCGGGGAGGCCTGTCCGCTTTGCCTCCACCAGTGCTAGATCCGAGATCGCGTCAGTTGCCCGTACGTTTCCGGCCACGCGCTGGCCATCGGCGAAGCCCACTTCCACTGTGCTGTTGCCTCTCACCACGTGCTCGTTGGTGAGTATCAGACCCTCCTGCGAATACACCACGCCGCTTCCCAGTCCGCCGTCGGTGAAGACTGTCACCACGGAAGGCTGGATGTTGCTGACGATCGTGGGAATGTCGGCCGCCCCTTGTGCGGTTGCCTGGCCGGTGCCACCCTTACCCGGCGTTGAACTGCCCGTCGTCGAACTGCCCGGGGTCGAACTGACCGGCGTTGAACTGGCCGACGGCCCGCCTGCAACAGCGCCTCCCGAAGCGCTCCCCGAAGCGCTCTCAGATGCGCTGCCTGAGGGGGCGCCTGAAGACTGCGTGGACGACGGCGGCGCCGGATTTGGCCCGGGCCCGGTGCAGCCGCACGCAACGGTTGCGACGACGGCCGCCACGCCGAGGATGCCCGCCGCGCGGGACGCGCTGTGGGGTGTCGCTAGCCCGAGGTTCATCGAACTTCCTCTCGCTGCCGGACCTGTTCGAAAGCTGATTAAAAGCTAATCCCGGCAGGGAGCGGCTGCCAGAGTGGATTAGTTTGCCATTTCCGTCCGGGCTCTTGACGCGCGGTCAAGCAACCCCAAAACTGGTTTCTATAACGTTGTAAAACGAATGCATCAGAAGTGAGGACATCGCCCCGATCATGACCGAGCCCGGCGGCCGCGCCTGGAAGCAGACCATATTCCACCCGTTCGCCCTGACCTCGCGGCATGCCGCAGGCACGGTACTGCAGCTCGCCGTCGAATCCCCACTGTTGAGCGGCGGCAAGACGGCGGACTTCGCCGCGCTCTCCGCTGTGGCGACCTTTGACGCCAAGGCCGGCGAAGCGGTGGTTTTCGCCGTCAACCGTTCGTCGGCCGAGGACCTGACCCTCGACGCCTCGGTGGCCGGGCTGGGCAACGTGCGCCTCATCGAGGCGGTCACCTACGACAATAAGGACCCGTACTGGCACGCCACTGCGGACGACTCCACGTCCGTGCTGCCGGGGGAGAACGTCAGTGCAAAGCTCGACGACGGCCGCCTCACCGCTGTCGTGCCGGCGGTGTCCTGGTCAATGATCCGCTTGGCTGTGGAGTCCTGAACTAACCCGCCGCCGGCATGATGCGGACCGGCTCCTGCCGGTCCGCATCATCGGGTTCCACTTTCAGTCCGTAGAGGGCCTCGAGGGCGGCAGTGTAGTCGTCCTGCCGGCCCGCGGCGGCGAGTTCACGCGCCCTGGCCGTGGGCACGTGCAGGAGCTGCCGGACCACCCGCCGCAGCGCGAACTCCACGGCCTCGGCGGTGGCAGTGCAGCCATGCTGGTTCTTCACCCGAGCCATTTCGCTGGCCAGCACCTGCTGCATGTGTCCGCGCAGGGCCACGATGGCCGGATCCATCACCCGCGCCTGCCGCTCCTCCTCGTACCTCAGCGCAGCCTGCCGGACCAGCTCCGCTGCCCGCCGGACACCGTCCGAGTGTTCGCGCGGTGCGGCAAGCCGCACCTCATCGAGCGTGATCAGCTCGATTCCGGGCAGCTCGCCGGTGGCCGGTTCAAAGTCCCGGTTAAGGGCAAGATCGACGACGACGAGACGCTCGTTCGTGCCCTGCCGGAAGAGCCTGAAATCCTCGGTGCCCAGGCGGGTTCCGCGCCCGCTGCAGCCGATAACCACGTCCGCGCCCTGCAGCGCGGCTGTCAGTTGGGACCGTGTCAGTGCCGCAGCGCCGCGGGGCGCGGCAAAGGCCTCAGCGCGTCCGGACCAGGAGAACACAGACACTTTGGCGCATTTTCCGGCCGCCAGCAGCGCCAGGGTGGTCCCGGCGTAGGCCCCCGTGCCGATGACAACCACCGACAAGCCGGATGGGCAGCTTTTTGCCAGCCTTGCGGTGGCCAGGTCCAAGGCCACGGAAACCATCGAGCGCCCGGCGTCTCCCAGCGTTGTCAGGGCCCCGACGTCGCGCGCGGCCCGGGAAGCGGCCTGGAAGAGACGGATGAGGGCGCCGCTGGCAGATTCCGATTCCTGGGCGGACGTGAGTGCCCGGCGCAGTTGGCCCGCGATTTCGCGTTCGCCCACCACCGCAGAGTCCAGGCCCGCTCCTACCGAAAAAAGATGCTCGGTCAGTGCCGCGCCGGCCAGGAAATCCAAGGACTGCGCCAGCTCTTCTTCGGGGATGCCGGAGCAGCGGCTGATCGCTGACTGCACGCGCCGGCGTGCAGCAGACGGCTCCGTGCCGGACGAAATCTCGAAATAGACCTCGAAGCGGTTGCAGGTGGACAGCACTACAGCCCCCGCTACGTGGGCGGGTTCCACAACAGCTGCAGGGGTGATCCGCCGCGGGCCGGAGCCCAGCCGTGCCAGGAAATCCAACCCCGTTCCGCGATGCGAGGCAACCAAGGCAAACAGCCGCCCGTCCGGGGCAGTCCGGCCCCCGACGGGCCCCTCAAGACTTTGCGACACGTCTGCCCCTCTTCCTCAACATTCCTCCGCGACGAGGAGTCCCACCACGAAACCCTGTGGCCAGGCGCCGTTGCCCGGCCACAGAGCTTGGAGACCTTGAAACAGGGTGGGCCCCCCACCTTGGGAAATACCTGCGGGCGGGGCGGTCCGCCGGACTTTCTGCAACGATGTATCCAGACGTATCGCCGTGAGAAGGAGCCTTGGATGGCTGTGACCATGAATGATGTTGCACGTGCAGCGGGGGTTTCCCTGAAGACGGTGTCCAACGTCCTTAATGACTATGAGTTCATCAGGCCCGCAACCAGGCAGAAGGTGCTGGATGCCATCGCCGAGCTTGGCTATGAGGCCAACCTGACGGCCCGGAGCCTCCGGTCAGGAAAATCGCGCATGCTTGGCCTGGTTCTGTCCGACCTTTCAGCGCCGTACTACGCGGAGCTCGCCTCGCGTCTCATGACCGTGGCCTCCGCCCGGGGCTATCGCGTGCTGATTGAGCAGTCGGCCGCTCTCGAGGCCAATGAGCTCAGCGCCCTGCAGGGGCCCTTCCGGCAGCTGACGGACGGACTGCTGTTCACTCCGCTGGCGCTGGAGCCGGACACGGTGGCTGGCCGGCGCGGAAGCAAGCCACTCGTGATGCTCGGCGAGCACATCGACGACGCCCGGTTCGACCTTGTCACGATGAAAAACGTGGGGGCTGCCCAGGCAATCACCGCCCACCTGCTGGCGGGAGGCCGCCGTCGGATAGCAGTGATCGGAGCGGCAGTGGAGGACCACACCGGAAGCCCCGGCCTGCGCCTGACCGGCTACCGGGCGGCGCTCGCCGCCGCCGGGGTGGACTTTGATCCCGCCCTGGTAGTGCAGTCCGAGTGGCGCCGCGACGCCGGCGCGGCGGCGGTGGGCGAGCTGCTGGACAGCGAAATAGGGTTCGACGCCGTCTTCGGCCTGAACGACGCGTTGGCGCTGGGCGCCATGCATGAGCTCCTCGTCCGCGGTGTGAAGGTGCCGCAGGACGTCGCCGTGGCCGGCTTCGACGACATTGATGAGGCCCGGTTCGCGTCGCCGTCTCTCACCACGGTGTCACCGGGCATGGAGGAGATCGCCGAGCGCTCGGTCGGGCTGCTGATCGACCGGATCGAAGGGACGGAGACAGCGGATAGGGGTGTCCACATTGAAGCCGGGTTCGAGCTGAGGATCCGCGCCTCGGCACCCTAGGGGAGGTGCCGGACAGCCCGCGCCTGCGGCCCGGTGACTGGACCCGCCGCGAAACCGGAATCGGAAATCTCGCGGAAATGTCCACGGCTTACGCTGGTCACGCACCGCCGCACGGGTGCATTGTTGCTTAGGTTCATTGTTGCTTAGGTTCACGGTTGCTCAGGCAGTGTTGTGCAGGCGCTGTCGTGTAGGCACAGTTACTGGGGAGCATTTGCCGGGGCGCGCCGCGGTGGTGCCCGTCGTAGAAGGGATTCCGTAATGCACCTGTTGCCCCGCGAGCAGGAGAAGCTCATGATCGTGGTCGCCGCCGACCTCGCGCGTCGCCGCCAGTCGCGCGGACTCAAGCTGAACTTCCCCGAGGCGGTCGCCATCATCAGCTATGAACTGATCGAAGGGGCGCGGGACGGGCGCACCGTGGCCGAGCTCATGAGTTACGGCACCACGCTGCTGGGCCGCGACGACGTCATGGAGGGCGTGCCGGAGATGATCCACGACGTCCAGATCGAAGCCACGTTTCCGGACGGCACCAAGCTCGTCACAGTCCACGATCCCATCCGATAGGGAGCCCCATGATTCCGGGAGAGTATGTCCTGCGGAGAGAACCGCTCACCGTCAATGCGGGACGCGAGGCGGTCGACGTCGCGGTTGTTAATACGGGTGACCGCCCTGTGCAGGTGGGCTCGCACTACCACTTTGCCGAAGCCAACAGCGCCCTGGAGTTTGACCGCCAGGCAGCCTACGGGCGCCGGCTCGACATCCCGGCCGGGACCGCGGCACGGTTCGAGCCCGGCGACAGCAAGACAGTCAGGCTGATCGAGCTTGCCGGCAGCCGCGAGGTGTTCGGGCTGAGTAACGCGGTCAACGGAAGCCTGGGGCCGGCACAGTCAACGGCTGGGGGAGCACAGTGAGTTTCGAGATGTCCCGCAAGCAGTATGCGGACCTGTACGGCCCGACGACGGGCGACGCCATCCGCCTGGCCGACACCGAGCTCTTCCTCGAGATCGAGAAGGACCTCACCAGCTACGGCGAGGAAGTGGTGTTCGGCGGCGGCAAGGTGATCCGCGACGGCATGGGCCAGAACGGCCAGGTGGTGCGGGATGAGGACGTCCCGGACACCGTGATCACCAACGTGGTGGTGCTGGATTACACCGGCATCTACAAGGCGGACGTCGCTCTCAAGGACGGGCATATCTTCAGGATCGGCAAGGCCGGGAACCCGCAGATCGCCGACGGCGTGGACATCGTGATCGGCGCCAGTACGGAGATCATCGCGGGGGAGCGCAAGATCCTCACCGCCGGCGGAGTAGACACGCATATCCACTTCATCTCCGCGGACCAGGTCCCCACGGCGCTGTGCAGCGGCGTGACCACCATGGTGGGTGGCGGCACCGGCCCGGCGGAAGGCACCAAGGCCACCACCGTGACGCCCGGCAAATGGCACATTCAGAGGATGCTGCAGGCGGCCGAGGGCCTCCCCATCAACATCGGCCTCTTGGGCAAGGGGCACGCATCGGCGGTCGAACCGCTGGCCGAACAGATCCGTGCCGGGGCCATCGGCCTGAAGGTCCACGAGGACTGGGGCTCCACCACCTCCTCGATCGACACCTCCCTGAAAGTTGCGGACGACTACGACGTCCAGGTGGCGATCCACACCGACACCCTCAATGAGTGCGGCTTCGTGGAGGACACCATCCGGGCCATCGACGGCCGCGTCATCCACACTTTCCACACCGAGGGCGCCGGCGGCGGCCACGCCCCCGACATCATCAAGATCGCCGGCCTGCCCAACGTCCTGCCCGCCTCCACCAACCCCACGCTGCCGTACACCCGGAACACCATCGAAGAGCACCTGGACATGCTCATGGTGTGCCACCACCTCAACCCGGACATCCCGGAAGACGTGGCGTTCGCGGATTCCCGCATCCGCGCCGAAACCATCGCCGCCGAGGACGTCCTGCAGGACATGGGGATCTTCGCCATAACCTCCTCCGACTCCCAGGCCATGGGCCGTGTGGGTGAGGTGATCACCCGCACCTGGCAGGTGGCGGACAAGATGAAGAAGCAGCGCGGAGTGCTGAGGGACCCCGCCGGCGGCACGCACGGATCCGCAGAAAGCGACAACTTCCGGCTCAAGCGCTACGTGGCGAAATACACCATTAACGCGGCGATCGCCCAGGGCATGGCGGACTCCATCGGCTCGGTGGAGGAGGGCAAGTTCGCGGACCTGGTGCTCTGGGATCCGGCGTTCTTCGGAGTGAAGCCGGAGCTCGTGCTCAAGGGCGGGCAGATCGCCTACGCGCTGATGGGCGACGCCAACGCCTCCATCCCCACCCCGCAGCCGCGCACGATGCGGCCCATGTTCGCCACCTTCGGCAAGGCGCTGCAGCAGTCCTCCATCACGTTCTTGTCCCAGGCCGCCATCGACGCCGGTGTGCCGCAGGAGCTCGGACTGGAGAAGGTCATCCGGCCTGTCTCGGGGATCCGTTCGCTCACCAAGGCCGACCTCAAGTACAACGATGCGACCCCGGACATCGAGGTGGATCCCGAGACGTACAAGGTGAAAGTCGACGGCGAGGACGTCACGTGCGAACCTTCGGATGTGTTGCCGATGGCCCAGCGCTACTTCCTCTTCTAGGCGCTACCGGTTCAAAGCACTACCGCTGTCAAAGCACTACCGCTGTCAAAGCACTACGGAGAACGACATGATCATCGAGAAGATCCTGGGCAACCTGCACGACCAGGCCCCGGGTACGGATCCGTACTTCGGGCTGCACACGGAGAAGGTGGTGCTGCCCAGCGCCCAGCTGGTCAAGCGCATCCAGCGCGTCATCACCGACCACGGCAAGGAACTGGGCATCCGGCTTCCCGCAGGTTCTGCGGACCTCCGCGACGGGGACGTCCTCTTCGTAGCCGAATCCAACATGATCGTGGTGTCAGTGCTCCCCACCGATGTACTGGTGATCGCGCCACGGACCGTCCACGAAATGGGCGTCGTGGCGCACTCCCTTGGCAACCGGCACCTGCAGGCGCAGTTCTTCGACGCGGCCTCCGAGTATGCGGCCGAGGTCATGGTGTGCCAGTACGACCACACCGTGGAGGACTACCTCAAACACGTCGGAGTCCCCTACGACCGCCAGGAACGCGTCATGCCCGTACCCTTCCGCCATGCCGAACACTCGCACTGAGATCGAGTCCGCCGCTCGAGCGGGCTCCGCCGGTCGAGCGGACTCCGCCGCTCGAGCGGACTCCGCCGGTCGAGCGGGCTCCGCCGGTCGAGCTTGTCGAGACCAGGTTTCGCTCCCCAACCGCTCCCTAACCCCGCAAGCCCGGCCAGGGAACCCTGCGGTCGTGGCCCCAGGCGCAATCAGCGGGGGCTATCAGCTCGCCCTGCAGCAGCTCACAGACTCCGCGTTGCCCACTGGGGCGTTTGCGCACTCTCTTGGCTTTGAGACCTATATTGAGCGCGGGCTGGTGCATGACGAGGAGTCTTTCGGGGTGTGGTTGTCAGCGTTCATCGGGCAGCAGCTGACGTACTCTGACGGGCTGGCCATCCGGTTCCTTTATGAGGGCGGCCCGGTTGAGGAGCTGGATTCCCTGCTCACGGCTCAGCTCCTGCCGCGGCAGCTCCGCGAGGCCAGCATCAAGATGGGCACCCGGCTGCTGGAGATCGGCTCCGAAGTCTTTCCGTCTCCCGAGCTCGTGGCGTACCGGGAGTTGGTGACCGCAGGCCGGGCCGCCGGCCATCAGCCGCTGGCGTTCGCCGTCGTCGCCCGTTCCCTGGGCGTCCCGCTTCCCGAAGCGCTCGCCGCCTACCTGTTCGCCGCGGTCACCTCGCTGACCCAGAATGCGGTGCGAGCCATTCCGCTCGGGCAGAACGCCGGCCAACGGCTGCTGCGGAAAGCGTCCGACGGCGTCGCTGCCGCCGTCGGGCACGTCAGCCACCTTTCGCCGGACGACTTTGGGGCAGTCAGCCCCGGGCTGGAAATTTCGCAGATGCGGCACGAGCGCCAACGTGCCCGCATGTTCATGAGCTAGTAGGAGGACACAATGTCTGAACCCATCAAGATCGGCATCGGCGGCCCGGTTGGCGCCGGCAAGACCCAGCTGGTGGAGCGTCTCACCCGCCACATGAGTCGCGAAATTTCCATGGCCGCGATCACCAACGACATCTACACCATCGAGGACGCCAAGATCCTGGCCGCCAACGGAATCCTTCCGGAGGACCGGATCATCGGAGTCGAAACCGGCGGCTGCCCGCACACCGCCATCCGCGAAGACACCTCCATGAACACCGCAGCCATCGAGGAGCTCAAAAAGCGCCACCCGGACCTCCAGGTCATCTTCGTCGAGTCCGGCGGCGACAACCTTTCCGCCACGTTCAGCCCCGAACTGGTGGACTTCTCGATCTACATCATCGACGTGGCGCAGGGCGAAAAGATCCCCCGCAAGGCCGGGCAGGGCATGATCAAGTCCGACCTCTTCATCATCAACAAAACCGACCTCGCCCCGCACGTCGGCGCCGACCTCACTGTCATGGAGCGGGACTCTCGCGAGTTCAGAGGTGCCAAGCCGTTCTGCTTCACCAACCTGAAAACGGATGAAGGGCTGGACGCCGTCATCGAATGGGTCCGCAGGGACGTCCTGATGCTCGACCTGGCGCAATGAGCGCGACGGCGCGTGGTTCGGCCCCGCTGGTCGAGCCGGTGGGGAGCGAGACCCGGGGATTTGGACAGGCTCAATCAGCGGCCATGGGGGAGCTCGCCTTGCGCATCGAGCAGCGCGCGGGAAAGTCCGTGGCCTCGCATCAGTACCATCGGGGCGCCTTGCGGGTTTTGCGGCCGCACTATCTGGATGAGTCGGGGCAGGTTTGTTATGTGCTCGTGAATCCTGGAGGCGCCTATCTTGGGGCTGATCTTTATGTCATTAACGTGGAGGTGGGCGATGGGGCGAAGCTGCTGCTGACCACCCAGTCCGCCACCAAGATTTACCGGACTCCGGGGTCGTTTGCCGAGCAGCGGATGACCGTCCGGCTGGGGGAGGGGGCGCAGCTGGAGCTCGCTCCTGACCAGGTCATTGCGTACCGGGAGGCCAGCTACCGGCAGAATGCGCACATTACGGTCCGGCCGTCGTCGAGTCTGGTGATGGCCGAGGTGGTCACGCCGGGATGGTCCCCGGACGGGGCGTCGTTCCGCTACGAGGAACTGCGGCTGCGCACCGAGATCCACGTCGCAGGCACGCCAGGCACCGACCTTCTGGCGCTGGACAACCTGCTGATCCGGCCGCCCTGCAGCGACGTCACCGGCATGGGGTTCATGGAGGGCTACAGCCACCTGGGTTCGCTCGTGGTGGTGGACGCCCGCGTGGACCAAGCGCTCGCCGACGAACTCCATGCCCTAACGGCCGGCCACGACGCCTACACCGGGGTGTCCCTCACGGTGTCCGTTGGCGGAACTGTGGGCCTGGTCCTGCGGTCGCTGTCCAACAGCACAGAGGAACTCGCCACGCTGCTGGGTGACTGCACGGCGCTGCTGCGGAAACGCTGGTACGGGCAGGCGCGCCTGAACCTGAGGAAGTACTGATGACCACACTGACCCAGTTCGCCGCGCTCTACCGCGAGCGGGAGCGGCTGCCGGTCCGGACGAGGCTGATGATCACCTTCGGTGCGGTGGCCGCACTCCACCTTGCCGCCGTCGTGCTTCTCCTTGTCGGAAGTCTTGGGGTCGGAAGTCTTGGGGTCGGAAGTCTGGGGGCCGGAAGTCTTGGGGCGGGAAGCCTCGGCGCCGGAACAGCGACGGCGGGACAGCCGCTGGCGTTGAGCCTGGTGCTCACTGCCTACCTGGCGGGCATCAAACACAGTTACGACTGGGACCACATCGCCGCGATCGACAATTCGACGCGCAAGTTCGTGGCCCAGCGGAAGGACCCGGTGAGCGTCGGGTTCGCGTTCAGCCTGGGCCACAGCTCGGTGGTGATCCTGGCCGGCATCCTGGTGGTGGGCGGCGCAGCGATGGTGGGCCAGTTCATGGAGGATGGCACCACCGGGAACCTGGTGCTGGGGCTGGTCGGCAGCGGCGTCTCCGGGCTGTTCCTGCTGGCCATGGGACTTTTCAACGGTTCCGCGTTTGTGCGGGCCGCACAGGCCTACCGGAGTGTTCAGGGTGGCGGGGAAGTGCGGGTCGAGGATCTCGAGGCGAAGGGGTTCGTTGCACGGCTGCTGGCCAAACCCTTGTCCCGTGTCCAGCGGCCGCGGAACATCTACGTGATCGGATTCCTTTTCGGGCTGGGCTTCGATACTGCCACCACCATCGGACTGCTGGTCATGACGACGGCGGCATCCCTGGCCGGAGTTTCCCCGCTGGCCCTCCTGGCGCTCCCGCTGGCGTTCACCGCCGCCATGACGCTGTGCGACACCACGAACGGCGTCGCAATGATGCACATGTACAGGTCGGCCATCCACAATCCGTTGCGGAAACTGGGATTCAACGCCGTGATCGCGGGTATTTCGGCGGTGTCCGCCCTGTTCGTCTCCGTCATCACGCTGGGCGGATTCTTCAACGCTGCCTTTGGCCTCGATGACCCGCTGACCACCTGGCTGGGAAAAATCGACCTGGGCGACGCCGGACTGCTCCTCATCGCTTTGCTCCTGGCCGCATGGGGTGTGGCCACGGTGCACGGACGGCTAAAGGGCCGCTCCCCGGCCGCGTAACCTGAACACAGGCGCACCCTATGACGCTGACCGGGGCGGGTGCAAGGATAGGACGCATGGAACTGCACATCACAGGGGACCCCGCTGCCGATAAATTGCTCAGCGATGACGCGTTTGCGCTGCTCACCGGCATGCTGCTTGACCAACAGGTGACCATGGAGTCGGCGTTCGCCGGTCCCGAAAAGATCCGGACGCGCATCGGATCCATGGAGCCCGCTGCGATCGCCGGGTACGACCCCCGGGGCTTCGTGGAGATGTTCAAGGAGCGGCCGGCAGTGCACCGCTTCCCGGGATCCATGGCCGGACGTGTGCAGGCCCTCGCCGAGACTGTGCACCGCGATTGGAACGGGGACGCCGCAACCATCTGGACGCAGGGTGACCCCGACGGCCAGGAGGTGCTGCGCCGGCTCAAAGCCTTGCCCGGATTCGGCGAGCAAAAGGCCAAGATCTTCCTTGCGCTCCTTGGCAAGCAGTGCGGACTCCAGGCGGAAGGCTGGCGCGAGGCCGCCGGCCACTACGGCCAGAAGGATGCGTTCCTGTCTGTTGCCGACATTGTGGATCCGGAGTCGCTGAGCAAGGTGCGCGCCAGCAAGCAGGCTGCCAAGGCCGCTGCCAAGGCCGCGAAAACCGCCGGGGACTGACGCTTCGTCCTGTACGGCGCCGCCAAGGCGGCGTCAGGCAGCCAGCCTGGCCCGGAGCCCGCCGATAATTACATCCAGGCCGAAGTCGAAGGCGTGCCCGCCCCGTTCCTCCGATGGTCCTGCGTTGCCGAGCGCGCGCTTGAGTGTGGGATAGCCCTCCGCCGGCGGGTCCCAGACAACTTCCGGAGCCGCCAGGTCCAGGGCTGCGCCCAAGGCAAAACTGTCGATCGTGGAGATGGCCGCCACCACGTCCCGTCCCCGGAACCCCGCACTCTCCAGGGCCAGCGCGAGGTCCTCGTAGAGGCCGATGACATCCGGATCCGTGATCGTCTGAAGGACCAACAGCGGGGCCAGCCGGGGGTGGCGGACGAACGCGTCCCGGTAGGTACGGATCAGGACCCGGAGGGCAGCCTCCCAGTCGCTGTGGTCCACCGGCGGATACGGCTCCTCGGTGATGATCCGGTGGCGCAGGAGCTCCAGGATCTCGTCCCTGCCGCTGACGTGGTTATAGATGGAGGATTGGCTGACGCCGATCTTCTTCGCCAGTTTCGGGAAGCTGAAATCGCCGCTCTCATCCACCAGTTCCAGGGCGGCTGTGGTGAGGGCCTCCACGGATATCAGCGGGAGGAGCGGGCGCCCCATGTGTTCTCCTGACTGCAGCTCTTGAAGGTCAAGCCCAGCCTAGTCGGCGGGGCCCCGCGACGTGCGGAGAGCGGCGGAAACGGCGGGGCAGCACCTTTCCCGTTGCTACAGTGCGGTGAATTTCAGCAGCAGTGCGTGTTCGGGGTTGAGGGCGGGCATGGGCAGTCCCACCTCGGCGAGGAAACGCCCGCTGGCCACTGCGCCGTCCGCCATCCAGGCCGGGGGCTGGACCTGCGTGAACGTGTGCGAATAGTCGGCGTCACCCGGAGCCGGGAAGACGGCCTCCACCCGGTACTCCCGGTCCGGCTCCAGACCGGGGATGGAGATCCGGCCGGGCTGTTCAGCGAACGCGGTGCGTGTGCTGACCAGGGCGAACAGCGCCGCCGTCGAACCTTCACCCATGTCTGCGCCGCCGTCGGCCACCACGCCGTGGAGCATGAGCGAGTCATCAGCGACGTCGGCGCGGATCATCCGGCCACTGTGGATCAGGCCGCGGTGTTCCTTGTACAGGCCGATGAAGCGTTTGAGCTCCTCCCGCTCGGCGCCCTGAACGCTGCGGACATCCCATTCCATGCCGAAGTGGGCGAACAGGGCGGTGATGGCGCGGAAGGACAGGTCGTGCGTGCGCGCCGTGGTATGCGAGGTTGTGGGCCCAATGTGTCCGCCCACCAGCTCCGGCGGAACCACCACGCCGGTCCAGCGCTGGATGGTCTGGCGTTCCAGCGCATCGTTGCAGTCCGAGCCCCAGATACGGTCTGTGCGTTCCAGTATCCCTAGGTCCACGCGTGCTCCGCCGGAGGAGCAGCTCTCAATTTCGACGCCCGGATAGGCCTTGCGGAGTTCGTCGAACAGACGGTAGGCGGCCAGGGTCTGCTCGTGGACCGAGGAGCGTCCGCCGTGCCCGTGTTCGAGCAGGTCGCGGTTTTGGTCCCATTTGAGGTAGCTGACGTTGTTTTCACTCAGAAGGGCGTCAATGCGGTCGTAGATGTACTGCCACGCCTCCGGGTTTACGAGGTCGATGACGTGCTGCTGCCGCCATTCAAGTGGCAGGCGGCCGCCGTCCTTGTAGCTCTGGGCGGACGGGCCAACAATCCATTCGGGGTGCGCACGGACAATATCGGAGTCGAGGTTGACCATTTCCGGTTCCACCCAGAGGCCGAACTCCATGCCGCGGGAGGTAACGGCGTTGATCAGTGGCGTGAGGCCGTCGGGCCAGAGTGATTCGTCGACGTACCAGTCGCCCAGGCCGGCGCGGTCGTCGCGGCGTCCGCGGAACCAGCCGTCGTCGAGAACAAAACGCTCAACACCAAGCTCCGCGGCGGAGTCAGCCAGTTCCATCAGGGTGGCCAGGTTGTGGTCGAAGTAGACCGCTTCCCAGACGTTCAGCACGACCGGACGAGGCTTGCCGGTGGGCAGGCCGGTGGCTGCGGCGGGCAAAACGTGATGGGGGCGGGACCGGAACCAGTTGTAGAACGCCTCGCTGATGCCGTCCAGGCCGCGGTCCGAGTAAGCGGCGAACAAGGTGGGGGTGGTGTAGCTGCCGCCCGGCTCAAGGACGACCTCGGCGGGGCCCAGGAGCTCCGAACCGCCGATCATGGTGCGGCCGTCCCCGATGCTGTCCGCGAACTGCTCGTGGTTGCCACTCCAGGCCAAATGAGTGGCCCAGACCTGCCCGTGCCGGTTGCCGAAACCGGCGGTTCCGGCGGCGAAGAGTAGGGAGGAGTCGTGCCCGGTGCGGCCGTGCCGGCCCGTGCGGACCCAGGTGCCCTGCTGGATGGGGCGGCGCTGCGGGTGGCGTTCCCGGCACCAGCGCCCGGTCAGGTCAAGGATTTCGACGGCTTCGGGCGCCACAGGGAGGACGGTGGCCAGTTCGTCGAGCTGATAGGGCGTGGTGCCATCGTTGGTGAGGGTGTGGCGCAACTCCAGCAGGCCGCCGTCGTGCAGTGTCAGGGCGGAGGAGACTGTGAGGCCGGCCTCAGGATCGGACTGGACGATCACCGCGGAGGTCCCCTCGGCAGCGGCGCTCACTACGCGGAGGCGGGCTG
Source organism: Arthrobacter sp. Bi83 (assembly GCF_918698095.1). GTDB lineage: Bacteria > Actinomycetota > Actinomycetes > Actinomycetales > Micrococcaceae > Arthrobacter. The sequence goes on from NZ_CAKKLY010000027.1 coordinate 50,631, forward strand.
AGAAGTCCAAGCCGGAGACGCCGTCGGCGATGCGGTGGCCGCGCAGGGCGGGACGGCCCCGCCAGCCGGCTGAAGCCTGCGGCAGGAGGCCAGTCGGTACAGTGGCGTCGACGGACGACGGCGGGATGGCCGCCGTGAGGATGGCGAGGTCCGGCAGCGTGCTGCCAAGGTCCGCGCCCCAGTGGATGACCTCAGCCTCCCCGCTGTCGAAGCTGATCACTAGGGTGGTTCCGGCGGAACGGAGGTGGAGGGGATCCATGAAATGCTGTCCTTCTGTGTGGGAGTAGGGGGTCGAGTACTGCGGGGGAATTAGACGCCCGCGGCACGCAAGCAATAGAGCTGGTGGCCTACTTGAAGAGGGCGTTGACCTTCTCGTTGGCCTCAATCAAGGTGCTGGGGCGTCCTTCGTGGGAAAACTACGCCCTTGGAGGCTTCGACGTCCTGGCAGCCAGCCGGGGCGAGGTACTCGACCCACTTGGCGGAAGCAGCCGGGTTCTTGGTGCGGGCCCAGATCGAGTTGGCAAGTCCGTTGAACGCTTGCCCTCGGGGCCTTCCGGGGTAGGGGCGATGCCGGCCGGCACTGATGATGGTGAGGCGGGTGCCGAGGCCACGGGTCAGGTCCCAGCCGGACACTTTAGCTCCACCTGCCGACAGCGGAACTCTTCTCCGCCCGGGGGTTGATATCGGATTCGACGGCGAACTCGTCGATCGCCGTCAACTCCTCCTGCGTGAACGCCAGGTTGTTGATGGCGGACAGCGTGTCCTCGAGCTGCTGGACGCTGGAAGCACCCACCAGCGCGGACGTGACGGGCGAGCCCTTGGGCTGGTCGCGGAGGATCCAGGCGATGGCCATCTGCGCCAGTGATTGCCCGCGGCCGGCGGCGATCGTGTTGAGCCCTCGGACGCGGTTCAGTTTGTCCTCGGTCAGCGCGGATTCGGACAGGAACCGTTCCTTGGCCGCGCGCGAATCGGCCGGGATGCCGTTCAGGTAGCGGTCCGTCAGCATTCCCTGCGCCAGCGGGGAGAACGCAATGGAGCCGGCACCAACCTGGTCCAGCGCCTCGTACAGGTTGGGGGCGCCGTTCTCGGTCCAGCGGTTCAGCATGGAGTAGCTGGGCTGGTGGATCAGCAGCGGGGTGCCCAGTTCTTTCAGGATCAGCGCCGCCTCGAGGGTCTGTTCCGGGGTGTAGGACGAGATGCCGGCGTAGAGCGCCTTGCCGGAGCGCACGGCCTGGTCCAGGGCGCCCATGGTCTCTTCCATCGGGGTTTCCGGGTCCGGGCGGTGGCTGTAGAAGATGTCCACGTAGTCCAGGCCCATCCGGCCCAGCGACTGGTCGAGGCTGGCCAGCAGGTATTTGCGGGAGCCGAAGTTGCCGTAGGGGCCCGGCCACATGTCGTAGCCGGCCTTGGTCGAGATGATGAGTTCGTCGCGGTACGGGGCGAAGTCGTCCTTGAAGTGACGGCCGAAGTTGGTCTCTGCCGAGCCGTCCGGGGGTCCGTAGTTGTTGGCGAGGTCGAAGTGGGTGACGCCGAGGTCGAAGGCGCGGCGGAGGATGGCGCGCTGTTCATCGAAGCGCTTGTCGTCGCCGAAGTTGTGCCACAGGCCCAGGGAGATGGCGGGAAGTTTGAGGCCGCTGAGTCCGACACGGCGGTAGGGCATGGACTCGTAGCGGTTTCCCGCAGCGGGGTAAGTCATAGGTTCATCCTGTCGGGACCGCTCACGTGCAGGTCCGGGGTCACGGGGTTCTCTGTTGGTTGAGGTGGTTTTCGGCTGCTATTCATCGTGGGATGAGTGGTTCCTGGTCACGGTTTCCAGGGGAAGCTGTTCCCATCGCGGGTTACCATTCCTGCTTTTCCTGGATGGATCCGTACGGGATATCCGGGTGGAGCTGGACCGTGAAGTCCCGGGGGGAGTGCCGGGCAACGAGGATCCCTTTGCCGCCGCAGAGCGGGGCCCGCTCGGCGAGGATGTTCACGGCTTTGTCCAGTTGGTCCTCTAGTTGGCTGCGTTTCTGGACGCGAATGTGGAGGAGGTCTTCATTTGATGCATCGGTGTACATGATGGTCCTGTAGATCGTCGTCGCGCGGGCGGAGGGGCGCAACCGAAAGGGCCCGCCCCTCCGTGGCGTCGAATGGTTATTTGAAGAGGGCGTTGACCTTTTCGTTGGCCTGGGTGAGGGAACTGGCCGGGGCCTTGCCGGAGACCACTGCGTCCATGGCGGGATTCATGATGCCGTCAACTTTGGCAGCCTTGTCCGCGATCGGGAAGAGGAACGTCGTTTCATCCTCCACCTGTTGGGTGAAGGCGGTGACGTCGACGCCCTTGGCTTTGAAAGCCGCGGCAGCCTTGGCGGTGGAGGACTTGATGGCGGGAAAGACGACTCCCTTGGACGCGACGACGTCCTGGCAGGCTGAGGAGGCGAGGTATTCGACCCACTTGGTGGCTCCTGCGGGGTTCTTGGTGCCGGCCCAGATGGAGTCGGCCAGGCCGTTGAACATGGACGCGCGCTTGCCGTCCGGTCCCGTCGGGGTGGGTGCGATGCCGGTCTGGATGCCCTTGTAGCCGGTGTACTGGCCGGTCGTCCAGTCGCCCTGGCTGTTGATGGCGGCCTTGCCGGCGCCAAAGTTGTCCTGCATGCTGGCGCCTACCGTTGTTTCAAGTTTGGGCATGTAGCCCTTGTCCGCCAGCCCGGCCCACCAGGCGATGGTGTCCTGGAACTTAGGGTCGTCGTAGTTGAACTTGGTGCCCCAGGGGTTCTTGTCCGTGTGGGTCCAGCCGGTGGTGGCCGTCAGGAAGCTCCACTGGGTCTGGCCCTGGCCCGAGCCCGAGGACTCCAAACCCAGGCCGTAGACGGCCACATTGTTCTTATCGAAGCCGGCTTCGTCTCCGCGTTTACCGTTCTTGTCAACGGTCAGGTGGGCGATGGTCTTCTCGTAGCTGCCACCATCCTTGGGGTTCCAATCCAGCTTGGCCATCTGCTCGGCCGTGATGCCGGCGGCGTCGGTCATGGCCTTGTTGTAGAAGAGGCCCACGGTGTCCCAGTCCTTGGGAAGGCCGTAGCGCTTGCCGTCCTGGCCCACCCAGAGATCGGCCAGGCCCTTGTTGTAGATCGAGAGATCGACGTGGTCCTTGGCCACGGCGTCGTCGAGGGCCAGCAGCTGCTTCTTGGAGGCAAACTCCGGGTACTTGGACAGGTGGTCGGCGAAGACGTCCGGGGCGTTTCCGGCGACGAATCCGTTGGTCAGGGTGGTCCAGTAGTCACCCCAGCCGCGCTGGGTGATCTTGACCTTGATGTCCGGGTTGGCCTTGGTGAAATCCGCCGCGCAATGCTGGTAAGCGGGCAACTGATTGGCATCCCACAGCCAATAGTTGATTTCGCCCTTGGCCTCGGTGGAGGTGGATCCGCCGCTGCAGGCGGAGAGGGAGATGGCGATGGCTGCGGCGGCAGCGACGGCGCCTAGGGTTTTTTTCATGATGGACCTTTCGAAGAGGGCATGAGGTGCCCGGAGTGGACTTTGGTGGGGGTGAGCGGTTGGATTGGCGGTCTATTTGATGCCGGAGAATCCGATGGAGTTGACCACCTTTTTGCCAAAGGCGAGGAACAGGATGAGGATGGGCACTGCCGCAACGATGGTGGCGGCCATGAGTCCGGACCAGTCCGGGGCGCCCTGGGGGGACTGGGACTTGAAGACGCTGAGGCCCACGGTGAGGACGCGGATGCTCTCGTCGTTGCCGACCAGCAGTGGCCAGAAGTATTCGTTCCATTGGCCGATGAACGTCAGCAGCGCGAGGGTGGCCATGGGTGCGGCGGCGTTGGGCAGGACGATCTGGAAGAAGATACGCAGGCTCTTGGCCCCGTCGAGCATGGCTGCCTCCTCCACTTCGCGGGACATGCTGAGGAAGAACTGCCGCAGGAAGAAGATGGCGAACGCGGACATGAACAGGAAGGGCAGCGTCAGGCCGGCGAACGTGTTCAGCAGTCCCAGGTTCTTGATCATGAGGAAGTTGGGCAGCGCGGTGAAGATCCCCGGAATCATCATGGTGGCCAGGAACACGGAGAAGACCTTGTCACGCCCGGGCCAGCGGAGCCGGGCGAAGGCGTAGGCGGCAAGTGCGCTGAAAAAGACCTGGGCTGCGGTTGTCACGGTGGAAAAGAGTATCGAGTTGCGCAGGTACAGCCAGAAGTCGATGACTGCCCCGGAACCTCCTTCGGCGATGGCCTCCTCTGTGGTCTGCATTCCAAAGACACGCTTGAACGCGCCCCAGGAGAAGTCCGCCGGCAAAAGGTTCCCGGAGTTGGAGGCCAAGGAGTGGTTGCTGGAGAGGGCCGTCCGGAGCATCCAGAGGAACGGGAAGATGGTGACGATGAGCGCCAGGGCGATGAGGGCCCAAGCGCCGACGCGGCGCCAGTCGAGGGCTTTGCGGGTGGTGAGTGTTTGAGTGGTCATGGCTGGTGTTCCTTAGTCCAGGTCCGATTCGTTGCCTTTGAGGAACTTCATCTGGATGAAGGCCACGAGTGCAAGGATCACGAAGAGAATGACGGACAGGGCGGAGGCGTAGCCGAAGTCCGATTCGCCGAAGGCTTTTTGGTAGATGTACATCTGGATGACGCGGGTGGCGTTGACCGGGCCGCCGCCGGTGGTGACCGCGACGGTGTCGAAGACCTGGAACGATCCGATGACGGTGACCACCAGGACCAGTGCCAGGACCGGGCGCAGGAGCGGCATGGTGATGCTCCAGAACGTCCTGGTGGGCGAGGCGCCGTCCAGGGAGGCCACTTCGTAGACATGGTGGGGGATGGCCTGGAGGCCGGCGAAGATCAGCAGGGCGGTGTAGCCCATGTGGCGCCAGACGTTGACGAACGCGATGGTGGGGATGGCCCATTGCTCGCTGCCGAAGAAGGCGACGCGGGGCAGGCCCAGCCAGCTGATGATTTCGTTGACGATGCCGATCTGGTAGTCGAGCATCCAGAACCACAGCAGGGCGACGATCACGTTGGCCACCAGGAAGGGCAGCAGCAGTGCGCCGCGGACGAACGCGGACTTGGCCACGCGGTGCATCAGCAGCGCCAGGCCGAGGGCGATGACTATCTGGAAGACGATGTTGATTGCGACGTACTGGATGGTCACAGCCATCGCGTTCCAGAAGAGCTCATCCTTGAAGATCGCCGTGTAGTTGTCGACCCCGACCCATTTGGGCTCGCCGAGGATGCTGTACTCGGTGAAGCTCAGGTAGACGCCGCGGATGGTCGGGACCAGACAAAAGGCAACGAGGCCGATCATCGCCGGGAGGATGAACAGCAGTGCGATCCTGACGTCACGCAGTTTGGCCCTGCGACGGCCGCGGTTTGAACGCTGCGGCATCTTATGCGCTGCGGCGGGTGGGTCCTTGGTAATGGTGGTCATCTTTGATCCCTCTCCTGTGAGGCAGGTAACAATTGACCGCTACTCTACGCGCGTAGCTTGGAAAAACGCAACACCTTCCCTGAGAAACAGAGGTTTTTGGCTAATCAAAAAAGCACTATTGACGCGCGTAGATTTCATGGCCATACTTTTTTCATGACTTCTTCAATTGGAATCGTTGGTGCGGGACAGTTCGCAGGCGTATTCGCCAAGCTCTTCGCCGCCCACCCCGGAATCTCAGACATCTATCTCACCGACCTCATCACTGAGCGTGCAGAGGCCCAAAGCAGCAGCGCCGGCGCGTCAGGGACGTTCGACAGCTTCGAGGCAATGCTTGAAAGCGACGTCGACGCCGTAGCGATCTTCACCCAGCGCTGGACCCACGGACCCCTGGTGCTGCAGGCGCTGCGCGCCGGCAAGCACGTCTACTCCGCCGTGCCGATGGCGATCTCCGAAGAGGAGATCGCAGAAATTATCGAAGCGGTCCGCGAGACCGGGCTGACGTACATGATGGGTGAGACCAGCTACTACAACCCGGCAACCGTCTTTGCCCGCAAGAAGAATGCCGAGGGTGCCTTCGGTCGGATCTTCTACGCTGAGGGCGACTACGTCCACGACATGGACCTCGGCTTCTACGACGCCTACCAGTACAGCGGCGGCGAAAACTGGAAGCGCACCGCCAGCTACCCGCCCATGCTCTACCCCACCCACTCCGTGGGCGGGGTGCTCGGAGCAACCGGCTCCCACGCCGTCAGCGTCAGCTGCGTCGGGGTCCGGGATGAGCGCGGCGACGGCGTCTTTGACCGTGAGGTGAGCATGTTCGCCAACGACTTCTCCAACGCCAGCGCACTGTTCGAACTCGCCGGCGGCGGGTCCATGCGCATCAACGAGTTCCGCAGGGTGGGCTACCCTTCCCACCTGCGCGAGAGCCGCTTCCGCTACTTCGGCACCGAGGCAAGCATGGAACAGCTCGCCCTGGTCAGCGTCTGGCAGGACAAGCACGCCGTGACAGACATCAGTGACCAGCTCGAGACCCAGGCAACCATGGACGCGGATGACCCGATGTTGGCCGACGTGGCCCCTGCTCTGCGCGATGCCTTTATTTCCGGCATGGCATCCGTGCATGACGCGGGACGGCTGCCGGCGGAGTTCCGCGGCCTGGCCAACGGCCACGAGGGCAGCCACCACTTCCTCGTGGACGACTTCGTCACCGCCATCAACACCGGCACACTGCCTCCGGTCAACGCCTGGGAAGCGGCCCGCTACACGCTTCCCGGCATTGTGGCCCACCAGTCGGCCCTGCGCGGCGGCGAACGCCTGCCGGTGCCCGACTTCGGCGACGCTCCGGCAGAGCTGCCCCGCCCGGTACTTCGCGAGTCCGCCAAGTGAAACGCCGATAGCATGGTTGCCATGCCGCACCCGACCTCACAAGCCAAGCCCATCACACGCGACGATGTTGCCCGGCTGGCAGGGGTCAGCAGCGCCGTCGTTAGTTACGTGGTCAACGGCGGGCCCCGGGCCGTTTCCCCTGCGAACGAGGCCAAGGTGCGGCAGGCAATCAGGGCGCTGGGCTACCGGCCCAACGCGGCAGCCAGGGCACTTGCCTTAGGTTCCAGTGAGATGCTCGCCATGATCATCCCCGATGCCCTGAATCCGTTTTTCGCCTCGCTCGCCCGCGCCGTCGAGAACGCCGCGGCCGAGCGGGGCTACACCCTCCTGCTGGCGGACTCTCAGGCTTCGCTGCGGACAGAGCGCCGCCTCATCAAGAACTTCGCCGCCCGGAAGGTGGACGGACTGTTCCTCTGGAGCGAACTGTCCGATCCCGATCTGATGGACCTTGAACAGGCAGACATCCCCGTAGTGCTCCTGAACCACAGCACCGACCTTGCCACAGCAGGCAGTCCCGCCGTCATGAAACACAGCGCGGGAGACCACGACGCCAACTCCGTCGGAGTAGCCTTCCGGGACGGAGCGCGCATGGCGGTTGAGCACCTCATCAGCCACGGCCACGAACGCATCGGGCTGGTCATGGGCAACACTGCTGGCGGCGACCTCGACGCACGCGAGGTCGGGTGGCGCCAGGGCATTCAGGACGCCGGCCTCACCCCGGGCCCGATCGTTCGGGTTCCGTTCACCCGCGAGGGCGGGTACCGCGCCGGGCAGGAGCTGCTGGCCCGCAGCGAGCGGCCGACCGCGGTCTTCGTCAGCTCCGACCAGCAGGCAGTTGCTCTGCTCTGCGCCCTCCAGGAGGGCGGCCTGCGGGTGCCGGAGGACCTCGCGGTGTTCTCCTTCGACGGCTCACCCGAAGCTGAATACACCTGGCCCCGGCTCAGCACAGTCGCCCAGCCCGTCAAGGACATGGCCCAAGCCGCCCTCGATGCCCTCCTGGCGCCGCCCGGAAAAGAAACTCAGACCAATATCTTCCCCGCCGAACTCGTACTGCGCACTTCCTGCGGCTGCCACTGAAACACACGGCTTCAACGCTGCGCTAAGGCGACAACCTGCCGGGGGGCCGGCATCCCCCAGCACTGGGAGAACCCGCCCCTCCGGGGTGCACGTCCGTCCGCAACCGCCCACCGGCGGGTGCGTTTCCTTGATGACCGGAAGCCACCCGGCAGCCGCCGCGGCCGCCACCTGCGCGCAGCGTACCCCACCGATTACCCACAAAGGCACCCAACGTCATGACTGCTAATCCCGCCCACGAGGATGACATCTTCAGGCCCGCCATCCACTACACGGCCAAAAACACCTGGCTGAACGACCCGAACGGGCTCGTCTACCACGAGGGCATTTATCACCTCTATTACCAGAACAACCCCTTCGGGAACGTTTGGGGCAACATGTCCTGGGGCCACGCCACCTCGGTGGACCTGGTCAACTGGGACGAGCAGCCCGTGGCCATCCTCTGCGACGCCGAAGAGGACATCTTCTCCGGCAGCATCGTCATCGACCAGTACAACACCAGCGGCCTCGGCAACGGGCAGGCCGCCCCGCTGGTGGCAATTTACACCAGCGCCTACAAAGACAGCTCAGCCCGCCGCGGCACACAGGCCCAGTCCCTGGCCTGGAGCTCCGACGGCGGCTACACCTGGACGAAGCACCAGGGCAACCCCGTCCTCGACAGGAACTCCGCAGACTTCCGCGACCCGAAGGTGTTCCGCTATAGCGGCCCCCCGGGCAGCTATTGGGTCATGGTGGCAGTCGAAGCAAACGAGCACAAAGTGGTCATCTATAGCTCCGATAACCTTCGGGACTGGCACTACCTCAGCAGCTTCGGACCCGCCAACGCCACCGGCGGCGTCTGGGAGTGCCCTGACCTTTTCCCCTTGCCACTGGACGGCGACGAAGAGCAGACCAAATGGGTTCTCACCGTGAATCTCAACCCCGGAGGGCCCAATAGCGGATCAGGGGGCCAATACTTTGTCGGCCGCTTCGACGGCGTGGCCTTCACATCCCAAACAACAGTCACCGACGGCAGCAACCAAACGGCCGACCTCGACACCTACCACTGGCTCGATTGGGGGCGTGACTACTACGCGGCCGTCTCCTTCAACGACGCACCCGACGGGCGCCGTCTCATGGTCGGCTGGATGAACAACTGGCAATACGGCGCCGCCATCCCGACCTGGCCATGGCGCAGTTCCATGTCACTCGTACGCGAAATCTCCCTGGTCACACATCAGGGCCAGCCCCGACTGTCCCAACGGGTCGCCGACGAATATCGAACCGGCAACGCACTGTCGGTGAGCACCTGGGCTGATCTTGCAATAGATGAAGGAATGCGCCACCTGCACACCGGAGCGCCGGTAGAGATCATCGAGGTGATCTTCATCCCGGGATCCGCAGAGGAATTCGGACTCATCATTCGAGGCAACGGCACCGACGGCACACGCATCGGCATCCGTCCCTCCGAGAACCGGCTCATCATGGACCGGAAAAGCTCCGGCAACACGGAATTCCATGACGCCTTTGCTTCCACCGATACGGCACCACTGAAACAGGACTCTGACGGCTCATACACTCTCACCCTCTTCATCGACCACTGCTCAGTGGAAGTCTTCGCCCAAAACGGGCTGGTCACCATGACAGGCCTGATATTTCCCGGGCCGGACAGCACCCGTCTGTCGCTATACGCCAAAGGGGGGACCGCCACCGCCCCCTGCCTGAAAGTGACGCGACCCGCGGAGCCACCAGTGCGAATCGAAGAGCCACTGGTCCTGAGTCGGTAGCGCTTAATGACCAATGAGTAGGGCTTCCCATGGGCAATTCCTTAGATGTAATCCATCGCGACCAGAACAGTGCCAAGCAAGATGCCGCGGCCCAATCCGTTGTCAATTTCGAGGCGGCCCGAGTGAGAGATAGCGCCTGAGGCCCGATGCGCGGGCCGACGACTACCTGAGCCACGTACTGCTTCAAGGAGCGCCTAGCCTTCGCCCGCTCAGGTGTGATGAGGTTTTGAAGCGCCGTGTCGATCCCTGGCAGATAGCAGTCCTCGCCAGGAGTGAAGAACAGACGGCACTCAACGATTGTCGAGTCCACCATTCGCTTGTCGAGCCGCTGGTCTCCGATCCCGGTAATGCGCCACGTGTCCGCAGATTGATCCCCTTCCGGACATGTAGTGGCCGTGCAGACGACTTTGGACATTGCGTGCAACGACTTCGGAAAATGACAGCTATTGTGCTCTGCGCCACACGCATCCATAATAAACGAAAGCCTTTCGTTTAGCTGGGCTCCCAAGAAAGGACGGACTAGTGCCGGATACCCAAACCAGACCACCGACGTCGTCCGCGGACGGCGCCCTCAAGCGCAATGCCCTCGGTACGGGCGGCATCGCCTTCCTCGTCATCTCGGCAGCGGCGCCGCTGACCGTCATGGCAGGCGTGGCGCCGGTAGCCATCGGCGTGGGCGGCATCGGCGCCCCGGCCGGCTACCTGCTGGCGGGCATCGTGCTCACCCTCTTTGCCATCGGCTTCATGGCCATGACCCGCCACGTCAAGGCATCCGGCGGATTCTACACCTACATTTCGCTGGCCACGGGCAAGACCGTGGGGCTGGCCTCCGCCATCCTGGCGATCGTCTCCTACAACTGCCTCCAGATCGGTGTGTACGGCCTCTTCGCCGTCCAGACCCACGACATGTTCAAAGTGCTCTTCGGGCTCGAGGTGCCGTGGCCGGCCATCGCGCTGGCCGCCGTCGCAGCCGTGTGGTTCCTCGGCTACCGGGGGATCGACGTAGGGGCTAAGGTACTCGGAGTGCTCCTCGTGGCCGAGACGGGCATCCTCGCCGTGATGGGGGTGGGCATCCTCAGCAGCGGCGGAGCCCACGGGATCAGCGTGGGTTCCTTCAGCCCGGACCAGGCGTTCGGACCTGGCGTCCTGGCGATCCTTGGCATCTGCTTCGCCGCCTTCATGGGCTTTGAGTCCACCGTGCTGTACCGTTCCGAGGCCCGAAACCCGGACAAATCCGTGCCGCGGGCCATGTACATCGCCGTCGGCTTCATGTCCGTTTTCTACGCCTTCATTGTGTGGACCGTGGTCCAGGCGTACGGCGAAGACCGCGCCGTGCAAGCCGCGGGTGAACTGGGCGGCGGGATGTTCTTCCAGACCATCAACCACTACGTGGGCCCGTGGGCGGAAGTGGTCATGTACCTCCTGATCGTCACCAGCGTCTACGCTTCGCAGCTGGCCTTCCACAACGCCATCAACCGCTACGTGTACATGCTGGCCCGCGACGGCGTGTTGCCCGCCTTCCTCGGCCGGACCCACCACCGGTTCCAGTCCCCGCACCGGGCAGGCCAGCTGCAGACCGTCCTGGCCGCGGTGGTCATCACCATCTGCGCCCTGCTCAACGCAGATCCCTACCAGCAGCTGCTGATCTGGGTGAACACGCCGGGAATTTTTGGCATCGTGGGGCTCCAGGGTCTGGTGTCGGTCGCGGCGTTCCTCTACCTGCGCCGGAACCCCGCCGCCGCGACGCACAAGCTGATGGTGCCGCTCAGCCTGGCCTCGGCGATTCTGCTCTTCGGTGTGGTGCTGCTGATCGGCCTGAACATCGAGCTGCTCACGTTCGCCGACGCACTGACCAACACCATCCTGATCCTGGTGACGCCCCTCGTCTTCATTGCCGGGCTCCTGGCCGCCCGCTGGGTGCGCCGCCACCGTCCCGCGATCTTCGCGCAGATTGGAAGCTTCGAAACCCATGAATCCTGATTTGATCATCCTGGCCGATACCATCCACACGATGGATGGCAGTCCCGCCCAAAGTCCTGCGCTGCAGGCGGTGGCAGTCCAGGACGGCGTGATTGCCGCCGTCGGAAGCCGTTCCGACGCCGAAAACTGGCCGGCCGCGGAGGTCATCGACTTCGGTGCCGCCGTGCTGACGCCCGGGCTGGTGGACTGCCACGTCCACCCTGTTTTCGGACTGGAACTGACGCGCGGCACCGACCTGTCCGGCGCCGCCGACCTCGCCGGCGTGCGCGCACTGTTGCGTGCCGAAGCGGAAGCAGCCCCCTCGGGGGACTGGGTGCGGGGCTGGGGCCTGGACCCCAATGTGTTCGGATCCGCCGCGGCCCATCGCGAGCTGATTGACGACGTCGTCTCCGGGCGTCCGTGCCTCATCCGCCTCTTCGACGGGCATTCCGCGCTGGCCAGTTCCGGGGCACTCGAACTGGCGGGGATCACCGGACCGCGGGCGTTCGACCAGGCGTCAGAAGTGGTGTGCGACCACAGCGGCAGGCCCACCGGGCTCCTGCTGGAGGCCGCTGCCATCGAACTCGTGGCACAGGTAATGCCGGCGGAGTCCTTCGACGAACGGAAGGCGAGGCTGGCCGAATTCTTCACGCAGTTCGCGCGGTCCGGGCTGACGGGGGCGCACGTGATGGACTGCGGGGAGGGTTCACTGGAGCTTTTCCGGGCACTCGAAGACGACCTGGACGGCGGGCTCCCGCTGCGCCTGCGGATCTCGCCGTGGTGCATGCCCGGCAGCGGCGAGGAAGACTGGCAGCGGCTTGCGGAACAGATCGGACTCGGCGGACGACGCTGGGAGGTGGCAGGCATCAAGCTGTTCGTTGACGGGACGGTGGACAACGGCACCGCGTGGCTGTTCGAGCCCGACGCTTATGGGGCGTCGGTGGCCCCGTTCTGGCCGCGCCCCGAGGAGTACGCGGCCGCGGTGCGGTACTTCGCCGGCCGTGGCATTCCCACGGCCACGCACGCGATCGGCGACGCCGGAGTGGCTGCAGTCCTGGATGCCTTCGAGTCCCTGCCTCCCGGCGGACCGTCCGCCGTGCACCGAATCGAACACCTCGAAACTGTGCCGGACGCCCTCATCGGGAGGTTCTCCCGCTCGGGCCTGGTGGCCAGCATGCAGCCCACCCACTGCACGCACTACTCCCGCGCCGACCACACCGACAACTGGTCCACCCGGCTCGGACCGGAACGGGCCAATAACGCCTGGCGGTGTGCGGACCTCCGCGCGGCGGGAACCACCCTGGGGCTCGGCTCCGACTGGCCCATCGCTCCGTTCGAACCGCTGCCCATCCTGGCGGACGCGCAATTACGACGGCGGTCTGGCCGCCCGGGCGAACAGCCGATCGTTCCGGGCCAGGCCCTCACGGCACTGCAGGCGCTCGAAGGCTACACCTCGCACGCTGCCATGGCTGCGGGGGAGTGGGCGGTCGCCGGGTCAGTCACCGTGGGCAAGCGTGCGGATTTCACTGTGTTCGACGTCGATCCGCTCTCGGTTGCCCCGGATGACCTGGCTGCCGCTCACGTGTTGGCGACGCTCGTGGACGGACGGGTGCAGCACCTGGCGGTGGAGGCGGTCAGGTAGACCGGCAGCGCCGACGCGCTGCCGGCGAAAGGGTGCCCCGGCAGGACGGTCAGCCTTCCGAGTGGGCGCGGACGTCATCCTCCAACGCCGTGCGGAAGCCCAGGTTGCGTGAGACAGCCCTCGCCGTGGCCCGCACGGCGGGAGCCAGGACATTCGCCGGAGTGGTCCCGTCCGGGACGACGATCGAAAGCGCGGCCACCGCGGTGCCCTGTGCATCGAAGATCGGCGCGGCGACGGATACCGTCAACGACGGCGCCGACCGCCGGATCATGGCGATGCCGGTCCGGTGCACGTCGGACAAAGTCCTGCGCAGCTGGCCCTCAGGCATGGCCTCCACCCGGCTCGATGTCCGCCGGAGCTTTGAGGATGCGTTCCTGGAAATTTTCAATGAGTGAAACGCGGGAATGGCGGAACCGCCGGCAACGCGGGGTCACCTAGGGCCGCATATTGTGTCCGGAAGCGGCCGGAAGTGACCCCGCGTTGCCTGAGTTGTCCAGCGGCAGGTCGTCGTTGTCCATGTCAGGCGGCGGGGACTGCAGCAACCTCCGGAAGGTCCGCCAGCAGTTCTTCAACGGTGGGTGGATTGGCGCCTGGCCGGCGGACGGTGATGGCTGCGGCCTTCGAGGCTGTTCGTCCGAGGGTTTCCAGTACGGCCGGGGCCAGGCCGTCCGTTCCGCGGGCCAGCAGTCCGTAGATCAGTGCGGCCATGTAGGAGTCGCCGGCGCCGATGGTGTCGGCGACCACCGACCTGATGGAAGGGATATGCAGCTGTGTGGCCGGGGTTGCCAGCAGGGACCCCTCGGAGCCGCAGGTCACGACGGCCAGTCCTGCGCCCAGTTCGAGAATGCGCTTCGCCGTGTCCTCGAGCTCGAGTCCGGGGTAGAGCCAGTGGGCGTCTTCGTCGCTGAGTTTGACCACGTCGGTCAGCGGAACCAGGTCCTCGAAGATTAGACGGGCCTGGGCCTGGGTGCCGAGGAGAGCAGGCCGGATGTTGGGATCATAAGTGACCATGCATTCACGGTGCGCCTGTTCCAGGAGCGCCTTGACCGCGGCGGCGCCGGGTGCCAGGAAGGTGGCGATCGAGCCGGTGTGGAGCACCTTGGGGAGGAATGCCGGGGCAACCTGCGGGAGCTCCCAGCTGATGTCGAAGTCGTACGTGGCGGAGCCGTCGGCGGCGAGCGTGGCGGTGGCGGAGGCCGTGCGGCCCTGGGATGTGGAACCGGGGAGGAGCTCGACGCCGGCGCGGCTCAGGTGCGCTTGGATCGCTTCGCCGCGGTCGTCGTCGCCGATGGAGGTCAGGAGGGCGGCGCGGACGCCGAGGCGTCCGAGTCCGTAGGCGACGTTTGCCGGCGATCCGCCGGGGTGCTCGATGGTGCCCTCGGGGGAGGTGACGACGTCGACCAGCGCTTCTCCGATGACGATGACATCAGGGGTTGTGGCGGGGGTGCCAGTGGGTTGGGT
>NZ_CAKKLY010000028.1 GCF_918698095.1 Arthrobacter sp. Bi83
GGCACTGCCGGGGCAGGCACTGCCGGTGAGGGCACTGCGGGACGTGCCGGCGCGGGCGCCGCCGGCGCGGCTGGGGCGGGCCTGGCAGGCGCAGGCGCAGGCGCCGCAGGCTGCGCTGGAGCCGGTGCCGCCGGAGCAGCCTTCTGCGCGGAGGCGCCGGTCTGGCTTTCCTGTGCCGGCTGGGGGGACGCCGGCTGATTGGATGCGGGCCCGTTGGACGCCGAACTGGCAGCCGCAGGCTGATCCGCTGCGGCCTGCTGGGCTGCTGCGGTTACCGCGGCGAGGCGTGCCTGCTGCCGCTGGCGGTCCAAGGCATCAACCCTGGCTGATTCAAGCGCCGCCGTGGTGTGCCTCAGCGAGGCGAGCTGGCCGACCAGGACTGTCCGCTGCGCCGTCGCATCGGACACTGCTTTCAGTTGCGCTGCGTTGGCCTGTTCGGCCTCGGCCTTGAGCGATTCTGCGGTCTTCGCAGCGTCGTCTGCCGCGCGCCGGGCATCAGCCGCGGCCGCGGTAAGTGATTCTGCCGCGGAAGCGCTGTTCACGGCCGTTTCGAAGGCGCGGCTGCGGCCGGCGGAGAGGGCCTGCAGCGTGGAGGCCTGTTGCAGCACATCGCCCTTTCCGGTGACCAGGCTGCTCAGGGCCGGGTTCAGCCCGCCATTGCGGTATAGATCTCCCGCCAGCTGGCCGATCTCCTTGCGGCTCTTTGCCTGATCCTTGTCCGCTGCCTCGGCACGGGCGGTCGCCTCCGCCGCGGCATCGCCGCGTATGCGCAGCTCCACCAGCGCGTCGCTGTACGCGTTGTTCGCTTCGAGGGTTCGCGCAAAGGTGCCCTCCTGGGCGGCGGCCGCATCGGCAAGGATGTGCTCAATGCTGGTGACCTCCTTTGCCGTCGTGCGTTCACTGGACTTTGCAGCGGCGATGTCCTCGGGAGAGGGGACTTTCGGTGACGCCGGAACCGTGACGGCGGCGGCGAGAGCGGACGGCGCTTGGTCAGCCTGCGCCGGCCCCGCGAGGGTTCCAAGAAGGACGACGGCGGTGCACAGCACGGCCGCCTTGCGGCCGGGACCGGACAAACTCATTCGCAAACCTCGCAGCATCTAGGGCCGGGACGAACGAGTAGGGAGGCGGCACGGAAGTGCCCCTCTGCAGATCACCCAGCAGCACTGAGGCTACGTGCCAATAATCACTTTGGCAACACGAGTCACATCAGCATCCTAAACAACACGAGAGTCATTCTGTCGGATTTTGGACGTGCGTGTTGCGCCAAGGGCGGGACTCGAGCCGCCGTGCGCTCAGGCGTGCTGGTGCGACTCGTGCTCGGAGTGGCTGGCGGGTTCGAGCTGGAACGTGCAATGTTCGGTGTCGAAATGCGAGCCGAGGCAGGTGGTGAGCTTGTCCAGAACCTGGTCAGCGCCGCGCGCACTCAGGACCGCGTCCTCGACCACCACATGCGCAGAGAACACGGGCACACCGGAGGTGATGGTCCAAATGTGGATGTCGTGGACGGCAACCACGCCGGCCACGGACAGGATATGTTCGCGGATCATCCGCACTTCCACGCCCTTCGGCGTGGCCTCCAGCAGGACATCCACCACATCCCGCAGCAGGTGCCAGGCGCGGGGCAGGATCATCACGGCAATCAGCACGGACGCGATGGTGTCCGCGGCCCGGAAGCCGGTGAGCATGATTACAAGTGCTGCGGCGATGACCGCGAACGATCCCAGCAGGTCGCCCAGCACTTCCAGGTAGGCGCCGCGCACATTGAGGCTTTCCTTCTGGGCGCCGCGCAGGATCAGCAGGGACGCAAGGTTGGCCGCCGCGCCGAGGATGGCCGCATACAGCATGATGTCCGTCTGGACGTCCGGCGCGGACCCGATCCGGCGGATGGCCTCACTGAAGATGACCACCGAGATGACGACGAGGATGAGGGCATTGGCCAAGGCGGCGAGGACCTCGGCACGCTGGTAGCCGTAAGTCCGCAGGTCGCTGGCCGGGCGGGCGGCGATCCACGCCGCCAGGAGGGCGATGAAAATGCCGGCGGCGTCGGAGAGCATGTGTCCGGCGTCGGCCAGCAGCGCCAGGGAGCCTGACAGGGCTGCTCCGATCACCTGGACGAGCACCACGGCCACTGTGATGGCCAGAACGGCGATCAGTCGGTTGCGGTGCTTGCCCGTCGCCGTAAGGCCGTGGGAATGGTTGTGGTCGTGTCCCATGCCTACAGGCTAGTCCCAACCGAGCTCGTGGAGCCGCTCGTCGTCGATGCCGAAGTGGTGGGCGATCTCGTGGACCACCGTCACGGCCACTTCGTCCACCACGTCCTCGCGCGTGGAGCAGGTGTCGAGGATGGGCTGGCGGTAAATCGTGATGCGGTCCGGCAGGGAGCCCGCGTCCCACCACGAGTCGCGTTCCGTCAGCGGGACACCCTCATAGAGACCCAGCAGAACGGTGTCCGGGTCCTCGCCCGGCTGCGGCGTGTAGTCGTCCTCGATGAAGACCGCCACGTTGTCCATGGCCCGCGCCACATCGGCCGGGATCCGGTCCAGGGCGTCGCTGACAGCCGCTTCGAAATCAGTCTCTGACATGTCGAAGCCAGAGGAATCGCCGGCTCCGTCAGGAACGATGGGAAGTCCTGGCGGCAGGTTTGCGGGCATATCCAAACTCTAGCGGGATCTCCTCCGCGTGAGCCCCACGCCCACCAGGCAGATGGCGCCGCCCACGAGCCCCCATACCGTGGGGATTTCGCTCAGCACGAGCCACGAGATCAGCACGGTGGTGCCAGGTACCAAGTATGTGGTGGCCGCCAGCTTTCCGGCGTCGATCAGGGAAAGGGCGTAGGCCCATGTGGTGAACGCAATGGCGGTGGGGAAGATGCCGAGGTACACGAGGCCGAGCGTGGCCGGCAGCGGCGCCGCCTGCAGTTCGGTCACCAGCTGGCCACCGAAGGGCAGGCAGCACAGGAACCCCACCATGATCCCGAACCAGGTGGCCTGCGCGGCGGGGAACTTCCGCAGCACCGGCTTCTGGACGATGACGCTGACGGCGGCGAGCGCAGCAGCGAGGAGGCAAAGAAGCACGCCGGCCACATCCGCCGTCGATCGTTGCCCCGAACCCAGCGCGATCACGGCAACGCCACCGAACGCCACGAGGCTTCCGATGATCAGCCAGCGCGGGAACCCCTCCTTGAGGATGACGCCGGCCATAACCGCGATGAGAATGGGGTTGACGTTGATCAGCAGGGCGCTGGTTCCGGCGTCGAGGAGATGTTCGGCGGCGTTGAGGGCCACGTTGTAGCCGCCGAACCACATCACGCCGTAGGCCAGGATGGGCCACCACTCGCGTCCCCGCGGCAGCACGCGGAGTTTGGGCAGGACCAAAGCCCCTAGCACGACGGCGGCGATCGCCAGCCGCCCAAGCGTCAGGGATCCGGGGGAGAAGCTGGGTCCGACGGCGCGGATGCCGACGAACGCGGAGGCCCATAGGACCACCGTGATGACGACGGCGGCGACACCCAGTTTGTTGACTGGCCCCCTGGCCGGGTTATCCGGTGTCGGCGCACCGTGAGGCCGTGAAGCATCGCCGGTCGCGGAGGGGGCAGGGGCGGGTGCAGCTGACGGAGATCCCTTGTGGGGACGTGCGGGCTGCATGGGGCTGGTGTCGGCGGTGGTTGCCATGGTGCCAATGTAGTCCTGTTCCACGTTCCAGGGCTGGCGGAAATCGGTCACGTCTAAACGAGAAACTGCCAATTTTCGGCAGCCCACTCCGGGGCCTCCGAAGTGTCATCCCGGCCAATTTTGGATTTCCCCGGGGTAGGCCCTATAGTTTTAGAGGTCCAGTTCGGAGCAACTCGGAGGGACAAAAACGAATGGCTTCGGCCCTTTATTTTTGCCCTGAATGAGCCGGATTGAGTTCAGGCCCCCATCGTCTAGCGGCCTAGGACACCGCCCTTTCACGGCGGCGGCACGGGTTCGAATCCCGTTGGGGGTACGCAAGGAAGTGGTCAAACCGGGTGTGAAAGTCTGGTAGGCTAAAGGCCTTGAAAAATTGCAGTAGCGATACTGTGAACAGCAAGAAACAAGCAAGGCCCTGTAGCGCAGTTGGTTAGCGCGCCGCCCTGTCACGGCGGAGGTCGCGGGTTCAAGTCCCGTCAGGGTCGCTCTGATTGCCAGAAGAAATTCCGGCTCTCATGGTGACATGTCACCTAGGCTCTGTAGCTCAGTTGGTAGAGCGTTCGACTGAAAATCGAAAGGTCACCGGATCGACGCCGGTCGGAGCCACCACTGGGAAGCACCAGTTCTTCGGAACTGGTGCTTTTCTTCTTTAACCCCGCGACCTCTCTAGCGCCCCACAAGCGCTCCGAAGACGCGCGGGTGGTCCAGGGTCGGGCGAAGTCGGGTGGCGCCAAATCGTTGCCGTGCATCTGTGCGGTTCGCGCGTCCTCAGCATGCGCCGGCCCTCCCTCACGGCCGCTTGTAGCTCCGCGGGGTGTGGACCACTCCGCCCTGGAGATCTTCGCGAACGCCAAGCCGCTGACGGCATGCGCCTGCCCGACACACGCGCCTGCCCGACACCGGGCGGGGGTACTGTTCGGGCTCCTCCACTGGAGGGGTGCAGCTGCGCCAACTGGATGCGTGGCGGATGACAACTATCTTCCATGATCCCCGTCACCACTCCCCGTGATGTCGATTGCTCCGTAACGGCCCTTTTCCAGACCGAATAGGGCCGTTACGGAGCAGCGGTTGGGTAAACGGACAGTGGATGACGAAAAGAAATCATATTTGTTAAGCAACATTTGACTCGGATATGTGATCGTGGCACGCGCGCGCCAACGGAAGATGTAAGCGCTTGCACAAATTATGGGCTGGGCCGGCCGCACTCCGAAAACCGTGTTGAACTCGGGTGACAACGTTGTCTACCGTTGAATGTGGGCCGGGAAAAGCACAAACCTTCCGAGCCATCCAAGCGGGGTTCTACCCAAACCCCGCTCTCCCTCGACACAACGGCGTCCTCGACGACGCATGCCGTGTCAGCGAGGCCTCCGGAGTGCGGGGGACAGGGCGTCAGCCCGTCTTCCACGAAATTTATCTCCGCGAGAAGAGCAAAAAATGCACAAGCACCCCAACACCACCCGGATGCTGCGGTGGCGACCAGCCGCCGCAGCACTGGCGGCCGCTGTCGCTGCCACGGCTTTCCTGGCAGTTCCCTCGGCGCAGGCCAACGAGCCGTCGGATCCGCCGTCGAACACCCAGATGCCGGCCCCCGCCCCGGGCTTTCCGCTGCCGACCAAGCACACGCAGAAGGTGCACGATCCGGCGTCTGACTTCACCTCGAAGTGGACCCGCGCTGATGCCAAGCAGATCATGGCGCAGAGCGACTCCACGGTAAAGCCCGGCCAGAACTCCATGAGTCCGGACGTCACCATGCCGGAGATCCCCCAGGATTTCCCGGCCATGAATGACGACGTGTGGGTTTGGGACACCTGGTCCCTGACCGATGAGCACGCAAACCAGATCAGCTACAAGGGTTACGACGTGATCTTCTCGCTGGTCGCCGACCGCCACGCAGGCTACGGCTTCGACCAGCGCCACTGGAATGCGCGCATCGGCTACTTCTTCCGCAAGACCAACGCTGACCCGGCCAAGGACAAGTGGAACTACGGCGGACACCTGTTCCTGGACAACACCTCCATCGGCAACACCGAATGGTCCGGTTCCACCCGGCTCATGAAGGGGAACGAGGTGAACGTGTTTTACACGGCCACCACGTTCTACGACGTCAAGGAGCGCAACTCCGGCGGCGGTGGAATTGCCCCTGACGCCGTCATTGCCAAGGCGCTGGGTAAGATTCACGCCGACAAGAACGGCGTCACCTTCGACGGCTTCAAGCACACCAAGCTGCTGGAGCCGGACGGAAAGATGTACCAGAACAAGGCCCAGAACCCGGGCTTCGCGTTCCGGGACCCCTACACCTTCGCCGACCCGGCACACCCCGGCAAGACCTACATGGTGTTCGAAGGCAACACCGGCGGAACCCGCGGCGACTACAAGTGCAAGGACGAGGACCTGGGCTACGCTCCCGGTGACCCCAACGCGGAGAAGCGTGACGAGGTCAACAGCAAGGGCGCCTACTATCAGACTGCAAACGTCGGCCTGGCAGTAGCAGACAACAAGGACCTGACCAAGTGGCACTTCTTGCCTCCTGTCCTCTCCGCCAACTGCGTCAATGACCAGACTGAGCGCCCGCAGATCTTCATCCAGAATGAAGGCGGCAAGAACAAGTACTACCTGTTCACCATTAGCCACCAGTTCACCTACGCGGCTGGCATGCGCGGCCCGGACGGCGTCTACGGCTTCGTGGGCAACGGCATCCGCTCCGACTACCAGCCGATGAACAACAGCGGCCTCGCCCTGGCTTCCCCGACGGACCTGAACCTGCCGTCGGAATCCCCGGAAGCGCCGACCCCGAACCAGAACGGCCGCCAGTTCCAGGCCTACTCGCACTACGTGCAGCCGGGCGGACTGGTCCAGTCCTTCATCGACAACGTGAACGGCGTCCGCGGCGGTTCGCTGTCGCCCACCGTGAAGATCAACTTCCGGGACGGTGTCTCCAAGGTTGACCGCAGCTTCGGCCAGAACGGCCTCGGCCCGTTCGGCTACCTGCCCACCAACGTCCGCGTTGGCGGCGAAGGCCACTACAAGTAACGCCGGGCTCACCCGTAGAACGGCAACACTGCAGTAAATCGGCGGAGGCGCCCGGACCAGTTCCGGGCGCCTCCGCTGTTAAACACCTGCGCCTCGTACGCCCCGTCAGCCAGAAACCTTGGGCTGTCAACTTGGAAAGCAGGGTGTCGCCCCGGCTAGACTCGCACGCCGGGGGACACACGGCCGGCGCCTCCGCCGGCCAGACAAGGCCGCCGTTCGGCGGCGGAACCGATCCAGGAAATGTGAACTGTGAAAAACTTTGCCCGTCCGCTGACCGCCGCCGCCGTCTTCGCCACTGTGGCACTGACCGCCTGCTCCGCCCCGACAGCCGGCAGCGCGCCGTCGCCGTCCTCTTCTCCAGACAGTTCCGGCTCTTCGAGCAACCCCGCCGCGGCGCCGAGCGCGGGCACAACATCCGGAGCTTTTGGAGGCTTCGCCACCGCCGCGGAGGCATGCACCACGATTTCCCAACAGGCCACCGGTGCCTCCCTGCTGCCTCTGTCCGCTGCCCAGGGCAAGACCGCGGAACTTGAGCAGAAGAAGGCGGAGCTGAGTGAAACGGCGGAACGCGTCCCGGAATCTCTGAAGGCAGACTTCGCCAGGCTTAATGAAGTGGCCGTGGCCGGGCTGAGCGACCAGACGGTGTATTCCAGCGGTAAGTTCCAGGACGCCATGGCCCCCGTGACCAAATGGCTGGCCAGCAACTGTTCCTAGTTTTAGTTCCTAGTTATAAAGGGTGCTTCCTGAGGTCAAGGAACGGTGCCGGAACGGAAGGGCGAATCGCGGCTCTACCCCTGACGATGTCGGACCTAGGGGATAGGGTTGTGATCAACGGAAGGGGAGCGCCTGATGGAATACCCGAACACGGATCCTGCCGGCACGCGCACACAAACGGCCCTCAGTCAGGCCGGCGGCAGCGGCCGGACGGTCATCTCTGAAACGGCAGTAGCCAAGGTGGCCGGAATCGCCGCCCGCGCCGTGCCAGGGGTTTACTCCCTGGGCACCGGTTCCTCCAGGGCGCTGGGGGCCATCCGGGACGCGGTAGGCAGTTCAGACCACGCAGCGGGGGTACATGCCGAGGTTGGCGAAACCCAGGTCGCGGTTGATATCACCCTGGTCGCGGCGTACGGCACGCCGCTGCACTCCCTGGCCAACCAGGTCCGGGCCGCCGTTTATTCGGCAGTCGAGAAACTCGTTGGCCTGCAGGTCATAGAGGTGAACGTCGAAATCACCGATGTCTATATTGCCCCGCCGGTGAAACCAGCAGGGGCAGCGGCGGCAGCTGAGAGGGAGGCGATCCTGTGAGCCTGACGGTCGTGGGAATCGGAATCGGCGCCTTCGTGGCGTTCATGTCGCTCCAGTTCGGCCTGTGGGGGTTCCTGATTTCCCTCCTGTTCATGGGCATAGGTGCCCTTCTGGGCCGCGCCGCAGAAGGGAAACTGGACCTGCGCAGCGTCATCGATGCCCTCAGCGGCCGGCGCTCCTCATCATGAGCGCGGAAGCCGGGGCGGCTCCCAGCCAGCTCTACAACGGCCACAACCGGATCAGCACCCAGGCCCTGACCAGCCTGGCCAAGGCTGCAGCCGGTGACGCCTTGGGGATTCCGCCGCACGACGTCCGCGCAGACTGGTCGGACGACGACGGCCTGCTGGCCTTGTCACTGGTCACGCCTATCAAGATTCCCGCCCTGACTGCTGTCCTCCGCGACCCGGCACGGGTGCCGGCTTTCGGTGGCTCCATCTGGGACAGGGCCATTGCCGCCAAGTCCGAGATCCTGGCCAGGGTCACCGAACTCAGCGGTGCTCGGCTGAGCAGGGTGGATATCCGCATCAGCGGTGCCCACGTCACGGAAAGGGGCCGGGTCCGTTGAGCTCCGTCATCGAACAGCAGAACCCAACCGGCGAGGAGCCGGCGGATGCCTCCGGCGGGCCGGGCCACTCCGCGTCGTTGGACATGCGCCGGATCCTGGACCGGGAAACCCATTCCTCCCGCGCTGCGGCGGCAGGGATCGCCGCCACCCTCGTCATCCTCTTCTGCCTCTACGCACTCCTCGAATCGGCTGTCCGGGCCGTCGGCCAGCCGCCCTGGCTTGTCGATCCCCAGACGGCAGCCGAACGGATCGTTTCGCTTCCGAACGGCATTCCGCCCCTCCTGCTGGGGGTTACCGGCGCAGTGGTCACGGCTGCGGGCCTCTTCTTTTTCCTCAGCGCCATACTGCCCGGGCGCCGGGCACGGCACTTGCTGGACGACCCCCGGGTGGCCGTGGTGGTGGACGACGAAGTAATCGCGTCCGCCCTGGCCCGCCGGGCGCGCCTCGCGGCAAACGTCACGTCGGAGCAGGTAATGGTGGTGGTATCCCAGCGGCAGGCCGTGGTGAATGTCCGCCCGACCTCCGGTGTACCGGTGAGTGAGAACGCCGTCCGCGAAGCAGTTGAGGACGAACTTCGCTCAATGGCGCCGATTCCCATGCCTGCGGTGCGGGTTAATCTGGCGACGTCGGGGGTGATTGGCGCATGAACAACACGCCCCGGCTGCTCAACAGGATCCTCATCGGCATCCTCGGCCTCAAACTGTTGGCTGTTGGCATCCTGCTGATGCTGCTGGCCACTGTTCCCGCCGTTGGATCCTGGTGGCAGTCCTGGTCAGGAGACGTCTGGGACGGCGCCAACCGGCTCTTTGACGGCACGAGGTTCCCTGGCCGGCAGGAAAGCTGGGTCTGGATTGTCCTGGCCCTTGCCCTCGTGCTGCTGATCGTCCTCATGGTGGCCTGGGTCGCCCAGCAAGGGAAAGGACGTGCCGATCTTCTGCTGGCCGCCGAAGATCCCGGCAGCGTTCCCGGAGACGTGCGGATCGGCGGCGGTGTCGCAGAACAGGCACTGAAGAATGCGCTGGCTGAACGTCCCGATCTTGCCGGCGCCACGGTCACCACCTACGAGGTCCGTGGGCAGCCAGCCCTGAAGATCCGGCTGCATCCGAGGCCCGGAGTCGCCCCGCACACACTCACGGCGGACACGTCAGCACTGGTCGCGGCCTTGGAAGCGGTCGTGGGCCAGAAGACTCCCGTGCTGGTGCATGTTGCCGCCGGAGCCCGCAGCCGCTTCAGCCGTGCGGAGCGCGTCCGCTGAATGTGACCTCCTGCAGGTCCGGCCGCGTTCCCGTTTGGTGCAGGCACGCCTTGGCCATAGTTTTGAAGAGCGAGGCGTGGTTGTCCATTGCGGCAGCCACGGCCCGTATCCGGGCCCAACCGCCCGGCCAAGCCCGTCGATGAAGGAGAACACTGTGAGCGAAGACGTAACAGGAAACCAGGCTGCCAAGGACGGACTCGAAAACGCTGTGGGCCATGCAAAGGAATTTGCGGGCGACGCTGCCGAAAACGTCAAGGAGTTCGCGGGCGAGACCGCTGAACACGTCAAGGAATTTGCCGGTCAGGCGGCGGGGAGTGTCAAGGAATTCCTCGCCGGAGACGTGGCGGAAAATGCGAAGGAACTCGCCGGCGATGTAACCGAGAACGTCAAGGGCTTCGGGGCCAAGCTTGCCGGGCTCTTCAAGGGCGGCAAGTAGCCTTTTCGCGAGTCACTCGCGCCCGGCGCCGTGGTGCCCCGGCACCCCGGGCAGGCTTACCGGGCAGCGTCCGGTCTGTGCTACCACCATTCGCGCCGGATAAAGGCAGAAGAGCGCTGCGTTCCCCGCGGAACGCAGCGCTCTTCGGCCTAACGCGGCACTCTTGTCCTCGGCGTCCGGCTATCCCGCCACGAGGTAAGCTGCGCTGTTCGGCACAATAACTGCTGCGTCAGTCACGGCTTCGGCCGCAACGGAGGCGGCCGTCCCGGCGCCCGCGGGTCCGGCCGCACTCGACAACACCACGCGGTAGCCATCCGGAACGGGCGTCGGCTCGGCTGCCATGTTGGCCACCACCAGGATGCCCCGGTTCTGGAACGCCAGGACGCCGAGTTCGGGGTCATGGATGTCGGCCCAGCAAAACGATCCCGAGCCCAGGCCATGGCTCTTGCGCAGCGACAGCGCGGATCGGTACAGCTCCAGCGTGGAACCCTCGACGCCGTCCTGCAGGTCCGCGGCCAGCTCGCCGAAGGACGCCGGCTGGGGCAGCCACGGCTCGGCGGGCTGGCGGTGACCTGCCCCGCCGTCTGACGATCCGCCGTCTGATGATCCGCCGTCGGGCGTTCCGCTGGGAGGTGCCCCCTTGGAAGGTGCTCCGCTGGAAGGTGAAACGGCCGCCGTGTAGGCCTCGGCGAATCCGAAGCCGGGCTCGCCGGACTTCCACGGCAGCGGAACGCGGCACCCATCGCGTCCCCGCTCAACTCCGTTGGTGCGGAAGAATGTCGGGTCCTGGCGCGCGTCCGCCGGCACGGTGGTGTGCTCCGGCAGGCCCAGTTCCTCGCCCTGGTAGAGGTAGGCCGAACCTGGCAGCGCCAGGGATACGAGCGTGGCCGCACGGCCGCGCGCGAGTCCCAGGGCGGCATCAGGCTGCTCGTCCTCGGCCGCGATGCCCTTCGGGAAGGTGGTGGGGTCCGCAAGTCCGAAGCGGGTCGTGTGCCGCACCGTGTCATGGTTGCTCAGCACCCACGTTGTCGGTGCGCCGACCGAAGCGGCTGCCTCGAGCGACTCTTCGATGGCTACGGCCATGCGCTGGGCGTCCCACCCGGCCAGGAGGAAATCGAAATTGAACGCCTGCTGCATTTCGTCCTTCCGGATATAGCGGGCGAGGCGCTCCGCAGGCTCCACCCAGGCTTCGGCGACCAGCATGCGGTCACCGTCATACCCGGCCAGCACGCGGTTCCAGTCGCGGTATATGTCGTGGACGCCGTCCTGGTCAAAGAACGGCGACGGCGGATACAGCGGCGACACCGGCTGGTGGTCCAGGGCCTCCCCGGGCGCATCGAGCACGGCTACTTTCGCCCCGACGGCGTCATCCGCGCCGGCGCTGCCGGCCGCCAGGCTTGCGCGGTGGGCTGTGTGCGGTTCGACTGCCTCCGGGTGGGCGCCGGGGGCGTCCGGAAGATGCCGGCCCTCGGACGAGCCTTCCACCATGGCGGCCACGCCTTCCCAGTCCGGGAGCCCGGCCTCCTTGACCATTCCGTGGGCCACGTCCACACGGAAGCCGTCCACGCCGCGGTCCAGCCAGAAGCGCAGCACGGATCGCATTTCCTCCTGGACCTCAGGGTTTTCCCAGTTGAGGTCCGGCTGCTTGGTGTCGAAGAGGTGCAGGTACCAGTCGCCGGGGGTTCCGTCCGCGTTGGTGGTCCGCGTCCAGGCCGGCCCGCCAAAAATGGACTTCCAGTTGTTTGGGGCCGTGTTCCCGTCGCCGGAACCCTCCGTTTCGTCCTTCCCCGGCCTGAACATGTAGCGTTCCCGCGCGGCTGAGCCGGGCTCCGCAGCCAGGGCCTCCTGGAACCACACGTGTTCGTCCGAGGTGTGGTTCGGCACCAGGTCAACGATGACCTTCACGCCCAGGCCGTGAGCCTCGTGTAACATTTCGTCGAAGTCATCGAGGCTGCCGAACATCGGGTCCACCTGGCGGTAGTCGGCCACGTCATAGCCGGCATCCGCCTGCGGGGATTTGTAGAACGGCGACAGCCAGACGGCATCGACGCCGAGCTTCTTCAGGTACGGTAGCCGCGCGGTGACGCCCAGGAGATCGCCCATGCCATCGCCATTGGCATCGGCGAAGGAACGGGGATAGATCTGATAGACGACTGCGCTGGCCCACCACGTCCCGATGTCGGAACCGGGCGTTGAAATCGGGCGGTGGCTCATGGTTGCCTCTCCGGTAACAATTAGGTGTAAACGCTTGCATTTGTTCCGGCAACGTTACTAGTGTGACTGTCACCACATCAAATGCACCAGTGATTTGTCTTGTCACTCAGCGAGGAGTCTCCTGCCAATGAAAACCCCGAAATTCTTACTACCGGTAGCTACTGCCGGCGTTCTCGCCCTAACGCTCTCCGCCTGTGGTGGCGGTGGCGGGGGTGCCACCGGTGGCGGTGCTGCCGGCGGCGACGCCGCTGCGGGCCTTGACGGGCGCGGGCCCATTACTTACGTCCAGGGCAAGGACAACAGCAACGTCGTGCGCCCCTTGGTTGCCAAGTGGAACGCCGCGCACCCGAACGAGAAGGTGACCTTCAAGGAGCAGACCGACCAGGCCGACCAGCAGCACGACGATATCGTGCAGCACTTCCAGGCCAAGGACGCCGGCTACGACGTCGTGGACGTTGACGTAGTGTGGACCGCCGAGTTCGCTGCCAAGGGCTGGCTGCAGCCGCTCAAGGACAAGATGGCCATCGACACCGGCGCCATGCTGAAGCCCACCGTTGACAGCGGCACGTACAAGGGCACGCTGTATGCCGCGCCGCAGACCTCTGACGGAGCCCTGCTTTACTACCGCAAGGACCTGGTGCCGACCCCACCCAAGACGTGGGACGAGATGATGAGCATGTGCTCCATCGCCAAGAAAAACAACATCGGCTGCTACGCCGGCCAGTTCAGCAAGTATGAAGGCCTCACCGTAAACGCGTCCGAGGCCATCAACTCCGCCGGCGGATCGGTCCTGGACAAGGACGGCAAGCCCAGCCTGAACACCCCCGAGGCCAAGGCCGGCCTGGAGAACCTCGCCAAGGCATACGCAGACGGCAACATTCCCAAGGAAGGCATCACCTTCCAGGAGGAGCTGAGCCGGCAGGCGTTCCAGAGCGGCAAGCTCCTGTTCCTGCGCAACTGGCCTTACGTCTACAACCTGGCAACTACTGAGGGTTCGTCTGCAGTGAAGGACAAGCTTGGCATCGCACCGATCCCCGGCGCGACCGGCGCCGGCGCCTCGTCGCTGGGCGGACACAACCTGGCTGTCAGCGTCTATTCCAAGAACAAGGCCACTTCCTTGGACTTCCTGAAGTTCATGACCTCGGAAGAGTCCGAGAAGTTCTACGCAACCCAGGGTTCGCTTGCCCCGGTGCTGGGATCCCTGTACACCGACAAGGATCTTGTGGCCAAGCTTCCGTACCTGCCGGTCCTGAAGACGTCCATTGAGAAAGCCGTTCCCCGCCCGGTCTCCCCGTTCTACCCGGCGGTGACCAAGGCCATCCAGGAAAACGCCTACTCAGCCATCAAGGGCGAGAAGCCCGTGGACACTGCACTGTCAGACATGCAGAAGTCCATCGAATCCGCCGGTGCAGGATCGTAGGTCTGCCATGGCAACCGAATTAGGCCCGACGCCGGTCAAGGCACCGGCGTCGGGCGGTACCCCCGTCCATCACGCCCCCAAGGGCGTGGGTGAGGACAACAAGATCCTCAGCCAGGGTAAGTGGGCTGCCTGGCTCCTTGCCCCCACCGTCATCGCGTTGGGCATTGTGATCGTTTACCCGATCATCAGTGCCATCGTGATGTCCTTCCAAAAAGACGCCGGACTCGATCCGGCCACGGGACTCTTCACCGCCGGCGGCTCGGCCGGCATCCAGAACTACGTGAACTGGCTCGCGCAGCAGTGTGCGGCACCTGCCGGCGGAACCGTCGCCTGCCCGCCAGGAACACTCGGCGCCCAGTTCTGGTCGGCCACGACAACAACGTTTTTCTTCACCGTCGTGACCGTTGCTTTCGAAACCGTCCTCGGCTTCTGGATGGCCATGATCATGGCCAGGACGTTCAAGGGCCGGAGCCTCGTTCGTGCGGCCGTGTTGGTGCCGTGGGCCATTCCCACCGCCGTGACCGCCAAGCTCTGGTTCTTCATCTTCGCCTTCGAAGGAATAGCCAACAAACTGTTCAACACCTCCATTCTGTGGACAGGCAGCGAATGGCCCGCCAAGTGGGCGGTGGTCATCGCGGATGTGTGGAAGACCACTCCGTTCATGGCGCTGCTCATCCTCGCGGGTCTGCAGATGATTCCTGCCGAGGTCTACGAGGCGGCAAAGGTGGACGGGGCCACTGCCTGGCAGCGGTTCCGGATGATCACGCTGCCGCTGGTGAAGCCTGCGCTCATGGTGGCCATCCTGTTCCGCACCCTTGACGCGCTCCGCATGTTCGACCTTCCGTACATCCTCACGGGCGGCGCGAACAACACCACCACGCTGTCGATCCTGGTGATTAACCAGATCAGGCAAGGCTTCAACTCTGCCGCGGCCTTGTCGACCATCACCTTCATCATCATCTTTCTTGTCGCTTTCATTTTCGTCCGCTTCCTCGGGGCGAATGTTGTGGAGCAAAGCGGCGCCACCGGTAAGGGGAAGAAATGACCGCCGCGACAACCGAACTGCGCGCGCAGCAGGACAGGGGCAGGAAGGCGGCCCAGAACCGGGAAAAGTGGGCGCAGGGCCGCACTTACATAAGTGCCGCAGTGGTCCTGATCTGGTGCCTTGCACCGGCGTACTGGATGGTGGTGACGGCCTTCCGCGATGTGGGCTTCACGTACGACACCTCGATCCTGCCGACGCACGTCACCCTGGACAATTTCAATACCGCGTTCGACACATCGTTTGGCAACAGGTTCGGCCAGGCTTTGCTGAACAGCGTGTTCATCGGTGGAGTCGTCACCTTGGTGTCGCTGGTCATCGGTGTTTTCGCCGCCTACGCACTGGCCCGGCTGAACTTCAAGTTCAAGTACTTGGTGCTGGGCTTCATCCTGGGTGCTTCCATGTTCCCGGGCGTTGCCCTGATCACCCCGTTGTTCCAGCTGTTCACCAACATCGGATGGATGGGCACCTACCAGGCGCTGATCATTCCGAATATTTCGTTTGTCTTGCCGCTGACGGTCTACACCATGACCTCGTTTTTCCGCGAAATGCCGTGGGAACTTGAGGAATCGGCCCGTGTGGACGGCTGCACGCAGGGCCAGGCGTTCCGGAAGGTGATCATGCCGCTGGCCGCCCCGGCTATCTTCACCACTGCGATCCTGGCGTTCATCTCCTCGTGGAATGAATTCCTGATCGCCAGCCAGCTGTCCAGCGACGCGACCCAGCCGGTGACAGTGGCTATCGCCAACTTCGCCGGGGCGCAGCCAAACCAAATTCCCTACACCGCCATCATGGCGGCGGGCACCATCGTGACCATTCCGTTGGTCATCCTGGTGCTGGTTTTCCAGCGCAAGATCGTGGCCGGCCTGACAGCGGGTGCAGTCAAGTGACAGACGGGGCAGCACCGCGGGGCAAGAAGCAGGCAGCCTGGCTGGGGCATAAGCGTGTCCGGTCGGGCGAGGACTTCGACATCATCATCGGATTCCTTGGCTTCTGGGCCGTGGTGCTGCTCGTCTTCACCGTCTGGATGGAGCTCACGGCCCAGCCGGCCCTCGGCTGGGCGCTGGGCTTGCTGGCCATCCTGCTGGCGCTGTACGGGATGATCAGGCTCCGCAGGCGCCTGCCCGCGCGCACCGCCACCAGGCACAGCTGACAGCGGGCCGGACTAAAATGGTTTCTTGCCGCTGGGAGAACGACATGGCGGAAATCAGCATAAGGGCTTTGAAGGGACACCGTGGCGCGCACAACTGACCGGGCACAGCGCGGCGGCCACTCCGGAGTAAGCATCGAAGACGTGGCTGCCGCCGCCGGAGTGTCCACGGCCACGGTGTCCCGGGCCGTGCGCGGGCTGCCGAGGGTTTCACCTGCAACCCGTGAAAAAATCCTGGAAGTGGCAGGCGCCCTCGGCTACGTGGCTTCCTCGTCGGCTTCGGGCCTGGCCACCGGACGCACCAAAACGATTGGCGTGCTGGCCCCGTTCGTCAGCCGCTGGTTCTTCTCCAAAGCGATTGAAGGCGCAGACCGCGAGCTGCACGCACGGCAGTACAACCTGTCCCTGTTCAACCTCGGCGGCCACGGCAGCCACCGTGAACGGCTCTTCAGCAAGACCATGGTCTACAAGCAGATCGATGCGCTCCTGGTTCTTTGTATGGCGCTGTCCCATGAGGAGCTTGAGCACCTGCAAAAGATCGACATTCCGCTGGTCGTCGTGGGCGGCCACGTTGAGGAATGCGCCTACATTGGCATTGACGACTACGCAGCAGCGTCCGCCGCCGTCAAGCACCTGATCGGCCTCGGCCACCGCGACATCGCGTTGCTCCACGGCGACGACGAAACCGACCTCAACTTCGACGTTCCGCGCGTCCGCATCCTTGCATTCCAGGACGTCATGACCGCGGCCGGCCTCGAGGTCCGCCCGGAGTGGGATGAGTGGGGAGACTTCACGGTCCGGAGCGGCCAGGAAGCATTCAGGCGGCTGTGGGGCCAGCACGGTCCCAAGCCGACAGCAATCTTCTGTGCTTCCGACGAAATGGCCATGGGCGTCATTTTTGAGGCGAACCGCGTGGGCGTCCGCGTTCCTGAGGACCTGTCGGTGATCGGCATCGACGACCACGACTTTTCCGAAGCCCTGGGACTCACCACTGTGGGCCAGCGGCCCGATGAGCAGGCCGAGCTGGGCACCAAGATGCTCCTGGATGAACTCGTCGGGATCACCGGCGCGGTGCACTCCACCGTCGCGCCGCACCGCCTCATCGTCAGACGGACGACGGCGGCGCCCCGCGCCTAGCGGGCGTCAGGCGGTCAGGATGCCCGCGCCAGCTGCCGGATGGGGATCCAGCGCGAAGCGAGCCTGCGGTAGGCGGCAGCTGCGCCGGTCATGTCTCCCTCGGCGAGGCACTCGATGCCAAGGCGCACGTCCATGGGCGAATCATCCGGGTAGACCTTGTCTGCCACCGCCCCGTAGTCCAGTTCGACCATGGCATCCGCATGGAAGAGCTCCAGCCATTCGGTGAGCTGCGTGAGGTCATCGAGCATGTCGAGGTCCGGCGCGGCCAGGGCGAGGTTCGCCACGGCGTAACGCACCCGGTCGAGGGCCTGGGCAATGGGCGTCCAGACCCGGACGGTGAGGATCCGGCCGCCGGACTCCACCACTTCCTGCGGATCAGACTCGAGGAACAGGGAGAACCAGCTGAACGGGATGCCCCAGGTGGACGCCCGGGTGTGCACGCGGGTGGCGCCTTCGCGCGCGTTGACCAGATCGATCCGCTCCTGGTGCCTGTCGCGCTGCTCTTCCGGAATCAGGAGTTCGGCCAGCGGCCCGTGGATTCCCTCCATCAGCGCATTGGCCGCCAGCCCGGCCCGCAGCACCAGCTGGCTGGGGCAGTAAAGGAGTGCAGCGCCGTCGGATTTTTCCGTGTCCGCCGCGTCTTTGGCACCGTTCTCCACCGGCACGCCGGGCGCGCGGGTGATGCGCACCAGATCGGTCCGTCCTGTGGGGAACGGATCGCCGCCGGGCCTGGTGATCCGTCCGAGCGAGGCCAGCAGCTCGGCGTTTTCGACGGCGGCGCGGGAGGCAGCACGCTTGCCGGCCGCCTTGAGGGCAGCCTGCTGGTCCTCGGGGAAGGCATCCAGCGGCTCATAGACCCGGAGCGTGGACGAGAACGGCAGGCCGGCCTGGCCCCGGTAGAGGTTTCCCGTCATGATTGCCTCCCCGTCACTGGTTGTCTGTCCCCATTAGTCGGCAAGCTCCACCAGCACGGGGGCATGGTCAGAGGCGCCCTTGCCCTTGCGTTCCTCACGGTCAATCGAGGCTCCGGTGACACGCGCGGCAAGGGCTGGCGACGCCAGGACGAAGTCAATCCGCATGCCTTCCTTCTTGGGGAAGCGTAGCTGTGTGTAGTCCCAGTAGGTGTAGACGCCGGGGCCGGGGGTGTGCGGGCGGACCACGTCCGAGTAGCCGACCTGCTCGAAGGCGCGGAATGCGGCACGTTCGGGTTCGCTGACATGCGTCAGCCCCTGGGAGAGGAACATGTCGATGTCCCAGACGTCGTCGTCCGTGGGCGCGATGTTCCAGTCGCCCATCAGCGCGATCTGCGCTTCGGGGTTCTCCGTGATCCAGCCGGCGGCGTGGTTCTTGAGGGAGTCCAGCCACTTGAGCTTGTAGGGCATGTGCTCATCGTTGAGGGCGCGGCCGTTGGGGACGTAGAGGCTCCAGACGCGGACGCCGCCGCAGGTCGCTGCCATGGCGCGGGCTTCCTGTATGGGGTCCTTGCCCGCCTTGCCGAACACCGGCTGGTCCACAAACGCGCGTTCAACGTCGTCGAGCCCCACCCGGGAAGCAATTGCCACGCCGTTCCACTGGTTCAGGCCGTAGTGCGCCACCTCGTAGCCCATCCGTTCGAACAGCTCCCACGGAAAGTTGTCGTCCTTGCACTTGGTTTCCTGAATGGCCAGGACATCGCAGTCAGAGCGCTGCAGCCAGGCTTCCACTCGGTCAGCTCGGGCACGGAGGGAGTTCACATTCCAGGTAGCTATCTTCACAGTTCCTAACTTACCGAACTTGGGCCCGGGGTGAATGGGGCACCAAAGGCGGAACGCGCGTCCATCCCGGTTCCTGGACTCTGGAATTTAGTAGGAAGTCCGAGTATATTCAGGTCCAAGATGACCTGGGTCACATGCGAAGGAGCATTCCATCATGGTGCGCGAACTGTCCCACTACATTGACGGCCACAGGGTCGACGGCACCTCCGGCCGGTTCAGCGATGTTTATGACCCCTGTACCGGTGAGGTCCAGGCCAGGCTGCCGCTGGCCAGCTCCGAGGAGGTCCGCAACGTCATCGCCAGCGCGGAAAAGGCCCAACTGGAGTGGGGGGCTATGAACCCCCAACGCCGCGGCCGCATCCTGCTCAAGTTCGTGGACCTCGTGAACGAGAACCTGGACGAGCTGGCCAGGCTGCTGTCCTCGGAACACGGCAAGACCATTCCGGACGCCAAGGGCGACATCCAGCGCGGCATCGAAGTAGTGGAGTTCGCTGCCGGGGCCCCTCATCTGCTCAAGGGCGAGTTCTCCGACAACGCGGGATCCGGCATTGACGTGCATTCCATGCGCCAGCCGCTGGGCGTGGTTGCGGGCATCACGCCGTTCAACTTCCCTGCAATGATCCC
Organism: Arthrobacter sp. Bi83; assembly: GCF_918698095.1. Taxonomy (GTDB): domain Bacteria; phylum Actinomycetota; class Actinomycetes; order Actinomycetales; family Micrococcaceae; genus Arthrobacter. Next base: position 19,601 of record NZ_CAKKLY010000028.1, read on the forward strand.
GCTCTGGAAGTCCGGCCCGGCCCTCGCGGCCGGCAACGCCTTCATCCTCAAGCCCTCGGAACGGGACCCGTCCGTGCCCCTGCGGCTGGCCGAGCTCTTCACGGAGGCCGGCGTGCCGGACGGCGTGTTCAACGTGGTCAACGGCGACAAGGAAGCCGTGGACGCGCTGCTCGAGGACGAACGCGTCAAGGCAATCGGCTTCGTGGGCTCCACGCCCATCGCCCAGTACATCTACGCCACCGCGGCCGCCCACGGCAAGCGCGCCCAGTGCTTCGGCGGGGCCAAGAACCACATGGTGATCATGCCCGACGCGGACCTCGACATGGCCGCCGACGCCCTGATCGGGGCAGGGTACGGGTCCGCCGGCGAACGCTGCATGGCCATCTCCGTGGCGGTTCCGGTGGGTGAGGATACTGCGGACAGGCTCGTGTCACGGCTCCAGGAGCGGATTAAGGGCCTGAAGGTCGGCCACAGCCTGGACAAGGACTCGGACTTCGGGCCGGTGGTGGCGCCAGCTGCCAAGGAGCGGATCGAGGGCTACATCCAGTCCGGTGTCGACGAAGGCGCCACGCTGGTGGCGGACGGCCGCGGACTTGCGGTGGAAGGCTACGGCGGCGGCTTCTGGGTGGGACCGACGCTCTTCGACAACGTCACCAAGGACATGAAGATCTACAAGGAGGAGATCTTCGGCCCCGTGCTGAGCGTCCTGCGCGCCTCAGACTATGACGAAGCCCTCCGGCTCTGCAGCGAGCACGAGTTCGGCAACGGCGTGGCGATCTTCACGCGAGACGGGGACGCCGCACGCGACTTCGCCAGTCGGGTCCAAGTGGGCATGGTGGGCATCAACGTGCCCATTCCGGTGCCCATTGCCTATTACACCTTCGGCGGGTGGAAGTCGTCCGGCTTCGGAGACCTCAACCAGCACGGCGCGGACGCCTTCCGTTTCTATACCAAGACCAAGACCGTGACCACCCGGTGGCCTTCGGGTATCCGCCAAGGGGCCAGCTTCATCATGCCGGAAGGAAGCTGATGGCTGAGCGGCGCTCTGATTCAATCCCGACTGATACTGACAATGCCGATGCGGAGGTCCTGTTTGAACGGCGCGGCCACTTGGGCGTCATCACGCTGAACCGCCCCAGGGCGGTCAACGCGCTCAACGCCGGCATGGTGGCCGCAATGCTGCGCCGGCTCACCGCCTGGGCCGACGACGACGGCGTGGCCACCGTCCTGGTGCAGGGTTCCGGTGAACGGGGCCTGTGCGCGGGCGGGGACATCGTGGCCATTTACCGCGACATCCTGGCCGGCGGCGATGAGACCGCCGGCTTCTGGGAAGCGGAGTACCGGCTCAACTCGCTCATCTCCCGGTATCCCAAGCCGTATGTGGCATTCATGGACGGACTGGTCCTGGGCGGCGGCGTGGGAATCTCCGCCCACGGCTCCGTCCGCATCGTCACTGAGCGGACCAGGACGGGGATGCCGGAAACCACCATCGGGTTCGTGCCCGACGTCGGCGGCACCCTGCTGCTCGCGCGCTCGCCGGGGGAGGCCGGCACCCATGCGGCCCTGACCGGCGCCCATTTGGACGGCGCCGATGCGCTGTTCCTGGGACTTGCCGACCACTTTGTCCAGTCCGAAAAGCTCGCAGACCTGGCGGCAGCGCTTGAACACGAAACCGCGGAAGCCGCCGTCGGACGCTTCGCCGAAAAGCCGCCGGCCTCGGGGCTGGAGGCGCAGCGGCACTGGATCGACGCCTGCTACACGGCCGGCGACGCCGAGGAAATCCTTCGGACGCTGCGGGCTGCGGGCGGTGAGGCGGCTGAGGCTGCGGACACCATCGAGGCCAAGTCACCCACGGCTGTGAAGGTGGCCCTCGCATCGCTGCGGCGCGCTGCGGGGCTCACTCTCGACGAGGCTCTCGTTCAGGAATTCCGGGTGGGACTGCGCTGCTTGGCGGGCCCGGACTTCCGCGAAGGGATCCGCGCGCAGGTGGTGGACAAGGACCGAAATCCGCACTGGCGGCCACCCACGCTGTCGGAAGTGCACGCGGCCGACGTTGAGCGGTTCTTTGCGCCGTTGGGGGACAGGGAGCTGGTTCTTTTGGAGAAGGAGACTGACAATGCCTGACGTTGCGACACCGGACGCTTCAGGGCCCAGCGGCGATGCGGCTGCCACCGGCCCGGCGGAGAAGAAGGAGCACATAGCGCTCCTCGGGCTGGGCCATATGGGCGGTCCCATGGCGGTCAACCTGGTCAAAGCCGGCTACACAGTCGCGGGATTCGATGTCGTGCCGGCGGCCCTCGAAGCCGCGCGTGAGCACGGCGTCCCCACCGCGGGAAGCGCCGCCGAAGCAGTGGCCGGGGCGGACGTGGTCCTCACCATGTTCCCGAGCGGCCGGCACGTGCTGGACGCCTACCAGGGCGAAGAAGGGCGGGCCGGTTTGCTCTCGGCTGCCGGCCCGGACACCATGTTCCTGGACTGCTCCACCATCAACGTTGATGAGGCCCGGGAGGCGGCCCGGCTGGCAATCGAAGCCGGGCACCGGGCAATCGACGCGCCGGTTTCCGGCGGTGTGGTGGGCGCAGAGGCGGGCACCCTGACGTTCATGGTGGGCGCCCTGCCGGAGGACTTTGAAGCCGTGCGGCCGATGCTGGAGGTGATGGGCCGGCGCGTGGTCCATTGCGGGCAGCACGGTGCCGGGCAGGCGGCGAAGGTCTGCAACAACCTGATCCTGGGTGTCTCAATGATCGCCGTGAGCGAGGCCTTCGTCCTCGGCGAGAAGCTGGGGCTGACGCATCAGGCACTGTTCGACGTCGCCTCGGCAGCGTCCGGGCAGTGCTGGGCGCTCACCACAAATTGCCCTGTCCCGGGGCCGGTGCCCACGAGCCCGGCGAACCGGGACTACCAGCCCGGCTTCGCCGGTGCGCTGATGGCGAAGGACCTCAGGCTGGCCCTCAACGCCGTCCAAAGCACGGGCGTTGCGGCCCGCATGGGACCGCTGGCTTCGGAAATATATGACGCCTTCGCCGCCGAGGGCGGTGCCGGACGGGATTTTTCCGGCATCATCACCGACATCCGGGACAAGTCCGGTCAGTAGTCTTAGTTTTACGACCAACCATGAGGGGCACGCATGTCGCAGGAGTACGGGAACATTCTGGTGGAGCGCCGTGGCCGTGTGGGCCTGGTGACCCTGAACCGGCCCGAGGCGCTGAACGCCCTGAACAGGGCGACCCTCGATGAGCTCGTTGCCGCGGTGTCAGCCATGGACACCGATCCTGGGGTGGGCGCCGTGGTGATCACAGGTTCAGGCAAGGCTTTCGCAGCCGGTGCGGACATCAAGGAGATGGCCTCCAAGGGCTACATCGAAATGTACGACGCCGACTGGTTCCGCGGGTGGGAAGACCTGACCAGGCTGCGGATTCCGCTGATTGCGGCGGTGTCCGGCTTCGCCCTGGGCGGCGGCTGTGAACTGGCGATGATGTGCGATTTCATCATCGCCGGGGACAACGCCAAGTTCGGCCAGCCGGAGATCAATCTTGGAGTGCTTCCCGGCATGGGCGGCTCCCAGCGGCTGGCCCGCGCTGTGGGCAAGGCCAAGGCGATGGACATGATCCTGACCGGCCGGTTCATCGATGCCGAAGAGGCGGAACGCTCCGGTCTCGTGGCCAGGGTAGTGCCGGCAGCAGACACCGTGGAGGAGGCGCTGCAGGCAGCCGAAGTCATCGCGTCCAAGTCAAAACCCGCCGCCATGCTGGCCAAGGAAGCGGTCAACGCGGCGTTTGAGACGGGGCTGGCGCAGGGCGTGCTTTTTGAGCGCAGGCTTTTCCATTCACTCTTCGCCACAGAGGACCAGAAAGAAGGCATGGCGGCTTTCTCGGAGAAGCGCCAGCCGGAGTTCAGGCACCGGTGAACATCCCCCTGGCCGTGCAGCGCACTGTCAAGGGGACTTCCCTGCGCGTCATCCCGGCGGCGATGCTGTCGCTGTCCGGCTTCACCCTGTTCGCGTTGGACCAGAGCGTTCCCGGCTACGCCCTGCTGGCAGCTGCGCTGGTGGTTGCTGCGTTCGTTGACCGGGCGCTGTTGCGCGACCTCGTCCTGATTGCGGTGGGGGTCGCCGCGGTCAGTGCTGTTCCGATCACCACGGATATCAGCACTTCGCACATGCTCATCATGGGATCCGCCATGATCCTGGCCGTGGGGATTCCGTATGCCGTTTCGCGCTGGATCACCAAAGAACACGCAGTGGTCTTTCCGGTCATGACCGGCAATAAGTGGACGCGCGGAGAGAAGTTGTACCTGCCCCTTGTGGTGGTGCTGGGCTACGCCGTGCTGCCCGTTTACATGATCAGGACAGGGGTCTATGCCAACTGGCCGGCCGTACATGACCCCGACGGTATCGCGCGGCTCTTCGTCGGAACGAACGCCCTGGGTATCTGGGACGAGCTGTTCTTCATCTGCACGTCCTTCGCGCTGCTCCGGCGGCACCTGCCCGACTGGCAGGCCAACCTCCTGCAGGCCGTCCTGTTCACGTCCTTCCTGTGGGAACTGGGATTCCGGGCCTGGGCGCCGCTCTTCATCTTTCCCTTCGCGCTCCTGCAGGCCCGCATATTCTCCGTGACGAAGTCACTTTCCTACATTGTGGCCGTTCACCTGCTCTTCGACTTCGTGCTCTTCCTCGTTTTGCTCCACGCCCATAACCGGGCATGGTTCGACATTTTCCTGTACTGAGTACGGCTGATCGCCGCCGCGATTTCACCCGCCGTTAATCGCGGCGCTCTATCGTTGCACTTCAAGCAATTGTGCGAGAAGGGAACGATCGTGGCAGACATCGCTGCTGTACTGGGACGACTCACCCTGGATGAACTTGAGGAGATCCACGCCGCCGGTCCCCACGGCCATTTGAGCCGTCGGATCGTGGAGGCACTGGACCGTGCCGTAGGAGGCCCGGGATCAGGCCGCGGCTACTACGTGCCGGCCGGCAGCGTCAGTGCGACTGGCAGTCCCCACCTGATCCTGCGAAGCGACGTTGCAGCCTGGCTCTTCGGATCGTCCGCGCAGAAAGAGGCCGCAAGCCCGGCCTAGCGGGATGGCCGGTAGCTGGCGTCAGCCGGCAGTCTGCAGGCTTCGGGAGGTATGGAGCCCGCCTGTGGATTGCCGGACGGATCCAAGCAGTCCGGCGGCCGCTTCCAGAAGTTCGCTCACGTCACTGCAGGACAGTTCGTAGAACAGGCGGCCGTCCTTGCGGGATGGGATGACCAGCCGCTGTCGTCTAAGGATTCCCAGGTGCTGGGAAAGATTCGAGGCCTCCAGGCCCGTGTCGTCCCGGAGCCGGCTTACAGCCACGGGGCCGGCAACCAGCATCTCCAGGATGAGGATGCGTGCCGGATGGCCCATCGATTTGAAGAGGTCCGCTTTCACGCTGGTCAGGACAACGCCGCCTGGCATGTCATCCATTGAATTTCCCTCCGCTGCAGTCCCCAATCCGATACCGGCGGGGACGAACAGCCGCGCCTAGAATCAAGTATAGAGACAGAACGGTCTGTCTTAGGACCGCCAAATGCCCGGGCAGGCAAAACCTGCATCCTAATGTCTCGGACGGACGCCCGGGGCGGTGCTAAGGCGTGGACCGGCCTTGAAAAATGGGCACAACTGGTTCACACTTTCATGAATTCATCAATTCGCGCCCGCCATCGTCTGTGGCGCGATAAGGGAACACTTCGACTGCTTCCGGTGCCGACGGCGTCATCGGAAGCCTGATAATTCTCTTGATCGGGGAGGACTTCATGGCCGGCATGTTCGAACTATTCATTGACGCTGATGCTTCGTTCAGATTTCAGCTCACAGCCCCGGACGGTACCGTGATGGCAGTGTCCCGGGCCTTTCCCGACAAGGCAGCAGCGGTGGAGGGTATTGCAGCTGTTCGCGAGTATGCAGGCATGGGCCACGTGACGGAACTTTCGGCGGCACCGGCTGACCGCCAGCCTCCGCGCCGCCCGGCTGCGGTTCCAGCGGGCGGTTCAGGGGCAGCCTTTCGGCGCGGCCTCCCGGCACGCCCCGAGGTGCGGCAGGCGTGCACGCTGTCCGCCCCGGCCCGGTCCCTCGTTTCCTCCTCCAGCGGACAGCCGCCCGGGGTGAAATGAGCGGACGCGGGGCGGCTGAAGATGTCGCGATGAACGAGCCGAAGAGCGTAAAAACGTACTCCAGCGCCCTTGGCGACGCGGACTGCGTGGCCGGGACGTTTCGCTATGATGCGGAGTCCCTTGAGCTGCACTGGTCCGATGAAATCTATGCCCTCCATGGGTACTGCCGCGGGGAGATCGTGCCGACGATCGAACTTCTCTACTCCCACAAACACCCCGAGGACAGGGACCGCTGCCGCGACGTATTCGCCGCCGCCTGTGTTTCGGGTGGATTTTTCTGCAGCTATCACCGCCTTATCGACTCCCGCTTGCGCGAGCACCGCGTCCTCACTGCGGGGGAGGCGGTGGTGGAGGCAGGCGTCCTGCGGGCGGTGGACGGTTTCATTATCGACCTCACCAGCACGCTTCGCTGGGAGACCGAACGGGCGTCCCGCGAGGCGGTCGAAGGGGCCGTCGGGACACGAAGCACCATTGAACAGGCCAAGGGAATACTCATGGGGATCCTGCGGATCGGCTCCGATGCCGCCTTCGACCTTCTTTCCACCCACAGCCAGCACACCAACATCAAGCTGTCCAGCACGGCGGCCGATCTGGTGCAGCTTGCCAACAGTCCGCATCAGGCGGCCCTGCTCGACGCCTTCGTGCAGGAATTACTCCTGCCGTCCGCGCGGGCAGCAGGCGAGGATGCCGTGCCCGGCCGCTAAGTTGAGGACTCCACTGCGGGCCCGGCCGGCGAGTCCGCCGTTAATCGGAGAAGTCCCCTGCCTGGCGGCGGAAATCGCCCAGGATCCGGATCAGCTGGTCCACCTCACCGTCAGCGAAGCCGGACTGGCTGAAAACCTCGGTGTTGAGTACCGCCGTCGCTCTTTTGGCAACGGTGCGCCCCTCGGTGGTGAGCTCGATCAGTGTGGTGCGCCCGTCCGTGGGATGCGGTGAACGGATCACCAGGCCGGCCTTTTCGAGGCGGTCGACGGCGTTGGTCACCGACGTCGGATGGACCTGGAGCAGGGCGCTCGCCTTGCTCATGGGCAGGGCGCCGCTCCGGGCAAAACTCAGCAGGGCAAGCAACTCGTAGCGTGCGAAGGTCAGGCCAAACGGCTTGAGCGCCCCCTCGATACGGGCCAGGAGAATTTGCTGGGTACGCATGATCGCGGTAATGGCGGCCATCGGCGCGGCGACATTACCCCAGCCGTGGCGTTCCCAGTTCCGCTGGGCGTCGGCGATGGGGTCGCGGGGCAGCGGTGTTCCCATCGCTCACCCCTGGCTCTTCAGGCTCGGAAAGTCCGTTTCCGAATATTCCGTGCCCAGGTTTTGGGCGAGGGGACTGCCGGAAACGGAATTGCCGGCGTGCCGGATCTCCTCGCTGTGCCGCAGTTCGACGCGCCGGATCTTGCCGGAGATGGTCTTCGGCAGGTCGGCGAATTCGATGCGGCGGATGCGCTTGAAGGGAGCCAGGTGATCGCGGCAGTAGCGCAGGATCTCCTCGGCGAGTTCCGGCCCGGGCTCATGGCCAGCTGCGAGGACCACGAAGGCCTTGGGCACTGACAGCTTGACCGGATCCGGAGAAGGCACGACTGCGGCCTCGGCCACCGCCGGGTGCTCGATCAGGACACTCTCCAGTTCGAACGGGGACAGCCTGTAGTCGGAGGACTTGAAGACATCGTCATCGCGGCCCACATAGGTGATGATGCCGCGCTCGTCCCGGCTGGCCATGTCGCCCGTGTGATAGTAGCCGCCGCGGAAGGCGTCCGACGTCTTCCCGGGGTCGCCGTAGTACGCCTTCATCAGCCCCACGGGGCGGGGGTCCAGGCGCAGGCAGAGCTCGCCGTCGTCGGCTTCTTCGCCGGTGGCGGGGTCAACGAGAACCACATCGTAACCGGGCAGCGGCTGGCCCATGGCGCCGATCTTGACCGGCTGGCCCGGGGTGTTGGCCACCTGCACCGTGGTCTCGGTCTGGCCGAAGCCGTCCCGGATGGTCTGGCCCCAGGCCCGGTGGACCTGCCCGATCACCTCGGCGTTGAGCGGTTCACCGGCCGAAACCACCTTGGTGGGCGGGTTCCGGAGGAGCGTGAGGTCTGCTTGGATGAGCATTCGCCAGACCGTGGGCGGGGCGCAGAAGCTGGTGACCTTTTCGCGGTCCATCTGGTCCATCAGGGCGCGGGCGTCGAAGCGGTCGTAGTTGTAGATGAACACGCAGGCCTCGGCGATCCACGGCGTAAAAACGTTGGACCAGGCGTGTTTCGCCCATCCCGGGGAGGCAACGTTCAGGTGCACGTCCCCGGGCTCCAGGCCGATCCAGTACATCGTGGACAGGTGGCCCACGGGGTAGGACGTGTGCGTGTGCTCCACGAGTTTGGCCTTCGACGTGGTGCCCGAGGTGAAGTACAGCAGCAGGGTCTCATCGGCCTTCGTGACTGCGTCCGGGGTGAAGTCCTCGGCGGAGGCGGCGGAGTCGGAGTATTGGACCGCGCGGGTGGGTGCGGTGCCGGCTTCGCCGATTTCAATCAGTGTGTAGGCGCCGGGAACGTCGGCAAACTTGCCGATGTTGGAACTTCCGACGGCGGCCCACGCCGCCTCGCCGCGCTCCACGCGGTCCTCCAGGTCCGCCGGACCCATCAGGGTGGTGGTGGGGATGAGCACGATGCCGAGCTTGATGCCGGCCAGCATAAGCTCCCACAGCTCCACCTGATTCCCCAGCATGATGATCATGCGGTCCCCGCGCCGAACGCCCTGGCTGCGGAGCCAGTTGGCCACCTGGTTTGAGCGTGCCGACAGCTTGCCGAAGCTGCGCCGCGTGGCCGAACCGTCCTGTTCCACGATCACCAGCGCGGGGTTGCCGCCGGTGGCCGGATCCGCCGCGACGGCGTCGAACCAGTCCAGGGCGAAGTTGAACTCCTCGAACCGTGGCCACTGGAAGCTGCCCCGGGCCTGTCCGTAGTCATCGCGCAGGGCCAGCAGCTGGTCGCGTGCTGCACGGAAGTCATCGGTGACTGTCATGGGGCACCTTTCGCCTCGGGATGCACGTCCTAGTGATCCACATCACTGTGCAATATACTAGGACATCCAAGGGTTTGGAAGAGCGAAGGGATACATGCCCGTGCAGCCACAAGGACGTGACAGCGCACCATCCACAGATATGCAATCGGAAGGCATGCAATCCGCAGGTGCTGATGCTGCCCGGCGGACGGTGCCTCCGCAGGCGGCAGGCGGGCCGGAGGTTTCCGCGCCGCCGTTCCCCGACGCCGACCTCATGTACATTGCCGACCTGCTCCCTCCCGACGAGCGGAAGCGCTACGTGGACATCCGGGAGTTCCTGCAGGCCAGGGTGAGGGCACAGTCCATCGACTACTGGAACCGCGAGGAATTCCCGTTTGGGCTGCTGGCTGAGATGGGAAAGCGCGGACTCGGCGGGCTGCAGACGGACGGCACGTCCACGCTCTTCAAAGGCCTCATGTACGTGGAGGTTGCCCGGGCCGACGTGTCGCTTTCCGCCCTGGTGGGCATCCACAACGAGCTGATTGTGGGCATGATCCAGGAGCTCGGCTCCGACGAACAGAAGCAGCGCTGGCTGCCCGGACTGACTGCCTTCACGCAGTTGGGGGCCTTCGCCCTGACAGAGCCGGACCACGGATCGGACATCGCCGGCGGCCTGGCAACCACTGCCCGGCTCGAGGACGGCGAGTGGGTGATCAACGGGGCCAAACGCTGGATCGGAGCCGGCACCATTGCTGATTTTGCCCTGGTGTGGGCCCGGGATGAGGCCGACCAGCAGATCAAGGGTTTCATCGTGGAAACGGACCGGCCCGGCTACACGGCCACTAAGATCGCCAACAAGATCGGCCTGCGGATCATGCAGAACGCGGACATCGTGCTGGACAACGTCCGAATCCCGGAGGCCAGCCTGCTCCCCGGGGCTACGGACTTCTCCAAGGCCAACGAGCTCCTGCGGGACTCGCGTGCCTGGGTCGGCTGGCAGGGGGCCGGGATCCAGCTGGCCGCGTTCGACGTCGCGCGCGCCTACTCGCTGCAGCGCCGGCAGTTCGGCAAGGAGCTGGCCCGCTTCCAGCTGATCCAGCAGCAACTCGCCGAGATCCTCGGCAATGCGTCCGCGTCCCTGGCGCTGATGGCCCAGCTTGCCAGGATCCAGGAGGAAGGCAAACTCGAGATGGCCCAGGCCGCCATGGCCAAGTCCACCACCACCCGGCTGGCGCGTGCCTCGGTGGCCATGGGGCGTTCGCTGCTGGGCGGCAACGGCATCAGCAGCGACTTCGAAATGGGAAAGCTGTTCGGGGACGCTGAAATCCTCTACACCTACGAGGGCAGCTACGAGATCAACTCGCTCATCGTGGCGCGGGCGGTAACGGGGGTGTCGGCCTTCGTCTAGCGCTGCCCCAGAGCCTAAAGCCGGCGCTAAAGCCGGCGCCGAATCCCAAGGCCTAAAGCCGGCGACAAACCGCGGGGCGCTGATGCCTAGCGTTCAGACACGAACGGCGGCGTTGCGGGCGTTTCCGCCGGAGTCGCCGCTTCGCGTGCCGCGGCCTCGATCCGGCCGAAGTGCGCCGTCTGCTCGGCGGCGCTCCGCTGCGGGATATTGGGGTCGTTGGACCCTTGCCCGGCTGAGCCGTCGATGAGTTCCCGCAGAATGTCGGCGTGCCCCAGGTGCTGGGCCGTCTCTGCGCACATGTGCACCAAGATCTGCTGCAGGGTCACGTGCTTCCGCTCTTCGGGCCACCACGGCACCACGCCGGGCGCGTCGAGGGGCAGTTCCTCGATAGTGGCGTCGCTGTGGGAGGCTGAGAAGCGGTGCAGGTCCACGATCTCATCGCGGGTCTCCGAAGCCGTCGCCCACATATCAGCATCCGGTTCCGCGCCGTCGTCGAGCCAGGGGACGTCCCGCTCACTGGGGCGGCCAAACACCTTACCGAAGTAGCCCAGCTCCACGCTCGCAACGTGCTTGACCAGGCCCAGCAGGTTGGTCCCGGTGGGCGTCATTGGGCGGCGGGCGTCATACTCACCGAGGCCGTCGAGCTTTGCGAGCAGCTGGGCCCGGCGCGTGCGGAGGTAGCGGTGCAGAATCGCTTTGTCATCCATAGTGGGCACTCTACCGAGATCGCCCCGGTATGGGGTGTCTGCGCGGTCCGGATCGGCGGTCCACGAACTCCGTCCATGTAAGTAGTTAAGAAACTGCCCGGGATGTGCCAGTCGGCACATCCCGGGCAGTTTTCAAGCCTTACAGCGGGCGAATGTTCTCTGCCTGCGGTCCCTTGGGACCCTGGGTCACATCGAATTCGACCTTCTGGTTTTCATCCAGGGAGCGGTAGCCGCTGCTGGCAATTGCCGAGTAGTGCGCGAAAACATCTGCTGATCCGTCATCCGGAGCGATGAAGCCAAAACCCTTTTCGGCGTTGAACCATTTAACTGTGCCTGTTGCCATTACTACTACTTCCTTTGTAACCCTTTTCTGGTCCTGCTCCGACGGCAGGCAGATGCGGAGACTGTCTTCCGCTGTCTCAAACCTAGGGTGCGTACGCTGGCCGTGCAATAGCTACCGTCATCAACTGTCCCTCCTGTAACGGCAGATTCGGTCCGCAGGGGGTGGCCGGACCTGCGGTTTCCTGGTCCCGGGCAGGGCGAATTTGAAGACGTCCGCCTGCAGCAGCACGAAATCCCGGGGCATTCCGCGGGCTATGGAGGGTCCCCGATCTGCTCCTCCAAGGACCGGACTACCTCACGGTCCCAACGTCGGCTGCGGCGGTCGCAACCTCGGTAACAGTCCCGGCTGCGCCGTCCACAGTTACGGTCTGACCGGTGCGCAGCCTGCTGGTGGCGTCCGGCACGCCCACGACGGCGGGGATGCCGTACTCCCGGGCGACAACCGCCCCGTGGGATATGACGCCGCCCATTTCCATCACCAGCGCACCAGCGGTCAGGAAGAGCGGCGTCCAACCCGGATCTGTGGAAGGCGCCACCAGGATTTCCCCGGGTTCGAGGCGCGCGCCCACAGGGTCCAGGATCACCCTGACCCGTCCAGTGGCCGTGCCTGTGGATGCGGGTGTCCCGACCATTCCTCCGGGGGCCGCGGCCGCACCGGCGACCACGGCCGCGGCCGCAGCGGCGACCACGGCCTCGACGTCCGTGCCATCGGAGAGCAGGAGCCGGGGAATTCTCCGGCGCCGCAGTTCAGCATCATAAATTCGACGGCGGTCGGTCACCATTCCCTTCAGATCGGCGCCGCGCAGGCCCACGCGGACCTCGTCGAAGCTGAGGAAGAAGACGTCGGCGGCGGCGGCGACGGCACCGGTCCTGGCCATCTCGGCGCCGACGGCGGTGAGCTGCCTGTGCATTTCACCGAGCACCGTGACGACGTAGAACTTCGGAAGTTCGCGTAGCCCGCACAGCTGCCGTGACCGGTGCAGGCACAGCGCCACCAGACGGCCCCGCAGCTGGCTCCTTGTACGGGCCCGCTCAACGAGGCTGCGAATTCTCGCCTCCGCGTGATCGGACGCCCGCTGGAATTGCCGGTCCGGAGCCTGTTCCGGATCCTCCACCCGAAGGTAGTTGGAAATCATCCCGAGAAGATGGTCCGGCTTCTCGGCCCACCGGGGCATGCCCAAGTCGATCTCCGCCACGGCGCGGTGGCCATAACGTTCCAGGAATCCGCGCAGGCCGGCCTGCGCCACAGCGGGCAGCTCTCCTGCGGCGTAGCTGACGGCCAGTTCATCAGGCTGTTTGTCGAGGAATGCGCTGCGCGAGGCGGGGTCCCCGGCGATGGACACGGAAAAACGCCAGAGTTCAAGGTCCATTTCGGTGGTCACATTGTGGGGCAATCCGCGGAGGACTGCTTCCAGCTCGCGAGGTTCGGCAATTCCGCGCAGAAGCCAGCGGGCCAGGGCCAGCATCGTATAGCCCGTGGCGGGTCCCGGCAGTGTGGATCGGAAGAGGCCATCAACCGTCCGCGCCGCTGCATGCTCGGCGTGGTCGAGGCGCCGGAAGGCGGTAGCGGGCTCGCGCAGTGCCAGATCCTTCGCGAGGCGTTGTGCGAAGGTCCGTGCCCTGCGCAATTCTGCTTCCGGCCGGAGAACGGCTCGAATCAGGGCCGGAAGCAGCCACGTCACCAGGCCAGGGCTGGCAAAGGAACCGCCTCCGCGGGCCCCGTCCGCTGTGGCCGGCGCTTTCCTGAGCGGGTGCTTGATGACCCTGAATCTCGGGTCGTCCAGAAGTGCGGGGAGAACGGCTGCCGAGCGACCGTCCGCCAGGGGGAGCATTCTCACCAGGGCCCGGCGGCCGGACTTGCTGCGCACTAAAGGGGTGAGGTCCATATACATGCGCAGGCCGGGGCTGACGTAGGTCCACGGCGATCTGCGGTCGCCCCACATGCCCAGCGCGGAAAGCCCCATTGGCGTGATGGGGCGGGTCAGCCCCTGGAGCAGGGAGCCGCACAGATAAACGCGGACGTCGGATGTTGGCTCGGATTCAACGCCGAACGGTTCCGCGGACGATGGATCGGGCAGGGGGTACAGCGTGGTGATCGGACGCGACTGGGTCAGCCAAATCATGCCGCCGGCGTCGATGACCCATTCGACGTCCTGGGGTTCGCCGAACAGCCGCTGGGCGTCGAGGCCCAGCGCGGTCAGAGCACGGACCTCGGCGTCGGCAAGGCTCGGCTGGCCACCGGCGTTGCCGGGCTCGAGGTCGGCAGTGGCCGCACCGACGCGTCCGCGGACAAGCTGCAGAATCCGCCCCGTCGCACTGTCCACGGTGAAATGGTCCGGATTCACTGCCCCGGAGACCACCGCCTGGCCTGGTCCCGGGCTCGCATCGATGACGGTTTCACCGCGTGTGCCGGTTACCGGATTGGCGGTAAACAACACACCCGCAGTGGCGGCGTCGACGAAAAGCTGGACGACGACGGCGAGTCCTGTGTCACGATGGCTGATCCCGTTGGCCGAGCGGTAGGCAACCGCCCGGTCGGTCCACAGGGAGGCCCAGCATCGCCGGACGGCCTCGATCACAGCGTCGGCACCGACGACATCCAGGAACGAATCCTGTTGCCCGGCGAAGCTCGCGAAGGACAGGTCCTCCGCGGTGGCGGAGGAGCGAACCGCCACCGCCGGGGCGTGTTCGGCGCCGGGCGCGGCACCCAACGCTGCGTAGCCAGTGCGGAGGGCGGCTGCGACTTCCGGTGGGACCGGTGACGTCCCCACAAGCTCCCGCGCCCGCTGGGCAAGCTGGCGCTCGGCAGGCTGCGTCCGTTCAAGCTGGCGCTCGGCAATCGCTGCCTCGGCGTCGGTGGAGGCCGCCACGGGGCCGATCCCGTCAAGGCGAGCGGCCAGAGCGTCCAGCTCCCGTGGAACCGCCAGTGCGTAGGCCGAGGTGGTCAGGCAGAAACCTGGCGGCACGGGGAAACCCGCAGCGGCCAGCTTCCCGAGGTTGAGGGCCTTGCCGCCCACCCGGGAAAGTGGTGCCGAGCCGAGGCTGCCGAGCTCCAGCACGAGACTGTCCTGGTCGGCGTGCTGCGGGGAGGCCATCTCCGGCTCCCGGTTTCGCGGATTTCGGCCGCTAGGGAGCGTCCGAAGCCTCGCCCGTGTCCTCCCACATGACGTCAAGGTTGCGGAAGACCGGTGGTCCGTCACACAGCGCCGCCATCTTCGCGGCGAAGTCGGACGTTTCCGGCCGGTTGGAGTTTTCCATGGCCGACTCGTAGGAATCGAATTCGACGATGGTGAAGTAGGTCCCCGGCCGGTCGCGGTCCGCGGTGGCCACGATGCGACGGAACGTGGGGTCAGTCGCTCCCTCGGTCCTTGACGGACGGCCCAATTCTTCAATCTCCTTGATGCGGGAACTTTGGAATTCGATGATCTGCACAAACCCGGCCATGACGGCTCCTTGAGGGGCGGTGGATGCTGATGCCGATCACGCTAGACCCCGGCCCGCGGCCATGCAATAGCCGGAGCGGGTCCGTCTTATGGAGTCAGCAGCACCTTGATGGCCCGGCGTTCGTCCATTGCCTTGTAGGCCTCGGCTGCTTCCTCGAGCGGCATTTCGACGTCGAACACCCGGCCCGGGTTGATGGTCCCGGCCAGCACGTCTGCCAGCAGTTCCGGGATATATGTACGGGCGGGAGCCATCCCGCCTGCCACGGTGATGTTCCTATCGAACAGATAGCGCAGCGGAATCTCGGCGCCGCCGGTCGGTACCCCGACGAACCCCAGGGCGCCGCCTGGACGGACCGAATGCAGGGCCTGTTCCATGGACTCCTTGGTCCCCACGCACTCCAGCACCGAGTCCGCGAGGACGCCGCCGAGCAGCTCACGGACCTTCGCCACGCCGTTGTCGCCGCGTTCTTCCACGATGTCCGTGGCGCCAAACTCGCGGGCGATGGCCTGCCGGTCAGCGTGGCGCGACATCGCGATGATCCGCTCGGCACCCAAGCGCCTGGCTGCCAAGACACCGCACAGCCCCACGGCGCCGTCGCCCACCACCACAACGGTCCGGCCGGGCGAGACCTGGGCGCTGAGGGCGGCGTGGTGGCCGGTGGCCATGACGTCGGACAGCGTCAGGAGGTTCTTCCGGAGCGCATCGTCTGGGTCGCCGACGTCGGGCACCCTGACCAGGGTGGACTCGGCAAGGGGGACACGCACTGCCTGGCCCTGGCCGCCGTCGATCCTTAATCCTGCATCGTCCTTGCCGCCCCAGCCGGCGAGCCGGTCGCAGGCGACTGTGACGCCGTTCAGGCACTGCGGGCACTCGCCGCAGCTCACCACGAACGGGGCTATCACGAAGTCGCCCTCGTTGAGAGCCTTCACATCATCGCCGACGCTCTCCACCACGCCGATGAATTCGTGACCTATGGCGGAGGGTGCGTGGGTTGGCTTCACGCCGCGGTACGGCCACAGGTCTGAGCCGCACACACATGCTGCAGTCACCTTGACCACCGCGTCCGTGGGGAGCTGGACGGACGGATAGTCCCGGTCCTCCACCCTGATGTCTCCGGGGCCGTGGATAATGGTGGCGCGCATGGCTGCTCCTGTCGGAAGGTGGGCGTGACCTGAACGAGTGTAAACCCCGCACGCGTACGAGGCGGCCCAGCCTAGCGCATGCCCTCCCGGCGGATGGCGGTGGCGATGGCTGCTGCCCGCGTTTCCACTCCGAGCTTGGCGTAAATGTGGGCCAGGTGGGTTTTGACCGTGGCCTCGGAGATGAAGAGCCGCTGGCCGAGTTCGCGGTTGCTAAGCCCCTCGGTGAGGAGGCTCAGCAGCTCGGCTTCGCGCGGGGTCAGGACCTCGCCGGGATTGCGCAGCTGCTGGAACAGCCGGGAGGCCACCGGGGCGCTCATCACGCTCCTGCCCTGCACGGCACCCCGGATGGCGGCGAAAATCTCCTCCGGTGCGGCGTCCTTGAGCAGGTAGCCCATGGCGCCGGCGTCCACCGCGCGGACGATGTCGGCGTCGGAATCGTATGTGGTGAACACGAGCACCGCCTGCCGCCTATTGCATTCGCGGATCCTCCGGATGGCTTCGATGCCGTCCATGCCGGCGCCCATGGCCAGGTCCATGACCACTACAGCAGGGGAATGTTCCTCTACCTTCGCCAAGGCTTCTTCGCCTGATGCGGCCTCGGCCACGACGTCGATGTCCGGCTGGGTTCCCAGCAGCGCCTTGAGCCCGCTCCGGACCACGAGGTGATCGTCAGCGAGGAGGACGGTGATGGCGCTCATGCGTCCTCCCTGGCAGGCAGTTGCGCGGCCACGATGGTCCCTTCCCCGGGGGTGCTTTCCACCGAGAATACGCCGCCCAGCTGTTCCACCCGCTGCCGCATGGCCCGCAGCCCGTAGCCTCCGGCGTCCGATGGCGGTGCTGCCGCCGCCGGATCAAAGCCGCCGCCGTCGTCGTAAATGTCCAGGGTGACGGCCTCCGGAAGGAAGCCGAGCGTCAGCGTCGCGTTCGCTGCGGACGCGTGGAGCTGGATATTGGCTGCCGCGCTCTGAACCACCCTCAGGAGTGTGTGGCGGACGTCCGCGGGAACGGGCCGCCGCTCGCCGGTGACCAGCAGCCGCGCCCCGGGGACATACTGCGAGGCGGCCTGCAGCAGGGCCTCGGGCAGGGGAGAGGCGTCCAGTCCGGGGGAAGCGAGCTCGTGGACGAGGCTCCGCGTTTCTGACAGGTTCCGGCGGAGCAGCCCGCTGGCCTGGCTGAGGTCCTGCCGGGACGACGGGGCAGGCCAGGCGCGGTTCGCCGCTTCCAGGAGCAGCAGGCTGCTGGCCAGGCCCTGCGTGACGGTGTCGTGGATTTCGCGGGACACACGCTCACGCTCGGCAATGGTGCCGGCCCGGCGCTCGCTGGCGGCCAGCTGTCCCTGGGCGAGCGACACCTCAGCGTGCAGGCGGCGCTGCTCCGCGGCGTCGTGCTCGATGCGGTCGTAGATCAGCGTCAGCATGACGCCGACGGCAAGCGGACCAAGCAGCATGGCGAGGTCGGTGCCGTCACTGAGCCGGAACAGCCCGACGGCGGTGGCGGCGGCCGTCGCGCCCGCTGCGATGTAGGCCACCGCCCCCCGGAATGCCGTGCGGCAGAGGAAGAACAGCGCAAACGAACACCACGCGAAGCTGGGCGCGGCAACCACCAAGACCGCCCACACGGCGACGAGGATGAACATCCAGACGGCCCAGGGACGCCCGCGCTGGGCAAGCACGGCGATGACGGCGTAGAGAACGCAGGCGGCGGCGGCCAGGCCGGGGACCATGAGGTTGTCAGCAGGGCTGTGCCGCATCACGTAACGCACCACCGACGCCACCAGCAGCACCGCGAAACCCAGGTGGACCGCGGCGTCAATCCTGCCCAGAGGGCCTGATGCCTGGGCTGTCCGGCCGGGCAGGGTTTCCTGGGGGAGTGCTGGGGCTGAGGAAGGCATGGCGTCCGGTTCCGGTGGAGGGAGTGCTATCCACCATGCTATTGCCCGCGCCGTTGCTCGTCCCTCAGCCTTTTGGCTGATCCTGCTGGCTGTTAGGGGGAGCACGGTGCCGACGAAGGCCCGATGTGCGCGTTCGGAGCAGGCGGCACGATGGAAATGTACCCGATTCCGCTACCGGATTTCAGCTGAGTCTCAGCGCTAAAAAGGAGAACTACCGTGAAAAAGTCCACCAAGGTTTTTGCCGCCGCCGCGGCCGGAGCGCTTGTCCTGACGGCCGGTGCGACCGCCGCCGCCAACTCCGGAATCGGTTCCTCGGCGCGGGCGGCTGAGCCGGCTTCGGTGTCCGCCGCCGCACGCGCTGCCGTGCCTGCCGCGGACGTCCGGCCAGTGCCAGCTAACGTCGTGGCGCAGAGCCGGATCACCGTCGGCGCCTCGGCCAAGGCGGTGGGCGCGGCGCTTGCCAAGTGCCAGGCGGACAAGCTGCCCTTCGTCACGGTAGCGCTGGTCGACCGGTTTGGCGCTGTGCAGGCAATCCTCCGGGGCGACAACGCGGCTGAGCACACCATCGAATCGGCCAAGCGGAAGGCCTATACCGCTGCCGCTTTTGGTGCCCCCACGAGCGAGCTGGCGAAGCGCATCACGGGCAACGGCCCCAGCATCGCCGACCTTCCCGGCACGCTGTTCCTGCCAGGCGGAGTGCCGCTCAAGGTCAACGGCGTGTCCGTGGCCGGCATCGGCGTGGGCGGCGCCCCGGAAGGCAAGCTCGACGAAGCCTGCGCGGCAGCGGGTGCCGATGCCATCGCCGGATAGGTTCAGTTCATGAGGTGGTTCAAGGCCGCTGGACGGCGCCGGGACGGATGTCGGTTGTGAGCGCACTAGCGGCCGTTACCGTGGCAGCAGCAGTGGCAGGATGCAGCGCCGTGGGCGCAGTAGGCACGGCGTCAGACAGCGCTGCCACCGCCGAACCCAGTGCGCCATCGGCGGCCACCTCGAGTCCGGCCACGCCGCGCCTGGGAACGCCAGGCCCGGCAAAGTCGCAGACTTCCACGCCGACAGGGGCCACGGCTTCGCGCCCGGCGCCGCCCCGGGAGGCCCAGGCGGAGCTCGACCGGCGGCTGATCCTTGCAGCCATAGCCTACAATGCGCCGCTGGTCAAGCAGCTGATCCGGGCCGGCGGTAACGTCAACGCCAAGGACGCGATCCAGGATTCGGCGTTCCTCTACGCCGGAGCTGAAGGGTTCAACGACGTGCTTCGGCTGACCCTGGCCAACGGTGCGGATGTGTCCAGTACCAACCGCTACGGCGGGACTGCACTCATACCGGCCAGCGAACACGGCCATGTGGACACGGTCCGGATCCTTATCGCCGCGGGAGTTCCCGTAAACCACGTGAACAACCTCGGCTGGACTGCCATGCAGGAGGCCGTCCTGCTCAACAATGGCGGTCCTAGGCAACAGGAAGTGGTCCGGCTGCTCCTGGCGGCCGGCGCCGACCCCTCCATCCGTGACCCCCAGGGCCGGACGGCTTTGGACAATGCGGAGCGCCTGGGCTTTGCCGACATTGCGGCCCTGATCCGGGGCCGGAGCTAGATGGCCATGCCCACATCGCCGTCCTGACCTTCATTCGGCCGCCACGCAGCCGACACGCGGGTGAATTCGCGTGTCGGCGCGGTCTGCGGACAAAAGAAGGTCAGGACGGTTCGGCGCCCGGGCTTAGACGGCCTCGAGGACGCTGACGTAGTTGGCGATTCCCACGCCGCCCATGTTCTGCACCGCTGCCCGGCGGGGGCTGGCCAGCTGCATGTCGCCGGCGGTGCCGGTGAGCTGCATGGCTGCGATGACGTGCTGGGAAACGCCCGTCGCGCCCACGGGGTGTCCCTTGGCCTTGAGGCCGCCGGACACATTGACGGGCAGCTTCCCGTCCTTGAACACCCAGCCTTCCTCGATGGCGCGGACACCCTGCCCAGGTTCCGTAAGGCCCATTGCTTCGTACATGAGCAGCTCGGCGATGGTGAAGCAGTCATGGACTTCTGCGAAGTCCAGGTCCTCGATCCCGACGCCGGCCATCGCCAGGGCCCGCTCCCAGGAGACCCGGGTGGCGGCGAAGGCGGTGGGGTCGCGGCGTTCTGCGGGGAAGAAGTCGTTCGCGTGGCCGAAACCGGCGAGCCGGACCGGGGCAGTGACCCCGGCGGTCGGTGAGACAGACAGCACGACGGCGGCGGCGCCGTCGGACACGGGGGAGCAATCGGTGCGGCGCAGCGGGTCGGCCACCATCGGGTTCTTGTCCGACACCGTGCGGCAGAACTCCTCGCCGAGGTCTTTGCGGAGCTGGGCATAGGGGTTGTCCACGCCGTTGCGGTGGTTCTTGGCCGCGATGGTGCCCAGGACGTCGCCGAGGTTCCCGACGCTGGATCCGTAGCGCTTCCCGTAATGCTTGGCCACCTCCGCGAAGAGCCCGGTGAAACCGGTGGTGGAGGCCTTGCCGGCCATGTCGTAATCCGCCCCCAGCAGCGCCGCACCCACGACGTCCGCCGCCGCATGGGTCATCTTCTCGGCCCCAATCACAAGCACGGTCTTTGCGGTGCCTGCCAGCAGCGACTTGGTGCCCTGCTGGAACGCGGCCGACCCCGAGGCGCAGGCATTCTCAAGCCGCGTGGCGGGGACGTTGGCCAGCTGCTCCGAGACCTGCAGCGCGAGCGAGGACGGGAACGCCAGCGGCATCATGCCGGAGTTGAACTGGCCGAGGTAGATCTCGTCGATCTGGCCGGGTTCGATCCCGGCGTTGCCGATAGCCTCGGTGGCGACCTGAACGATCAGGGATTCAAGGGTCTCGTCCGTCAGCTTGCCGAAGCGGCTGTGGCCCCAGCCGGTGAGCAGGACGTCCTTGCCGAACTGATCTTTGAGGCTCATGCTGAGGCTCCTTCCAAAGCGGGGGCGGCATTTTCGAGTGCGACCGTGAACTCCGCCTCGGTCTTCCCACGGATTTCCTCCACGGTGACCCCTGGAGCGAGGCGGGTGAGCGTGAGCTGCGGGCCGCCGTCGTCCGTCTTTTCCAGGTCGAAGACCGCGAGGTCGCTGATGATCCGGTCCACCACCCGGAGGCCCGTGAGCGGCAGGGTGCACTCCTTGACGATCTTGGCGCTGCCGTCCTTCGCGTTGTGCTCGGTGAGGACGACGACGCGCGGGGTCCCGGCGACGAGGTCCATGGCGCCGCCCATGCCCTTGACCATCTTGCCGGGGATGGTCCAGTTGGCGAGGTCGCCGCTGCCGGAGACCTGCATGGCCCCCAGGATGGCAACCTTGACGTGGCCGCCGCGGATCATCCCGAAGGACGTGGCGGAGTCGAAGATGCTGCCGCCTGGCAGCACGGTGACGGTCTGCTTGCCGGCGTTGATGAGGTCGGCGTCTTCCTCGCCCTCGAACGGAAACGGGCCCATGCCGAGCAGCCCGTTCTCGCTCTGGAGCACGACACGAACGCCCTGGGGCAGGTTGTTGGCCACGAGCGTGGGGATGCCGATGCCCAGGTTCACGTAGTCGCCGTCGTTGAGTTCCTCGGCCGCGATGGCAGCCATTTCATCCCTGGTCCAGGCCATGGGTTTCTCCTTGGGGGTTCAAATTCGGGGGGCTTAAGTGTTCGTTCGCGCTGGGTTAGGCGGGGACGGGCTCGACGCGCGGGCGCACGGTGCGCTGCTCGATGTCCTTGACGCGCTTGCTCGCCTGGACGAGGCGCTGGACGTAGACGCCGGGGGTGACGATGTGGTTCGGGTCCAGCTCGCCGGGCTCCACGATCACCTCGGCCTCGGCGATCGTCACGGCGCCGGCGGTGGCCACCACAGGGTTGAAGTTGCGGGCGGTGAAGCGGTAGATCAGGTTGCCGTCCGTGTCGGCCGTGTGCGCGTGGACCAGTGCGACGTCGGCGCGGATGGCGCGCTCCTGAACGTACGTTTCGCCGTCGAACTCGGCGAGCGGTTTGCCTTCGGCAACCAGGGTGCCCACGCCGGTTTTGGTGTAGAACGCGGGGATGCCGGCGCCGCCGGCGCGGAGCCGCTCGGCCAGTGTTCCCTGCGGCGTGAACTCCACCTCCAGCAGGCCGGCCAGGTACTGCTCGGCGAATAGCTTGTTCTCGCCCACGTAGGAGGCGATCACCTTGCGGACCTGGCCGGCCTCGATCAGGACACCGAGGCCCTTGCCGTCCACGCCCATGTTGTTGGACACCACCGTCAGGTCGCCGACGCCCGACTCCCGGACGGCCTCGATCAGGTCTGCCGGGATGCCGCTCAGGCCAAAGCCGCCGACGGCGAGCGTCATGCCGTCCCGGAGCACATCCTGCAAGGCCTCGGCCGCTGCGGATCTAAGTTTGGACATCGCATCTCCTCATCGAGCTGGGTTGGATCGTTGGGGGTTGGAGCGCGGGGGCTCCAATGGGCTGCTGGCAGACCGTCCCGAAAAATGCTCGTCGTTTGTTCCACTTTGTGGACTCAAGCTCTGGATGTTGAGCGTACGGGCGCCCGAGGGGCACTGTCAAGGACAAAATTGTCCCTACATCTGGCCATTTTTACAGTGTGGACGGTAGTCTTCAAACTATCCACATTATGGATATACGAAGGAGAGTTATGAACCCGACACCCGTTCAGGGAGCCCAGGTGGTCAGCCGCATTGCCGGACTGTTGCGCATCGTGGGCCGCAGGCCGGAGGGAAGCTCCCTGGTGGAACTTGTGCGCGAATCCGGCCTCACCCGGCCCACGGTCCACCGCCTTCTCGCCTCTTTGGCCGCGGAAGGACTCCTGGACCACGATGCCCGGACCGGCAACTGGGTCCTGGGCCCGGAGGTTCTCCTGATGGGATCGGTGGCCTCCGCCCGGTTCCCGCTGGAGGACATTGCCAGGCCCAGCCTGCGGCGGTTGGCCGAGGAAACAGGCGAGAGCGCCTTCTTCTCCGTCCGAAGGGGCTCCGAGACCGTCTGCCTGCTGCGCGAGGAAGGAAGCTTCCCCGTGCGCTCGTTCGTGCTGCATGAGGGCGTCAGGTTTCCACTGGGCGTGGCATCGGCAGGCACGGCCATCCTTGCCTTCCTGCCGGAAAACGAGCAGAAGCAGGTCCTGTCCGGGTGGCCCGTACACGCCGGAAAGTTCGCAGAAGGGCACCCGGAGGCACTGGTCCGGGCCAACCTGAAGCAAACCCGCCAGCTGGGCTATTCGGTGAACCCCGGTCTGGTGCTGGAAGGCAGCTGGGGAATGGGCGCGGCCGTGTTCGACCAGGCCAACCGTCCGGCGTGGGCACTGTCCCTGACCGGGATCGAGCCGCGTTTCCGCGAAGACCGGCAGGAGTTCCTGGGCCGGCTCCTCCTCGAAGAGGCACACCGGATCTCAGCCCTGCTCCGCACGCCCAGCGCCGGCTGACCACCCTCGGCATCTCGACAATTTCCTCGACGCGGAGCACCATGGGAACTGTATCTGTAGTCTCGGACCGACCGGCTTCGACCGCACGCCGTCGGCCACGAATCAGGGCTCTGACGGCTCAACAGAACCACAACTTATCCCTTCGAGAACCGGAAAGTCCCGTGTTGTCGCCTAGTTCGGTGGCGGGTCCGGTTCCGAGGCCTCTTCCCTTCCCTGGGCTGGGCGACAGAGAAAAGCAGAAGGGTCCCGCTGGATCCGCGCCGCTCTGGCATCGGTCCGGTACCGCAATCTGCGGGCCGGTACCTTCCCGGCCGCACCGCGGCTGCCAACGCCCAGCGTAAAGGAATGAGTCGCATGACTCTCAAACCAAAAAACCACCAAAGGCCGCACCTGCTGCGCCTTCTCCTCGCCTTTTTGGCGGCCATCCTCCTGCCGCTGTCACTTAGTACCGCTGCTGTTGCCGACGATGAGAACTCGCCGAAGACCTGGACCGTCCAAGTCGGCTCAGAGTCCTCAGACCAGGCCATCCAGGGGATGTCCTTCCTTCCGTCGAACATCTATATCAACGCGGGAGACAAGATCAAGTGGGAGGCAAACGCCGCAGAAATCCACACCGTGACGTTCTTGGCGAAAGGCAAGCCGCTCACGCCGTTCAACCCCTTTGATCCGAAGCAGTTAAGCCGGCAGGGAGGCACCACGTATGACGGCCACTCGTACTTCAACTCCGGAATCATGGCCAATGTCTCCAACACCGGATTCAAAGCGGTGGAGCGTTACACGCTGAAGTTCACGCACACCGGCAAGTTCACCTACTACTGCGTTGTGCATGGCATGGCGATGAAGGGTACGGTCCATGTCCGCGCAGCCGGAACCGACTACCCGTTCACGCAGTCGCAGTACGACCGCCTGACCAAGAAAGAGGAACGGAAGATCGTGCGGGACGGCGAGAAGCAATGGGAGGCGGCCCGCAAGCAGGCCAGCAACCACAAGGTGATCGCCGGAACGGACAACGGAACCGCGATGCTGATGCGGTTTGTCCACCACGAGATTGTCGTCCACCTCGGCGACACTGTGACCTTCGTGAATTCCGGCATGGGTGCGCCGCACACCGTGACGTTCGGGCACGAGCCGGCCAATGTGTTCGCGCCGGTGGGCAATCCCAAGAACTTCAAGGGCGGGGACCTCAGCTCCGGCCTGATGGAGCCCGGGGCAAAATTCACCGTGACCTTCAACAAGGTGGGCGAGTACGACTACCTCTGCGCCCTGCATGACTACATGGGCATGGTGGGAGAGGTGGAAGTCAGGCGCTGACCGGACTCCTGATGTCTCCTTGTGACGCCTGCAGTTCCCTGCCTACCCTTGCACTAGAGGCCAGGGACAGCAGCAAAGGAGCCAGCGCCATGAGCACCAGGATCTACTTCGACGAATACGGCGGCCCGCAGGTCCTGAAGGTAGGAGCCGAGGAACTGCCTGAGCCCGGCGAGGGCCAAGTCCGCGTGGAATTCCGGGCGGTCAGCGTCAACCCTGTGGACTGGAAACTTGTGGCCGGCTACCTGAAACAATGGGCACCGCTGGATTTTCCGGCGGTGCCCGGCAGCGAGGCAGCCGGCGTGGTCACAGCTGTGGGGCCCGCCTTCGAGGGGTTTGCCGTCGGCGATGAAGTGATCTGGAACGGCCTCACCGGCGGCTACCGCACGGAAGCCCTGGTCCCGGCCGAACAGCTCACCCCGCTCCCTGCCGGGGTCGACTTCGAACAGGCGGCATGCATCCCCGTGGCCGGCGGCACCGCGTACTCTGCCCTGAAGCAGCTCGGAGTGGGCCCCGGAGACACCCTCCTCATCCATGCCGCGGCCGGAGGAGTGGGCTCGGCCGCGGTCCAGATCGCCGTAGCACTCGGGGCACGGGTGGTCGGCACGGCGTCCGAGTCCAACCACGAGTACCTCCGCGAGTTGGGTGCCGAACCCGTGACCTACGGAGCGGGGCTGGCAGACCGGGTGCGGGATCTGAGCCACGCCACGGGTGATGTCACCGCTGTGTTCGACACCATCGGCAACGACGAGGCCGTTGCCGCGACGGCCCAACTGCTGCAGGACCGCAGCCGCGCCGTAACAACAGTTCCCGGCAAGCACTCGGCGGAAGCCGGAATCGCCGCCGTCCGGCAGCTGGAAGGACGCGTTGAGGAAGTGGCTACCCTCACTGCGGACGGCCAGATCACCTTCCACATCTCCCACCGGATGCCCCTCATTGAGGCTGCCGATGCCCTGGAGATCAGCAGGACGGGCCACGGCCGCGGCAAGATCGTGCTGCTGCCCTAGGAGCCCGGATCAGAGTCCTGCCCTGGGCTCCTCCGGACCCTCGTGCTTCCACCAGGTGTCGAAGATGCTGACCGGAACGGTGCGCTTGTGCCGGGTCCGCAGGAACTTCTGCTCGATGGTCACGGCTACGTTCGCCGGGACATCACGGCCCTCGAGGTAGTCGTCGATCTGGTCATACGTGATGCCGAGTTCGTCCTCGTCCGTGCGGCCGGGCTTGCCGTCCAGGAGGTCGGCCGTGGGCACCTTCTCCCAAATCCGTGCGGGCGCGCCAAGTTCGGCAAGCAGTGCACGGTTCTGCCGCTTGTTCAGGCCGAAGAGCGGCAGGATGTCCGCGCCGCCGTCGCCGAACTTGGTGAAGAACCCCGTCACGGACTCGGCGCCGTGGTCCGTGCCGATAACCAGGTAGTTGTGCTCACCGGCCAGGGCATACTGGGCGATCATGCGCGTCCGGGCCTTGGTATTGCCCTTATGGAAGTCGGAGATCTCCGATCCGACGGTCTTTTCGAACTCGTCCTCGAAACCGTCCACGGCCGCCGAAATGTTGAAGGTCCACTCCGTCTTTGCCTGGATGAAGTCCAGGGCGGCCTGGGCGTCGTCTTCGTCATGCTGCACGCCGTAGGGGAGGCGGACCGCCACGAAGTTGGCTTCGGTGCCCTCGGCCTGGAGCTCCTCGACGGCGATCTGGGCAAGGCGTCCCGCCAACGAAGAGTCCAGGCCTCCGGAAATGCCCAAAACAAAGCCCTTGGTGCGGGTGGCTTTCAGGTACTCCTTTAGGAAAGTGACGCGCTTGCGCACCTCCTCGGGAGGATCGATCCGGGGCTGGACGCCCATTTCTTCAATGATCTTGGCCTGGAGTTCGCGCATGTGCCCAGCCTAGTCAGCGGCGTCGGCAACGCTCAACTGTGTCCGCACCGTCACTTCCATGCGTGGGTCGCGCCGGGTGCCGGGCCGGTGGAGCCTCGGACCGTCAGGTGGGTGGGCATCACCGACCTGCTGCGTGTGCCGCCGCCGGCCAGCGGGTTCAGCTGGGCCAGCAGCATGGAGACGGCCACGCGGCCGGCTTGTTCAATCGGTGACGCCATGGTGGACAGCGGCGGATTGCAGAAGTCGGCGCCGAAGATGTCGTCGCAGCCCACAATGCTCATGTCCTCGGGAACACGGATGCCGCGTTCGCGGAGGCGCTGGAGCATGCCGATGGCGATGAGGTCGTTGAACGCGATGCACGCAGTCACTCCGCTGTGCACGGCGGCGTCCGCGGCAGCTGCGCCGGACTGCGTCTTGGGGGCGAACGGACCGAGCCTGCGGACTTCCACGCCGCGTTCCTCGGCTGCCTCGGACAATGCGGTCCAGCGCCGTTCGCTGGACTGGGACGTCGTGGGCCCGGCCATGTAGGCGACCCGGGTGTGGCCCAGCGAGATGAGGTGGTCGAGGGCCTGACTGGTGGCGGACGGGGTGTCAATGAGGACCGCAGGGACCCCGGGAACGTCGCGGTTCATGGTGACCATAGGCATCTTTGCGGCCGCAGCCAGCAGGGCTTCGTCACTGAGCCTGGATGCGGCAACAATGATGCCGTCCGCACTCTTGCGCAGTTGCTCCATGGTGCTGGCTTCCACCTCATCGGATTCCTCCGTGTCCACGAGCAGCTGGGTGTACCCGGCCGCCTTGAGCTGGAGCTGCGTGCCCCTGATGAGGTCGAAGTAGAACGGGTTGGTAATGTCCGGGACCAGGACTCCCACGGCACCTGTCCGGCCGGAGCTGAGCGCCTTCGCCTGGCTGTTGGGGATGTAGTGCAGTTGGGCCGCAGCCGCCTCGATCCGCAGGCGCGTCCTGATGTTGACGCGGTCAGGAGTCGAGAGGGCCCGGGAAACGGTGGAGGCCGCGACGCCGCAGAGCGCGGCAATGTCATGGATGGTGGGCGGACGGTCCACTGCTGCTGGTTGCGTCGTAGCCACGGCGCTCCTCTCTGAACGTGGTGGCCGGGCCGGAATGGCCGGGGGCGGACAGGCGGGCCTGTGACTGCCGCCACAGATCCCGTCAGCAAAGAATGCCACAGATTGTCAAAGTTTGGCAATCGGTTGTCATTGCCGGCCAAGCTGGCTAAACTGGCCTGGACACCGTTTGTGAACTGGGTCACCGCGCTGGAGCAGGAAGGCGAGCTTTCACCGCGGCGGCCGCTAAACCCAGGAGATCCGCGTGAGCAAATCAACAACCGCAGTCTGGCCGCTCTCAGGCTTTGGCGATGAAATAGATCCGGATCCCGCGGTGCAGGCCGCGGTATTGCTGGCCTTAGGTGCCAGCCACATTGAGGTGCGCAGCGCCTGGGGCACTAATGTCTCCGAGCTGGAACCGCAGCAGGTTGCCACCCTCAAGGAAATCCTCGATGAGAAGGGCCTCAAGGTCTCGGCCGTGGCCAGCCCCATCGGCAAGGTGGACGTCTCGCTGCCCGTCGAGCACGAAGTGCAGCGGCTCCGCCAGATCATCTCCGTGGCCAAGGGCCTGGATACCAAATACATCCGTATCTTCTCGTTCTACCGGGCCGAAGGCCAGAGCCAGGAAGACATCCGGGACGACGTCATCGCCCGCCTGGGTGCGCTGGCCGCGGAAGCCGCGGAGGCCGGCGTCGTGCTTCTGCATGAAAACGAGAAGGGAATCTACGGCGACACCCCCGAACGCGTCCTCGACATCATGAAAACCGTGGACTCCCCGTCGCTGCGCATCGCCTGGGACAACGCCAACTTCGTCCAGGTGGGCGTCAAGCCCTACACCGACGGCTACGCCATGCTGCGCCCCTACCTTGAGTATTTCCAGGTCAAGGATGCGCTGTCCACCAGCGGGGAAGTGGTGCCCTCTGGCGAGGGCGACGGCGAACTGGACGCCACCATTGCCGCCTTGAAGGCGGACGGCTTCACCGGCTTCGCCTCGCTGGAACCCCACCTGGCCAGCGCCCATGAGCTGGGCGGATTCTCGGGGCCGGTGGCCTTCGGCGTCGCGGCCCGCGCCTTTGCCGCGCTCGCCGCGAAAAATGGGGTTGAACTCTCTTGAGCACGACGGCGGCGGTCATCGGCTGCGGCGACGTTTCCGCCGTGCATTTCGAAGCGGTTGCAAAGCTCGACGGCGCCACGCTGGTTGCGGTCTGCGATTCGGATCCGGGGCGGCTGGCTTCCGCGGTGGCCGCCTACGGCGTCCCCGGCTTCGCTGACCACCTCGCCCTTATTGAGGCCGTCCGGCCGGACGTGGTGCACATCTGCACCCCGCATGACCAGCACGCCTCGGTGGCTGCGGATTGCCTGGAGCGCGGCGTCAATGTCATCGTGGAGAAGCCGCTGGCCCACACGCTGGCGGAGGGACGGCGGCTGGTTGAAGCCGCCTCGGCAGCCAGGGCGAAAATCGCCGTGTGCTTCCAGAACCGGTACAACGCAACGTCGCAGGCCATGCACTCGCTGCTCTCTACGGGCGAGCTGGGGGCCGTGGTGGGAGCGTCGGCAACAGTGATGTGGCAGCGTTCCGCCGAGTACTACCAAAGCCGCCCGTGGCGGGGGACGTGGGCCGGCGGTGGCGGCGGGCTGATGATGAACCAGGCCATCCACACCGTGGACCTGCTCCAGTGGCTGGTTGGCGACGTCGTGACGGTCAGCGGCAACGCTTCCACGCGCTTCCTGGCCGGCACTATTGAGGTGGAAGACACCGCGGAATTCGTTGCGGAACATGCCAACGGTGCCCGGAGCGCCTTCTATGCCACCCTGGCCAATGCCTTCAACGCGCCCGTAACACTCGACGTCGTCACGGAAAAGGCCGTCCTGAGCCTGCGGGACGACCTCACGGTCACCTATGCGGACGGACGCGTAGACGTCACTCCGGAGCGCAAGAGCGACTCCGGCGGCCGCTCCTACTGGGGTGTGTCGCACGAGCTGCTGATCAACGACTTCTATGGCCGGCTGGACGAGGCGGAGACGTTCTGGATCGGCCCCGCGGAGGCCGAAAAGTCGCTGCGCATCATCAAGGATATTTACCGGCAGAGCTACCCGGCGCCTGCCCACAGGATGTCCTGAGCCGTCTGTTCGGCAACTGGTTGTGGCTGTTTGAGCAAAGTCAGGCCGCGGTATTTCAGCCCATTCGAGTCAAAATGGCAGTCGTTTTGACAATCGGTTGCCAAAACGGGCAACAATGCGTACGCTGAATCTCGCAAGGCCGGTGTGGTCCACGCCACACCGGCCTATTCCGTAAGCATCACGTTCCAAAGATCCAAGGAGCCAACAATGAAGTTAGGTCCCAAGGCGGCAGTGACCGCCCTAACAGTCAGCGCGGCGCTTGCCCTGACCGCGTGCGGCGGCACCGCAAACTCCGGCTCAGCCGCCGGCGCCGCCACTGCGCTGACGATCGGCACGATCCAGGACGTACGTTCCTGGGACCCGGCCCAGGCCCACGTGGGGCACGTCCTCCAGCCCTACCAGGCCGTGTATGACACCCTGATCCTCCGCGAACCGGACGGAAAGCTCAGCCCTATGCTGGCTACCGCCTGGAAGTACAACAGCAACAGCACCAAGCTCACTGTGGACCTGCGGACTGACGTCACCTTCAGCGACGGAGCCAAGTTCGACGCCGAAGCGGCCAAGGCGAACATGGACCACTTCAAGAAGGCCAACGGCCCGCAGATGGCCCAGCTCAATGCGGTCAAAGATGTGGCCGTTGTGGATGCCGACACCATCGACATCAACCTCACCACCCCGGACCCGGCCCTGGAATACTTCCTCAGCCAGGCTGCGGGCCTGATGGGCAGCCCCAAGGCACTTGGAAGCGAAGGCATCAAGACCGAACCGGTGGGCTCCGGCCCGTACGTGATGGACAAGGCGGCGTCGGTCAAGGACTCCCAGACCGTTTTCACTGCCCGCAAGGACTACTGGAACAAGGACCTACAGAAGTACTCCAAGCTGACCTTCAAGATCCTGCCGGACCTTACCGCCCGCACCAACGCCCTTGTCTCCGGCCAGGTCGATGCCACGATCCTGGATCCCAAGAACGGCAAGCAGGCGGAGGGCGCCAAGATGAAGCTGGCCGCCAACGAAGTGGACTGGCAGGGCCTGCTCCTCCTGGACCGCGACGGCACCAAGAACCCGGCGCTCGCGAACGTCAAGGTCCGCCAGGCCATTAACTACGCCTTCGACCGCAAGACGATCCTTGACCAGGTCATGCTGGGCCAGGGAACCCCGACGTCCCAGCCGTTCGGCAAGGCCAGCGGGGCCTGGACCGAAGAGCTCGAGAACTACTACAGCTACGACCCGGCCAAGGCAAAGCAGCTCCTCAAGGAAGCCGGCTTCGAAAGCGGCGTAACCCTGGAAATCCCTGGCGTTCCCGGTTTCGAAACGCAGATCTCCGTGGTCCAGCAGCAGTTGGCGGACGTGGGCATCACCCTCAAGGTTGGCGCCGCGCTGACCAATACCTTCACCTCTGACATTGCCGCGCAGAAGTTCACCAGCATGTACTTCTCGCTCTTCCAGGGCCAGCCCACGGTCGCCACCGACCAGATTGTTTCCACCAAAGCGCTCTACAACCCGTTCAAGAACGCGACGCCGGAGCTGGACGCCAAGATCGCGGCAGTGCGCAACGGAGGTGCCGATGCCGGCAAGCTGGCTCAGGAAGTCAACAAGTACGTCGTCGAACAGGCATGGTTCGCCCCGCTGTTCCGGGTCAACCAGATGTACTACCACAACTCCAAGGTGAACGTCAGGCCGCAGATCCAGCAGGCCGTTCCGTCCATCTACAACTACTCACCGGCCAAGTAGGACACCATGATCAGGTTCATTGCGAAAAGGCTGGGAAGCGGGCTGGTGGTGCTGTTTGTGGTCTCCGCGCTCACCTTCTGCCTGCTCTATGTCTCCAGCGGAAGCATCGCCAGGAACATCCTGGGTGACCAGGCCACTGTTGAACAAGTGGCGATGAAGGAACACGAGCTGGGGCTGGACCAGCCCCTAATGACCCGTTATTTCTCCTGGCTGGGCGATGCCCTGACCGGAAACCTTGGTGCTTCGTGGTTCAGCTCGGAACCGGTGGCCAATTCCCTGGCCACCCGGATTCCGGTCGCCATGACCATGGTTTTCACCGCAATGATCCTGATCGCCATCTGCGCCGCACTGATCGGTGTGGCCGCGGCCGTCAAGCGCGGCTGGGTGGACAGGGTGGTCCAGGTTGGCGCCATCATCGGGGACTCGATCCCCGGGTTCGTGATTGGCGTCATCCTGGTCACCATCCTGGCCATCCAGATGGGACTGTTCCCTGCCACCAGCACCATCTCCCCGGACTCCGGGGCCGAGGCGTGGGTCTATTCCATGTCCCTTCCCGTGATTGCCCTGTTGATCAACGGCGTCACGGGAGGCGCGCAGCAGATCCGCAGCGCGGTCATCAAACAGCTTGAGCGCGACTATGTCCGCACCCTGCGCAGCCGCGGCATCGGTGAGCGCGAGATCCTCTTCAAGCACGTACTGCGCAGTGCTGCACCGGCCGGCCTGACCGTGCTGAGCCTGCAGCTGATCGGCATGCTTGGCGGAGTGGTCATCATCGAGCAGATCTTTGCCCTTCCGGGCATGGGTCCGCTGGCGGTCGCCGCTACCGGCCAGTCGGATCTTCCCGTGGTGATGGGCGTCGTTATGTACACGGTGGTCGTCGTCATTGTGGTGAACCTGCTGGTGGACATTCTTAATGGCTGGCTCAACCCGAAAGTACGTGTGTCATGAGCGATTCCGTGGAAACCGCGGCAGCTGCCGCCCCTGCACCTGCCGCCCCCACGCCCTCCAATCACGCGGGGCAGAGCGGCACTGTGGTCCGCTCCACCGTGATCCGGCGCCTGTTCAAGAACCCCCTTGGCATCGCTGCCACGGTAATTCTGCTGGCGATCTCGTTTCTGGCCATCCTCGCGCCCGTTCTGGCGCCCTTTGACCAGAATCACGCAAACATCGCCAAAACCCTGGCCGCACCGGACTCCGTGAACATCCTCGGAACTGACAGTTCAGGCCGTGATGTCTGGAGCCGGCTGCTGTTCGGTGCGCAGCTGACGCTTCTTTCGGCGTTGCTGTGCGCCGGCGTCGCCATTGTCATCGGCCTGCCGGCCGGCCTGATCGCCGGCTACTATTCCGGAAAGTTCGAGGCGGTCTCCAACTGGGTGGTCAGCATTCTCATGAGCCTCCCCGGCCTGATCGTGCTGCTGACCATCCGGGCGGCCTTCGGCCCGTCGGTATGGATGTCCATGATCGCCTTCGGCGTCCTGATCAGTCCGTCCTACTTCCGGCTGACCCGCACAGCCGTCCAGTCGGTCCGGAACGAACTGTATGTTGACGCCGCACGCGTGTCCGGGCTCTCCGACCTCAGCATCATTGCCCGCCACATCTTCTCCGTGGTCCGGGCACCCATCATCATCCAGACCGCGGCGATTGCAGGTGTTGCCATCGCCATCCAATCCGGCCTGGAATTCCTGGGCTTGGGCGATCCCACCAAGGCCACCTGGGGCGTCATGCTCTCGGAAGGCTTCAAGAACGTCTACCTGAACCCGACCCTGCTGTTCTGGCCGGCTGTGGCCATGGCGCTGACCATCGGCGGGCTGGTCCTGCTGGGCAACGCCATCCGTGACGCTCTGGAGGATGGCGAAAAGATCAGGCACCGCAAGAAGCAGGCAACCCCGGTGATGGGCACGACGGCGGCACCAGCCACCGCGCGCCAGTCACGTAAGTCGGTGGCCGCCGTCGACGCCGGAACCGAGCACCACCTGGTAAAGGTGACCAACCTCGGCGTCGGCTACCCGCAGGCAGACGGCACCGTCAAGAAGGTGGTGGACGACGTTTCCTTCCACGTGGACCGCGGCGAGATCCTGGGCATTGTGGGTGAATCCGGTTCGGGCAAGTCCCAGACGGCGTTCTCCATCCTGGGTCTGCTTCCGGACAACGCCCGGCTCGTGGCCGGTTCCATCCAGTTCGACGGCAACTACACCGTGGCACCGGGCGAGGAACGCGTCGACCAGGCGCGGCTGTCCAAGCTGCGCGGCAGGAGGATCTCCTACATTCCGCAGGAGCCCATGAGCAACCTGGACCCCGCCTTCACCATCGGCTACCAGCTGGTGACGCCGATGGTGCGTGTCCTGGGAATCTCGAAGGCTGAGGCGACGGCGCGGGCGCTGAAGCTCCTGACCGACGTCGGAATCGTCAATCCGCACCGGACGTTTGGCGCCTACCCGCACGAGGTCTCCGGAGGCATGGCCCAGCGTGTGCTGATCGCGGGAGCCATCAGCTGCGAGCCGGACCTGGTGATCGCCGACGAGCCCACCACGGCCCTGGACGTCACGGTGCAGGCCGACGTCCTGGACCTCCTGCGCGAACTCCAGCAGCGACTGAACATCGGCGTCATCCTGGTGACCCACAACTTCGGTGTGGTGGCGGACCTCTGCGACCGCGTGGCCGTCATGCAGAACGGCCGGCTTGTGGAGGAAGGGTCCGTCCGCGACATCCTCCGCAACCCGAAAGAGCACTACACCCGGACCCTCCTGGCGTCGATGCTCGAAGGCAAAACACCCATGTCCATGCTTGTATCCAGCCAGAAGGAGCCGGTCGCATGAGCACCACGGAGAGCGCCCCGCTGCTGACGGTGGACAACCTGGTTGTGGAATATCCCAGCAAGAAGTTCCGGGCCAAGCCGTTCCGGGCCCTGACGGACATCAGTATTTCCATCGGCCAGGGCGAAACCCTGGGTCTGGTGGGGGAGTCCGGTTCCGGAAAAACCACCCTGGGCCGGGCAGTCCTGGGCCTTGCCCCGGTGACGGGCGGAAAGATCATCTTCGAAGGCAAAGACATCAGCCACGCCACGCGCAAGCAACGGCGCACGCTCAGCCGCGACCTCCAGGTGGTCTTCCAGGATCCATACACCTCGCTGAACCCGGCCCTGGAGATCGGCGCCATCCTCGCCGAGCCCCTCGGGGTACAGGGCATGGAGTCCGTAGCGGCCAGGAAGCGCGTCAAGGAATTACTCGACCAGGTGGGCTTGCCCTCGGACGCCATCCACCGGCTGCCGCGTGAGTTCAGCGGCGGCCAGCGCCAGCGGGTCGCGATCGCCCGAGCCCTGGCACTCTCGCCGAAGCTGATTGTCTGCGACGAACCCGTCAGTGCCCTGGACCTGTCCACCCAGGCGCGGGTGCTCGACCTGTTCCTGCAGATCCAGAAGGACACCGGCGTTTCCTACCTGTTCGTCTCCCACGACCTCGACGTGGTCCGGCACATCAGCCACCGCGTCGCCGTGATGTACCACGGGGAGATCGTCGAACAGGGCCCCGCCGGCGTCGTCACCACCGACCCCGACCACCCCTACACCCAGCGGCTGCTGCTGGCGTCTCCGGTCCCCGATCCGGACCGGCAGGAACAGCGCCGGGCGGACCGGCACCGGCTGCTGGAAAACCAGCAGCATCAAATTGAACAGGCCGGCGCCGTCGCCTAACGGCGTTCGCCTAACAGCGTTCGTCTAACACCGGGCGGCGGCATCGGGTGACAGCACGAAACCGGCAAAATGGCCCTTAGGGGCCCGGAACACCACGGAGGAAACAGTGGCCAAAATTGGCGTACAAGCGATGATGTTGAAAGACAGCTTCACCGAACTCGGCGCGTTTGAAACGCTCCGCAAGGTCAGCGCGATCGGCTACAACGCCGTCGAGATCTCCCAGATTCCCATGACTCCGGAAAACGTCGCTGAACTGGAGCGTTCCCGCAGCGAACTGGGCATGGATATTGCAGCCTTGTCCGTGGCCATGGAGACACCCCAAGGCCGTCCCGGTGACTCGCTCAGGGACGACTTCGACAAGATCGTGGATGACGCCAAGCGCCTCGACTCCACGCTTCTTCGGATCGGCATGCTGCCGTTCCCCGCCATGAAATCGATTGGCGCAGTCATTGACTTCGCCAAGCAGGCGAACGAATACGCCGAACGCCTGCGGGAACAGGGCCTCGGCCTGTATTACCACAACCACCACATCGAGTTCGCGAAGTTCGACGGGAAGTACATGCTGGACATCATCGCCGAGAACTCCCCCGCCATGGGCATGGAAATCGATGTTCACTGGGTACAGCGCGGCGGCCTCGACCCTGTCCGCACCCTGGAAAAGTACGCGGGCCGTACGGCCATGGTGCACCTGAAGGACTACCGGATCGGCGAATTGCCCGAGTCCTCCTTCGGGCTGCTGGACTCCGGGGACTTTATGGGCTTCATGGCGGAGTTCAAGAACGTGGTGCAGTTCGCCGAAGTGGGCGAAGGCAACCTGGACTTCCCCGCCATCATTCCGGCCGCGCAGGCTGCCGGCGCCCAGTACATGCTCGTGGAGCAGGACGAACTCTACGGCCGCACTGTGTGGGATGCCCTGCAGACCTCCTACGACAACCTGGTGGCCATGGGCCACGCGGGCCTCTTCTAACCACTGATCCCGATCATCCGGTTTCGACAAGCTCAACCAACGAAAAGGAAATTATCTGTGAGCACCAAAGTACGCCTGGGCATCATCGGCCTGGGCCAGCAGGGCGGCGCCTACGCCAGGTTCATCACCGACGGGCTGGTCCCGAACATGGAGATCGGCGCCATCTGCGACACCGACCCCGCCAAGAAGGAACTGGCCTCGGCCACGTACCCGGAGGTTGCCTTCTACGACGACTACATCGCCATGCTGGAAAGCGGCGACGTGGATGCCGTGGTCACCTGCGTGCCGCACTTCCTGCATCCGGAAATGGGCATCGAAACGCTCAAGCGCAACATCCACGCGCTCGTGGAGAAGCCCGCCGGCGTGTACACGAAGCAGGTTAGGGAGCTCAACGAGTTTGCCGCCGGCAAGCCTGAGCTCTCCTTCGCCATCATGTTCAACCAGCGCAACAACCCGCTGTACCAGAAGCTCAAGGAGATCGTCGGCAACGGCGAGATCGGCAGCATCCGCCGCACCAACTGGATCATCACCAACTGGTGGCGCCCGCAGGGCTACTACAACTCCAGTGAATGGCGCGCCACGTGGGGCGGCGAAGGCGGCGGCGTGCTGGTCAACCAGGCACCGCACCAGCTGGACCTGTGGCAGTGGATCTGCGGCGTGCCCAAGTCCGTCTACTCCAAGGTTGCCTACGGCTTCCGCCGCGACATCGCAGTGGAGGACGAAGTCACTGCGGTCGTGGACTATGGCAACGGCGCCACGGGCGTCTTCGTGACGGCCACGCACGACCTCGTGGGGACCGACCGCTTCGAGATCCTGGGCGACCAGGGCAAGATCGTCGTCGAAAACTCCAAAACCGCCACGGTGACGCGCCTGAAGAAGCCCGAGCGTGAACTCAGCGACGGCATGGACATGGATGATGTCCGCAAACTCTTCATGGGCGAGCTGAATCCCGAGGAGTACTACACCACAGAGGTCATCGAGTTCGAGTCCGCCTGGGGCGCGCAGCACTCCGGCGTCCTGGAGAACTTCGCGGCCAACATTTTGGACGGAACCCCACTGCTGGCCCCGGGATCGGACGGCATCAAGGGCGTCCGCTTGGCCAACGCCATCCACCTCTCCAGCTGGACCGGCACGGAGGTGGGGCTGGACTTCGACGAGGACGAGTTCCTCGCCGAGCTGAACAAGCGCATCGCGGACGAGGGCAAGTTCCCCGAGCGCTCCTAGTCCCTTCCAGCAACCCGCAACCCCAGCCCGGCAACCGCTGGCCAACCCTCGCCCAACTAACTGGCAGTTGTGGCCGTTTGAGCGCTCAAAACGGCCACAACTGCGACCTGGTCGGGTTGTTTCCTCGTTAGGATGGGGCGGTGACTGAACCCAAGACGCCGGACGTTGCCGCACCAACAGGTCTGGTCAAGAAGAACGCCCGGGACGGAAAATCCAACGCCACCATCTACGACATTGCCAAGGTTGCCGGCGTCAATCCGTCCACGGTCTCCCGCGCGCTCAGCAAGCCCGGCCGCGTCAGCGCCAAGACGCAGAAACTCATCGAGGATGCCGCCGCCGAACTGAACTACCACGTCAACCCGTTCGCCCGGGCCCTCCCCACCGGCCGCACCAACACCTTCGGGCTGATCGTCGCGGACATCACCAACCCCACGTTCTTCGACATCATCCGCGGCGCAGAAACCACCGCGACTCTCCGCGACTACACCCTGGTACTTGCCGAGTCCGCCGAGTCCGCCGTCACCGAGCTGACGGCTGCCCGCCGGATGATGGCCACCGTGGACGGCCTCATCCTTGCCAGTCCGCGCATGGACGACGACGACATCCGGACCATCGCCCGCGACAAGCCCGTGGTGGTCATCAACCGCGAGGTCGACGGCGTGCCGTGCGTGGTTCCCGACGTGAACAAGGGCATCAGCGAGGCAGTCCGCAGCCTGGCGGCCAACGGGCACCACAAGGTTGCCTTCGTTGCCGGTCCTGCGCAGTCCTGGATGTCCGCCCGCCGCTGGGAAGGCGTGCAGGCCGCCTGCGAATGGTCCCGGCTCGACGCCGTGCGGCTGGAATCCACCAAACCCACGGTCGACGGCGGCCGGCAGGTGGCGCGCGACGTCCGCGCCAGCGGTGCCACGGCCGTGCTGACCTACAACGACCTCCTGGCCATCGGGCTCATGCAGGAACTCCAAGCCGCGGGGGTGGTGGTCCCGGACCAGATCAGCATCGTGGGGTTCGACGACATCTTCGGGGCGGATTTCACCACGCCTCCGCTCACCACCGTTCGCTCGCCGCTGGGGGAGTGCGGCTCGGGCGCTGCCACGCTGCTGCTGGACCTGCTGCACGGCGCAGGGGAGCCGACCGCCACCCTGCGCGTCGAAACAGAGCTTGTGCTGCGGGGCTCGAGCGGACGGCTCCTGCCCGCGGGCTGAGCAAGTCCGCGGCATTTCCGGATATCCGCGCCGGTCTCGGACAACCGCGGCCCGGATCGCAGGTGCGACAGCCCGGAACCGTAGCGAACAGTAATCCGGGACACTCTGGCAATATTTGGCAACCGGTTGACAAATACCCGGGGAAGACCGGACCATTGAGCTATGTCACAGTCGATTGCCGCCAACCCAGACCGGCTCCTGCCCGCGGATCCCGGAACGCGCAGCATTGCGCGCGACCTCCTGCAGCGCGTCCAGGACCTCCCCATCATTTCCCCGCACGGGCACGTTGACGCCGCAGTCATCGAGCACAACACCCCTTTCCCGGACCCCGCAGCGCTGCTGGTCAGTCCGGACCACTACGTCACGCGGCTGATCCACGCCAGCGGCGTTCCCCTGGACCGGCTGAAGGGCTCGGCAGCGGGGGAACCGGACTCCCGTACCGTCTGGCACGAGTTCTGCAAGGCCTGGCCGCTGTTCGAGGGAACGGCCTCCGGCTACTGGCTCCGCACCCAGTTCAGCAGCGTCTTCGGCCTCCAGCACGAGATCAGCGCCGAGACCGCCGATGCCAGCTACGATGCGATATCTGCCAAGCTGCTCGAGCCGGGCTTCCGGCCCCGCCAGCTCTTCAAGGACTTCAACATCGAGGTGCTGGCCACCACTGACGATCCGCTGGACAGCCTGGCCAGCCACAAGGCGATCGCCGAGGACCCCACGTTCCACGGACGAGTCCTTCCCACCTTCCGCCCCGACGCCTACCTGAACATCGCGCACCCCACCTGGTCCGCGAACGCGGACCGGCTCATCGCGGCAGCGGGCGACGGCGCCACCGGCTATGCCGGCTACGTCACGGCTCTGGAAAACCGGCGTCGTTACTTCGTGGAACACGGCGCAGTCTCCGCGGACCACGGCGTCCGCACTCCCGTGACGCTCAAGCTCGACGCCGGCGATGCGGCCAAGCTGTTCGACCGCGCCCGCTCGGGCCAGGCCACGGCGCAGGACCGCGACGACTTCGAAGCCCACATGATGTACCAGATGGCGCGGATGTCCGTGGAGGACGGCCTGGTCATGACCATCCACCCGGGGTCCTACCGCAACCACCACGAGCCCACGTTCAACACCTACGGTGCAGACACAGGCCACGACATTCCCGTCGCCACCAACTACACCGAGGCAATCCGCCCGCTGCTGCAGGACTTCGGCACCGCCAAGGACTTCCACCTGGTGCTCTTCACCCTGGACGAGACCGTGTTCTCCCGCGAACTCGCGCCGCTGGCAGGCTTCTACCCGTCCGTCTACCTCGGTGCCCCGTGGTGGTTCCTGGACGCACCGGACGCCATGCTGCGCTTCCGTTCCGCCGTCACGGAGACGGCCGGGTTCTCCCGCTCGTCCGGCTTCATCGACGACACCCGGGCCTTCTGCTCCATCCCCGCGCGCCACGATGCCTCCCGCCGGATCGAGGCCTCCTTCCTGGCCAGGCTGGTAGCGGAGCACCGCGTCGGCGAGGACCGCGCCCATGAACTGATCGTCGACATCGTCGACGGCTCGCCCCGAAGGGTCTTCAAGCTGTGAGCATCGAACTGAAATCCGCGCCGGAACCCGCCGTCGAGCTTCCCCAACTCAGCCGCAGCCTGAGGCCGTCTGCCAAGGCACCCGTGCGGATCGTCCATCTGGGACTGGGCGCCTTCCACCGCTCGCACCAGGCCTGGTACACCCACCTGTCGGCTGACGCCGCCGACTGGGGCATCGCAGCCTTCACCGGCCGACGCCCCGACGCAGCGCTGGCGCTGGCCGAACAGGACGGGCTGTTCACCCTGGTGGAACGCGCTGACGGCGGCGACTCCTTCACTGTGGTCAGCAGCATCGTGGAGGCCGTGGACGGCGCCGACGTGCAGCGGCTCGCGGAGCTGGTTGCCGCGCCCGCCACCGCCGTCGTCACCCTGACCATCACCGAAGCTGCCTACCGGCTCGGCGCCGACGGGCAACTCGACCGGACGGCGTCCGACGTCGTTGCCGACCTTGCGCTGATGGCGTCCGGCAGCGGAAATCCGACGACGCCGCTGGGCCGGCTGGTGCTGGCCCTCGCCGCCCGCCGGACTGCTGCCGCCGGACCGCTCGCCGTGGTCTGCTGCGACAACCTTTCCAACAACGGCACCGTGGCGCACAACGCCGTGGTGGGCATGGCCGGGGCGTGGGACGCAGGCCTGGCCGGATGGATTGACGCCAACATCAGCTTCGTCAGCACCTCGGTGGACCGCATCACCCCGCGGACCACCGATGCGGACATTGCCGCCGTCCAGGCCGAGTGCGGTTACCGCGACAATTCACCCGTGGTGGCCGAGCCCTTCGCCAACTGGGTGCTCAGCGGGGATTTCCCCGCGGGACGCCCGCGCTGGGAAGACGCCGGTGCCGTGTTCGTGGCCGACATTGAACCGTACGAGAACCGCAAACTGTGGCTCCTGAACGGCGCGCACTCCTTGCTGGCCTACGCCGGGCAGCTTCGCGGCCACACCACAGTGGCCCAGGCTTTGGCGGACCCGCTCTGCCTGCAGGCCGTTGAAAAGTTCTGGGACGAGGCGGAAGCGAACCTTTCCGGGCCGGACGGAAATCCTGCGGAACTGCAGATCCCGGCTTACCGCGCTGCGTTGCTGGCACGCTTCAGCAATGCCCGGATTGCCCACAACCTCGCGCAGATTGCGATGGACGGCAGCACCAAACTGCGGATGCGCGCCGTTCCGGTGCTGCGGGCCGAACGTGCAGCGGGGCGGTCCGGTGCGGCGGCGGCGCTCATGATCGCTGCGTGGATGGATGACAGCGCCGCCGCGGCAGCGTTCCAGGATCCGCTGGCTAGCGAGGCGGCCGAAGCCAACCGGCTCAGCGGCGCGGAGCGGATCCGTGCCCTGCTGGGCCTGGTGGATCCGGCCCTGGCCGGGGACCCCGCCGTCGTCGAGCTGATTGCAGACCTGTGCGGAACGTTCGGGGAGCTGGCTGTCTTCCCGTAGCGTCCTCCGTACGTGCACTGCTGCCCGGCTCCCGGATCACGGGGAGTCGGGCAGCAGTGTTTCATGAAGTTTCATCAAAATGATGGCAACCGCTTGCCAAATGATTGCCAAGTGATTAGGATTCCAACAAGAGCAAAAACCCGGCCGCGACCCCGGGCACCCGCAATCCTCCCCAGACCCACCCCGCAATGACGCGTAAGGACTTCGCCAAAATGCTCAAGCCCCAGGCAAACGAAACCCGTGAAATGGTCAACCTCGACGGCCTCTATCGCTTCCAGGTGGACTTCGACCGTGCCGGACACCGGCAGGAATGGTTCAAGGCTCCGCTGGAAACCTGCCTCGAAATGGGTGTTCCGGCCAGCTACAACGACGTCTTCCCGGACAAGGCCATCCGCGACCACGTGGGCTACGTCTGGTACCAGCGCGAAGTGCGCGTTCCCCGCAGCTGGGCCGGGGAGCGGGTCCACGTCCGCCTCGACTCCGCTACCCACGAAGGCATGGTCTGGGTGAACGACGTCCTGGTCGCCGAGCACACCGGCGGCTACATGCCGTTCAGCGCCGACATCACGGACCACGTCACCCCGGGCCAGGCTTTCCGGCTCACGATCTCCGTGAACAACGAACTCACCCAGGCCACCATCCCGCCGGGCAGCATCACCGTCACCGAGGACGGCCGCCGGCAGCAGAGCTACCTCCATGACTTCTACAACTACGCCGGGCTCCACCGCAGCGTCTGGCTCTACAGCACGCCCGCCGTCACGGTGGACGACGTCACGGCAGTGACCGGCTTCGACGGCGCCACCGGCACCGTTGACTACACCATCGCGACGGCGGGCGGCTCCGGCAGCGAAACGGTGACTGTTTCCCTCAAGGATGCAGACGGCGTCGAGGTGTCCCGCGCGGAAGGCGCCGAGGGCGCCCTGGTGATCAACGACGTCGTGCTCTGGAAGCCCGGCGCGGCATACCTATACAACCTGACCGCTGAAATCCACGACGGCGGCCGGCTGCTGGACAGCTACACGCTGCCCGTGGGCGTGCGGACAGTCGAAGCACGCGGCAAGGAATTCCTCATCAACGGGGAGCCCTTCTACTTCACGGGCTTCGGCATGCACGAGGACCATGTCGCCATCGGCAAGGGCCACAGCAACGCCCAGATGGTCAACGACTTCCGGCTCCTGGACTGGGTGGGCGCCAACTCCTTCCGCACCTCGCACTACCCGTACGCCGAGGAAGTCATGGAGTTCGCTGACCGCCACGGCATCGTGGTGATCGACGAAACCGCTGCCGTGGGCCTGCACCTTGGCTTCGGCGCCGTGTTCGGCGGCATAGCGAAAAAGACGTACGTCGACGGCGGCGTGGACGCCAATACCGCCGCGAACCACCGCCAGGCCATTACGGAACTCG
The DNA here is from genome assembly GCF_918698095.1 of Arthrobacter sp. Bi83. Classification (GTDB taxonomy): domain Bacteria; phylum Actinomycetota; class Actinomycetes; order Actinomycetales; family Micrococcaceae; genus Arthrobacter. Next base: position 62,622 of record NZ_CAKKLY010000028.1, read on the forward strand.
TGGCCCGCGACAAGAACCACCCGTCTGTAGTGATCTGGTCCATCGCCAACGAACCCAACGGTTCGGAGGAAGGCGCCCGCGAATACTTCCAGCCGCTGGCCGAACTGACCCGTCAGCTGGACCCCACCCGCCCCGTGGGCTACGTCAACGTCATGTTCGACACCCCGGACAAGGAACTGCTGGGTGACCTCTTCGACGTCATCATGCTCAACCGCTACTACGGCTGGTACCTGAACAACGGGGACCTGGAAACAGCGGAACAGGTCCTGGAGAAGGAACTTCGGGAATGGGAAGCCAAGTACGGCAAGCCAATGATCATGACCGAGTACGGGCCGGACACCATGCCCGGCTTCCACTCCATCTATGAGCAGCCCTGGAGCGAGGAATACCAGGCAGCCTTCCTGGCCATGTACCACCGCGTCTTCGACCGGGTAGAAGCCATGGTGGGCGAGCAGGTGTGGAACTTCGCAGACTTCCAAACGTCCAACGGCATCATGCGGGTGGACGGCAACAAGAAGGGCGTCTTCACCCGCGACCGCCGGCCCAAACCCGCCGCATTCGCCCTGCGCCAGCGCTGGACCGCGCTCGCCGGAGTCAAGAACGGCAGCGACAAAACCATCGCGGTCACCACCACCCCCTAACGTTTTCATCATTTTTCGCCGGCCCCGCGGGGACGGCACCGGGTAAAGGAGCCCAATCATGAAGAAACTGAGCAAACTGAACATCATCGGCTATGGCGCCGGCGACGCCGCCAACAACCTGGCCTTCACCACGGCCACTATGTTCCTCCTCGTCTACTACACAGACGTTGCGGGCATTTCCGCCGCCGCGGCCGGCACCCTGCTGCTGGCCGTCAGGATTTTCGACGCGTTCGCCGATGTCCTTGCCGGCCGCATGGTGGACCGTAGCTTCAGCAAGCGCTTCGGGAAGTTCCGTCCATTCATCATGTTCGGCTCCATCCCGCTGCTGCTCCTAAGCGTTGCAACCTTCTCCGTCCCCCAGCTGGGCGAGTCCGGCACCCTGCTCTACGCCTACGTCACTTACGCAGCCCTTGGCCTGGCCTACAGCCTGGTCAACATCCCCTACGGCTCCCTGGCCGGCGCCATGACGCAGGACCCGGGGGAGCGCGCCAAGCTGGGATCGGCACGCATGGTTGGCGGCCTGCTGGTGGGTTCGGCCCTCGGTATCTTCGTGGCACCGCTCATCAAGCCCGGCGCTGACCTGCAGGCAACCTTCACCACCATCACGATGGTATTCGTCGTGATCGGCGCGGCCCTGTACTTCTTCACAGTCCTCACCGCAAAGGAACGCGTCCACCGCGCGGTCCCGAACGTGTCCCTCAAGCAGAGCATGGAAACCCTGAAGGGCAACAAGCCCCTCCTGATGCTGTGCATCAGCTCCTTCTTCTTCCTCTCCGGCTACCTCGCACTGACCTCCGTGCAGCTGTACTACCTGCGCGACGTCCTCGGCCGCCTCGACCTGTATCCGGTCCTGTCCATCATTCAGCTGGTCGTCACGTTCGTGCTGGCAGGTTTCATGCCCAAGCTGGTCCGCAGCATCGGCAAGAAGCGCGTGTACATCTACTCGTCGCTGCTCACCGTCATCGGTGGCGCCATCATCTTCTTCACCCCTGCCAGCCAGGTCTGGATCGGCTTCACCGGCCTGGTGATCAGCCTCGTGGGCGTCCTCGCCGTCAACATCGTGGTGTGGGCCCTGGAAGCCGACACTGTGGAGTACGGCGAATGGAAGACCGGTGTCCGGACCGAGGGCATCACTTACGCGCTGTTCTCCTTTACCCGGAAGACCGGTCAGGCTGTGGGCGGCGCGCTCGCCGCCTACGCACTGGCCTTGGGCGGCTACAAGTCCGGCGGTGCACAGACCGCCGAGGCCATCTTCGGAATCCAGCTCGCAGCCGGCGCCATCCCCGCCGTGCTGACCATCCTGGCCGTCCTGGTCATGTCCAAGTACAACCTCACTGACGCCATGCACGCCGAGATTCTCACCGAGATCCGGGCACGCCGCACCAGTGAACAAGGCGGAGCCGAAGGATCGGCCGCCGCATCCTCGGAAGCCGCCACCTCAAGGGCTGCCGCCAAACCGCTCGCGCCCAACTCCAACTAAATTCCAGAACCAGCCTCGACCCAGCCCCCCGCTCGAAAGGACCTGTTGTGAAAATCATTGCCGCGGAAGTCTTTGTGACAAGCCCCTCCCGTAACTTCGTGACCCTGCGGATCACCACCGAGGACGGCGTGACCGGCATCGGTGATGCCACCCTGAACGGCCGCGAACTGGCCGTGGCCGCGTACCTCAAGGAACACGTCGCGCAGCTGCTGATCGGCAAGGACCCGCACCGGATCGAGGACACCTGGCAGTTCCTGTACCGGTCCTCGTACTGGCGCCGCGGCCCGGTGACGATGGCCGCGATCGCGGCGGTGGACATGGCGCTGTGGGACATCAAGGGCAAGGTCGCCGGGATGCCGGTCTACCAGCTCCTGGGCGGGGCGTCCCGCAACGGGCTGCGCGCCTACGGCCACGCCTCCGGCGCGGACATCCCCTCACTGTTCGACTCGGTCCGCGAGCACCTGGAACTCGGCTACAAGTCGGTCCGGA
>NZ_CAKKLY010000029.1 GCF_918698095.1 Arthrobacter sp. Bi83
GATTTGAAGGACCCGTCATGAAAAAGTATCTCTCCCCCACCGAGCTCAACTCCGCCCTCGCCCTCCGCGATCTCTCCGACCCGGCGGAAGGTCCCCACGCTATGCAGTTGCTGCTCGACCGCATCACTACAGCCCTGGAGCGGCTGTGGAACATCGGTTCGGACACGCACCGTGCCAGCCCCCTGGTGGCCACCTCGGACAACTATGACCGGCTGGGGTATTCGGCTGGAGACGTCACCCGTGATTCGCGCTACTCCCGCCACGTCAGTCCCACCGTGATGCTGCGCAGCCACACATCGGCCGGAGTTCCGGCGCTCCTGGACTCGCTCCGCGGGGAACTGGGCCACTACGACCGGCTGCACATCCTGCCAGGGCTGGTGTACCGGCGCGACGCGGCAGACCGCACTCACGTCGGCGCCCCGCACCAGGTTGATTTGTGGCGGATCAAGTCCCGCGGACTCCTGGGTGCCGGTGACCTCCAGACGATGATGGCCGCAGTGGTGGAAGCTGTGCTGCCGGCCGCGGAGAATCCGGATGTGCAATGGCGTGCGACGCCGTCAACCCACAGCTACACCGCGGCAGGCCAGCAGCTGGATGTGCTGGCCACCATGCCTGACGGCACCCGCGAATGGCTGGAGCTGGCGGAGTGCGGCCTGGTTGCGGCGCCGGTGCTCCGCGGTTCCGGCCTTGACCCGCGGCGCTGGGCCGGACTGGCTCTGGGGATGGGTCTCGACCGGGCGCTCATGCTGAACAAAGGCGTCGGTGACATCCGCCTTCTGCGGTCCGGCATTCCCGCGGTCCGGTCACAGCTCCTGGACCTGCAGCCGTACCGGGCCATTTCGGTGATGCCCGGTGTGAACCGGGACCTCTCCCTGGTCATCACCGACCCGGCCGACGCCGACGCCGAACTCCTGGGTGACGCCGCCCGCGCTGCGCTCGGCAGGGATGCAGATGTCCTCGCGGCCTTGGAAGTCAGGGCGGTGACGCCGACGGCGGAGCTGCCGCCGGCCGCCGTCGACCGTCTCCGCATCAGGCCCGGCCAGGTGAACGTGCTGCTGCGCCTCGTGCTGCAGCCTCTGGACCGGACGCTCACCCACACGGAGGCCAACGGGCTCCGCGACCGCGTCTATCTGGCGCTGCATCAGGGCCAAGTACTGGAACTGATCGCCGGATAACCGGCCGGAGGGGTGCCGCCAGGTGGGCTGACTCCGGAGGCGTCTGAAGGGGACGGAACCTTGGGCGTGCAGCAGGTAGGTTGGAGGCATGGCTGAACGTTTCTCTTCGATGCTCCGTGTCCTGTCAGGGGCGGCTGCGGTTGCCTCCATCCTGCTGGCCGTGCCGGCCTGCTCACCCGTTGTGTCGATTGAAAACGCCGACGTTCCTGCATGGAAGGCCACCGCGCTGCCGTCTGCCGGCGGCACGGTCCTCGAGGATGCCGGCAAGATCCTCAACCGGGACCGGATCAACCAGGAGGCGGCCAGCGTTCCGGCCGGCCGCTACACGCTGACCGTGACCTGCGAAGGCGGAGGGAAGGCGTTCTTTGCCGTGTCGCTGGCGGGGAAGCCCATGGTGGACGCCGGGGCTGCGTGCAACGGCAGCCGCGAGATAACGAAGATCACGGTAGCCCAGCCGGGGCCGCTGGAGATCAGCGCGTCCAGCGTTGACGCCCCGCTGATTTACGCGTATCAGTTGGTGCCGGCGAAGTAGCCGGCGCGCTTTTTCGGGGAGCTGCTTCCGCCTATGGCCTCGTGCCACCGGCGGGCATAAAGTCGGTGTATGCCCTCTGTGCGGATGGTCTCCGTGCATCATCTCTTCAGGCGGGCACCGCGGGTGCCGCTGGTGCGGACCCCGGCAGCCGCCGTCGTGCTTTCCCTTGCGCTGGCTGCGGGTGCCTTTCTGAGCGGCTGCGAATACAGCTACGACGACGGCCGGGGCGAGCTGCCGGCCGGCACCTTCCCCGCCGTGACGGATCCGGCGCTGCCGCGGGACCCGCTGGAGAACCTGCCCGTGGCCGGCGCCGAGCTCGATGCGTGGGCGAAGGAGGTACTGCCGGATGCAGAGGGGCAGGTTTTCCGCACCAGCTACGGGACTGTCGAGGGCGGGGAAGAGAAGACAGAGTCCACGGGACAACTGCCCAGCGGCACGTATTCCCTGACGCTCGCCTGCCGCAGCGAGCGGAGAGTCAGCTTCACGGTGCGCGACTCCGAGTTCGCCCTCGTGGACCTGAGCCTGCGCTGCGGGACGTCACGGGTCAATGTGGTGCACGTGTCGAAGGATTCAGTGCTGCACGTGACCGTGGAGGCGAGGGACGACGCCAACTTCGCCTACCGCGTTAGCCGGATCTGACCGGGGCTTCCGGCCGTCCGGCAGCGCAGCTGTAAGGCGCCCCGCAGCCGTCAGGCAGCGCAGCCATCCGGGCAGCGCAGGGTCTCGGGGCTGGAGGCGCACTCGGCGCAGTACAGCGTGAGCGTGCGACAGCTCAGGTTGGAGCAGTTTTCGAACTTGCTGGTGGGCGCGGCGCAGCGGACACACTCGCCGACGGTCTTGGCATCTTCGCTGAATTCAAGATGCATCCGCTTGTCGAAGACGTACAGCGAGCCCTCCCACAGGCCCTGGTCCTTGAACGTTTCGCCATACCGGACGATGCCGCCGTCGAGCTGGTAAACCTCCTTGAATCCGCGGTTCACCATGAGGCTGGAGAGCACCTCGCAGCGGATTCCGCCGGTGCAGTAGGTGACTACCGGCTTGTCCTTGATGGAGTCGTACTTGCCGGACTCTAGTTCCTTGATGAAATCGTGGGTGGTGGCGACGTCCGGGACAATCGCGTCCTTGAATTTTCCGATCTGCGCCTCGAACGCATTACGGCCGTCGAAGAAAACGACGTCCTCGCCGTTCTCCTTCTTCGCGTCCACCAGTTCGTGGAGTTCCTCCGGCTTGAGGTGCGTTCCGCCGCCCACGACGCCGTTTTCGTCGACCCTCAGCTCGCCCGGGGCGCCGAAGGAGACGACCTCGTCGCGGACCTTGACGCTCAGCCGCGGAAAGTCATCGGCCCCGCCCTCCGACCATTTCACGTCGACGCCGTGGAACCCCTTGTATTCGCGAGTCGTCTTCACGTACTGCTTGACGGCGTTGAGCTCACCGCCCACGGTGGCGTTGATGCCGTCCTTGGAAATCAGGATGCGTCCCGTCAGCCCCAGCTTCTCGCAGAGGGCGCGCTGCCAGAGCCTGACGGCGTCGGGGTCAGCGATGGGGGTAAAGCCGTAAAAGAGCACGATTCGGTTCAAAGCCACGTATTTAAGGGTACTGGCTGCGGGGAAGGCAGCGGAATCGGAGGTGCGGGGCGGGGACGCCGTCGCGGTGCAGCCGGCTTCACCGATCACAATTGCATAAGCAAGTGTCAAAGCCCTGTTACTTGTGACAACGCTGGAATAGTCTCATCACATGACGCCAGAAGCCATGGTTGGAGACATCACTCATCTGCTGGAAGTCTGGGTAGCTGGCTGGGCTGGTTGCCGGGGCTATGAGACGCGCACTGAGGGGCGCTTTCCTGCCGCCCTGCGCGCAGACACTACCGGGGACTGGGAATATTTCGCTTCCGATCCCTCCGACACCGAGTTCGCCACGCTGGCAGCCACGACGGCCGAGGCGCCGGCACGGGTGCTTACCATCCTGACCAATGACGTTGGTCGCTACAAAGTCCTGGCACAGCAGCATGGGCTGAATGTGACATCAGCGTCCCAGAGCATGATGGTGGTGGACATGGAGACCCAGGACGCCGAGGATCCGTGGCTTTCCGACGACGAACTGAAACTGGAAACATCCGAGTCCAACGGCGTGCACCATGCTGTGGTGCGGGCAGGCGATGCCCTCGCAGCCAGCGGACAGGTGTGCGTCATCAACGGGACCGCAGTCTTCGACAAGATCGTGACAGAGCCGGACTTCCAGCGCCGTGGACTGGGCAGCTTCATCATGAAGGCCCTCGCTGCCCAAGCGTTTGCGCACGATGTGGAAGACGGCCTGCTGCTTGCCTCACTGGACGGGCAAAAGCTGTATTCACACCTTGGCTGGACCTCGGTGTGCCATGTCCTGTTGCTCTCTGCCTCCAACGAGGGCGCCGACCTCTCGGTGGCCTGACGCTTCTCTTGATCTGACGGCGGTGCCCGCATTCGCGTGCTGATTCTTGCATTCCCGTGCTGATTTTTGCGCGGGTGAAAGAATATTGGGGTGAACCCCCATGACTCGCTGATTCCCCTGCTGGGCCGCGGCCCGGACCCGGAACAGCTGCGGCATGTGCGGACCATCCCGGCGCGCGCGGCTGTGCACGAGCCGTGGCCGGAGTGGGCCCATCCTGAGGTCGTGGCTGCGTACGGCAAACTGGGCATCCACCAGCCGTACCGGCATCAGATCCAGGCGGCCAACATCGCGCACGCCGGCGAACATGTGGTGATAGCTACGGGCACGGCCTCCGGAAAGTCGCTCGCCTACCAGCTCCCGGCCCTGGACGCGATCCACCGCTCAGAACTGCGTGTCCTCTCCGAGCCTGGCAAGATCCATGACGATGGCGCCGTGACGCTGTATTTGTCCCCGACCAAGGCGCTGGCAGCGGACCAACTCGCAGCCATCCGCTCGCTGAAGCTGCCCACCGTCAGGGCAGAAACCTACGACGGCGACACGGACCCGGCCTCACGGCGCTGGATCAGGGACCACGCCAATTTCATCCTGGCCAACCCGGACATGTTGCACTTCGGGATCCTGCCCAACCATGCCTGGTGGGCGGGGTTCTTCCGGCGGCTGCGTTACGTAATCGTCGACGAGGCACACAGCTACCGCGGCGTTTTCGGTTCCCATGTGGCCAACCTGATGCGCCGCCTCCGGCGTATCTGCGCCTATTACGCCGGCGCTTCTTCCCCCGGCCCGGTCTTCATTGCGGCGTCTGCCACGGCTTCTGAACCGGAAACGTCCTTTGGCAGGCTCATCGGCGCCCCGGTCCGGGCTGTCTCAGAAGATTCCTCACCGCACGGTTCCACCACCGTGGCGTTCTGGGAACCGGCCCTGACTGAGGTGCGGGGCGAGAACGGTGCCAAGGAACGCCGGACGGCAGTGGCCGAGACCGCAGACCTGCTGGCGAACCTCGTCTCATCCCGGATCCGGACCATCGCCTTCATCAAGTCCAGGCGCGGCGCGGAAACCATTTCCTCCATCACCAAGCGGCTCCTCGATGAAGTCGATCCCAGCCTGCCCCAGAGGGTTGCCGCCTACCGTTCGGGCTACCTTCCGGAGGAACGGCGTGCCTTGGAAAAGGCATTGCGGTCCGGCCAACTGCTTGGCATCTCCAGCACGTCGGCCCTAGAGCTGGGCATCGACATCTCAGGGCTGGACGCGGTGCTCGTAGCCGGCTGGCCGGGAACCAGGGCATCCCTCTTCCAGCAGATCGGCAGGGCGGGGCGCGCCGGACAGGATGCCATCGCCGCGTTTGTGGCCAGCGATGACCCGCTGGACACGTATTTGGTGAACCATCCTGAGGCGATCTTCGATGTGTCGGTTGAGGCCACGGTGTTTGATCCGTCGAATCCGTATGTGCTGGGCCCCCACCTGTGCGCAGCAGCAGCCGAACTACCGTTGGGGGTTGCGGAGCTGCCTCTGTTCGGCGGCACCGCAGAGAAACTGCTCGGTCAGCTAGTGGCGCAGGGTTATCTGCGGAGGCGCCCTGCCGGCTGGTTCTGGACGCACCCGCAGGGCGCGGCTGCCATGGTGAACCTGCGGGCCGACGGAGGCGGTCCGGTAAGTATCGTGGACGCCGATACCGGATCCCTGCTGGGGACCATGGATTCGCCGCAGACCCACTACCAGGCCCATACCGGAGCCATCTACGTTCATCAGGGCGACAGCTACGTCGTGGAGGACCTAAACGAGGACGATCACTGTGTTGTGGTGCGGCGCGCGAACCCGGACTACTACACCACGGCCCGGGACATAACGCAGATCGAGGTGCTTGAGACCGAGCGCACGGCCCAGTGGGGCGACGTCGCCGTGCATTTCGGCGATGTGAAGGTGACGACTCAAGTGGTCTCTTTTCAGCGCAAGGCCCTGATTTCGAATGAGGTCCTTGGCGAGGAACCCTTGGAACTCGGGGCACGGGACCTTTTTACCAAGGCGGTCTGGTTCGTCATGGACAACCGGTCCCTGACAGGTGCCGGCCTGATCGAGGCACAGTTCCCCGGCGCGCTCCATGCAGCAGAACATGCAGCCATCGGACTCCTGCCCCTCGTGGCGTCCAGCGACCGCTGGGACATCGGGGGCGTCTCCACAGCGATCCACGCCGACACGGGCGTGCCCACGATTTTTGTGTACGACGGGCATCCCGGCGGTGCAGGCTTTGCGGAACGGGGCTTCGAGAAGGCCAAGGTGTGGCTTGCCGCGACCAGGGACGCCATCAAGGCCTGCGAATGCGAGTCCGGCTGCCCGTCCTGCGTTCAGTCCCCCAAATGCGGCAACAAGAACAATCCACTGGACAAGGACGCAGCCGTCACATTGATTGACGTTCTGTTGCGGGATGCAAAGGAGTCCGCTGCCCCGCCCGAGGCGTATGCCGCGAGTGCTGTCGTGCCAACCGCGGGCTAAGGCGGCGGCCCCGCCCGGGCCCGCCCGGCTGCTGATCCGAGGATGGTGCCGGCCGTAAGTTGGGTGTGGACTTCGACGGATTGACCACCTTCCTCAGCGCAGCTGAGCAGCCTGGCCCCGTGCCGGCCTGCTACCTCTGCAGCAAGAATGCATGGTTCACCCGCCGTCACGCCGCGCAGTGCATCCGCTGCTGCCAGAGCCGCGAGGTCGGCCGCGGCTGCCGCTTTGGAGGCCATCACGGCCGACTGCGCCAGCAGGAGCAGCATGGACATGGCCAGGATGACCACCATGCCTAGACCCGCTGCGAGCACTGTGCCGGACCCCCGCTCGGAATCAGGCTCCTCCGCCTGCTGACGCCGCTTCACTCCGGTCTCCTTATAGTCGTTTGTTTCTCCGGGCCCCCTGGCTTGCCTTCGAGTCTCCCCGGTGTCCGGGTGGACTCCGCCGTTTCAGCACGGGCCTCGGCCTTCGCCGTCAGTGTCCAGGGCACTACGTTTCCCATAGGCCCTGCCATCCGTACCGACACGGTCACGCTCAGCCATTCGCCCCCGGTGTCCACAACGGAAGAGGCCGAGCCGCCGGCCAGCTTTCGGACAATTACATCGATGGCAGCAGGATCCTCTCCGCGGGCAAGTGCTCGGGCGCCGGCCCTGGCCGCCTCCTCCAGCCGGAGTTGCGTGACCCCCGCCGCAGACCCAGCCAGAAGCATAGTCAGCAGCATCAGGACAGCAGGCAGTGCGACCGCGAATTCAGCCGTCACGGCCCCGCGGTTGTTCGTTTTGCGGCTGCCGTTTGTGCTGCTCTCCGTCGCAACAGGTGGCGGGGTCTGCGGCAGGAGCCTCACGGCAAGGCCAGCGCCGTGCGGATCAGGTTGAGCAGGAAACCGCGGACTTCGTCGCTGCGCAGGATGAACACCAGAAGCCCGGCGAATCCGACTGCGGCCAGCGTGGCTATGGCGTACTCCGCCGTCGCCATTCCGGCATCCGAGCCCATCAGGCGCCGCCGCGGGCGCATCTTCACCCGGGGCGCTGCGCTGGCTCCAGGGTAAATTTCCCGGACCCCGGCCTCGTTGCCTTCCTGACGTGCAGGCTGGGCTCCGCCGAGATTGTTTTGATTCAGGGACATAAGTCTTCCTTTCTGCTTGGCCGGCGGTCTTGCCGGCTACTCCGACTGTTCCGGGTGGCGGGCCGACCGGTAAGTGAGAAATTGGCCTAAGTGGAAAAGCGGTGGCCGGGCCACCTTGTGGAGGGAAAGTGTCCGGCGGAGGGAAAGTGCTGGCGCAGGAAACGTAGGCGCCCGGGTTCCCGAGGGCACCAGCGCGAGCAGGCACTCACGTTCCCGAGGGCACCAGCGCGAGCAGGCACTCACGTTCCCGAGGGCACCAGCGCGAGCAACACCGGGACCACTCCCAGACAGATGAATGCCGGGAGGGAGCACAGACCAAGGGGGATCACGAGCTTGACGCTGAGGGACGCTGCGCGTTTTTCAGCGGACCGGAACCTCTCACGGCGCATCCTGGCAGCCTGGGCGTAAAGGATCGCGGAAGACGGCGCGCCAGTCAGCGCGGCAAACCCCAAGGCGTCGCGAAGTGCCAGTATCTCCGCTGAATGCCCCTCTGAGCTCCGCCACGACGTCTCCCAATCCGCCCCGATGGCCAAGGCTGCAACCACAGGCCTCAGGGACCTGCTGTACTCCGCGGAGGCAGCTGCCGCCACAAGCTCCAGGGACCGTCCGATTCCTGATCCCGCATCGAGCATGGCGGCGATCAGTTCAAGCATCATCGCCGTGTCACGCAGACCGGGCTCCGGCCCTGAAAAACTCGTCCTTCCCGAGCTCTCATGGGATCTCTCGCCGTCCAGCAACACCCCGACCTTGGAGAGCAGCCGTCTTCGCGCGCGTGAGTGGCCCGTTAAGGCGAGCGCAGCGGCGAAAGCCAGCAGCGCGGCCATCAGCACGGCGGAAAGCATCGGCCCCGTCATGCCCGTAGCCCCGTCACTCCAGCGGTCCTGTCACTGGGCCGGCATCGGCGTCCGTGCCACTTCCCCGACCAATCAACGCGACGGCGTCGTCAAGCCGCGGCGCCATCATGACACTGCCGTTCCGGCCGCTGCCCGGACCAGCCTGGCAGACCAGATCCGGCCTGCAACGGTGAGCACGGTCCCCGCGACAAATGCGCTCACGCCAAGGGGTGTCCCCACCAGCATCGCCAAGGGATCGACGCCGAGGCAGATCCCCAGCCCGAGTCCGAGCAGGGGAAGCCAGGTCAACAAAGTGACTGTCGCTTTAGGACCTGCGAGGGCGGTCTGGCGGGCAGCCTCTGCGTCGTCTTCAACCTCGAGTTGTGCCGCGAAGCGGGTCAGGACGTCCGCCAATGGACAGCCACTGGCCTCGGCGATATCGAAGCAGGCCGCCAGCTCCGCCCAGATCCGCGGTTCGTGGCTGCCCGCTGCGTGGACAGACGACGGTACCGCGAGACGTATTGCTTCCGCGACCGGGGATCCCCGCATTGCTGCCCCGCGGGCCGCCGCGAGGACTCCCGCCGATCCGGGGCTCAGCCGTGGCCCGTCGGATTTCCTGTCCAGCCCGTCAGGTTCTGCGTAAACCACCCACAACTCGTCCCAGAGGCGCGACGGTGTCCGCCCGCCTTTCAGCAGTGCGGCAAGCTGCTGGACCACCACAGTGAGCGATACGGCCGCGTCCGTCCGACCGCGGCCTGCGCGGCCCAAAAGCGAAGCACCACGGTGGTTCTGGCCTCCGCCGGCACCGCGCCACTTGCCCCTGCGCCGGTGCTTCTGGTCAAGGCCAGCACCGGCGCCGAGCAAAGGTCCCGCTGGCCTTCGGGAAGCTCCGGGGTCACGGCCCGAGGACGCGCCGCTGCCGCGGGTGACACCCCCAGCGAAGGCCCTCCGGACACGGCGACTCAGGCCGCGCGGGGGACGCAGGATCAACCACAGGGCAAGAGCCAGCACTCCAACGAGTACGGCAATCATGCCGCAACACCGGCAGGTCCCCGGATCCACTCGCGTACCTGCTCGGTGTCCGTCGGCTGGGTGCCGTCTAAAGTGTGGGCGGTTGCCGGAGCAGAAGCCTGAGCAAGATCCAGGACCGTAGGCTGTGTCTGTCCAAGGGCCAGCTCCGGATCGATGCCGAGGCGGTGGGCCAGCATCGCCCACGCCGGTCCAACGACGAGCCGCCCGCCGGCATTCTCGAGGGCTGCGGAAACGCCAAGACTGCCAGCTGTCTCCTGCAGCACCCCGATGCAGGCCACGTGACGCCCTTCCCGGGTTCTCGCGACGTGTACCACTACGTCCAGAGCGCTGGAGACCTGCAGCCGTACGGCGTCCTGCCCCAGCCCCGCCAAGGCTCCCAAAGCAGTGAGTCGGGCAGGCACAGCGCCGGCAGCATTGGCATGGATCGTCCCTCCGCCGCCGGTGTGGCCGGTGTTCATGGCTGTCAGAAGCTCCCGCACTTCTGCGCCACGGCATTCTCCCACCACCAGCCGGTCGGGCCGCATTCTCAGCGCCTGGCGCACGAGTTCGCCCAGGTCCACTTCGCCGCCGCCCTCGAGGTTGCCGTGCCGCGACTCAAGCGACACAACGTGCGGGTGAACCGGGTTCAGCTCCGAGGCATCCTCGATCAGAACCAGCCGCTCACCTGGATCGCAAAGTCCCAGCAGGGTGGACAGCAGAGTCGTCTTTCCCGAACCCGTCGCCCCGCTGATCAGGAAGCTCAGCCGTCGCTCCACCATCTGTTCCAAAACAGACTGGATCAGCGGCCCGAACATCCCCCCGCGCCTGAGTTCGTCCAGGGAAAAGACGCGTTCGCGACGGATCCGCACGCTCAGGAGTGTTCCGGCGGTGGAGATCGGCGGCAGGACAGCGTGGATGCGGTAGCCGCCGTCGAGCCGTACATCCACGCACGGTGAGCCATCATCCAGGCGCCGGCCGCCAGCTGCAACCAGCCGGGACGCCAGGGCCCGGAGCTGGGGTTCGCCGGCGAAGGCTACCGGCGCCCGTTCGATGCCCCTGCCGCGGTCGAGCCATACGGAATCCGGCGCGTTGACGAAGATGTCGGTAACGGAAGGATCCCTGACCAGCTGCTGAAGCGGACCGAGACCGTTCAGCTCGGCGCTGATCCGTTCAACTGCCGCCAGGGATCCAGCCGTGCCAAGCAGTTTTCCGGTCGCCTGCACCGCGGCGGCAACGCGAGACGGCGTAACCGGTCCAGCGTCGGCCATGACGGACTCGCGCACAGTCTCGAGCAGTCCCGAATCAAATTCCCTGGCCGCTCGCCGTCGGCCTCCGGCTTCCGGGTGCCCGGGCATCGCCCCTCCACTCCCGGGACCGAAATGGGCACCAGCCCCAGGGGCACTTGAATGCGCGCTCACTGGGCGTCCCCGGTCATCAGTTCACCATCAAGTAGGTCCAAGACTGAGGCGGCGAACCGCCGGACGCTCCTCCGCTTGCCCTGCTCCAGCAGGCGGCCAAGCTCGGCTGCGCCGGCGGTGCCGCGCACTTCCGGCAAGACACCGTGCAGCGGGAGCCCCACAGACTCAGCGATCAGGGTTCCGTCCAGGGCAGCCCCGGCTTTGCCCCGGATCACGAGCGCTGAATCCACCGGCGGAAGCTCCTGAAGGAGCCGGGCACAGGCGACAGCGGCCTTCAGCTGGGCCGGAACAACCACGAGCAGTCGGTCGCAGTCCCAGGCAAACGTCCGGAGAGGTTCGACATTTCTGCCGATGTCCACGATGACGAGCTCGTAGCCCCGCCTCGCGGCGTCCAGCACTCCGCCCACAGTGGCCGAATCCACGACAGGCGGCCTTTCCCTGCTTCCCGGCCAGGACAGGAAGGAGAAACCTCCAGCCACAGGCAACGCATCCGCAAGCTGGCCAGGGTCGATGCTGCCGCTGGCATCCGCCAGGTCCGGCCAGCGGAGCCCCGGCGATTCCTCCGCTGCCAGGGCAAGCTCGAGTCCCCCGCCCCAGGGGTCTGCATCCACGAGCAAGACCCGTGCGCCAATTCCGGCGGCGGCCTGCGCGATCCAGATGCCGGCGGTGGTGGCGCCCGCGCCCCCGCACCCGCCGGTGACGCCCAGAACCAGCCCTCCTGCCTCCGGTGAGCGTGAACGACTGAGGTACTCTGCGAGCCAGGCCGCCGCGTCGGGAAGAACCGCCACGCGCTGTGCGCCCAAAACCGCACCAAGGTGCCACAGGCTGTCCCCCTCTCCGCTCAGGCCCACCAGCACGGCGGGCGCCCGGCGCCGCGGGGGCAGCTCACGGATGTCGCTTCCTACCAAGACGGCTGCCGCTGAATCCCAGTACGGTGCAGCCTCCGAGACGCCGGCGACGACGCGCAGCCGTCCCCCTGCCGCCGCCACGATCCGCTCCACCTCCCCCTGGAGAAATTCAAAGGCGGTTACCAGCAGCACCTCCTCAGCTTCGACGGGGAGCCATGCGCCCGGCGTGTCGCCCGGGTAACGCAGTCGCGCGGCACGTCCGGGGGGCTGCGCCGAAGCCCGCCCGGGTCTTGAAAACCGGGGCGCAGAGGGAACCGGCGTCATACTGGCCGGGCGCTCCGGAGCGAAAGTTGGCCGCCGCTCCGCCGAATCGGCCGTGTCGTCGAGGGGCAGTCCTGGCGGGCCGTCCTCCCAGCCAACGTCCGCCTGCGCGGCCGGCAGTGCGGTGTCCGGTTCAGATGGAGCTCCCTGGTTCCGTGCGTGATGCCTGCTCATGGAGCAACTCTGGCTGGGAGCAGTGCCGCAGGGCAGTCGTGGATGACCGTATGTGGACAACTCCGCGGCGCGAGCCCTGTGGAGGAAAAGTCGCAGTACGGGGAGTGATGCCGCACCAACGACCGGTCCAGCCAAGGACCCGCCAAGGGCATCCCAAGCAGCAACGAACCAGCCCCCCCAAAGCAGCCACGAATCAGCCACGAAGCAGCCACGAATCAGCCCAAGGGACGCGAATACGCACCGCAGCACCGAAGTGGGTCAAACTCAGGGCAGAATTGATCCATGTATCTGTTGCTGGCCGCCCACCCCGACGGCGCAGTGATACAGGAACTCACCGCCGGCGGGCTGCCGAATCCGCGCAACCCGGAACCACAAATCGTCAGCCGCACCGCGGACCGCGACAACATGACCCACCACGTCGGCCCACGGCCCGACGGTATGCCCGCCAGACCGGACACAGCCGGGAGCCCCGCCGGGGCCAACAGCGCAACCGGGCTCGCCGCCGCCGTGCGTGATCTCGAAAAGCGGCGCCCACGATGGATCTGGCACCGCACGCAGGACTGGTATCCGGCGCTGCTGGCTGCCGGCGTTGAGCTGGAACGGTGCTACGACCTCGCGCTGTGCGGCGCCATCCTGGCGCATTCGGAGTTCACCGCCCACACGGCGTATGCACAGAACGCGGAGAAGCTGACGCAGGACGACGACCTCCAGCAACCCCCGCGGGCGCTTCAGCCGCCGCCGCCTCCGGCAGACCAGGGGTCGCTCTTCGACGATCCCGGCATGAACGCTGAACCGCGGCACACCGCCGAAGAATTGCGTGCCGAGTACGCGGCCCAGCAGGAAGCCGTGGCTGCCGCCAGCGCGGACGGCAACCGAAGGCAGCGGCTACAGCTCCTGCTCGCAGCGGAATCGGCGGGTGCCATGATCGCGGCCGAGATGCAGCACGCGGGCGTGCCGTGGAGGGAAGAGCTGCACGAACGGATCCTCGCCGACTACCTCGGTCCGCGGCCGCCGGCCGGCCAACGCCCCGCCAAGCTGGAGGCGCTCAACACCGAGCTCCGCCGGCTGCTGAACTCCCCTGGCCTGAACCCGGATTCGCCCCAGGAGCTCATGCGCGCCCTGCACCGGAACGGCATCGAGGTGAAGTCGACGCGGCAGTGGGAGCTGAAGGAGTCGAACCATCCCGCCATCGAACCCCTGCTGGCCTACAAGAAACTCTCGCGGCTGCACACGGCCAACGGCTGGACGTGGCTGGACGCCTGGGTCAGGAACGGGCGCTTCCAGCCCGAGTACGTGGTGGGCGGTGTGGTGTCCGGCAGGTGGGCGTCGCGCGGCGGCGGTGCCCTGCAGATCCCGCGGCAAATCCGCGGCGCGGTACACGCCGACCCTGGCCACAAGCTGATCGTCGCGGACGCCTCGCAGCTGGAGCCGCGCGTTCTCGTGGCTCTTTCACAGGATTCCACGATGGCCGAAGCGGCCCGCGATCAGGACCTCTACGCGGGCATCGCGGCAAAGGGATTCGGCGGCGACCGCGCAAAGGCCAAGATGGCCCTGCTCGGAGCCATGTACGGCGCCACCTCTGGCGAGGCCGGCCGGCTCATGCCGCAGCTGGCGCGCACCTATCCGCGTGCCGTCGGCTTCGTGGAACAGGCCGCCCGCGCCGGGGAGGCAGGGAAGACTGTCACATCGCGTTTGGGCCGCAGCAGCCCGCCGCCGTCAGAGGGGTGGTTCCGGAGCCAGCAGTCGACCACCGCGGAGGAGCAGCGCCGGGCGGACTCGATTGCCCGCTCACGCGGCCGGTTCACCCGCAACTTCGTGGTGCAGGGCTCCGCGGCCGACTGGGCAGCCTGCTGGCTTGCGGAATTACGACGCCGGTTGCGCGCCATGCGTGCCGACGGCTCCGCATCCGCTGAGCTCGTCTTCTTCCTCCACGACGAAGTCATGGTCCATGCCCCGGACGCCGCTGTGGACAGCTGCATCCGTGCCGTAGAGGACGCCGCCAACGCCGCGAAGGAGCTTCTCTTCGGCCGGATTCCGGTGGAGTTCCCGGTGAGTGTGGCGGTGGTGGACTCGTACGACAACGCGAAATAAGGCGGGTGCCGGCGGCCACCGGCGGTGTGGAGATCTTTGTCGCCGGGCCTCAACGGCGGACACTAGCCTGTCTGCGGCGGGAACCAAAGTCACACGGTGACTGCACCGGAACGGATCGTTTCAGTGAGTAACGTACCCGCGGGTAGTTCGCGTCCGTGCGGCGCGTCACACTACCCTGAAGTGACCGGGCAGTGGCAGTTAGTTGGCCCGGCAAGTGCAACGAAGCATCATCAGGGGGTCCAGCCAGTGGCGGGCAGATTTGAAGTACATCAGGACGACGAGAAGTTCTACAAGTTCCGGCTCAAAGACGGAGACGGCAAGATTGTGGCGGTGTCACCGCGCTTCAGGAGCCTTTCAGGCGTCGTGGCAGGCATCGACGCGATGCGGGAGAACGCCGCAACGGGGCTCGTGGTGGACCTGCGGAAGCCGCACCACCAGAGCTAGCAGAACCCGGACAGGGCCGGCTGCACCGGCATCCCAGCGTACGCCCAGGCTCGGTTTCAGTCATCGAACGAGCTACAGCATCAGCGGGTGCAGCCGCGTCCGGTCCCAGGGAACCGACCAGCCCAGCTGGTCAAAGAGCTCATTCAGGATCATGCCGGTGAACCCCCAGACCACAACGTCCTTAACGGTGAACGCCGGGCTCTGGAACGTCTGGCTCATCCGCGTGACGGTGGCCATGGCACGGTTTTCCGGATCAAGAAGGTCCCGCACCGGAACGCGGAAAACCTGGGCAGACTCTCCGTAGTCCACCACCCGGACCGGAGACGGTGAGGCCCACCAGCCAAGGACGGGCGTCACGAGGTAGTTGCCCCGGGGCAGCGCCAACTCCGGCAGCGCGCCCAGCACCTCAACTCCGCCAGGGTCCACACCGGTCTCCTCCTCAGCCTCACGGAGAGCCGCAGCAATCGGCGACTCGTCCGGGTCGATGCCGCCTCCCGGAAACGCGACCTGCCCTGGATGGTCATCCAGGGTGTGCGCCCGTTCAAGGAGCAGGACATCCAAATCTGCGGGGGCCAGCGGTTTTCCTGACTCCGCCGGAACGTCATCCAGTGCACCGAACAGGATCAGCACCGCGGCTTTGCGCGCCACCGAGGGGTCGACTGTCAGTGTCCGCCAGTAGGGATTGCGGGCCGGTCCGGTCCCGGCGCTGATCAAATCAACCAGGTCCACCAAGTCCTGGCGTGCGGTCATGGAGTCCTCCGCTGCGATTCCATCCGGATTTCGGCTGCACGGTGCGTCTCAGCCAGTAGCTTCCCCAAGAGCTCTTCGTTGCCGGGGGCAAGCTCGTACTTGAGCAGCTTCGCCGCCTTCGCCGGATCCGTCTCGCCCGTGCCGAAGCTCGGACACCAGTTCGCCACGGCGCAGGCACCGCAGGCCGGCTTCCGCGAGTGGCAGACCCGCCGGCCGTGGAACACCACCCGGTGCGACAGCATAGTCCAGTCCTTGGGCTCGAAGAGTTCGGCAACATCCGATTCGATGCGCACGGGATCGTCGGAGTCGGTCCAGCCGAAGCGCCGCGCGAGGCGGCCGAAGTGCGTGTCCACCGTAATGCCCGGGATGCCGAAGGCGTTCCCCAGCACCACGTTGGCGGTCTTGCGACCGACGCCGGGAAGCGTCACCAGATCCTCGATCCTGCCCGGCACCACGCCGTCGAATTCATCCACCAGTCGCGTCCCCAGTGCCATGAGGTTCCTCGACTTGGCCCGGAAGAAGCCTGTCGGCTTGATGATGGCCTCAAGCTCCTCGGGATCGGCCTCGGCCATGCTGCGTGCGTCCGGATAACGGGCAAAGAGCAGCGGTGTGATGAGGTTGACCGTCACATCGGTGGTCTGGGCAGAGAGTACCGTGGCCACGAGCAGCTCAAACGGACTCCGGAAATCAAGCTCCGCGTGGGCGTAGGGATACTGCTCCGCGAGCGCCCGGTTGATCCGCCGTGCCCGCCGCTTCAGCGCCAGCGCAGACCCGCCGGAGGGCTGACCGGTACCAGCCGCCGGGGCCCCGGCCGGCGGGGACCCGGGCTGCACAATTCCCACAGCGGGGTCCCCGACCAGCAACGGCCCGCCCGTATATGCCTCGGCAGGGATATTTGTCTGGGCAGGAACGCCGCTCCGTGGGGCGTCGCCCCTGGGCGACTTGGCGGTGGCCACGGGCAGCCGGCTAGCCGCGCTCGATGTTGCTGAGGTCGCGCAAGACTCCCACGCGCCCGTCCGTGTGCTGGACCAGGAATTCGTCTCCCCTGTCCTCAAGCGCCAGAACCCAGCCGCCGGGTTCGATCCCGAACAGCGGTGCACCGGTGCGCTCATCCACGGCCGTGCGGTGCTGCGCTACTGCGAACCAGAAAGCCTCGTGGGCAGGCGGCTGCTCCGTTTCCTCGGGACGGCTGGCCGGATCCACGGTGGCGCCGATCGGCTCCTGTGATTTCACCGGTTCCTGAGCCTTCACCTGGGGATGCACAGCGGTGGCCGGAGTGGCAGAGGCCGCCGGCGCCGCGCTCGCGGCGGCCGTCGCACCGGCTGCTGGAGCCGAGCCGGTGGCCAGAGCTCCATTGACCGGAGTTCCGTCCAGCTGGGTCTCTTCGGCAGCCGGCGATGCCGCTTCCGTGGCTGCGGGACGCTCGGCGGCGGACGCTGCGGCGGAAGGCACGACGGCGGCGGCTTGCGTTTCGGCGGACGCTGCGGAGGACGGCACGACGCCGGCGGCTTGCGTTTCGGCGGACGCTGCGGCGGCGTTGGTGGCAGACCATGCGCCCGGCGACGGGGCTGCCGCCACTCCGGCGGCTGTTCCCGTGTCGTGCGACCCCGTCACATGCGATCCCGACACAGGAGGCGCACCGAAAGTCTGGCCGGCGGCGTACTGGCCGCCCGCCGTCGGGCCCTGTACTGAAGAGCCCTGTACTGAAGAGCTCTGCGCGGACGAGCCCTGTACCGAAGAACCCTGCACAGACGGCTTAGCATCAAAAGGCTTTGCATCAGACGGCTTGACATGAGACGGCTTGGCCGGCTTCGGGGCCTTGGGTGCCCTGGGCTTCTGCACCGGAACGGCGGATTCCCGGGCCATGACATGGGCGGGAACTTCGGCGCGGTCCAGGAAGTCGCCGGCGAAGAAGGGGATGAAGCGGGCCAACACCGTGGCCGCGAGCAGCACGAGGGAACCGATCAGGGCAACGAGCAGGCTGGGTGTGAAGGCACCGGCGATTGAAAGGAAGAAGAAGGCAACGGCAAACGAAGCCACCACGGAGCCGAACTGGTCGATAGACAGCGAACCGATCCGCACCTTGGTCTCAGGGGCCAGGCGGCGGGCGACGAACAGTGCCGCTACGATGAGCGGCAGGACGATCCCGAGGCCGAGGAAAAACAGGCTGCCGAGGTTCCACAGGTTGTACCTCAAGGCGAACATAGGAATCAGCGATGCGACAAAGAGAACCAATGTGGCCGCGAAAACGGTCAGGTCGCGGACAGTGAAGGGACCTGCGACTGCCTCGTTCTTGGCTCCGGTCCGCTTGCCACCGGCGCCGGCGTTCGACTGGAATGATGCGTTTCCGGCCGTCTGCCCGCCCTGTGGCTTCACCGAGTGGGAGCCGTGGCCCGCATCCAGCGCCCCGCCCCGCTGGGAATCCCCCTGTTGT
Organism: Arthrobacter sp. Bi83; assembly: GCF_918698095.1. Lineage (GTDB taxonomy): Bacteria > Actinomycetota > Actinomycetes > Actinomycetales > Micrococcaceae > Arthrobacter. The sequence continues at coordinate 18,071 of NZ_CAKKLY010000029.1, forward strand.
GAATCTCTCTGGTTCCCTCCACCATTTTGGCCGGGAGCCTGTTGGGCAGAGCCCTGATGACCCGGGTCGCGCTGGGCTGGACCCGGCTGGGCCAGACCCGGCTGGTCGTGGCTTTGCTGATTCATACTGTTCTCCTTAGCGTGGCGGCACCCGAGCGGCTGTCAATGCAGGGCGACACCTAACGGCCGGCGGGCCGGACCTCAAGCGGCCAGGCTGCCTCCGACCTATGTCACGAGTCCTTCTCAGCCTAGCCAAGTGCATGGATGATCACTAGCTGACGGGCCGCGGCGGGGTGCCTGCGGAATGACCGCGAGGGGACCACTCGTCGCTAAATCTGCACCGCTCACTGTTCACTGTGTGACGCGGCACACGTTGTCACAGCAGGAAGCGCTAGGCTGATTTCGGAACAGCTCTTTGCGGTACGTCCGTGATCTGCCGCCGCCCGATGCCGCGCTCCGCGGCTGGGTGCGGCGATGACGGCGCAGCCGCGCGGCAAAGATCTACGAATGATGAGGTTCACCATGTCCCAGGACACTCCCGGCTCGACGGCTACGGCTGCCCCCACCAGCCAGCAGGGCGACGCTCTCGAAAACCTGCTGCATGAGAACCGTAAGTTTGCCCCCTCCGAGGACTTCGTCGCGAACGCCGTTGTTGGCGCGGAAGTCTATGCGGAAGCGAATGCCGACCGCCCCGCTTTTTGGGCGAAGCAGGCACGTGAGTTGCTGACCTGGAGCAAGGATTTCGACCAGGCACTTGACTGGTCCAATCCGCCATTCGCCAAATGGTTCGTCGGCGGCGAGGTCAACGCCGCGTACAACGCGCTGGACCGGCACGTCGAGAACGGCCTTGGCGACCGGGTGGCCATCTACTTCGAGGGCGAGCCGGGAGACACCCGCACGTACACGTATGCGCAGCTCACCGACGAGGTGAAGAAGGCTGCGAACGCCTTCGAGTCCCTCGGCGTTGGCAAGGGTGACAGGGTGGCCGTGTACCTGCCGATGATCCCCGAGGCTGTGATCACGCTGCTGGCCTGCGCCCGGATCGGTGCCGTCCACTCGGTGGTGTTCGGCGGCTTCTCCGCCGACGCGCTGCGGTCCCGCATCGAGGATGCCGAGGCCAAGCTCGTGGTGACCGCGGACGGCACGTACCGGCGCGGAAAGCCCAGCGCCCTGAAGTCCGCCGTGGATGAGGCGTTGTCCGCAGACGGGCACAGCGTGCAGAACGTAGTGGTGGTCAAGCGCAACGGCCAGGATGTGGACTGGCACGAAGGCCGGGACCACTGGTGGGCCGACACCGTCGGGGCCGCCTCCGCCGAGCACACCGCCGTCGGGCATGACTCCGAGCACCCTTTGTTCATCCTGTACACCTCCGGCACCACGGGCAAGCCCAAGGGCATCCTGCACACCACCGGCGGGTTCCTGACCCAGACCGCGTACACGCACAGGGCGGTCTTCGACCTGCACCCGGCAACTGACGTGTACTGGTGCACGGCCGACGTCGGATGGGTCACCGGCCACTCCTACGTCGCCTACGCCCCGCTCATCAACGGCGCCACCCAGGTCATGTACGAGGGCACCCCGGACTCCCCGCACCAGGGCCGCTGGTGGGAGATCGTTCAGAAGTACAAGGTCTCCATCCTCTACACCGCTCCCACCGCGATCCGGACCTTCATGAAGTGGGGCCGGGACATCCCGGACAAGTACGACCTCTCTTCCATCCGAGTCCTGGGCTCCGTGGGTGAACCCATCAACCCCGAAGCGTGGATGTGGTACCGCGACGTCATCGGCGGGAACAAGGCACCCATTGTGGACACCTGGTGGCAGACCGAAACCGGCGCCCAGATGATCGCCCCGCTCCCGGGAGTCACGGCCACCAAACCGGGCTCCGCCCAGGTGCCGTTGCCCGGCATCGCAGTGGACGTTGTGGACGAAAACGGCGCCTCGGTGCCCGACGGCCACGGCGGCTTCCTGGTGATCCGCGAACCCTGGCCGGCCATGCTCCGCGGCATCTGGGGAGACCCCGAGCGGTTCAAGGAAACCTACTGGTCCCGCTTCGAGACCATGTACTTCGCCGGCGACGGCGCCAAGAAGGACGAGGACGGCGACATCTGGCTCCTGGGCCGGGTGGACGACGTCATGAACATCTCCGGGCACCGGCTCTCCACCACTGAAATCGAATCCGCCCTGGTGAGCCACCCCGCGGTGGCGGAGGCCGCCGTCGTTGGAGCCGCCGACGAAACCACCGGCCAGGCGGTCGTCGCGTTCGTGATCCTCCGCGGCGACGCCGTGGACACAGGTGAGGAAATCATCCAGGATCTCCGCAATCATGTCGGCAAGGAGATCGGCCCTATCGCCAAACCCAAAACCATTCTCGTGGTCCCCGAACTGCCCAAGACCCGGTCCGGCAAGATTATGCGCCGCCTCCTCAAGGACGTCGCCGAAGGGCGCGACGCCGGTGACGCCACCACCCTGGCCGACAACACCGTCATGGCCCAGATCGCGGCTTCGCTGAAGAAATAGTCACAAATCCGCACTTGCAGGGCCTGTCCGCACCGGCGGACAGGCCCTGCTGGTTTTTGCGACAACACGAATGTTGTTTTCCGATCTTTCCTGTTCCCTTTTGAGAGGTTATAGTCTGTCGTATGTGAGGTGTCTCACACGCAGCTGAATTTCAAAGGAGAGATCATGGCAGCACATCCGGAGCAGTCCGCAGCCGCCGGCCCGGGCCGGCGCACAATCCTCAAAACCATGGGAGTCGGAGCTGCCGGAGTGGCGGGCATTCCGTTCCTGGCCGCCTGCACCGGGGGGAGCGGCCCCTCCAGCGGAGGCACGGAATCGTCAGGGCTCACCTTCGGATCAGGTTCCTCGGACGAGGTGCCCAAGAAGGCGTACGAAGCGGTCACGGATGCCTTTACCAAGAAGACCGGCAAGAAAGTCTCCACGAACGTGGTGCCGCACAACGATTTCCAGAACAAGATCAATTCCTACCTCCAGGGCTCACCGGACGATACCTTCACGTGGTTCGCCGGCTACCGGATGCAGTTCTACGCAAGCAAAGGACTCCTCGCGCCCGTGGACGACGTGTGGGAAAAGATCGGCGGCAACTTCTCGGATGCCCTGAAGAATGCGTCCACCGGCCCGGACGGCAAGATGTACTTCGTTCCCAACTACAACTACCCGTGGGGTTTCTTCTACCGGAAGAGCCTTTGGGCGGAGAAGGGCTACGAGGTTCCGGCGACTTTTGATGCCCTGAAGGCCCTCGCCACCAAGATGAAGGCGGACGGCATCATCCCCATCGGCTTCGCTGACAAGGACGGCTGGCCGGCCATGGGCACGTTCGACTACATCAACATGCGCCTCAACGGCTACCAATTCCATGTGGACCTCTGCTCGCACAAGGAATCCTGGGATCAGAAGAAGGTGACCGATGTCTTCGACACCTGGTCCGCGCTCCTGCCGTTCCAGGATCCGGCCGCACTGGGCCAGACCTGGCAGGACGCCGCCAAGGCCCTGGCAGCCAAGAAGACCGGCATGTACCTGCTCGGGTCCTTCGTCACCCAGCAGTTCACGGATCCCGCCGTGCTGAAGGACATCGATTTCTTCCCGTTCCCTGAGATCGCCGCCGAGGGCCGGGACGCCGTCGAGGCCCCCATCGATGGTTTACTGCTGTCCAAGAAGGGCGGCGAGAACTCTGCGGCGCGCCAGTTCATGGAGTTCATGGGCACGGCCGAGGCCCAGGACGCCTATGCCGCGGTGGATTCATCCAACATCGCCACGGCGAAGGGCACCGACGCTTCCAAGTTCACCGACCTTAATAAGAAGTGTGCCGAGACCATCGCCAACGCGAAGTCCATCAGCCAGTTCTTCGACCGCGACGCCCTTCCCGCCATGGCCAACAATGTGATGATCCCCGCCCTGCAGACCTTCATTAAGGACGGCAAGATGGACGTCAAAAACCTTGAGGCCCAGGCCAAGACGCTGTACGCAGCCCAATAGCAGGTCGGGGACTCCCATGAGCACTACAGCAAGAGACCTGGTTCCACCGGAATCCAGGGCACCGTCCGGGGCGCCGGCCAAACGGGTCAGGAGCGGCAAGGTCCGCAGGCTTTCCCGGCGCGACAAAATCGTCCTGACCCTCATGGTCGGCATTCCCACGCTCATCCAGCTGGTGTTCATCTGGCTGCCAACCCTGTTGTCGATCGGTCTCAGCTTCACCCGCTGGAACGGGCTGGCACTGACGGACATCCGGCCGGCCGGCGCCGCGAACTACCAGTACATCTCCCAGGACTACCCTCCGTTCTGGCCCGCCATGCAGCACAACGTGCTCTGGCTGGGTTTCCTGGCGCTGGTGGCCACCCCACTGGGACTGTTGCTGGCGGTGCTGCTTGATCAGAAGATCCGCGGAAGCAAGATCTACCAGAGCATTTTCTTCGCTCCGGTGATGCTCTCCCTTGCACTGATCGGCATCATCTGGCAGCTCTTCTACCAGCGGGACAACGGCCTGCTGAACTTCGTGCTGGGCACGTCGGGCACTCCGCAGGCCGTTGACTGGTTCGGTGATTCCTCCGTGAACATCTGGGCGGCCCTGATCGCGGCCACATGGCGGCATGCGGGCTACGTCATGCTGCTCTACCTGGCCGGCCTCAAGGGTGTCGACCCCACCCTCAAGGAGGCAGCAGCCATCGACGGGGCCAATGCGGGCCAGACGTTTTTCCGCGTCGTCTTCCCTGCCATGCGGCCCATCAACATCGTGATCGTCGTGATCACCATTATTGAATCGTTGCGGGCCTTCGATGTTGTCTACGTCATCAACCGCGGCACCAACGGCCTCGAGCTCATCAGTGCCCTGGTGATCCAGAACCTCGTGGGCGAGGGGCAGGTGATCGGCGTCGGATCGGCCCTCGCCGTCGTTCTGCTGGTCATTTCCCTGGTCCCGATCGTCTTCTACCTCAGCCGCACCTTCGGCAAGGAGAACAAAGCATGAGCACCACAGCCACCCGCGCAGGCCTTCCAGCTGCGGAGGCGCACCGTTCCGGCAGCAAGCCGAAACGCCATTACGGCACGCACATCTTCCTCTCGGCCATGGCCGTTATGTGGCTCGTCCCGCTGGGATGGGCGCTCTTCACGGCCCTGCGGCCCATCGCCTCGACCAATGAACACGGCTACTTCAGCTTTGCCGGGGACTTCAACTTCGACAACTTCGTCCAGGCCTGGACGCAGGGCGGCTTTGCCAAGTACTTCTGGAACTCAGTGATCATCTCCGTTCCGGCCGTGCTGCTGGTCCTGTTCCTGGCGTCCATGATGGCATTCGCCGTGAGCCGGGTGAGCTGGAAGTTCAACGTCACGCTCCTCATCATGTTCACCGCCGGCAACCTGCTGCCGCCCCAGGTGCTGGCGGCACCGCTGTTCGAGATGGCCAAGCATTTCGAGGTGCCGTATGCCTTCAGTGATTCCGGCAACATGCTCAACACCTACATCGTGGTCATTGCTGTGAACACTGCATTCCAGATGGGCTTCTGCACGTTTGTGTTGTCGAATTACATGAAAGCCTTGTCCGCTGACCTGACCGAGGCTGCGCTCGTGGACGGGGCAGGAATCTGGCGGCAGTACCGGGAGATCATCATGCCGCTGTGCCGCCCGGCCTTCGCTGCCCTCGGTACGCTGGAAGTCATCTTCATCTACAACGACTACTTCTGGCCGCTCATTTTCATCCAGAGCGGGGACCGGCTTCCCGTCACCACGGCCATCAACAACCTCCAGGGCGAGTTCCTGAACAACTACAACCTCCTGGCGGCCGGAGCTGTGATCACTGTGATACCGACGCTGATCGTCTACCTGCTCCTGCAGCGGCAGTTTGTTGCGGGCCTGACTCTTGGTTCCAGCAAGGGGTAGGCGAAGATGGGCACTAGCAGTCGAGCTTGCCGCTTTCCCCGATTGAGAGGTTCCTGATGCTTCCCGCCGCCCGTCACCAGTCCATAGTGGACGCAGTCCAGCGAGAGCGGGTGGTCCGGGTTTCAGATCTGGCCCAGCAGCTGGGCGTGTCCCTCATGACTGTGCGGCGGGACATCGAAATGCTCGAGGAAAGCGGGCAGGTGGAGCGCATTCACGGCGGCGCCAAGCTGCCCGGCGACGCCAGCACGCACGAGCCCGGCTTCGAACTGAAGTCCACGCAGCTTACTGCCCAGAAACGGGCCATTGCCGTGGAGGCCGCAACACTGGTGCATGAGGGCATGGCCGTGGCCCTCAGCGCCGGCACCACAACGTGGGCACTGGCCAAGGAACTCGTGAACGGGCCGCGCATAACGGTGGTGACCAACTCCATCCGGATCGCCGACCTCTTTCATCATGGACCCGCGTCCGGTGCCGCACGCTACAGCTCCACCGTGATCCTGGTCGGAGGCGAACGCACGCCGTCGGACGCCCTGGTGGGGCCCATCGCCACGGCAGCGCTCAGGCAGCTGCACCTGGACCTGTTGTTCCTCGGCGTGCACGGCATGGACGCCGAGGCCGGCTTTACCACCCCCAACCTGCTCGAGGCCGAAACCGACCGGGCCTTTGTGGCCGCATCACGAAAGGTGGTGGTCCTCGCGGACCACACGAAGTGGGGCACGCAGGGCATCAGTACCATCGCCGAACTCGAGGAAGCCGACGAGGTGATCAGCGATTCGGGCCTTTCCGGCGAGGCCCAGCGGATTCTCCGGGACCGGGTGAGCAGGTTGCGGCTCGTTTAGGTTGCCATCCCGGCTGCGGCCTGACGCAGCGGGAACTCCGCCTGAACTTCCCTCAGCCGCAGCCGCAGGATTGCCTGACCAGCAGTCGCGTCGGGAAGATGCGGTGCTGCGCGGGTTCGGCACGGTCAGCGCCGACGAGCGCGCGCACCGCGGCCTCCGCCATTGCCCGCACCGGCTGTTCCACAGTGGTTAGCGGCGGCCACGAATACTCCGCCTCCAGCGAGCCGTCGAAAGATGCCAGTGCCACGTCGCCGGGCACTGACAGTCCCGCTTCGTGAAGGGCCCGGATAATGCCGATCGCCTGCATATCGGAGCTGGCAAAGATGGCAGTGGGCCGGTTGCCCGTCCCCAGGAGGCGCTTGCCGGCCGCGTAACCGCCGACCCGGGTGAACTCGCTGCGCGCTATCGGCCCTTCCGGCAGACCGGCGTCCTTGAGGGCCTGCAGCCACCCATCTTCACGGGCATCCCCTTCATTGCCGGTGGTGGTACCCATGGCCAGGCCGATGTTGGTGTGGCCGTGCCAGATAAGGTGCTCCACCGCCGTGCGGGCTCCTTCGGCCAGGTCCACACCCACAGTGGTGAAGCCTGCGGACCTCTCGCTGTGGCTGAGCAGCACGGACGGTATCTCCGCAGCCTGCAGGTCAGTCAGATCCGGATCCAGCAGCACACTCGCCAGCACCACGCCATCCACTTGCCTGGCGGCCAGGTTGCGGATGTTCCTCCGCTCCTTGGCGAGGTTGCCGTCCGAATTCGTTAGGAACAGCGCGAAGCCCAGCTCTGCCGCCGCGTCCTCCACTGCATGGGCCAGCATCGAGAAGAAGGGGTTGCTGTTATCGGGGATGATCAGGCCTATTGTCTCCGTTGAGCCCAGCTTGAGCGCACGGGCTGCGGCGTTCGGCCGGTAGCCAAGCAGGCGGATGGCGTCCTGGACCTTGGCCTCCGTGGCCGGCGCAACCTTCTTGGGCCCACCATTGACAACGTAACTGACGACGGCGGTGCTCACCCCGGCGTACCGGGCAACATCCTTGCGGGTCACCTGGGTACGGGGGGCGGGCACTGCCGGGGTGGTCATAGTGTCCATGCTAGCTACAGCGACGCCGGGGCATCGCCGAAATCTCGGATGATCAGGCGTTCGCCGCCGCGGAGGGCGGACTCGTGGGCCACGATGCCCGGCAGCGTGAACCGTGCCGCGGTCCAGGCGTTGACCGCCGGAAGCGTGCGGTTGTTGACCGCCGTGACGAAGTCATCCACAAGGAAGTGGTGGCTGCCCTCGTGTCCGTTCGGGGCTCCCCGGAATTCTTCGGGGAGACGCTCGCTGTCGTGGACGGGTGCAAGACCCGACACGAAGGCATCACGGAGTTCAGGTGCCACATTGGCCAGCGATGGATCATCGAGGGACATGCTGGGCCTTGACTCCATCTGCTCCGAAATGTCGTGGACGTTGGCCTTGTCCTGCCAGACCGTGACCTTGGCCAGCTGCTCAAAGCTGGCCTCCGTGCCGAAGAACCTGAACCGGGACTCGCGGATGTGGGACGGGTATCCCACGCGGCGCATCTCGTTGGTTCGCATCACACCGCCGTCGTTCAGTTCAAACAGTGCCGTGGCGTTGGAAAAGTCATTGCCGAACATGCTGACGTCCCGGTCGAACACTCCGTCCTGCCGGTCATCCCTCACACCCACGCAGCTGACACTGACAGCGTGCGTCGGCACCGCGCCCAGCACCCCTCCAATGGCGTGCGTCGGGTACAGCATGGGCGGATAGCTGGCCGTCTCCTTCCAGCGCTCGCCCCCGCTGTACTGGTAGGCGTCGTAGAAGCCCAGATCCATGTCGTGGACGTAATCGCCCTCCGTGTAGAACACCCGGCCGAATTTTCCGGCCGCATGCTGCTTCCGGGCGTAGACGGTGGCCGGGTTGTAGTAACTGGTCTCACCCATCATGTAGACGTTCCGGGTCTCCCTCACGGCTTCGATAATGCGGGCGATCTCCTCCTCGGAAATCGCCATGGGCACCGCCGAGTACACGTGCTTGCCGGCCCGGAGGGCCCGCTCCACGAGGGGACCGTGCGTCCAGCGCTGCGTGAAGATGGCGACGGCGTCGACGTCGGAGGCTAGGAGATCCTCGAAGCTCGCCACGGAACCTGCCAGGCCGTAGTGCTCGATTGCTTCTGCCGCCCGTTCCGGCCGCTCATCCACCACATAGACCTTGCTCACGCCCGGGTGCAGGTTGAAGAGGTGGGCGAACTGGCCGCCGAACTGGCCTACGCCAACTACTCCGATTGAAAACGTCATTGTTTGGTGCCTCTCAAGGTGGTGGAACTGGCATCCGTTGGGCTGACAAAGGTCCCGCCGGGGGTTGCGCTCAGTCTTACACCGGAATCTACTCGAGTCAACGTCTTCAACGTTGCAGAAGAAATTCCCCGAGAAATCCTCAGATTTAACTTGTTCTCCGAAATCTACTCGTGTAGATTCAGTGGCGATTGTTAGTCACATCACACACTCAGGAAGGGTCGATGATGACCACCCTTACCAAGAATCCGCCCGCTGCAGCGCACAAGGCGCCGCAGCGTTCCAACCGGGGCCGTGGCATGGCAAAGCTGGGCGACCTCAGGATTGCGCTGCTGTTCATCCTTCCGGCGATGATCGGCTTCGTTGCTTTTTTCCTGGTGCCGACCATCCGGGGCATCTACTTGAGCTTCACCGAGTACAGCGTGCTGGGCGAACCGGAGTGGATCGGCCTTAAGAACTACACGTCGATTTTTGCGGACGAGCTCTTCTGGAACGCCATGGCGGTGACCGTCCAGTACGTCGCAATCAACATCGGCCTGCAGACAGTCATTGCGCTCGGCCTGGCGCTGCTGATGCACCGCGTGGCAAAGTCCACGTTCGTCCGCGGCGCGTTGCTGCTTCCGTTCCTGGTAGCCAACGTGATCGTTGCCCTGCTGTGGTTCTGGATGCTCGATTACCAGCTGGGTATCGTGAACGAGATCATCAACTGGATGGGCCTTCCCCGCATTGCCTTCTTCGGTAGTGAGCAGTGGGCCATCCCCACTATCGCCTTCGTCAACGTCTGGCGCCACATGGGCTACACCGCCCTGCTGATCTTCGCCGGTCTCCAGTCCATTCCCAACCACGTTTACGAGGTCGCCTCGCTGGACGGCGCCTCGCCGACCAGGACGTTCTGGAGCATCACCATGCCGCTCCTGCGCCCGGTCCTGGCACTGGTCCTGGTGGTCACCGTCATCGGATCGTTCCAGGTCTTCGACACCGTCGCGGTCACCACCGGCGGCGGTCCGGTCAACGCCTCGCGCGTCATCCAGATGTACATCTACCAAAAAGCCTTCGGCGAATCGGACTTCGGGTACGCCTCCGCCCTGTCCGTCATTCTCTTCGTGATCCTCGCACTCGTGGCCTTCATCCAGATGAAGTTCCTCAAGGGCAACGAATCGGATCTGGACTAAGGAATCCCTGCCATGACCACTCAAACACTCGCCCCCCGCAAGCCCATCAACTGGCGCCGCGCAGGCGCCTGGACGCTCGTCGCCCTGGCGCTCATCGTCACCATCGTCCCGTTCCTGTGGATGCTCCGGACGGCCCTGTCCAGCAACCACTCGCTCGCCTCCAACGCTGCGAACCTCCTTCCGGCCGACTTCAGCTGGGGCGCTTTCAAGCGGGTCTTTGGAATGCAGTCCGCAGAAGAGGCCATTGCCGAAGGAGGCTCCGGGGCCGACATTAACTTCTGGCTCTACCTCCGCAACTCCATTATCTTTTCGACCGTGACCACGGCCGGCCAGGTCTTCTTCAGCGCCATGGCCGCCTACGCTTTCTCCCGGCTCCGCTGGCCGGGACGGAACCTGGTGTTCGGCCTGTTCCTCGCCACGATGATGGTGCCGCCGATCTTCACCGCGCTGCCGAACTTCCTCATGATCAAGAACCTGGGTCTGCTGAACACGTTCGCCGGCCTGGCCCTGCCGTTCCTGTTCATGACCCCCTTTGCGATCTTCTTCCTGCGGCAGTTCTTCCTGAACATGTCCCGTGAGGTCGAGGAGGCAGCGATGCTCGACGGTGCGAAGCACCTGCGCATCTTCTTCCAGATCGTGCTGCCCAACGCCGCAGCACCGCTGGCCACGCTCGCGTTCCTGACGTTCGTGGGCCAGTGGAACGAATACTTCTGGCCACTGCTGGTGGGCCAGGACGAGAACGTCCGTGTCCTGACCGTGGGCCTGGGCGTCTTCAAGTCCCAGTCCCCGCAGGGCGCCCCGGACTGGGCCGGACTCATGGCCGGCACCATCGTCGCCGCCCTGCCGGTACTGCTGCTCTTCTTGGCCTTCGGCAAGAGAGTGGTCAACTCCATCGGCTTCTCCGGCATCAAGTGAAGCCTCTCCCACCAAACTCAGCCCAAACCGCCGCTCCCGGCAATCCACGCACCACCCACGAAAGGTCCATCATGAAGAAATCCCTCGGCGCCGTCGCTGCCGCCGCAGCCATCGCCTTGTCCCTCTCCGCCTGTGGCGGCGCATCGTCCACCCCTTCGGCCGAGGCCAAGGGCGAAATCAACTACTGGCTCTGGGACGCCAACCAGCTTCCGGCCTATCAGCAGTGCGCCGCCGACTTCACCAAGGCCAACCCCGACATCAAGGTCAAGATCACCCAGCGCGGCTGGGACGACTACTGGACCACCCTGACCAACGGCTTCGTCGCCGGCACTGCACCGGACGTCTTCACCGACCACCTCTCCAAGTTCCCCGAATACGCCTCGAAGAAGCAGCTGCTCGCCCTGGACGACGCCGTTCAGAAGGACGGGGTCAAGCTGGACGTCTACAACAAGGGCCTCGCCGATCTCTGGGTGGGCCAGGACGGCAAGCGCTACGGACTGCCGAAGGACTGGGACACCGTCGCGATGTTCTACAACAAGAAGCTCGTCAAGGACGCCGGCTACACCGAGGAGCAGCTGAAGAACCTCGACTGGAACCCGCAGAACGGCGGCAGCTACGAGAAGGCCATCGCCCACCTCACCGTGGACAAGAGCGGCAAGCGCGGCGACGAGGCAGGCTTCGACAAGTCCAAGGTGGCCGTCTACGGCCTGGGACTGGAGAACTCCGGCTCCGGCCAGGGCCAGACCCAGTGGAGCTTCCTGTCCGCCACCACCGGCTGGACCCACACGGACAAGAACCCGTGGGGCACGAAGTTCAACTACGACGATCCCAAGCTCCAGGAGACCATCAAGTGGTGGGCCGGCCTCGCGGACAAGGGCTACATGCCCAAGCTTGAGACCACCGTCGGCGCTAGCGTCTCAGACGCATTCGGTGCCGGCAAGGCCGCCATCAACACCAACGGATCCTGGATGATCGGCCAGTACACCAGCTACAAGGGTGTCGAAACCGGAATCGCCCCCACCCCCAAGGGACCTGAGGGCAAACGCGCCAGCATGTTCAACGGCCTGGCCGACTCCGTCTGGGCCGGCACCAAGAACCCGGCTGCTTCCGTGAAGTGGGTTGAGTACCTGGCCTCCAGCGCCTGCCAGGACGTTGTCGCCTCCAAGGCCGTCGTCTTTCCCGCCATCAAGAGCTCCTCCGAGAAGGCTGCCGCTGCCTTCAAGGCCAAGGGCATCGACGTCACCGCCTTCACCACGCACGTCACCGATGGCACCACCTTCCTGTTCCCCATCGCCGACAAGGCCGCCAAGGTGGACGGCATCATGAAGCCCGCCATGGACGCGGTTGTGTCCGGCAAGAAGGATGCCAGCTCCCTGACTGACGCCAACGGCCAGGTCAATTCCCTCTTCAAGTAGGGACGAAACTGGGCGACAATCGAAGCCCAGGCATCCACCGCAGCACCACGGTTGCGGGGCCGGCGCGCACCTGCCGCCCGGCCCCGCAACCGGCTTACCTTACCTTTCTGCATCACGCTCCTCACCGAAAGAGAACTACCTATGGATCCCCTGCACCTCCGTTCCGCCGGCACCAGCCTGGTGATCAGCTTTAGCAGCGGGGAGGCCGAGGTCATCCATTGGGGCGCCGAACTTGGCGGCCACCTCCCGGACCTCGCCATCCTCACCGAACCCGTCCCCCACTCGGCCATCGATGCCACGGTCCCCGCAGGCCTGCTGCCCCAGGCGTCATCCAGCTGGCGGGGGCGGCCGGCGCTGCGCGGCCACCGGATTGCCGACGGCGTCTCCGGCCTCGACTTCTCCGTCCGCCTGCGCGCTGTCCGCGCCACGGTGAACGGCAACACCGCGGTTATCACCCAGCGGGATGCCGACACCGACATCACAGTGGAGTCCACGCTCGCCCTGAACGCCGGCGGCCTGCTGGAACTGCGCCACACCGTCACCAACTCCGGCACCTCGCCGTTCCAAGTCGACGAACTGGCCACTGTCCTCCCGGTGGCTCCGGACGCCGTCGAACTCCTGGACCTGACCGGGCGCTGGTGCCGGGAACGCCATCCGCAGCGCCGCCCCATCCAGCAGGGCACCTGGGTCCGCACCGGACGCCACGGCCGCACCGGCCACGATTCCTCGCTGCTCTTCGCCGCCGGAACCGCCGGGTTCGGCAACCGGCACGGTAAAGTCTGGGCCACGCACCTGGCCTGGAGCGGCAACCACGAACAGTTCGCCGACACCATCGGCGACGGCCGCACCATGATCGGCGGCTCGGAACTGCTGGGACCGGCCGAAGTGATCCTCCAACCGGGCGGAAGCTACACCACGCCAGCACTCTTCGCGGCCTATTCTGACCGCGGTCTGGACGGCATCAGCGAGGCGTTCTACAGCTGGTTCCGGTCCCGCCCGCACCATGTCCTGCCCGCGGCTTCTGCCAATGCCGGAGCCGGAAAACCGCGCCCGGTGGTGCTCAACACCTGGGAAGCGGTCTACTTCGACCACGACCTGTCTACGCTCATCGAACTGGCCGATTCCGCCGCCGACCTCGGCGTCGAGCGCTTCGTCCTCGACGACGGCTGGTTCCGCGGCCGCCGCGACGACCACGCTGGCCTGGGTGACTGGTACGTGGACGAGACGCTCTGGCCTAACGGCCTCACGCCGCTGATCGATGCCGTGACATCGCGCGGGATGGAATTCGGCCTCTGGGTGGAACCGGAAATGGTCAACCTGGACTCCGACATAGTCCGGGCACACCCCGAGTGGATCGTTGGTCCTGCCGCCGCCTCCCACAAGGACGGCGGACGCCTGCCGCTGGCCTGGCGGAACCAGCACATCATCGATCTCGTGAACCCTGAGGCCTGGCAGTACATCTTCGACCGGATCGACGCCCTCCTGCGCGAAAACAACATCAGCTACCTCAAGTGGGACCAGAACCGCGACCTGACCGAACACGGCCACGCCGGCCGCCCCTCCGTCCACGAACAGACGCTCGCCGCCTACCGGCTGTTCGACGAACTCCGCAAGGCCCATCCCGGCGTCGAGATTGAAAGCTGCTCCTCCGGCGGTGCCCGCGTGGACCTGGGCATCCTGGAACGCACAGACCGGATCTGGGCCTCGGACTGCAACGACGCGCTGGAGCGCCAGACCATCCAGCGCTGGACCGGCCTGGTGGTCCCGCCGGAGCTCGTGGGCGGCCACATCGGCCCCACCACCTCCCACACCACGGCCCGCACGCACGATCTGTCCTTCCGCGCCATCACGGCGCTGTTTGGGCACTTCGGCATGGAATGGGACGTCCGCGAGGTGCAGGGGGCGGAACGCGACGAACTCAAACGCTTCATCGGGATTTATAAGGAGCACCGCGGGCTTATCCACAGCGGCCGGATGGTCCGCGCCGATGTTCCCGACGATTCGATGATGCTGCACGGCGTTGTTGCGGATGCCGCGGCGACGGATGCCGTCGCATCGGGCACGACGGCGGCGCTGTTCGCCCTCGTGAGCACGCGGACGTCGTTTGCCGAGCAGCCGGGCCGGATCACCGTTCCCGGCCTGGAGGCAGCACGGAACTACCGGGTGGAGGCCATCTTCCCGGCGCCCAGCGACGCGGACTACGCCCACACGTTCACGCAGGTCCAGCCGCCGGCCTGGCTGGCCTCAGGGGCCGAGGCCAGCGGCAGCTTCCTGGCCGAGGTCGGACTGCCCATGCCGATCCTCAACCCGGAGCACGCGGTGCTCCTGAAGTTCACGGCGCTCTAAGGCGCACTCAACTCACTGGCCTGGGCGGTTCGCCGCCCGGGCCAGTGCCACGTGAGGCCGCAGGCCGTTCCGCAACGGGCGCGAACGGATCCTTGAGCCCTGCAGGCTGTAACGAAGCCCCGCTCCCGGAGGCCGGGCGGGACAACACGATAGATTTGCATCCATGACTGAAGCACCCTCCGCCACCGAAGCCGGCCGCGCAACCATCCTTGTCCTCAATGGCCCCAACCTGAATCTTCTCGGCACCCGCGAGCCGGAGAAATACGGCACCTCAACCCTTGCCGACGTCGAACAGTTGGCGCAGGATGCCGGAGCTGCTCACAGACTGGACGTTGAGTGTTTCCAGTCCAACCATGAAGGCGCCCTGGTGGACGCAATCCACGCCGCACGGGGCAAGGCCATCGGCATCGTCCTCAACGCCGGCGCGTACACGCACACGTCCGTGGCCATCCGGGACGCGATCTCAGCCGTACAGCTGCCTGCCGTGGAAGTCCACATCACCAACGTGCACGCCCGCGAAGCGTTCAGGCACCACTCCTACCTTTCGGACATCAGCAAGGCCGTGATCGCGGGCGCCGGGATCATGGGGTACCGCTTTGCCGTCGAATACCTCGCCGAGCTGCATGCCGGCAAGGCCTGACAATGCCGGCCGAGGCGATGGGCACCGCAGACTGGTACCGGCATTTCGGCGCCTTTGATGCCCCCGGTTCCTCGGCTTGCTACGCCGACTGGTCGTTGCACATCGCTGACGATCCCGAGCTGATTGCGCGGATTGAACAGTGGCCGCACAACAAGCGCCAGCCCCTGCTGATGTTGGCTGCCGCCCGCTTCCTCGGCGCCAGGATTTCCCCCTATGGGGAGTTCCGGAAGTTTCTGGACGAGCATTGGGCGGACATCTCGCGGACCGTCCTCTCGCGTGCCACGCAGACGAACGAGGTGGGCCGCTGCGCCACCCTGCTGCCTTCGCTGGCCGCCATCGCGGCCGCCGAAGGGAAGCCGCTCGCCCTGATCGAAGTCGGCGCGTCTGCCGGCCTGGCGCTGTTCCCGGACCGCTACTGCTACGAGTTCGACGACGGGACGACGGTCACGCGACTGCTTCCGGCACGGCCGCGGAAGGGTCAGCCTGCCGCGCCAGAGCCGCCCGCCCTCCGGTGCATCACTTCGGGCATGGTTCCCCTGCCCGGCCGACTGCCGGACATCGTGTGGCGGGCCGGAATCGACCTGAACCCCCTGGACGTCGGAAATGACGACGACGTCGCCTGGCTCGAAGCCCTGGTCTGGCCCGAGCAGGACTTCCGCCGTGAGCGGCTACGCCGGGCGGTCGCCGTCGCCCGGCAGGAGCCGCCGCTCCTTGTTGCCGGGGACCTGAACGAGCAGCTGGTCTCCTTGGCACGCCAGGCACCGGACGATGCGGCACTGGTGGTGTTCCACAGTGCCGTCATGGGCTACCTCAGCGCGGAAGGCCGCGCGCGTTTCCGGACCACAGTCCAGGGCCTCGCTGCAGACCGGGGCTGCCACTGGTTGTCCAACGAGGGCGAGATGGTGATCGCCCAGGAGGACGGCTCCAACGTGGTGCCTGAAATGGACCCGGAACGGCTCAAAGGACGTTTCCTGCTGCTGCAGGACGGCCTGCCGGTGGCCGTCACTGGGCCGCATGGCCAGAGCCTGGAGTGGCTCTAGCCGTCTGTCGGAACTGCTACTGCTGGATGCACTGTCCTGACGACACTGCCGCCGAGAGGCCTGGGGCTTCGTTGACTACCGGCCGAAGGTCGATCATGGGGATGGCGAAACCCAGGGCAGCGTTGGACGTGGTCTTGGCGAAGATCACGCCGGCCACCTGCCCCCCGGTGGTCAGCAGCGGTCCGCCGGAGTTTCCCGGCTGCACGTCCCCGGCGAGCTTGTAGACCTCATCCGGAACAGGATTGTTGCCGTAGATGTCCGGCACCAGCACTGTGGAAATGCCCTGGACCGTCGCCGGCTTCGACTGGAACGGGCCACCGTGCGGGTAGCCCGCAAATGCTGCGGCAGTGCCGGCCGGAAGATCAGGACTCAGGCCCAGTGATTCTGTGGCCAGGCCCTCGACGGCAAGGACTGCCAGGTCCCGCTGGCTGTCGAAATAGACCACGCGGCCCGGTAACGCGCCGCCACCCGGAACCTCCACGACAGGCTGCGACACGCCCGCCACAACATGCGCATTTGTGACCACCCGGCCCGGCGACACAACGAAGCCGGTCCCGGTCTGGTTCTGCCCGCATTGGTAGGCGGTACCGGCGATCTTCAGGACTGAACCGGCCGCCCGGTTCAGGGCAGGGGTGTCAGTGTTGGCATTCGGCACAGGGACCTGCTGGTCCTGCCCGATGCCCTCGATCAGCCGGGGGATGCCGTCCCCGATCACCGCCGACCGCAGCTGGGCCATGGTGGCCTTGACCGGGTTGGGGGTCAGGCCGTCGATGAAGCGGATGACCCTGGATTCGGCGAGCTGCTGAGAAACGAACGGCACACCGAGGGCACCGATGCTGAACGCCAGCATGGACATGACGAGGGCGGCCACAACGAGGTTCACCGCGCCACCGACCGTCCTGTCCACGGCGCGCAGCGGTTTCAGGCGCACGGCACTGCGAATGCTGCGGCCGATCGTGGTCCCCAGCGCGTTTCCCAGCACCATCAGCACAATGGCGGTACCGATGATCGCGGTCAGCCGCCAGCCGCTGTCCTCCACAAAGTTGCTGACCACCGGCACGGAGAGGAACGCTGCGACGGCTCCGGCAGCGAAGCCGGCAATGCCGCCGAGGGTGACCAGGAACCCGTTACGAAGGCCATAGATCAGGTAGGACAGGAGCGTCAGTAACAACGCCAGGTCCAGAACAGTCAGGCCAAACACCGGGTCTCCTCACAGGCAGCTAAGCCCCGATTCTACTGGCGGATTCTGACAATTCGCCGGTGGACGGCGGCGGCGGCCGTGTGCTCCCAGCGCCTTTTGGCCTGTTCTGCTGCCAAGTACGTCACAGAACGTAGAAAATTCTGAAACAATGGCACAAGCGCCCCAGCCGACACATTTTAATCAGGAGAATTCATGGACATCGAGGTATTGCGCCGCGCACCCCTTTTCGCCACTCTGGACGACGAGGCTTTCCGTCTGCTGACGGACGAGCTTACCGAGGTTGACCTGTCCCGTGGGGCATCTGTATTCCGCGAAGGCGATCAGGGTGATCAGCTCTACTTCATTGTGTCCGGCAAGGTGAAGCTCGGCCGTACGTCCCCCGACGGCCGCGAATCGCTGCTGGCCATCCTTGGCCCGGGTGAGCTCTTCGGCGAGATGGCGCTGTTCGACCCCAGCCCGCGTACGGCAACTGCCACGGCTGTCTCCGAGACCCGCTTGGCAGGCCTCAGGAACGAGAGCCTGAACTCCCTGCTGCGGACCCGCCCGGAGGTTTCGGCCCAGCTGCTGCAGGCGCTGGCCCGCCGCCTGCGCCGCACCAACGACTCACTGTCCGACCTTGTCTTCTCCGACGTCCCGGGCCGCGTGGCCAAGGCGCTCCTGGACCTGGCCGACCGATTCGGCCGGCCGGCCACCGACGGCGTCCTCGTTGCACACGAGCTCACGCAGGAAGAGCTGGCACAGCTCGTCGGCGCCTCCCGAGAAACCGTGAACAAGGCCCTGGCCGAGTTCGTCCAGCGCGGCTGGCTGCGCCTCGAAGCCCGCGCCGTAGTGATCCTGGACATGCAGCGCCTCCGCCAGCGCTCCCGCTAAGCCAAATAACAAAGCCGCCCCGGTATCAACCGGGGCGGCTTTTTGTTCTTAAGTCACCAAGGTCGGAGAACGCCCCTCCGCCTCCGCTGGTTGAGCCTGTCGAAACCAGCGGGCCGGAACCTTGATCTCGACAAGCTCGATCAGCCGTAATCAGAGCGTCACCGAACAGGCAACAGGAACTGCGAGAGCGTCACCAAAAAAGCGACAGGAACCGCGAGAGCGTCACCGTTCCCGCTGGGGCTCGTGGGCCACGGTCTTCGCGGCCTCGACTTCGAGCATGAGCGTCCCGTCTTCCTGGACCAGCCGGGGCTGGTACACGTGCGGGGTGCGCTTGTAGCTGAGGTAGGCGATGCAGCCGTTGGCCGCTGCCATCTTCTCGAGCATGATTTCAGAGCCGGGGACCAGGAGCTGGCCAAGCGTGAGGCCCACGGTGTTTTCCTGGCCCACCTCGTCGCCGAGCGCCGTCGTGTCGCGTTCGCTGACAACTTTGGTGGCGCAGACCCAGCGGCCCCACACGCCCTTGCTGGCCAGGACGGTGGGCTGCTGGTTCATGGGAACCGTGGCGGCGAAGTAGCGGGTATTGAAGCGGCGGTGTGCAAAGTCCGGGCTGAGCCAGTTCACGAGCGGCTTCAGCAGGTCCGTGCGCAGCGACAGGCCCCGCTTGGCGAGCACCTCGGTGAAGGACTTTTCCTGCGAAGCCACGGCTTCGCGCACTTTCATCCATTCGGGCGTGGATGTTCCCTCAACGGTGGAGGACAGGTCCGGACCGGCCAGGAGCACGCCGGTCTCTTCGAACAGTTCCCGGACGGCGCCCACAACGTGGCGGCGCGCCAGCCCGACGTCGTCCGTTCCCATCTGCTCGGCCCAATGCTGGGGCGAGGGGCCCAGCCAGCCGAGTGCGTCGTCGTCGGACGCTTCCAGGGACCCGCCGGGAAAGGCGAGGACGCCCAGCGGCGAAGACCCGGGCCGGTAACCGAGCCAGGTCTCCAGACCGGTGGGCGAATCACGGAGCAGGACTACCGAGGAGGCGAACCGTGCGGCGCGGGGCGTCCGTTCGCCGTGATCGATCCAGCTTTGTGCCGCCCCTTCGAGCTCGGGGGGAAGAACAAACAGGCGACGTGCTAGCTGGGGCAAGGAAGTGACCGGTCCTTAGCTGAATTCAGCGATCAGTTCGACTTCAACGGGAGAGTCGAGCGGCAGGACAGAAACGCCGACGGCGGAACGGGCGTGCTGCCCCGCGTCACCAAGCACCCGGCCAAGTAGTTCGGAGGCACCGTTGATAACGCCCGGCTGGCCGGTGAAGGACGGGTCCGAGGACACGAAGCCCACCACCTTGACGATGCGGGTGATGCGGTCGAGGTCGCCGATGACGCTCTTGACGGCGGCCAGCGCATTGACCGCACAGACGGCGGCGTACGCCTTGGCGTCCTCGGGGGACACCGTGGACTCGTCCGATGTGCCTTCGGTGCCGGCGGAAACCTTGCCGGTAGCTTCGAGTTTGCCGTCAATAAACGGCAGCTGCCCGGAGGTGTAGACGTGGTTGCCGGAGATGACGGCCGGCACGTATGCGGCCACGGGCGCGGCCACTTCGGGGAGCGTCAGGCCGAGCTCGGCAAGCCGCTGTTCGACGGCGGAAGACGGCGCCGCTGCAGCGCTGGAAGCGGTTTCCTGAGGCGTGGTCATGCTACTGCTTCTCCCTCTTGAGGTAGGCAACCAGACCGTTGCCTTCGGGGCCGGGGACTACCTGGACAAGCTCCCAGCCATCCTCTCCCCACTGGTCCAGAATCTGCTTCGTGGCGTGGATTATGAGCGGAATCGTCGCGTACTCCCATTTGGTCATGAACTCAAGCCTAGTCCTTGCCGGTAAACTGGAGAACATGGCGACTGGTAAGAACCCTATATTCGACACGGCCACCACCCTCGGAAAGTTATTAGCCTTCCTTGGCGTGAGCGCTATTTGTGGCGTCCTGGTGGCCGGCCTGCTGGTTCCGGCGGCGGCCGTTTCAGGCAGCTCGGCCAGTGGCTCGATCGAATTCTTTGACACTCTCCCGGCGGAGCTGCAGGTGGACCCACCCAGCCAGTCCACCAAGATCCTGGCGAAGGACGGGAGCGTCATCGCCAACCTGTTCGCGGAGAACCGCACCCGCGTTCCGCTCGAGCAGATCTCCCCGTACATGAAGAACGCGGTCATCGCCATTGAGGACAGCCGGTTCTACGAGCATGGCGGCGTGGACACCACCGGCATCCTCCGCGCCCTCGTCGCCACGGCGCGCGGCAACAAGCAGGGCGCGTCCACCATCACGCAGCAGTACGTTAATAACGTCCTCAACGCCTCGCTTGAATCCGAGGGCCGCGGCGAGGACATCAAGCTCAACGGCGTGAACAAGGGCGTGGGCGACAAGCTGCGCGAAATGAAGCTCGCCATCGCCCTGGAAAAGAAGTTCACCAAGGAACAGATCCTTGAGGGCTACCTCAACATCGTGTTCTTCAACCGTGACGCGTACGGCATCGAGGCCGCGTCGAAGTTCTTCTTCAGCACCACGGCCAAGAACCTCACGCTCCCCCAGGCAGCGCTGCTGGCCGGCCTCGTCAACAGCCCCTCGGCCTTTGACCCCATCACCAATCCGGACAACGCGAAGGTCCGACGCGACCTCGTACTGAACGCCATGTTCAAGCAGGGCAAGATCACCAAGGCCCAGCACACCGCAGCCGTCGCCACCCCGGTGACCACCAAGGTCACCCCCGCGCGCCAAGGCTGTGCCTACTCGCCCACGGCCCCCTATTTCTGCGACTACGTCCTGCACCTGCTGCTGAACAACCCGGCGTACGGCGCGGACGCGAAGGAACGCGAAAAGAAGATCTTCCGCGGCGGCCTCACCATCAAGACCACCCTGGACCCCAAGGCGCAGAAAGCCGCCCAGGACCAGGTCAATGCCTCCGCCGGCACCAACCCCGACAAGTGGGGCGCAGCCCTGGTATCGGTCGAGCCCAAGACCGGCCGAATCACCAACATGGCCCAGAACACCTCGTGGTTTGCGGGCAAGGGCAAGTTCGACTCCCAGATCAACTTCAGCGTGGACCAGTACGACGACCAGGGCAACGACCTCAACGGCCTCGGCGGCGCGCAGCCCGGTTCCACGATGAAGCCGTTTACCTTCGCCGAATGGCTGGACGAAGGCAAGTCGATGAACACCATCGTCAACGCCGCCCAGCGCCGCTACCCGCAGGACTTCCCGTGGCGGAACACCTGCTCCACGCCCACCGTCGGCTGGTACGACAGCACTAACGGCACCGATGACCTCCAGAACGCTGAAGAGGGCTATTACCGGAACATGACGGTGCTCGACGGGCTGAAGAACTCCATTAACACGGCCACGTTTGCCTCAGCTTCCCAGGTTGACCTGTGCGGCATCCAGAAGGTCGTGGACGCCGTTGGCCTGCACGGCGGCCTGCCGGTCCGCGACAAGGAAACCAACGCGGTGGTCGACGCAAACCCCAAGGTCACCATGACCACGCTCGGCAACCTGCTCGGCTCGACCCAGACGGCTCCGCTGACCATGGCCAGTGCATTCGCCACATTCTCCAATGACGGAAAGTACTGCGCTCCGATCGCCATCACGTCCGTGACCGACCAGACCGGCTCCCAGCTCCCGGCACAGTCGACCGCCTGCCGGGATGCCATCAAGCCCGAGGTGGCCCGGGGCGTGAACTATGCACTGCAGAAGGTCCTGAACGAGGGATCCGGCTCGCTCATCCAGCCCCGGATTTCCACCCAGACCACGTTCCCCATCGCTGCCAAGACGGGTACGTCCAACAACAACGGCTCAACCTGGGTGGTAGGACACACCACGGGCCTCGCCACGGCTGCCTGGTTCGGCGACGCCCTGGGTTCGCAGGACCGTGCGGGCCAGAATGTCACAATCAACGGCAAGTTCTACACCGGCATTGACGGTTACATGATCGCCGGGCCGATGTTCTCGCAGTTCATGTCCCAGATTGCTCCGACCTACGGCACCGACCCCTTCCCGGAACCGCCGTCCAACCTGCTGTACGGGACCCCGGAGTTCCAGCCGTCCGTCCCCGTGCCGGACAACCCGCAGCCCCCGAGCGACACCGGTAATAGCACGGGCGGCACCACGGGCACCACCGGCGGCAACACCGGAAACGGCAACAACACCGGAAACGGGAACGGGAACGGCAACGGCAACGGCAACAAGGGGAACGGCTGACAGTGATCGACACGTCACTCATGGCAAGCCGCGCGCGAAGCATCGCGCGCGGCTTTGCCGTTACTGCCGCCGCCGGATCTGCACTGGGCCTCGCCGCCGCTGGCTACGGCCTGTGGGAGAAGAACCAGTTTGTCCTGCGGGAAGAATCGCTGCCCATCCTGCCTGAAGGCCAGGATCCGTTCCGGATACTGCACCTGAGTGACATCCACTTTGTTCCTGGGCAGAACGCGAAGGCCGAATGGCTCCGCTCCCTGGCCGAGCTGAAACCGGACCTCGTGGTGAATACCGGCGATAACCTCAGCCACGCCAAGGCTGTGGATCCGCTGCTCTCTGCCCTTGCCCCCCTGATGGAATTTCCCGGCGTCTTTGTTCCGGGATCCAATGATTACTACGCTCCGCGGCTCAAGAACCCGGCTGCGTACCTGCTGGGGCCGTCAAGGGAGCAGCGGGATTCCGAGGTGCTCGACTGGCCGCGCCTCCGCGCCGGCTTCGGCATGGGCGGCTGGGTGGACCTGACCAACCGCCACCAGTCGATTGTGCTCAGGGGCATGCGGTTCGATTTCTCCGGCGTGGACGATCCCCACCTGAAGCGCGAGCGCTATGCTGGCTGGCCCAGGGGCACCAGGGGCCAGGACTCGAACGCCCACCTGCGCGTGGCTGTTATCCATGCCCCATACCAGCGTGTGCTGGACCATTTCACTGAGGACGGCGCCGACCTGCTCCTCGCCGGCCATACCCATGGCGGCCAGCTGTGCATCCCCGGGTACGGTGCCATCATTGCCAACTGCGACATCCCCACGTGGCGTGCGAAGGGCCTGCACGACTGGCAAAGCAACGGCCATACGACGCCGGTCAACGTCTCCGGGGGCATCGGCACCTCGCGCTTCGCCCCTGTCCGTATCGCCTGCAAACCCGAGGCCGTCCTGCTGACCCTTGCTCCCCGGGCCTAGCCGCCGAAACGGCCAGGCTCGACGCCCCACGACCTCCGAAACCATGTGTAGCGCGGCACTCATGGCATAGGGTAGTTGCTACGGGAAACTACATTCGCACTTGAGTTCAAGAAGCGGGCATGGCCAAGCAGACTTCGTTTTTCAGATCCATCAGCCGTCTCTATCCCCATGTGAAGCCGATCCTCCCCCGGCTGTTCATGGGTCTGTTGTGCGCACTCCTTGCCAGCGTGGTGGCACTCACCATTCCCCAGGTCCTGCGGGCACTCGTCAATGACTCACTCCGGCCTGGGGCCACTGCGGACGCGGTGTGGTCATCTGCCGGAGTCATCCTCGTCCTAGGGATCGCCGAGGCAGGGCTCGTGGCCCTGCGCCGGACCTTCGTCATCAACCCGGCCACCACGGTAGAGACGCGCATGCGAGTGTCCCTTTATGGCCATCTGCAGGATCTCACCGTTTCCTTCCATGACCGCTGGGGCTCCGGCCAGCTGCTCTCACGCGCCATGACGGACCTGAACTTCCTGCGGCGCTGGATGGCCTTCGGTGCCATCATGCTGGTGGTCACTACGCTGACCGTGGTGATCGGCGTGGTGGTGATGTTCACCATGAGCTGGCAGCTTGCCCTCATCTTCCTGGCCGCGGCCGGCCCCATCATGTTCTACAGCTTCCGCTTCAGGACCCGCTTCAGCAAGGTGGCCCGGCGCAGCCAGGACCAGGCTGGCGACCTCGCCACCACTGTCGAGGAGTCCGTCCACGGCATCCGCGTGCTGAAGGCCTTCGGCAGGAGCCGCGAGGCGCTGGAAACCTTCAACGGCCAGGCCGAAGAGCTCCGCCAGACCGAGATCGCCAAGGCCAGGCACCAGGCCACGTTCAGCATGGTGGTTACGCTCCTGCCCGAACTGGCCCTCGGTGCGGGACTCGTGGTGGGCATCATGCTGGTGGCGGCAGGCCAGCTCAGCATCGGCTCGCTCGTGGCGTTCTTCGCGACAGCGGCCGTCATCGCCGCGCCCGTGGAGTTCTCCGGAATGCTGCTGGCCATGGCCCTGACCGCCAAGAGCGCCCTTGACCGCCACTTCGAGGTCATGGACACCCGCAACACCATCACCAGCCCGGAGCGTCCCGCGCGGCCCGCCGAGCTGCAAGGTGCGCTGAGCTTCAACAACATCACCTTCGCTTTCGAGGACGCCCCGGACAAGCCCATCCTCAAGGGCATCACCCTGGACATCCGCCCTGGCGAAACCATGGCGCTGGTGGGCATCACCGGCAGCGGCAAGAGTGCCCTGCTCCAGCTCGTTCCGCGCCTCTATGACGTCACGGACGGGTCCATCACCATCGACGGCGTGGACCTGCGCGACTTCAGCGTCGAAGAACTGCGCAGCGTGGTGGGTGTGGCGTTTGAGGACACCACACTCTTCTCCAACTCCGTCCGTGACAATGTGCTCCTGGGCGCCCGGACCGGTGTAGGAGCCGGTGTCCCCGACGCCGGCAACGACGAGCTGGAGGCCATCCTTGAAGAGGCGCTTGACACCGCCCAGGCCCACTTCGCCTACTCCCTGCCGGAGGGACTGGATACCCTGATCGGAGACGAGGGGCTGAGCCTCTCCGGAGGGCAGCGGCAGCGCATCGCCCTGGCCCGGGCCATCGCCGCCAACCCCCAGGTGCTGGTGCTCGACGATCCGCTGTCCGCCCTGGACGTCAACACCGAGGAACTCGTGGAAAACCGCCTGCGGCAAGTACTTGCCGGCACCACCACGCTGATCGTCGCGCACCGCCCGTCCACCGTGGCGCTGGCCGACCGGGTGGCGCTGCTCAAGGACGGCCGGATTGCCGCCGTCGGAACGCATGCCGAACTGCTGGCCACCAACGACCACTACCGCTACGTCATCGCCAGCCTGGAGACCGAGCCACGGGACCTCGACTCCGAACTTTCCGCCCTCGAGGACGACGCTGAGGAGTCCATCCGATGAGCACCGCAGCGTTCGGTACCGCGAACGAGGACAATGCCCACCTGAGCAAGAGCGACAGCAAAGCCGTACGACGGCGGTCGCTCGCCTTACTGGCCACGCTGATCCGTCCCGTCCGGCTCCGGTTCTGGCTCACCATCGCCATGGTGGTCCTGTCTCAGGCGGCCCGCGTGGCCGGACCGGCCTTGATTGCGTTCGGCATCGACCACGCGCTGCCGGCCCTGCAGGGCGGTGACAACCTCCCCTTGGTGATAACCGGCGTCGCGTATCTCGCGGCGGCGGTGGCGACCGCCGTCCTGACCGCCCTCTACGTCACGTCCACGGCGAAGCTCAGCCAGGCCATGCTGCTGGACCTGCGACTCTGGGTGTTCCGGCACACGCAGCGGCTCAGCCTTGAGTTTCATGAGAAATACACCTCCGGCCGGATCATCGCGAGGCAGACGTCAGACTTGGAGGCCCTCCGCGAGCTCCTCGATTCCGGGGTCAGCTCGCTGGCGTCCGGGATGCTTTTCATGGTGTTCACGGCGGTAACGGTCTTTGCCCTCGACTGGCGCAGCGGTCTGATCGTGGTGGCGGCCGGCGTTCCGATGTTCCTGCTGGCGCGCTGGTACCAGAAGCATTCGCAGATCGCGTTCCGTGAGTCGCGGGTGGTGTCCGCCCGCCTGATCGTGCATTTTGTGGAGACCATGACCGGAATCCGTGCGGTGAAGGCCTTCCGGAAGGAACGCGAAAACGCGGCGCGGTATGGGGAACTGGCCGAGGAATACCGGAAGGTGACCGTCCGGTCGATCAACCTGAACGGGATCTTCCAGCCCGGCCTGGTGCTGATCGGCAACGTCTGCGTGGCGGCGGTGCTGCTGTTCGGCGGCTTCCGCGTCCTCAACGGCGACCTCGCTGTGGGTGTGTTGCTGGCGCTGATGCTGTCCACGAAGCGCTTCTTCCAGCCCGTGGACCAGATGGCCATGTTTTATAACTCCTTCCAGAGCGCCCAGGCGGCGCTCGAAAAGGTGTCCGGACTGCTCGAAGAGGTGCCCACCGTCCGCCCGCCCGGGAACGCGGTGGCCCTCCGCGATGCCCGCGGCGCCGTCGAGTTCAAGGACGTCGAGTTCCGCTACGGAAGCGGCCCCCTCATCATCGCAAGGCTCAACCTCGCCATCCCCGCCGGCCAGACGGTGGCACTGGTGGGGCAGACCGGCGCAGGCAAGTCCACCCTCGCCAAACTGATAGCCCGCTTCTATGATGTCTCCTCCGGTTCCGTTACGCTCGACGGCGTGGACCTGCGCGAGCTCAGCACCGCGGACCTGCGGCGGAACATCGTGATGGTCACCCAGGAGGCGTTCCTGTTCAGCGGCTCCGTGGCGGACAACATCGCCCTCGGCCGGCCGGAGGCGTCCCGCGAGGAAATCGAGGCAGCGGCCAAGGCAGTGGGTGCGCATGAGTTCATCGCCGAACTCCCCGAGGGCTACGACACGGACGTCAACAAGCGCGGCGGCCGCGTCTCCTCGGGGCAGCGCCAGCTGATCAGCTTCGCCCGCGCCTTCCTGGCGCGGCCAGCCGTCCTGATCCTCGATGAGGCGACGTCCTCCCTGGACATCCCCTCCGAGCGGCTGGTCCAGAACGGACTGGCCCGGCTGCTGCGGGGCACGGACGACGACGGCGGCACTGCCGTCTCCGGCGCCGACGCCTCCCCGGGAAACGGCACCAGTGACGACGGCGGACACCGTGATGCCGGACGCACGGCGCTCATCATCGCGCACCGGCTCTCCACGGTGGAGACAGCCGACAGGGTCCTTGTGGTCCACGATGGCCGCGTTGTGGAAGACGGCACTCCGGAGGAGCTGATTGGCGGCGGCGGCCGCTTCGCGCAGCTGCACGGAGCCTGGAAGGATTCGCTGGTCTGAGGCCCGGCGCCGAAGGCCACCTGCCGGGTCCCCCCGCCTTTGGAGGAGGACGACGGCGGGTTCCGCCCCTTGCGAGCCGAAACCCGCCAAAGGTGGGGAAACCAGCGGCCGCCGCGCTCTGCCGGGCCGTAATGCTGGCGGTCCTGGCCTCGATTTCGCATGTGGCCTCTGTATCGGCTATTCTTGTAAAGTTGCTTTTGCAGCGGATCGGGATGTAGCGCAGCTTGGTAGCGCGCTTCGTTCGGGACGAAGAGGTCGCAGGTTCAAATCCTGTCATCCCGACCAACAAAAGAGGGTCTCCCCAGGGAGGCCCTCTTTTTTCATCTTTGGCTGCATCCTCCGCCGGGTTCAGAACCCTTGGTTGGTGATATTCTGCCGCGCCTGCCCGTCGCCCAGCAGGGGAATCCTGACCCGGTTCGAGCCGTCGTCCTCCAGGTAACCGCCCCGGCTCTCGTAGGTTTGGACGGAGTTCACGTAACTGTGGCGCAGCCGCAGGCCGACCACAAAGAGCACCAGGGACTCCAGCAGCGCCGCGATGCCGACGATCCCCCAGACAAAGGACCCGGCGTCGGCCGTTCCGCTCAGCACGCCGGCCACCGATGTCCCGGCCACCGCTGCCACCAGCAGCGAGGTGCCGGCGATGCTCCACAGGACGTATGCCCGCTGCAGCCCGTTGGCTCCGTGCGTCTTTGATCCTTGGCGCTGGGTTCCCTGACGCTTGGTTCCCTGTCGCCTGATTCCCTGTCGCTTCACAATGTGTCCCTTCATGTGACGGCCGCAACGTGGTGGAAAGAAAACGGCCCCGGGACATGGTTCGCGCATGTCCCGGGGCCCGGTTTCCGAAAAAGCCTTGCTACATCGGATCCGGCCAGTTGCCAATCGTGGCGGGGGAATCCATAGGATCGGGCCAGTTGCCGATGGTGGGCTTGTTCACGTCCTTCACGCGCATGGGATCCGGCCAGTTGCCAATGGCAACCGCGGAGCCCGCATTATCAACAATAGAACCGGCAGACAGAACGGCCGGAGCCGTGGCGGAGAATGCAAGTGCCCCTGCCAGAACGGCAGCGGCTGCAATCTTCTTCAACATGTGAGTTCCTCAATACGAGTCGGTTTCGTTACATAGTCAGCACAGTCCTTGTTGACATACATTGTAAAATGTTTTCCACAGGGGCTGTCAAGCATTGTGTACAAAGACTGTCCGGAATGAGGAGGAATCCCGTGGGGAACGGATTCGGAGAGAAGCTCCGAGCAGAGCGGCTCGAGCGCGGCCTGACCCAGGCGGAACTGGGCAAGGACCTTTACTCCCCCAGCTATATCTCGCTGCTTGAAACGGGCCGACGGGAACCGACCGCAGACGTCATCGAGGAGCTTGCCCGCCGGCTGGAGCTCGCGCCAAAGGCGCTTGAGGCCTGGAGCCAGCCTATCTCGGTCAGCGACGCCGAATACGTCCTGGCGGGGCTGTACGCCCGGCAGGCCTGGGACCTGCGTGACTACGCGCTTGCCGCCGACCATGCTGCCACCGCCGCGCGCATCGCCCTCGAAGGCAAGAACACCAGCGCCTGGTGGAACATGACCTACATGCAGGCCGAATGCCTCATGAAGCAGGGCCAGCTCAAAGAGTGCCAGAAGATCATGGAGCACCTCTCGGAGCATCCGATGGCCACCGAGTCCGCCGGCCTCGGAGTGCGTGCCCGGCAGATGCTCGCCGCACTGTGCCACGGACAGGGCCAACTGGCGGCCGCCGTCGAGCATGCCCAGAAGGCCGTGGAACTGTGCGCCCAGCTTCCCAAGGGCTCCACGCTGATCATCGGCGCACTCCGCGCCCTGATCGGCGCCCTCGCCGAGAGCGGCCGGCTGGACGAGGCCTGGAAGTACTGCCAGGACATGAACGAGCAAATGGACGAGAACTCCATGTCCCAGCTGGCCGGCGAAGTGGCCTGGGTGATCGGGAACGTCGCCTTCATGCGCCACGACTACCCCGAGGGCATCAAGCACCACGAGCGCGCGGCCAAGCTGCTGTCCCCTGCAAACGACATCGATCTTTGGGCCCGCTTCAACAAGGCCTCGGCCGCCGTCCGGCTCTCGTCCGGGATCGTGGAACCCGAGACCCTCTCCGCCATTGAGCGCGCCGAGCTCGCGCTGTCCATCGTGGGCGGCAACAAGACGGACCAGCTTGAGGTGGCCTTCATCCGTGCCCGTTGGCTCTACCTCACCGGCGATATCGTGGCGGCGGTGCAGAAGCTGCGCGAAATTCACGCCGAGCGCAGCGCCCTTGCCAAGCACACCGCGGGCGAGGTGTCGCTGCTCCTGGGCAAGTCGCTCAAGGCCGCTGGCGAATCCGAGGAAGCCCTGGTGCTCCTGCAGGAAGCCCAGCGGGAGTTCAGCGGGGCCGGCGCGCAGGACCGCGTGCAGCAGGCCTTGGACGCCATGCTGGAGATCAGGCTCGCGCAGCGCCGGGCCGAGGCAGCCGAAGCCAGCTAGGACCGGCCGCCCTCCGGAACGGAGACTTGCTCCGACCCGGAGGGGACCGCTCCGAGACGGAGGGGCGGCCGCCGTTACGCGAACGTCCGGCCGGTGAGCTTTTCGTACGCCTCAACGTAGCGCGCACGGGTGCGCTGCACGACGTCCGCAGGCAGGGCCGGAGGCGGTGTGTCGGAGGCCCTGTCCCAGCCCGACTCGGCGGACGTCAGCCAGTCGCGGACATACTGCTTGTCGTACGAGGGCTGCGCCTGGCCGGGCTTGTACGTTGAGGCATCCCAGAACCGCGAGGAGTCGGGAGTGAGGACCTCGTCGCCCAGCGTGATGGCGCCCGTGACGACGTCGTAGCCGAACTCCACCTTGGTGTCAGCCAGAATGATGCCCCGCTCACGGGTAATTTGCTCGGCCTTGGTGTAGATCTTCAGCGTCAGTTCGCTGAGGCGTCCGGCGATGTCATCGCCCACCATGGACGCCACGGCGTCATAACTGATGTTTTCGTCGTGCTCACCTACCTCGGCCTTGGCCGAGGGCGTGAAGATCGCCTTCGCGAGCCGGGAGCCGTCCACGAGTCCCTCGGGGAGCGGGATGCTGCAGACGGTGCCGGACTGCCGGTACTCCACGAGGCCCGAGCCGGTGAGGTAGCCGCGGGCAATGCATTCCACCGGGAACATCTCGAGCTTCTTGCAGATCATGCCGCGGCCTTCCACCGCCGCGGGCACGCCGTCCTCCACAGTGGACGCCAGAACGTGGTGCTCGACCTCCAGCTGGTCGAACCACCACAGGCTCAGCTGGGTCAGGATGGCGCCCTTGTCCGGGATTTCGCTGCTGAGCACGTGGTCAAAGGCGCTGATGCGGTCGCTGGCCACCACCAGCACGCAGTCTTGCCCGAACCGGCTGTTGATGGAGTCGTCCGCCGGTTCGTACAGGTCCCGGACCTTGCCCGAGTAGGTGTGCTTCCAGCCCGGAAGCTCCAGGGTGGACGTGTCCAGGCCGCGCTTGGGGGCGGCGGTGTTCTCAGGTTCTGCCACTGTCATGCCTTCGCTTTCGGGGCGGAGGCTGCCTGGGCAGCGGAACTGCCGGACGCCACCTTGATTTCACCGCGGGCCGCCTTGCCGCCAATGTCGCGGCGGAACTGGGCGCCTTCGAGCTGCACCAGCTCAACGCCGTCGTAGGCCTTTTCCCGGGCCTCCACGAGGTCGGAACCAAGCGCGACCACCGCGAGGACGCGGCCGCCGGCGGAGACCACTTTGCCTTCGTCGTCAAGCTTCGTCCCGGCGTGGATCACGTGGACGCCGTCAAGCTCGTCCACCTTCTTGAGCCCGCGGATGCGGTCGCCGGTACGCGGGGTGTCGGGGTAGTTTTCGGACGCAACGACGACGGCGACTGCAGTCTCCTTGGACCAGCGCAGCTCTTCTGCCTGGTCCAGTTCGCCCCTGGCAGCCGACAGCAGCAGGGAACCGAGGGGCGTCTTCAGCCGCGCGAGCACGGCCTGAGTCTCGGGGTCGCCGAAACGGACGTTGAACTCGATGACGCGCGTGCCGCGGGAAGTCAGGGCCAGGCCGACGAACAGGACGCCGACAAACGGGGTGCCGCGGTGTGCCATTTCGTTGACCGTAGGCTGGGCCACCCGGTCGATGACTTCCTGGACCAGGCCTTCGGGCGCCCATTCCAGCGGGGTGTACGCGCCCATACCGCCGGTGTTGGGTCCTTCGTCGTTGTCGAAGATGCGTTTGAAATCCTGCGCCGGGGACAGCGCCACGGTGTTGCGTCCGTCGCAGAGGACAAACACGGAAACCTCGGGACCGTCCAGGAATTCCTCGATCACCACGGTTCCGCCGGCGTCGAAGCAGGTCTGCGCGTGAGCCAGAGCTTCATCCCGGTTGTTGGTGACCACCACGCCCTTGCCTGCGGCCAGCCCGTCGTCCTTGACCACGTACGGCGCGCCGAAGGTGTCCAGGGCGGCTGCGGCTTCCTCGGCGTTGCCGGCCACCAGCGCCATGGCGGTGGGAACACCGGCTTCAGCCATGATCTGCTTGGCAAACGCCTTGGACGCCTCCAGCTGGGCGGCGGCCTTGCTCGGCCCGAACACGGGAACCCCGGCGGCGCGGACCGCGTCGGAAACGCCGGCGGCGAGCGGAGCCTCGGGGCCCACCACCACGAGGTCGACGTCGAGCCGGGTGGCGAGAGCCGCCACGGCATCCGGATCGTTCCCGTCGATCGCGTGCGTGGGGACGAGCCGGCTGATGCCGGCGTTGCCCGGAGCCGCGTGGACTTCGGAGACGTTGGGGTCTGCAAGCAGGGAACGGACAATGGCGTGTTCGCGGCCACCGGGGCCAATGACGAGTACCTTCACAGTCTCCAAGGGTACTTTGTGGACACCGCTGGTTCCTAAGCTATGTCGTGCCGCCCCGCGCTCCGGCGTCCCCGCACGCATTGGAACCGCGCCGGAACAATCCCGCGGGCCGGCCGCTACGAACCAAGGGCATGAAGAAGCTGATGAAGTGGCTCAAGGGCCCCGCCGCACTGGCGGCGGTGGCAGGGGTGGCGGCGGCCGCCGTCGTTCTTTCCGTTGCGGAACTGATCGGAGCGTTCTTTACTGCGCGGGCAACGCCCGTGATTGCCCTGGGCTCCACGTTCATCGACTTCACGCCGCCGTGGATGAAGGACTTTGCCATCGCCACGTTCGGCACCAATGACAAGGCTGCGCTCTTCGTTGGCATGGGCCTGACCATCTTCCTGCTCGCTTGCGTACTGGGCGTGGTGGCATACCGGAAATGGGCGCTGGGCGTGGCCGGGGTGCTGCTGATGGGCTCAGTGATCGTGGCGAGCGTGGTGACCCGGGCCAGCGTGAAGCCGGTCGACGCCATTCCGACTCTCCTCGGGACCCTCGCCGGACTGGTCGTGCTGCGGCTCCTGATCTCCCGGCTGTGGCGGCTTCACTCCTTTCCCGATGCTCCGGCTGGCGTCGCGGCGAAGGAGCCTGAACGCCCCGCAACAACGCGGCGGGCGTTCTTCGCCGCTACCGGCCTTACTGCAGTGGCGGCCGGCATCGCAGCTACCGGGGGACGGCTGCTGAGCGCCGCGCGAAGCAACGTGGCCCAGGCGCGCGGGTCGCTGCGGCTGCCTGCCCCTGCTAAGGTCGCCCTTGCAGTGCCGGCTGGGGTTCAGTCCGCCACACCGGGCGTCACGCCGTGGCTTACGCCAAATGGTGACTTCTACCGGATCGACACCGCCCTGAGCGTGCCGGAAATCAACGCCGACGAGTGGGAGCTCCGGGTGCACGGACTCGTGGAGCAGGAGGTCCGCCTCACGTTCCAGGACCTGCTCGACGCCGAGCTGATCGAGTCGCATGTGACCCTCACCTGCGTGTCCAATCCGGTGGGCGGCAACCTCGCCGGCAACGCGAAATGGCTCGGGTTGCCCCTCCGCGAAGTCCTCAAGCGGGCCAGGCCAAAGGACGGCGCGGATATGGTCCTCTCCACCTCCATCGACGGGTTCAGCGCATCAACGCCGTTGGAGGTCCTGCAGGACGACCGCGACGCCATGCTCGCCATCGGAATGAACGGTGAGCCGCTGCCGCTGGAGCACGGCTACCCCGTGCGCATGGTGGTCCCCGGACTGTACGGCTTCGTTTCCGCCACCAAGTGGGTAGTGGACCTCGAAGTCACACGCTTCGCCGACAACAGGGCGTACTGGACGCAACGCGGCTGGTCCGAACGCGGTCCCATCAAGACCATGGCCCGGGTGGAGGTGCCCAAGTCCTTCGCCGTGGTCAAGGCCGGACGGGTGTCGATCGGCGGCACGGCGTGGGCGCAGACCCGGGGCATCACCAAGGTGGAGGTCCAGATCGACGGCGCCGGGTGGGCCGAGGCAGTGCTGTCCGACGAAGCCTCCGTGGTCACGTGGCGGCAGTGGTCCTTCGACTGGGATGCCAAGCCGGGACCGCACTACATCAGAGCGCGCGCCACGGACGGGACGGGCGAGGTCCAGACGGAAAAGCGTGCCGATCCCGTGCCGGACGGCGCGTCCGGCTGGCAGTCCGTGATGGTCACGGTCGAGTAGGGCCGTGCCCAGGCACGCCGTCCGGCAGGCTGCCCGGATGCCCGGTACGGCCTGCCGGAACAGGTCCCGGGGAATGCCAATCCGGCACCATAGACTGGGGCCATGCCCCTAACTTCGCATGCCACATTCTCTGTGGAGTCCGCCGTCGAGCTCGCGGTCGTTGAACGGAGCGGATTTGTCGAATCGCGGCACATTGGGGCGGCAGTGGTCCTGGCGGCGGACGGCACGGTGGTCACGCAGCTGGGCGACATCACCACCCCGATCCTGGCCCGGTCAACGCTCAAGCCGCTCCAGGCCCTGGCGTCCATGCAGTCCGGGGTTCCGCTCCGCGGCGCGCAGGTGGCGCTCGCCTGCGCCAGCCACACCGGGTCGCTGGACCACATGGACGTGGTGGAAGGAATGCTCAAGGCCGCCGGCGTCAAGGAGGACCAGCTGCAGTGCCCGGCCGCGTGGCCGCAGGACGAGACGGCCCGCACCTGGCTCACTCGCTCCGAGAAGGGCAAGTCACGGCTGGCCTACAACTGCTCCGGCAAGCACGCAGCGTTCCTCTGGGCGTGCATGGAGAACGGCTGGGACAAGCACAGCTACCTCGAGCCGAACCACCCCCTTCAGCAGCGCATCCGCACAGTGATCGAGGAATTCTCGGAGGAGAGGATCGCCCACCTGGGCATCGACGGCTGCGGCGCCCCTGTCGCTGCCATTTCCCTGACGGGCTTGGCCCGCGCATACTCCCGGCTCGCCAAGGCACCCGGCGACAAGAACTCCAACGCACGGGCAGCCACGATCGCAACGTCCATGCTGGACTACCCGTGGGCGGTCCAGGGCAGGGGCGAAGCCAACACCATCGTGATGGAGGAGCTGGACGTCATTGCCAAGATCGGTGCCGAGGGCGTGCTGGTCATGGCCACGCCGCAGGGGGTCTCGGCGGCCGTGAAGGTGCTCGACGGCAACCTGCGTGCCACCTCGCTCGTGGCCCTGACCATTCTGGCTGCCGCCGGCGCCGTGGACATTCCGGGAGTGTCCAGCGTGCTGGAGAAGGTTGTTGAGCCGGTCCTCGGCGGCGGCCGCCCGGTGGGCAAGATCAGGCTGGGCCACGCTGTCTCGGCCCTGCTGGACTAGGCACTTGGCCGCGCAGGCACACTCTTACTTCCACAGCAGCAAAGGAGGCGGCGATGGCAGTAGCCCGGCGCAGGATTGACATCGACGAAGGCAAAGCGGCACTGGCCAGCTGGCTGGAAGCGGGCCAGCCGCCGTCGGGCACTGCCGTTCCCCGCCCGGTGATCGCGACGGCGGTGCGTTACTCCCTGGAGGAGGTCACCGCCCGGGCGCCCGGCAACTCGGTGGAGGTCAGGGTTCCGCCGTTCGGCGTCACGCAGTGCGTTGAGGGGCCTCGCCACACGCGCGGCACTCCCCCGAACGTCATAGAGTGCGACGCCGCCACCTGGCTGGCCATGGTGACCGGCCAGTTGGGCTGGGCGGACGCGGTGGACGCCGGGCGCGTGGCGGCTTCCGGTCTTCGCGCCGATCTCTCGGCGCTGCTGCCGCTGTAGGGCGGTTCCGGACATCCGCCCCGGTTTCGGACATCCGCATGCAGGAACCCCGGTGCGGATGTCCGGTTCCGTAGCGGAAGCCGGACCCGCACCGGGGCTGGACAAGGTTAGTGATCTGCTGGCTGCCGCTATTCGTGGTGGATGGCGGCTGAGCTTCCGGTGGCCGATGATGTCCTGGTCATCTGGAATTCGGGGATCTCGTCCGGGTTGGGCCCGCCGCGGAACTTGGGTGACGGCTGACCGCCTCCGCTGATCCGCTCGAGCTCCTGGTCCTCGAAGTCATCCTCGACGCCGAGCATGATGGCCGAGTCGTGATTGGTGATTTCACCGCGGAACGCGCGGACCATGACGCTGCGGTCGAACTGGCCCTCCCATTTGGAGACCACGAAGGTGGCCACGCAGTTGCCGAGGAGGTTGACCACAACGCGCATGGAGTCCATCAGACGGTCGGCGCCGAGGAGGAGTGCCACGCCTGCCACAGGGAAGATCCCGAGTGCCGCCGCGGTTGCGGAGAGGGCGAGGAAGGACGATCCGGGGACGCCGGCCATGCCCTTGGAGGTCAGCAGCAGGACGCCGAGGGCGGCGAGCTGCTGGCCGAGGTCCAGGTGGTGTCCGAACGCCTGCGCCAGGAACAGCAGCGAGATCGAAAGGTAGATCGCGGCGCCGTCGAGGTTGAAGGAGTAGCCGGTGGGAACCACAAGACCTGTGGTGGCCCGGGAGCAGCCGGCGTTGGTCAGCTTGGTCATGATGCGCGGCATGACGGCCTCGGTGGAAGCCGTGCCGAGGGCCA
This sequence comes from Arthrobacter sp. Bi83, assembly GCF_918698095.1. Lineage (GTDB taxonomy): Bacteria > Actinomycetota > Actinomycetes > Actinomycetales > Micrococcaceae > Arthrobacter. The sequence goes on from NZ_CAKKLY010000029.1 coordinate 54,607, forward strand.
GCAGGAACTCCTCGCGGGTGTACTTGAGGAACTGCCAGAGCGGGACCCGTGCGATGCCCCAGGCCACGAGGAACAGGAGGCCGATGAAGACCAGGGCGGCTCCGTAGCAGGCGGCGATCAGTTGCGCATAGGTCCCGAGCGTATCGAGACCGTACTGGCCGATGATGAACGCCATGGCACCGAACGCGCCGATCGGGGCCACCTTCATGATCCAGGACATGATCTTGAAGATGAGTTCGAGGACGGTCTCCATGAGGCTGATGACCGGCATGCAGCGCTCGCGGCCGATGACCACGATTGCGGCGCCGAAAAAGACCGAGAAGAAGAGGACCTGCAGCAGGCTGTTGCTGGCGAAGGCCCCGATGACGCTGGTGGGGATGATGTCCAGGATGAAGGACGCAGCGTCCTTGGGCACGGCGTGGCCGGTTTTGGCGTCCAGCGCCTCCTGGGACAGCGTGCTCGGATCAATGTTCAGGCCGGCGCCGGGCTGGACAAGGTTGCCGACGATCAGTCCGAAGACCAGGGCGAAGAGCGTGGCCGCTGTGAAGTAGAGAAGTGCTTTGACTCCTACCCTTCCGACCGCCTTGACGTCGCCTACGGCTGAAATTCCGGTGACAATCACCAGGAAAATCAGCGGCGCGATGATCATCTTGATGAGCTGGATAAAGCCGTCACCGAGCGGTCTCAGCTGGGAGCCAAGGTCCGGCCAGAAATGCCCTATGAGAACACCTGCCACGACGGCGATCAGAATTTGGAAGAAGAGCGACCTGTACAGGGGCTTCTTCTTCGACGGCACCGAACTCGCCTTCAGCGCCGAGGAATCTGGGATCTTCATTGATCTGTACCTATTCAATCGGGAACAGCCCCGGAAATTGGGGTCTGATTCAAAAGTAACCCCGCTCACACTATTCCGCAAGGGGAAAATGAGTTTTCGCAATGTGGAAATATGCGTCCGTGTTCGGGCATGCAAAAACCGCCACGTTTTCGGACATCCGCACCCGGGAACCGCGGTGCGGATGTCCGCTTGCGTAGCGGAAAAGGTGGTTTCTTCTGCTAGCCCCGCCCGATGAAGGGCATGCCGGCGGCGGTGATGACCACGGAGCCCACGCTGGCAGTGGGCGGCATTCCGGCCATTAGCAGCACAGCCCGCGCGGCGTCCTCCACGGGGAACATGGGCTCGACTTTCCGCGTGCCGTCGGCCTGGAGGGCGCCGGAGCCGACGCCGATGGTGTCCATGATTTCGGTGGCGGTATTGCCGATGTCGATCTGCCCGCAGGTGATGCCGAAGGCGCGCCCGTCCAGCTCGATGCTCTTGGTCAGGCCTGTCATGGCGTGCTTGGTGACGGCGTAGGCCACTGTGCGGGGGCGGGGCGAGTGCGCGGAGATGGACCCGTTGTTGATGATGCGCCCGCCCTGCGGCGCCTGGGATTTCATGGCCCGGACGGCCGCCCGGGCGCACAGCAGCGAACCGGTCAGGTTCACGGCAACGGTCGCTTCCCAGTCCGCGAGGCTGATCTCGTCCACCGACGCCGCCGGGCCGAACACGCCCGCGTTGTTGAACAGGACGTCCACCCTCCCCCACCGCTGGAGGACGGCCGCGAAGAGGCGCTCGACGTCGTCGGGCAGCGTGACATCGCAGGGTACCGCCAGCGCGTCCGGGTGGCTGCCCGCCGTTTGGAGCAGCTGCGCCTCGCGGCGTCCGGCCAGGGCCACCCGGTAGCCTTCCGCCAGCATCTGCCGGGCCACTGCCCTGCCGATGCCGGAACCGGCCCCGGTGACGACGGCGACCCGTCCAGGCTGTGGCGCTGCAAACGGCGTTGCAGGCGGTGGCGTTGCAGGCGGTGTTGCAGGCGGCGTTGCGGTCATGGGGGTACTCCTGTGGGATGCGGGCGGCCTACAAGGCGGGCTTAGTGGGTAGCGGGAACATCCGCCGCCACCAACGGCCAGCCTATGACGGTCTTGGGCCGAGGCGTGGCATAAGTCCGCACCTTGGAGGTTGAAAGCCGCATCCGGACCAGGGATTCCGCGATGGTCACGGCGGCCGCCACGCCGTCCACCACCGGCACCCCGGCCCGCTGCCGGATCTTTTCGTCCAGGCCCGCCATGCCGCCGCAGCCGAGGACGATCACTTCGGCCTTGTCCCCGCGGACTGCCAGCAGCGCCTGTTCGATGATGGCCTCGACGGCACGCCCCGGCTCCTCCTCCAGCTCCAGGACGGCCATGCCGCTGGCCCGCACAGAGGCGCAGCGCGCATCGAGCCCGGCCAGTTTCAGCCGGTCCTCGATGAGCGGCACGGCGCGGTCCAGGGTGGTGATTACAGAGTACTTGTGGCCGAGGAACATGGCCGTACTGGCCGCGGCCTCGGTGATGTCGACCACCGGAACGTCCAGGAGTTCCTGCAGCCCTTCCCTGCCGTGCTCGCCGTAGCCGGCCTGGATGACGGCGTCGAACGGTTCCGGGTAGTTGACCACACGGTCCATCACGGCAATCGCGGCGAGGTAGCTTTCAAAGTTCCCTTCACAGGAGTCGGCACCGAACCTCGGGGTGAGGCCGATGATCTCCGTTCCCGGTGCCGCGATGCTGCGGGCCTGGGCAGCGATGGAGTCGGTCATGGACTGGGTGGTGTTCACATTCGCAACGAGAATACGCATGGATTTCTCCTGGGTGGCGGGTCGGCGGTCAGTGGGTGCTGGAGACGGCGATCGATTCGCCGTCGACATCTTCGAACCGTTGCTTGCGGTCGGCGGCCAGGTAGTAAGTCAGCGCACCGACGCCCGCGCCGAAGAACCAGGCGAACGGCGCCGCCGCTTCGAGAGCCGGCACAAAAGCGATGAGAATCGCGATGGCGGAGGCCGGCAGGAGTGCGGCGATCGCCTTGGGATTGACGCCCTTCTTGTAGAAATACGCGCCGCGCGGGTGGTCGCTGTAAAGCTCCGGCACGTTGACCTTGCCGCGGCGCAGCAGCCAGTAGTCTGCCATGACCACGCCGAACAATGGACCAAGGAGGGCGCCCAGTCCGCCCAGGAAGTACACGATCACGAGCGGGTTGTTGTAGAGGTTCCAGGGCAGGATGACCAGGCCGATGGTGCCGCTGACCCAGGCGGCCTTCCGGAAGTTCAGGTGCTTGGGGAAAAGGTTGGTGAGTGCATAGACCGGGGCCACGAAGTTGGCCATCAGGTTCACAGCGATGGTCAGGATGAGGATGGCGAGGCAGGCCAGGACCAGGAAGAGGGTGTTGGGAATGCTCTCGACGATGTCCGAGGGAGTTTCGATGATGGCGCCATTGATCTTGTACTGGCCGCCAGCCAGGACCACCACGATGGCGCCGAAGAGGAGCATGTTGATGGGAATGCCCCAGAAGTTGCCGCGGACGATGGATTTCTTGGACTTGGCCGACCGCGTGAAGTCGCAGAAGTTCAGGACGAAGGTTCCGTAAATGGAGACCCAGAGGGCGCCGCCGGCGAAAATTTTGCGCCACATTTCGCCGCCTTCCAGACCCCGGATGCCCGTCCACTGGATGGAGCCGCGGGCTTCGATGAAGACCCACACGGCCAGCAGGACCATGGTCAGCAGGATGATCGGTCCGGCAAAGGCCTCGTACTTGCGGATCATTTCCATGCCGAAGCTGACGATCACGAGCTGGACGATCCAGAGGGCCACGAACGCGGTCCATCCCAGGGTGGACAGGCCCAGTATGGAGTTGCTGTCCAGTTCGTGCAGCGACGGGATCATGGCCACGAGCATCACCCGGAGCACCACGGACGCGAGGAAGGTCTGGATTCCGAACCAGGCCACGGCCACGGCTCCGCGGACCAGGCTCGCGAGCTGGGCGCCGCGGATGCCGAAGCTGATGCGGCTCATGACCGGAAAGGGCACGCCGGTCTTCTGGCCCATGAAGCCGGAAAAACTCAGCAGCACAAAGAGCAGGGCGGCACCGATGCCCAGGGCCACGAGGATCTGCCAGCCGCCGAGACCCAGCGAAAACAGCCCGACGGCGAACGCATAGTTTCCGAGGCTGTGGACGTCGTTGGCCCACAGCGTGAAGATGCTGTACGCCGTCCAGCGCCGGCCTTCCCGCTTGGTCGGGGCGAGGTCCACGTTGTAGAGACTCGGGCTGATGGTGCGGCCGGAGGCGGCACTGGCTGTTTCGCAAAGGGCTTCGACGCCCGTTGCCGGATGGATCGGCTGGCCCGACAACACTGTCGGTGCGGGAGCCGGTTCGACGCCGACTGATGGGGTCGTCTGCATCTGGATCTCCAGTTCTGAGGGAAGGTGAAGTGGGAAGCCCGAGGCTTCCGAAGAGCGAATTCCATATTATGGAAATCACATCTTGAAAAGTGGAATAACTGTATGACCTGGGTCACGCCAGGGTCAAGGTCGCCCTGCTTCTGCGCGCAGTCATAATCGGTCCGCAAGAGCCAGCCGCACTTCGGCGCCGACCCGCCGGATGGGCCGCCTTGACCGGCACCTGCACGTCGGCCTAATCTCGAATAGCAAGAATGTTTTCTCACAATACGAAAACATCGCCCCAACATTCAAAGATGAAACGAGGCTGCCGTGGCTGCAGGAGAAGATACCTCCCATATCCTCAGCGGGTTGACTAACCAGCTGCCTGATCGTGATCCGGAAGAGACCGCCGAGTGGGTTGAGTCCCTGGATTCGCTGATCAGGGAACAGGGCACC